>JBBDNA010000007.1:0-23532 GCA_040877915.1 Dehalococcoidia bacterium
GGCGTTGGTGTTGGGTTGGGCGTGGGCGTGGGCGTGGGCTCTGGCGTGGCGGTTGGTTCGGGCGTGGCAGTGGGTTGAGGCGTTGGTGTGGGCGTTGGTGTCGGCGTGGCAGTGGGCTGAGGCGTTGGCGTAGGTGTGGGTGTGGGCGTGGGAGTGGCGGTGGGCTGAGGCGTCGGTGTGGGCGCGGGCGTTGGCGTAGGCGTCGGCGTGGGGGTTGCCGTGGCGCCGCCCGGGCAGCGAATGTCTATGTGGGTGACGCCGCCGGAGTCCTCGTAGTCGAACTCCAGCCTGCGGACGCCGTCAGCGTTCATGGCGATGGTGCGGACGTTGCCGTCGCCGTTGGTGGGCAGGGTCACCTCGACGATCACGTTGCCGGAGGCGCCGTAGGCGGTGGCGGTGTGGCCGCTGCCGCGGTCCATGTCCACCATCTTGAAGTCGTCAATGGTGCGGTCGGAGTCGAACAGGTAGGTCTGGACGCCGCCGACGGCGGTGTCATTGGGGTCGTCGACGAGGCCGTCGGCGGGGCCGTCGTCGTTGAAGTTTTCGGGGAATATGGCGAGGCCGCCGATGTCGGCTTCAAGGTCAGGGTCGGGCGTGCCGGTCTGGCCGGAGTCGAAGACGATGAGGCCGGGGTCGTAGTACTGGGGCGTGTGGGAGACGCCGAAGATGTGGATTCCGATGCCGGCGAACTGCTCGCCCAGGATGGCGCCGTGGGGGAGACTGCCGAAGTCAAGGACGATGTCCTGGCACTGGGGAACGAAGCCCATGGGGCCGCCGGCGGCGCCGGTTGGCGGTGTGTCAGTGGGGGAGGACGAGGCCTGGGTGGGGCCGGGTGAGGCGATCGAGGCGACGACAAGGACCAACAGCACTGTCGCGACCAGACCGGCCGCGACTATCGTTATTCGTGCGGGAAGCCCTCGTGACGGCAAAACCGCCTTCATGTTCCCCCTAAGCTATCGCTCGACTCCCTGTGGTTAACGTCTTATACGATAGCGGACTGGGCTGGGGTGTCAATGATTTTCGCGCCAGAACGACGCGTGGAATCTTTCCCAATTCTTGACGATAATGTGTTAGTATCTGCGTTTGCGTCCCCCCGGGCGAGGATGAAATCCGGATGGACGAGGGGCTTCATCCTGTGAGGATGCGGGCCGGATCGCGGCCCCGGCGCTTGTAACGAATGCCAGGGCTCGGTTGTTGTTTCGTATAAGGTGTCAAGGATAGTTGCCGCCATCTCTTTGCAGCTCGATTCGATCTCTCAGCGGCTCGGCGTGCGAGTGGAACGGATCGGCGGGATGGTTCTGCTCGTCTCGCTCATCATCTTCGTGGCGGCCCTGGCGAACGTGCCGGCTCTCCTGCTCTTTATCCTGATAAACGCTGCTGTGCTGGCACAGAGCCTTCTCCTGTACAACCTTGGCCGGATGAGCAAGTAGCCCCCGGTCCGGGGGCGCGCTGATCGCTCACCTAGACGCCCGAGATGGGCGGTCCACAACTCGGCGTGCGAACGGTTGGACAGCGTGCTGCGATGGTGGGCGGTGCAGGATTTGAACCTGCGACCTCTTGCGTGTGAAGCAAGCGCTCTTCCGCTGAGCTAACCGCCCGCCAGCCTCCTGATTCTACCAGACGCTGAAGGCAAGAGTGACTCGTCAGTTGCCTCTGCCCAAGGCGCCGATGCGGGGCGCCGCCCACCATTCTCGCTAGCCCTCCTCGCCTTCGCCGATCCAGCGCGGGTTCGTCACCAGCAGCTTGTCGCGGACCGTGCGTCGCACGTGCTCCACGACCCGATCCCGGAAGGCGCCGGCGTCGGCGTGTCCCGCGCGAATGCGCTCGCACAGCGCCTCGTTCCGCGATCGGAGAGCCTCTCGTAGCGCTGCCCGGCCCTCCGGCCGCTCCGCCTCGCCGAGGAGCGCATCGAGTCCCCGCCACTCGGCGGCCAGCTGTTCGTCCTCCAGCTGCAGCTCGCGGCGGACGATGCGCAGGGTGTTGGCGGCGACGCGGGCGTTGAAGCGCCGCGAGCCCTCGCTGGCGGGCATGACGTCGTCCTCCAGGAAGGCCTGCACCGCCTTCAGCAGCTCGTCGTAGCTCGGCCGGTCCTGCAGGTCAGGCCTCCATCAGAGTAAGCAGCTCCCACTCCGTCTCGGCCGTCCGCCGCCCGATGCTGGCCAGCTCCACGCTCTTGCTCAGGCCCTGGAGGAAGGTGGTGGCCTGCATGATGCAGATGATCCCCCAGCGCAGGTTGCCGAACAGCTCCCAGAAGCGCACGGCCCGCGCGTCCACGGGGAAACCACCGGCCGATTCGTACTCCCGCCGGAACTCCTCGCGGGTGCCAAGGCCGCCGACGGGCAAGTCATCGTTTCCGAAGCGCCAGGAGCGGACGCACACCCAGCCCAGGTCCTCCATCGGGTCGCCGATGTGGGCCAGCTCCCAGTCCAGGATGGAGCGGGCGCCCTCCGGCCCGAAGATGACGTTGCCGATGCGGTAGTCGCCGTGGACGAGCGCCCGCCGATCCCCGGCGGGCAGGTTGGCGCGCAGCCAGCGGAAGGCCAGCTCGAACGCCGGGTGGGGCTCCGGCGCGATGGCGCGGTAGGTCGCCTCGAAGCGGTCGATCTCGCTCTCGGCTGGACTCCGGCCCTCCTCCGGCGACGCTAGCGCCTCGTCCAGGCCGCGCTTCTGGACAGGTATGCGGTGGATGCGGGCCAGGGCGTGGGCGAGCTGGCCCGTCATCACCTTGCGCGCCTCGGCGTACTGGTCGTCGCGGAGCAGCTTGCGGGCGATCGTCTCGCCCTCCACGCGCTCCATGAGGAAGAACGGCACGCCGAGCGAGTCGTCGCCCATGAGGTGGACGCGGGGGACGGGCACGCCCTCCTCGTGCGCCGCCTCAAGCAGGCGGTACTCGACCTCGCGTGTCATCACGCCCGCGCCGCGACGCGGGTCGCTGCGCAGGACCAGCGGCAGGGTCTCGACCTCGCCGGAAGGATGCTCGACGATGGCGTCGAACGACCACGTCTGACGGGAGGCGCCGCCCGTGAGCAGCCGCAGCCCCTCGATGCGGACGGAGCGCGCGCCGTGCGAGCGCTTTAGCAGCTCCGACAGCCGGTCGCTCAGCTGCTGCGGGTCCACCTACTCGATCTGGTCGAGGTACTCGGAGATGCCCATGGCGGTGCGGCCCTCGCAGGTGTACTCGGTCATCCCCTCGCCGATGTGGGTGATCATGCCCTCGCGGCGGTTGCGCAGGGGGATGAAGCTGGTGACCCGCCCCTGCAGGTCGAGCGAGCCGCCGCCCTCCAGGCCAAGCTTCGCGGTCATCGCCCGGTGGTAGGGCGTGCCGGGCTCGTGCTCGGTCTCGATGTCGACGGCGACGATGCGCTCCAGGCTCTCGCCGCGGACGACGACGCCGGCCTGGGTGCGGTGCTCGTCGTCGGGGCGGATCTCCGAGACCATGATCCCGAAGTCCGGCCCGAAGGTGCAGTTCAGCCAGCGGTAGGACTTCAGCGCCTGCCAGTAGCGCGGCCCCCAGGAGTGATCGCGCAGGCCGAAGCCCTCGATGCGCGACTCCTCGCCGTCGATCGAGAGGGTACCCGAGACGCGCATGTGCTGCTCGTAGTGGGCGCGAGCGAACGCGCGCTCCGGGTCCTCGGCCTGACCGACGCCGGACGTGCCGTAGACGGGCCCGACCGCCTCGTGGAGGAGGTCGATACGCACCGGCTTGTGGGGGTTGCCGGCGAAGGCGGCGCGGGGGTCGGCCATCTGACGCGGCTCGCGCAGGAAAACGGCGGTACCCTCGTACGTCGTGCGGTGCTTCACCAGCGGGTCCAGCACCTCGAAGCGGGCGCCGCCGGCGTCGAACGCCTCGTTGCCCTCGATCTCGGGGCGGCGGTAGTTGAACATGACGTCGCCGCCGGGGAGGTAGAGGCAGAGGGTGACCTCGGCATAGCCCTCGTTGGCGCGGTTGCCGACGCGGAGGAAGCCGCCGTGGCCACCGGCGCGATCGAAGAAGTTGAAGTAGGCGCTCTCGTTGAAGTTCTTCTCGGGGCCGAGCGGGTGAGTGTACTCGTCGGTGGGCTGGACGTCTCCGTATACCGAGGTCATGGGGCACCTCCCTGCGCCGATTCTACCACTCCCGCTGTCAGCCGAGCTCGGCGACCTCGACCCAGCGCCCCTCCTCGTGCGAGCGCTTCGCCGCCAGGGCGGCGGCCAGCGCCGCCCGGCCGTCCGCGCCGGAGGGTGAGGGCTCCGTCCCCTCCCGCAGGCAGCGGACGAATGAGGCGAGCTCTTCGGCGAACGCCTCGCCGAAGCGGTCGAGCACGGAGACGACGTGGTCGCTGCGGACGCCGGAGTCGTCGAAGCGGCGGAGGCGCGTGAGCTCCTCCTGGCCGACGCTGACCTTGCCGCGCTCGCCGAGTACCTCGGCGCCGACCTCGTAGCCGTAGGTTGCGCGCAGGCTGTTGGTGACGACGGCCAGCGCGCCGGAGTCCAGTCGCAGGGTGGTGACCGCCGTGTCCACGAACCCCTCTTCGCGTCCCTCGGGCGGGAGGAACAACGCCGCTGCGGCTGTGGAGACGGCGACGATCTCCTGGCCGGTGAGGTAGCGCACGCTGTCGATGTCGTGGATGAGGGTGTCGGTGAACAGGCCGCCGCTGTGCCGCATGTAGTCGACGGCGGGCGGCGCCGGGTCGCGCGTGGTCGACATAACCAGCTCCAGTGCTCCCAGCTCGCCGCCGGAGAGCATGGCCTTGGCTCGGCGGTAGGCCGGGTCGAAGCGACGCTGGAAGCCGAGCTGCAGCTTCACCCCGCTCGAAGCCACCGCGGCTAGCGCCTCGTCGGCGCTCGCGAGGTCGCGGGACAGGGGCTTTTCGCAGAAGATGTGCTTGCCGGCGCGGGCCGCCTCGGCGATGAGCGCGGCGTGGGTGTCGTTCGGCGTGGTGATGATCACCGCCGCTGTCGACGCGTCGGCCAGAAGCGACACGTGGTCATCGGTGGCGACCGCTCCGGGCGCGCCGACGGCGGCCAGTCGCGCGGTTTCGACGTTGAGATCGGCGACGGTGACGAGCTGGACGCCCGGAAGGCCGGCCAGAGTCCGGCAGTGGTGGCGGCCCATCGGCCCGGCGCCGATGACGCCCAGGCGGACACCATCGCCCATGCGTGCCCCTCTCTTTGTGCGCTGCCTCGCGGCGTACGATAATCGGAACGATACACTGCCGGCGCATCGACCGATAGCCTGGCGCGCCGCTGCCTGGAAGGGGTGACGATGGAGCGAAGCATCGGATACGTGCTGGCTCACGAGCAGTTCAGCCCGGGTGACCTCGTGGAGTTCGCGGTGGCGGCGGAGGAGGCGGGGTTCGAGGGCCTCTGGGCCAGCGACCACTTTCACCCCTGGCAGGAGAACCAGGGCCACTGTGGGCAGGCCTGGATTACGCTGGCCGCCATGGGCCAGCGGACGGCCCGCGCGCGGCTGGGAACGGGCGTGACCTGCCCGATTTACCGCTACCACCCGGCGGTCGTGGCGCAGGCGTTCGCGACGCTGGGCTCGCTGTACCCGGGCCGGGTGTTCCTGGGCCTGGGCACGGGCGAGGCCGTCAACGAGCTGCCCGGAGGCGGCGCCTGGGGCCCGTACCGGGAGCGCCACGCCCGCCTCCGCGAGGCTATCACGCTCATCCGCCGCCTGCTGACGGGGGAGTGGGTATCGTCCGAGGGCCCGGCCTTCCCCATCCCCGACGCGAAGCTGTACACGAAGCCGGCCGAGCCGGTGCCGATCTATGTCGCGGCCTCCGGCCCCAGGTCCGCCGCCCTGGCCGGGGAGCTGGGGGACGGCTGGATCGTGAACGCGGCGGAGGTGCCGGCGGCCGCGAAGGTGGCCGAGGCGTACGAGGCGGGGCTGGCCGCCGGCGGCAGGCCGGGCGAACGGCCGCCGCTGCTCGTCGAGATGTACGCTGTCGTCGGCGACGAGGCGGAGGCGCTGGAGGCGGCGCGGCCGTGGCAGTTCGGCCCGGCGATGGGCAAGCTTATCGACGAGTCCGACCCGCGGGTGATCCAGCGCCGGGCGGAGGAGCTATCGCCTCTGGAAGCCGTGATAAAGCCGTGGATCATCAGCCGCGACCCGAGCGTTCACGTCGAGGGGATAGAGCGGCTGTTCGAGCAGGGGGCGACGGACGTGTACGTGCACTCGCCGCAGGAAGACCAGCGCAAGGTGATCGAGTTCTACGGCCGTGAGGTACTGCCGAAAATCGGCGGCTAGTTGTCGCTTCGCTGGCTTTTTATACCCGTAGGGGCCGAGCTTTGCTCGGCCCAGGACAGAGCTGAAGCTCTGTCCCTACGATGCTAGGCCGGTTCCGCAGAATCGCTCGGTGGGCGGCTAGTTGTCGCTGCGCTGGCGGCGGAGGAAGTCCTCCAGGTCGCCGATAATCTCGCCGGAGGGTGGCAGGTCGGGCACGCCGGCCTCGGCGACTCCGGCGTCCATCTTCGCCTCCAGGTCGGCGATGTAGGCCTTCATCTCGTCGTTGCCCTCCAGCGCGGCCTCCACCTGCTCGGTGAAGGCCTGGCTCATCGCCGCCAGCTCCGCCAGGTCCAGGCCGATTCCGAGGACGCGGTCGAGAGCCTGGAGGAGGGCCAGCGAGCCCTGCGGGTTGGGCGCGCCGCCCAGGTACGCAGGAAGCCCGACCCAGAGGCTGGCCGCCGGCAGGTCGGCGCGGCGGAAGGCGTCGTGCAGCGTCCCTACGATGCCCGTCGGCCCCTCGTAGCGCGCCCGGGACACCGTCATCCCCTCCAGCGTCTCCCGCAGGGACTCCTCGGTCGCGAAGCCGGTCAGCGGCGGCGGCCGGCTGTGCAGCGTCGCCGTCACCAGCGAGCCCATCGTGACCAGGCGGGAGGCATCCACCTGGCGGAACAGGTCGATGACGGCGTCCGTGAACGCCCGCCACTTCAGGTGGGGCTCGGCGCCGACCATGAGGACGACGTCGCCCCGGCCTTCGTCGCTGCGGTGGTAGAAGAAGCGGTTGGAGGGCCACTGCAGGTCTCGCAGCCCCTCCTCGGTCACGCGGATCATCGGCCGGGCGACGGTGAAGTCGAACAGCTCCTCGGGGTCGATGCTGGCGAAGGGCCGCGCTGACCAGGTCTCGATGAGGTGGCGCACGGCCAGCGTGGCCGCCTCGCCGGCGTCGTTCCAGCCGCGAAACGCGGCGACGAACGTGGGCCGCTGGAGGTCCGGCATCTCCTCGATCTGGAGGTAGGTCACGCCCCTAGCTTACTCCGGTTGGAGGGCGACGGGTACGCTCGTGGCGCCGCGGACGATGAAGTTGCCGCCCCAGGCTTCCGCGCCGGCGAGGCGCATCCGCGGGAAGCGTCGCACCAGGGTAGCCATGCCGATCTGGGCCTCGGCGCGGGCCAGCGGCGCGCCCAGACAGAAGTGCCTGCCGTCGCCGAAGCCGATGTGCGGGTTGTCCCGCCGACCGATGTCCAGCTCGTCCGGCCGCTCGAAGCGGGCCGGGTCGCGGTTGGCCGCGCCGACGACCGCGAACACGACTTGCCCGGCCTCGATCCTGTGGCTGTTGATCTCGATGTCCTCGAGGGCGCGGCGGGTCACGGCCTGCACCGGCGGGTCGTAGCGCAGCAGCTCTTCGACGGCGCGCTCGATGAGGCCGGGATCGTCGCGAAGGCGCTGGAGCTGTTCCGGGTTGCGCAGTAGGGCCAGCATCCCGTTACCGATGAGGCTGCTCGTCGTCTCGTGGCCGGCGGTGATCAGGAGCGTGCAGTTGTCCAGAACCTCCTCCTCGCTCAGCGCCTGGCCCTCGTCCTCGGCGGCTATGAGGGCGCTAACGAGGTCGTCGCGGGGTTGGCGACGGCGCTGCGCGATCGCGTCCTGGAAGTAGGCGCGCAGCTCGTCGCCGCTGCGATGGGCGCGCTCGCGGTCTTCGGGCGAGGCCAGCCGTCCGACGATGGCGGCCAGCCCCTGGCTGGCCCAGCGCTTGAAGCTCTCGCGGTCCTGCACCGGCACGCCCAGCATCTCGGCGATGACGGTGACCGGCAGCGGGTACCCGAAGTCCCGCACGATGTCCATCCGATCGCCGTCCACGGCGTCCAGCAGGCCGTCCACGATCTCCTGGATGCGCGGCCTCAGGTTCTCGACGGCCTTCACGGTGAACGCCTTGCTGACCAGGCGACGCAGGCGGGTGTGCTCCGGCGGGTCGGCGGTCACCATCGTCGTCGCCCGGCCGTAGCGGCGCTGCGGGGGCCGGCCGGCGGCGGAGAAGCGGCGGTCGGACAGCGCCAGGGCCACGTCGTCGTATCGGGTGAGCGCCCAGCCGCCGGTGGGCTCGCTCCAGTGGACGGGGTCTTCGTCCCGGAGGCGGCGGTACATCGGGTAGGGGTCGGCCAGGGTGCCCGGGGAGAACGGGCGGTACTCCAGGGTCACCACCGGCGGCCCGCTCAGGCTCCGGCCCTGGCGATGAGCTCCTCGCTGGCGGCCCACAGCCGTTTGGCGGCCTCGTCGTCCAGTGCTGCGGGCGCCGGCTCGGTCTCCTTCGAGTCGGAGAAGTACTTGCCGGTTACGCCTTCCAGCTCGGGCGCCGAGGCGACGTAGATGGAGGTGCGCGCGCCCTGTTCCGGCGTCTTCAGGAAGGGAGAGGCGAGACGGACGAGCCAGCCGTACAGCCCCTTGACGTCGCCGTCCCGCGCGAAGCCGGTGGCCACCCCGCCGGGATGGAGGGAGTTCACGGTCACGCCGGCGCCCTCCAGACGGCGAGCCAGCTCGCGCGTGAAGTAGACGTTGGCCAGCTTGGAACGGGAGTAGACCTGCAGGCCCCGATAGCTCTTCTCCGCCTGCAGGTCGCCGAAGTCCAGGCCTTCGGGGACGCGGCGGTGCGCCCGCGACGATACGTTGATGATGCGGGCGGGGGCGCTGGCCTTGATGCGGTCCAGCAGGAGGTCTGTGAGGAGGAAGTGGCCCAGGTGGTTGACGCCGAAAGTCATCTCGAAGCCGTCATCGGTGAGGCGGCGGTCGCCCAGGATGAGGCCGGCGTTGTTTATGAGCACGTGCAGGTCGTCGTAGCGCTGGAGGAAGTCGGCGGCGAGGGAACGCACGGAGGCCAGCGAGGCGAGGTCCAGGTGCAGGCACTCCACTTCGCGGCCGGACTGGGCGCCGACCTCGGCGGCCGTGCGCTGTCCCTTCTCGCGGTCGCGAGAAGTGATGGCAACGGTAGCGCCCATGCGGGCCAGGCCGGCGGCCGTCTCGCGGCCGATGCCGGAGTTACCGCCGGTGATAAGGACCGTCTTTCCCTGCATCCGGCTGTCGTTCACGCTATGGGCCCCCTTTGGCTTCGCGGACGGGCGAAGTAGTGCAATGTTGCGACGAAAGGGCGGCTATTGTCAAAGACTGGCCACCGCCGTGGTTGACGTCATCCCTGCGGCAACGATAATGTCATAGGGCGACCACGCGGGTACGAGTGCCCCGCGCCGGAGACTCCCGATGTGCGCCGAAGTGGCGGAATGGCAGACGCGCTGCGTTCAGGGCGCAGTGCCCGCAAGGGCGTGTGGGTTCAAATCCCACCTTCGGCACCAACCGAATAACGCGACGGGGCCACACTTTCGGCCCCTCTTCGCGCGCTCGTAGCTCAGTGGATAGAGCGCAGCCCTGCGGAGGCTGAGGCCGTGGGTTCGAGTCCCACCGAGCGCGCCATTTCTTTGTCCGCGAAGCCTCTTGTCGATTCGCTGGTCCGGAAGACGGTCGCTCGGCTACTGGTAACGCAGCGCCTCCGCCACCGGCACGTTCGCCGCCTGGCGGGAGGGGATGAAGGTCATAAGCAGCGAGGCGAAGTACGTGAAGGCCCCGATGAATATGATCTGGGTCCAGGGGATGACGTAGCCGCTCAGGTTGGACGGGAACTCGTCGCTGGTCAGAAGGAAGTAGGAAAGCCAGACCGCCAGACCCACGCCCGAGAGGACCGCCAGCATCGCGATGAACGATGACTCCAGGACGAAGCTCAGCGCCACGGTGCTGCGCTTGTAGCCGATGGCCCGCAGCATCCCGATCTGCTGCCGGCGCTCCACCACCGTGCGGAAGGCCACGACGCCGACGGCGGCGATGCCGACGAACAGGCCCAGGCCCATGAACGCTTGCATCAGCATGAAGAAGTTCCGCGACAGCGCCTGTGCGTCCTCCACCTGCTCCTTCAGCGAGTCGGCCTGCACGCCCGAGGTGATCAACGTCGCTTCGATGTCCTGAGCGACCCGCTTGGAGTCGTCAGGGTCGGTGAGGCCGATGTAGTGCTGCGACTGCTCCGGTTCGCCGAACACGGCGGTGAACGTCTCTTCCGGTATGAAGACGCCGAAGAAGCTGGGGCTGGCCCCGAAGTCGATCACGCCGACGACGCTCACGTCCCGGGCGGCGCCGGAGATGGGGTCGCGAATCTGTATCGTAATCGGGTCGAACACCTTCTGGTCGGGCTCGATGCCGGTGACGCTGAGGGTCTCCCCGGCGAAATCGAAGCCGCCTTCGTTTATCGTGAACCCGTCGATGATCGCCACGTCGTCGCCGGTCGCGAGCGCCTCCCAGGCTTCCTTGTCGCTGTCGTAGCCGCGGGCGCGTCCGGAAAGGATAACGTCTCCGCCTTCGATGAAACCTTTGTCCACGGATTGCACGGGGTAGTCGTCGAAGTCCGGCGGTTCGGAGCGCATCTCGCGCGCCTCCGATCGAGATGCGAAGCCCAGCCGCCCCACAGCGCGGAACTCTTCCGGGGCCGAGGAGCCGGCCGCCCGCAGGGCGGTCGGGAGGTCGACTATCGGATTGTTAGTGTTCTCCAGGGCTACCACGTCCCAGCCGCCTCGCGCCGTGTCCACCAGGAACAGCCGGTTGAAGTTCTCGTTCATCGTAGACATCATCGTCAGGGCGAACACCACGAGTGACACCATGGCCAGGGTCATTCCGGTGCGGAACTTGTAGGCCAGCGGGTAGGCAACAGCGGTTCTGACCGCCGGCAGCATGCTGCCCATGAGCCCGCCCACTCGCGATAGGGCGGCCAGGAGGAGGTCCGCGTTGTAGATGACGACGAGCGTGGAGGCGGTGACCATCACGATCCCGCTGAGGAAAAACATCTCCACGTCGCCATTCAACTGGCCGAAGATGGGCTCCAGGCGCTGGCCCGCTGTCAGGCCCCAGAAGACCAGTAGGGTGACGCCCAGGACTGTGAAGATAGGCCGCTCCCCCAACCCTGCGAACCGCAAGAGCACGGCGATGCCTCCGAGCGCCAGGGAGAACCCCAGAGCAAACGGGAAGGCCAGGTTGCCGCTCATCCCCGACAGGAACAGCAACGCCCCGACGATTATGCCGGCGACGCCGCTGGCTACCCATCGCCAGCCCATGCGCCCGCCCGGCGGCTCGGGCACGTCCCGAATGGCCCGCACGATGTTCAGCTTGGACACTCGCCACGAGGAGAACGTGACGGTGAAGAAGGTCAGCACCACGCCCAGGCTGTAGGAGATCGCCAGGCTACGCAGCGTCGCGTGGGGCTCGATGGCCAGCCCGAAGTCGGAGAAGATCTTCGCCATGATGGCGGCCATCCCGAAAGCGATGAGCACTCCTAATCCCGCGCCCACCGCGGCTGCCAGTATGTTGTATGCCATGCCTTCGGCAATAAACATCTGTACGAGGTGCCCTCGCTGCGTTCCCACAGCCCGCGCCATGCCCATCTCCGACTTCCGCTCCGCGGCCAGCATCACGAAGATCATGACGATGAGCAGGATTCCCGCCGCGATCGAGAACAGACCGAAGATGATGAAGAACGTGGCCATGAAGTTTCCGGCCAGTTCCGCCTCCTCCACGAGGTCCGCCTTGGTGTTGTCGACGTCCAGCGCCAGCTCGCTGGACCCTTCGCCCGTGGGCGCGTAGCCCTCCTGGGCAACGATTCGCTCCAGGCTCGCCACCACGTCGTCGCTCACTTCGATGCTATCGCGGACGCCTCCCCGGCCCGATATGGCGATCAAGCTCACTTCGCCCTGCAGTTCAAAGATCGACTGCAGCGTGTCCAGCCGCGTCACCAGCCCTTGCGCCTCACCGAAATCTCCGACCCCCGTGGAGAAGCTGTCATTCACCACGTCGGCTACCGTGAACTCGTGGGGCAGGTTTTGCACGTACACGCGCACGGTATCGCCGGGTGCGGTGTCAAGGTCGTCGGCGAGGCTCTCGTTGACGTACACCTCATCGGAGTCTAGAGAGCTAATCTGGAGTTGGTCGCCGCTGGTCTTGGAGATGATGTCGGGGAAGCCCTCGGTGGAGTTGGCGTCGAGGCCGGTGAAGGTGACCGTGGGCTCGCTCTGGCGGCTGTCCGGGTTCACGACGGGCACGGCCTCGAACAAGATGGGCAGGAAGCCGTCGATGTTGGGATCGTTCGCGTCCTCGATCGCAGCGCGGAGCTGGTCGTTCACGTCTTGCGGGATAGTGGAGGTGAGCTCCACCGGCGCGCCCTCTTCGCCATCTCGCTGGATGATGACGTCCGCGTGTCCGAGCAGCGAGTACGTTTGGTTGGTGATGCTGTAATCGACGGTATCGCCGGTGGTGAACGCGGCCGAGATAATCAGCGTGGATAGCATCAGCCCGACGATGATGATGATGGTCTGGGCCGGCCGTCGGGGGACGTTGCGCAGCCCCATGAAGAACATGAGGCGCGCCCGCAGGATAACGTAGCCGACGACGGCCAGCGAGACGCCGAGCAGCGCCAGCAGGACGTACATGATGGTGGTCATGGACAGCCCGAACAGTTCGTCCATTGGCTCAGGCGCGCCAGGTGCAGCAGGTGAGGCTTGAGGGCACGGCGGTCTCCTTCCGCCCCATGCTAGCGGCTGGCGGACGCATCGGCAAGACGGGGCGCGGCGGCGTTATCACTGAACTCTTACGCGTGCCTAACCGCGCTCCAACCCTGCCCGAGCGGCCGGCCGCTATCGTTTCAGGCGTCCAGGGCGTGTGAGTTACCCCCTCCCGTCTAGGGCCGACGAGCCTCGGCAGCGCCGCACTGTCGGGGCCCTTCGCATCTCGGGGGCGAGACTCGGCGCCGGCTGGCGCCCCTGGCGCGCATGCGATATCACGCTGGCCCCGGCGCCGGGGCGCGGCGTATAATCGCTTCGCCCCATGTATCTCGAGCTCGACAAAGGACTGACCGAAGCGGAGCAGCGGCTCAAGGAGGAGATCCACCGCTTTGCCGCCGATGTCCTGCGCCCCGCCGCCATAGAGCTGGACAGGCTTCCACCGGAAGAGGTCATCGGCGAGGGATCGCTGTTCTGGGACGTGTTCCGCCAGGCGTACGGGCTTGGCTATCACAAGTGGGCGCTGCCGGAGGCGCTGGGCGGGCCGGGGCTCTCCCCGCTGGGCCGCCATATCTTCACGGAGGAGATGGCCTGGGGGAGCGCCGATTTCGCGGTAGGTCTCGGCGTTACCTCCTTCCCGTTCGGCTTCGCCGCCCTGTCCGGCAACCCCGAGATGATGCGCGATACGGTCATGCCGTTCGTCAGCGACACGGAAGCGAAGTTCATCGGCTGCTGGGCGATCACCGAGCCGGAGCACGGCTCCGACACCCTCATGGTCGGCACCGAGCAGTTCCAGCAGCCGGAGACGGCAAGCGATCTGCAGGCCCGTCCGGACGGCGACGACTGGGTGATCAGCGGACAGAAGTCGGCCTGGGTGGCCAACGGCACGATCGCCAGCCACGCTCTGGCCTTCCTGGGGATAGACCGATCGCGAGGGCAGACGGGAGGCGGGGTGGCGATGATCCCGCTTGACCTGCCCGGCGTGTCCCGAGGCAAGCCGCTGAACAAGCTGGGCCAGCGCGCGCTCAACCAGGGCGAGATCTTCTTCGACGAAGTGCGCATCCCCAAGCGCTACATGCTGGTTGAGCCGGGCGGCTACAGCTTCGTGATCGATAGCGTGCTGGCCGGCGCTAACGCCTTCATGGGCGCCGCCTTCACCGGCGTGGCCCGCGCCGCCTTCGAGGAGGCGCTGGCCTACTCCAAGCAGCGCGTCCAGGGCGGCAAGCCGATCTGCGAGCACCAGGCGGTACAGCTGAAGCTGTTCGACATGTTCACCAAGGTTGAGTCGGCCCGCGCGCTTTCCCGCGCCGCCCTCGCCTACAATTCGACGACGAGTCCCCCGGCCACGCACTACTCGCAGGCGTCCAAGGTGTTCTGTACCCAGGCCGCCTTCGAAGTCGCGAGCGACGCCGTGCAGATTTTCGGCGGCTACGGCCTGACCAAGGAGGTGTTCGTCGAGAAGCTGTTCCGCGACGCCCGCGCCGCCCTCATCGAGGACGGGACGAACGAAGTGATGGCCCTGGGCGGCGCGCGCAAGATCATCGATCGCTATTAGAGGAACGGGCCCCCGCGCGGCAGATGTTGGGCCCCGCCGTTGACGCGCCTTTCGGGCCGTGGCTAGAATACCGCCAACGATCCCCCAGTACGAAGGCAGGACGCAATGACGAAATCCAACGTGTTCGCCATCGGCGATCTCCGCGTGACCGCCGTGTCC
The DNA here is from genome assembly GCA_040877915.1 of Dehalococcoidia bacterium. GTDB lineage: Bacteria > Chloroflexota > Dehalococcoidia > SM23-28-2 > RBG-16-64-32 > JBBDNA01. Next base: position 14,501 of record JBBDNA010000007.1, read on the forward strand.
GACGGAAACTGTGTCTTTCCCCCCAATGCGTATTTCAGCGGGACAACGCCGGAGGATTGGGAGCCCCACAAGCGCTGGCTGGACCATGAGGGCCGGCTTGACTTCCCGTTCGGATGTTTCCTCGTCGAGTCGGCCGGTAAGCGCGTGCTCATCGACACCGGTCTGGGGCACGAGAAGATGTTCGCGTTCAGGGGCGGGGCGTTGTTGCCGGAGCTGGCGAAGGCGGGGTTCGCACCCGAGGACGTGGACGTCGTGTTCGTCACCCACCTGCACATCGACCACTGCGGCAACTGCGTCGCGGACATGTACGGCAATCCGAGACCGGCCTTCCCCAACGCCGTCTACCGATGGACATCGGCCGAGCACGAACACTGGCAGTCCGACAAGGTCTGGCTGGAGCCCGGCAACCCTTTTTCGCAGAAGAGGATGATCGAGGCCCTGGCCGATCGCTACGAGGCGGCCGACGGCGGCGCCTCCCTGGCGCCGGGCGTGGACGTCATCGCCATGCCGGGCCACACACCCGGCCACGCAGGCGTGGTCCTGTCCTCCGGTACGGAGCGGGCGTTCCTGCTGGGCGACGGGATAGCCTGCCCGGCGCAGCTGACGGAGGTGGAGTGGTCCGGCCTGGGTGACATGGACCCGAAGCTGGCGCGGCGCTCGCAGGAGGCGCTGGCCAGGGAGGTCGAGGGCACCGGGGCGCTGGTCGGGGCCAGCCACTTCCCGGGCCTGATGCTGGGCCGCGTGCTGCGGGGCGAGGGGCGACGCTACTGGGAGCCGGTAACCGCTAGTCTTCCTGGAGCGAGATGGCCAGCTCCGGGCAGTTCTTGACCGCCAGCCGCGCCTTCTCTTCCAGCGCCGGCGGCACCGTGCCGTCGTCCACCTCGTGGGCGTAGCCGTAGTCGTCCAGCTCGAACAGCTCGCCGGCCACGACGAAGCAGCGGTTGTGCCCCTGGCACTTCTCGGTGTCTACTCTGACCTTCATGGGAACACCACCGGCAGCGAGCGCGGGCCGCGCACCTGGCCGCCCGCCCAGGTGACGGCGCCCGGGTCCTCCAGCCGGTACTCCGGTATGCGCTTGAGCCACTCCTGCAGCGACACGCGCATCTCCATCCGCGCCAGGTTGGAGCCCACGCAGCGGTGGATGCCCACGCCGAAGGCGATGTGCGGGTTCTCCGGCCGGTCGAGGATGACCTTGTCGGCGTCGGGGAACTTCTCCGGGTCGCGGTTGGCCGCGGGGAAGGACATGAGCACGCGCTGGCCCTCGCACATCTTGACGCCGTCGTAGTCCACGTCGGAGGCGACGATGCGGGCCATGGTCACGGGCGAGTAGGCCCGCAGGAGCTCCTCCACGGCCACCGGGAACAGCTCCGGCTCGGCGATTAGGCGGGCGCGGTGCTCCGGGTGCTGGGCCATGTGCCAGAGCGCGGAGCCGATGGAGCTCCAGGTCGTGTCGATGCCGGCGATGAGCAGGAGGAGGCAGGTGCCCAGCATGTGGCCCTCGGGCACCGGCTTGCCGTCCACCTCCGCCTTGACCAGGTAGCTGATGAGGTCGTCGCCCGGCTTGGCCCGCCGCTCGGCGATCTGGTCGCGGAAGAAGCCCAGGATCTGGGCGCGAGCCTGGAAGCCCACGTCGCGGTTGGTCAGCCCGACCTCCAGCGCCTCGCGCACCCAGCCGACGAAGGTGCCGGCCATGTCCGTGGAGATGCCCAGCATGCTGGCGATGACGCGGGGCGGGATCTGCTGCGCGTAATCCACGGCGGCGTCCGCCTTGCCCTTGTCGATGAAGCCGTCGATCAGCGAGCCGCAGAGCTCGCGCGTCTCCGGCTCCCAGCGCTCGATGGCGCGGATGGAGAACGCCGGCAGGAGCAGGCGCCGGGCCCAGGTGTGTTCGGGCGGGTCGGACGTTATCGGCGGCGCGCCGATCCCGTAGTTCGGGTCGGTCACGTCCTCCTCCTCGCCGGGCTGCGGCCCCACCGGCGCCACCAGCACCTGCCGCGACGAGAAGTGCTGCACGTCCTGCGCGATGTTGAACAGGTCCTCGTAGCGGGTGGGCATCCAGGAGCCGCCCCAGCGTTCCGTGTGCGCTACCGGACAGCGGCCTCGCAGGTCATCCCATACGGGGAACGGGTTCCGGATGTACTCCGGATCGAAGATATTGTAATCGTCAGCCCAGTCGGAGACGGGTTCGTTCGCCATCGTACCTCCTCACAGCATCCGAAACGTAACGGCAGCGACTTCGGCCTGTCAAGCCCCTGGTCGCCGGTCTAGGCGGCCGGGGTCGCGCCCACCGGCAGGCCCATCGTTCCGGCCAGCGGGGAGATGCCGTTGGGCCAGTGCATCAGGTCCACGGTCCAGAGTGTGGCCGCCTCCTCCGGGGAGTCCAGCTGAAACTTAGAGTCGGACGTTGTGAGCGGCTGTTCCTGCCTCATGGAGCGCTCCTTGCGAATGAACCGGTGACCTAACGCGGTGAGCGTTACGATAAGCGTGATTAGATACGAGTGTCAACGTTCGACGCGCGCCGCCGCATCGACGGCCGGTGTTGGCGCCAAGTCTCCCGCCCTTGATTTCTGGGCAGCGAGATGTATACTGCTTGGCACCGAGGGATGTACGCGTCCTATCCTCGCCGCACACGAAGGGCAGGGCCGCTATGCAAGACGCTCAGCTCACAACCGCAGAAAGACGAACCCAGACCGACCTGGTGGAGGCGAAACCTCACCGCTGGGCCCTGAGCCTCTGGGCCCGCACGTACCGCCGCCTGGCCAGGCGCTGGGACGTCGACAAGCACGTCCGCGAGTTCTGCCGGCCCTTTACCATCGAAGGACGGGAGAACCTCGCCGGCGTCGGCAACCCGCTGCTCATCATCTCGAACCACTCCAGCCACTTCGATACGGTGATCATCCTGTCCGCGCTCCCCTCGAAGATATGGGATCGCACGGCCATTGTCGCCGCGGCCGACCGGATGTACCGGGAGCGGGTGAAGGGCATGCTGCACTCGCTGCGATACAACGCCTTCCCGATCACCCGCGGCGGCGGGCGCGAGGCGCTGGCCCATTCGCAATGGCTGCTGCACAACGGATGGTCTCTGCTGATCTACCCGGAGGGCACGCGCTCTCGCACCGGGCAGCTGGGGCCGTTTCACGGCGGCCCGGCCATCCTGGCCCTGGGCCAGCACGTGCCCGTGCTGCCCCTGTACATCAAGGGCGCCCGCGATATCCTGCCGCCGGGGTCGCCGCGGTCGAGCCCGGCGCCGGTAAGCGTGCGCATCGGCAAGCCGTTGACGTTCGAGCACGGGACCACCATCCCCGAGGCCAAGCACGCCATGGAGGAAGCTGTTCGGGCGCTGATCCCCGGAGACTAGCTCGAGGAGCGCCCTGGATTTACCCCTCGCGTCGTCCGGACGGCCAGAGGGGCCGAGCGGGTCAACCGCCGCTAAGCGCAGTCCGTAAGTATCTTCCCGAAGAACGCCTGTATAAGGTCCCCCACGTCGAGGTCACCGTCCCCGTCCATGTCTGAGCGCTCCGAATACAGCTGGTTCTGGTTATCGATGAGGATCTTGCCGCCGCCGAACAGGCCGATGAGGTCGCCGACGTCGGCGTCCTGGTCGTCGTCGGCGTCGGGAGGCCAGGCGTCGTTAGCCTCGTCGTTGGTGCCCTCGCCGGTTTCATCGGTCTGGGTATCGCCGTCGTTATCAACGCCGTCATGGCGGCCGGTGAGGGGGCAGGCCAGCGTGGGCTCCGTCCCCATGAACTGCTCCGCGGTGTTGACGAAGGCATCGCTGTCACAGTCCGGCCAGGGACAATAGACCAGCGCCGCGTCGACGCCGGCGGTGACGGCCCCGGCGGCCACCGGCACTGTATCCGCGTCGCCGAGGCGGACCTCGTCGTCGTACCACTCAGAGAGATGGGTGGCGCCCGAGCAGTGCCGGAACTCCGTCTTGTAGTCGCCGGCCGGAACGCGGTCGAGCTGGTAGATGCCCTGGCTGTCCGTGATCGACGAGCTGTACCAGGCGCCCGAGAGGTCGTAGAAGTCGATACAGACGCCCTCCAGCGGCGTGCCCGATCCCTCCTCGGTCACTGTGCCGGAGATAGCTCCGCCCAGCGTCAGCGCGGCGTCTACACCGGACGATCCCGATCCCAGGGCAACGGAGACCTCGTCGGCGGAGTTGAAGTCGGGCTTGTCGTCGTACCACTCGCTCACATGGAACGGATCGAACGAACAGTCGTCAAAGACGATCCTATAGTCTTCGGGCGTGAGTCCGGGGATCCAGTACTGCCCGTTGGCGTCGGTGAGGTCGAAGCCGGCCCAGGTCTCGGTGGGGTCGTAGGCGTTCACGCACATACCCTCCAGGGGATCGCCGCTCCCTTCCTCCGTGACGGCGCCGGAGACGAAGCCGCCGACGGCGAGTGAGGCGTCGATGCCGGTCGTGTCGAGGCCCACGGTGACCGATACCGGGTCAGCGGAATCGAATCCGGTCTGGCCGTCGTACCATTCGCCGATGTGGACGGGGTTGAACGAACAGTCGAAGATCTCCAGCTTGTAGTCGTCGGTGGGGAGCCCGTTCACGGAGTAGTCCCCGACGCCGTTCGTCAGTACCGTGCCGAACCACGTTCCGGCGGTGTTGTAGGTGCCGACGCATATGTCCTGGAGGGGGATGCCGCTGCCGTCCTCCGTTATCGTGCCGGATATGGATCCGCCGCGGTCCAGGGCGGCGTCTATGTTGATTGTGTTGACGCCACCGACAACGGAAACCGCGTCCGCTGAATCGAAGTCCGGCTGGTCGTCGTACCACTCGGTCACGTAGAAGCTGGCCGAGGAGCAGTCATCGAACTCTACCTTGTAATCGTTTGGGGGCAGCGGCCCGAAGAGGTAGAACCCGTCGTTCGTGGCCAGGGCGCCGTAGAAGCCCCCTGACAGGTCGTAGACGCTGATGCAGATGCTGGCCAGCGGGTCGCCGGACGCCTCGTCGGTGATGGCGCCGGAGATGGAGCCGCCCGGGGTCAAGGCGCCGTCGATCTCCGGCGTGTCCGCGCCGAGCGTGACCGCGACGATGTCGGCGGAGTCGAAGTTGGGCTGGTTGTCGTACCACTCGCCGAGGTGGGTGAAGCCGCCGCATCCGAACTCCACCTTGTAGTCCCCGGTGGGCAGACCGCCCATGGAGTAGTTTCCGAACTCGTCGGCGAAGGCTTGCCCTAGGAAGCCGTCGAAGGTGCTGTAGACGAAGGCGCAGGCCTGGAGAGGCGTGCCGCTCCCCTCCTCGAATATCGTTCCGGAGATGGCGCCGCCCACGGCGAGGGCTACGTCGATCTGCGTATCCGACCCCTGGACGACGGGAATGACGTCGGCGCTGTCGAAGTCGGGCCTGTCCTCGTACCACTCCGGCACGTGGGTCCCGGGGAAGTCGCAATCGGCGTACCGCGCCTTGTAGTCGCCGGTCGGCAGCAGGCCAACGAAGTAGGCGCCGAACTCGTCGGTGGTCACGCCGCCGAAGCCGTTTCCGTCCAGATCGCTCACGTCTACGCAGGCAAACTCTATAGGGTTGCCGGCGCCCTCTTCCGTCACCGTGCCGGAGATGGAGCCGCCAACGGTGAGCGCGGCATCGATGCCGGAGGTGGTTGCGCCTTCAACCACTCCCACGGGATCAGCCGAAAGGAAGTCCGCCTTGTCGTCATACCACTCGCCGAAGTGGTTGGGGAAGGCGGCGCAATCGAAGTACTCGATCGTGTAGTCGCCAGTGGTCAGGCGCCCGACGAAGTAGTCGCCGAACGCGTCGGTAAGGTCGCCGCCGCTCCAGGCGCCACCGGCCGAGTAGACGTTGACGCAAATGTCTGGTAACGGCGTGCCCGAACCGCCGGCCGTCACGGCGCCGGCGATCGAGCCGCCGATCGCCAGTGAGGCATCGATACCGGAGGTGGTGGCGCCATCGCTTACGGAGACCGCGTCGGCGGCGGCGAAGTCGGGCTGGTCGTCGTACCACTCCGTGAGGTGATTGGGTTCCGCTGAGCAGTCGAAGAACTGGACCTTGACGTCGCCCTCGGGAACGTTGGGTACGACATAGTCGCCAAAGGCGTCGGTGAGGTCGAAGCTGATGAAGCCTCCGCCGACACCGTAGACGGACGCGCAGATGTCGACCAGGGGTGTGCCCGTTCCTTCTTCGGTTACGGCGCCGGAGATGCTGCCCGTCGACACGCCCGACGGACCGCCGCTGGAGGCAAGGTTGAAGACGAGCTCACCGTCCCCGTAACCGCCCGGGTAGCCGAGCTGGAAGTAGTACGTGGTTCCCTCGCCGAACGAGATGTCAGCGGCAGCGCCGCAGGTGACAGGTGATAGCTGCGCGAGGTCGGCGTCAGGCGGGCCGCTGTAGACCTGGACGAAGGCCGGCCCGACGGTGCTGCCCACCGTGCCCACGTGGAGGTCGCCGTCCCTGCTGGCGGTGAACTCGTACCAGACGGTGTGGCGCAGGTTCCGGCACTGGAACGGTTCGCCCGGTTCCGCCGTCGCTGCCGATATGTCGAGCGAGTCGGAGAAGGGGAGTTCGAGGCCGGTAATCGCCCGCGCGTTGGCCAGATCGTCGTGCGCCGGCGGCAGGGGGTCCGAGCCGGCGACGGAAACAGCGGGGCTGGACGGGCCGAACAGCGCCGCAACGCCGACGGCAAGGGCGGCGAGCACTCCCGCACGCAACCGAGCCATTGGGTTCTCCCCCTCGTTCGATGTGGCGCCGCCGAAGATCGGGTCTGCGTGGCCACACGCCGCGCCGATGATTTGACCGATTATAGCACGAGCGCCGGGGGCGGCGGGCCGTCGGAGGGGGAGTATCGGCGGGCCCTGGGGAAGGTCAGCCGAAACGGGAGGACCGGAGGGCTCCCACTGGGAGCCCTCCGGCGGGGGGGGGGGGGTGGGGGCGCCCTCCAGTCATGTGTCTCGCCTAACGCTTCAGGGCTAGCGGATGTTGGGCGTTCCCCTGGGGCGGCTCACTCAGCCGCCCCAGGGGAACGCTACACTTGCTCTACGGCACCATGACCAACCACGCGTCGGCTTGGGCTGCTGGTGCGACTATGCCGTTGTTGATCTGCACAGTCACCGTGCCGCCGCCGCTCACCATGAGCAGGACGTCGCCAGCCACGTCATCGTTGGCGTCGACGACAGCGTCCTGATTGACGTCCACTCCGCCATTGAGGATGTTCACGTCATCGGTGCCGCCAGCCGCCAGTGTCAATCGGATTCCCGTTAGGTCGTCAGCCGCGTCGACGCCCGCGGGTGCTCTCACGTCCACTCCGCCACCGGTGATATCGACCTCAACAATCACGGCAACTAGCTTCGGAGTGCGGCGGGCGTTCACGTCGTCAATGGCCATGACGCAGTCGCCGACGGCCGCGGGTCCGCCGGTGCGTGAGACCGTGATGAAGTTGCTGGCGCCCACGCCGCCGCTGGTAGTCCAGGTGCCGCCATCGCCGTCGGTAATGCTGCCGGCCGGGAGGTTAATGTCCTTGGATCCAAGGTTGAGTATGACAGGACTGGCACAGCCGACGTTGTTCTGGCTGTTGTCGGGGAGGCTCCAGGGGCCGGCGCTGACGTTGAGGTCGCAGTCGGTGAGGATCTTGCCGCCGCCGAAGCCGATGGTGACGTCGCCGACGTTGACGGACTGGTTGCCGTCGAAGTCGGAACGGGCCTGGTACAGCGGGTTGGGCGGAGCGACCAGGATCTTGCCGCCGCCGAACAGCTGGGTGACGTCACCGACGTTGACGGTGGTGGTGTTGTCGGCGTCGGAGGGGTTGGCGGGGTCGGAGCTGTTGTCGGAGCAGTTGTCCTTGGGGTCGGTGCCCATGAAGGACTCGACGCGGTCGGCGATGGTGTCGTCGTCGTCGTCGGTGTCGCAGGCGTCACCCAGGGCGTCGCCGTCGGTGTTGGTCTGGGACGGGTTGTAGGCGGCGGTGCAGTTGTCGGAGCCGTCCTCGGCCACGCCGTCCTGGTCGGCGTCAGCGCCAACGCCGACGACAGGCTCGCTATTACAGCCATCGAACTCGGGGCCGGTGTCGGCGCCGTTGGCCAGGCCGTCGAGGTCGTCGTCGATGGCGGCGCCGGAGGGGTACTCGACGCGGTTGGAGCAGATGTCGCCGTCCAGGGTGGTCAGCGGGCCGTAGTCCAGGCCGTAGTACTCCGGCGTGCTGGTGGTGGTTGGGCCGCCGGCGTCGTTCGGGTCGGAGCCCAGCAGCGTCTCTTCGCTGTCGCAGACGCCGTCACCGTCGGTGTCGGTGGCGCCGATGCAGGCGTAGGCGAGGGAGATGGCGGAGAAGTAGCCGCCGTTCTGGGCGCCGCCGCCGGCGGCCGGGCAGCCGTCGTTGACGACGGCGCTGGCGCCGCTGACGTCAGCGTCGTCGTTGATGTTGTTGAGGCACTCGGCGCCGACTTCAGGGCGGGTGCCGACCTGGGGACAGCCGTCGTTTACGCGGCCGTCGGTGGGGGCGTTGTCGGCGGCGTTGCCGGCGGCGCAGCCGGCGCCGGACTCGCCCACGGGGGCGCTTGCGCCGGCCTCACAGGCGTCGCCGATGGAGTCGAGCTGGGGTCCGCCGTCGGCGGGAGAGCCGGCGGGGATGGTGCCGTCGAGGTCGGAGTTGTCGTTGGCGAGGAGGGCGCAGTTGTCGCCGCGGTTGGGGTAGCAGTCCTGGTCCTCGTCCGGCGTACCGGAGGTGGCCCGGCACTCGCCGTCCTCGTCCAGGAGGGTGTCGCCGTCGTCGTCGTTGTTGTTGACGGGGTCCTCGTCGGTCAGTCCGTCGCCGTCCTGGTTGATGGTGTCGGGGGCGGGGGCGGAGGGGCTGGCGACGCCGGGGACGGGGTCGCAGGAGGTGGCCAGGCCGTCGCTGTCGGCGTCGACCGGCGGCACGGCGTCGACGGTGACGGGGCAGGGGTCCATGTCGTTGGAGATGTTGTCGCCGTCGCTGTCGCGGAAGCTCTGGCCCAGGGCGCGGTAGACGTGAGTGGAGCCGCCGTAGATGCCGGTGCCGGCGGCGGGGTTCTCCACGCGGACGATGCCGGCG
>JBBDNA010000008.1:0-102416 GCA_040877915.1 Dehalococcoidia bacterium
GCAACCCGGCCCGCCCAACCCCCCACCATCCCTCTCCCCATCTGCCGATCGCCCCCTTGGGCGTCCGCCTCTCCCGTGTTTCGGGAGAGGGGCTGGGGGTAAGGGCCCGCTCCCACCTGTCATTCTGAGCGCCGGCCACGTCGGAGCGGGAAACAAGCGCCGCGCCGCGAAGGAATCTGGGGTGGGGTAGACGGCCGTCCTCGCGGGCGGGCCGCAACCCGGCCCGCCCAACCCCCCACCATCCCTCTCCCCATCTGCCGATCGCCCCTCTCCCGTGTTTCGGGAGAGGGGCTGGGGGTGAGGGCGCTCATTTGACACGAGAGCTGGGTGGTAACATGCGTTCCAGTGAGCGTAGCGGCAATCATAGGGCTGCTCTTCGATGGCGTTCCTCTACTACGGAGGGCTTGGCGCTGGCTGCTTGAACGCCAGATGGAGGTTGCTCTTCTCGCTCCAATGTGGAGGAGTGGGCGAGATCCAGACATGACGCTCCAGGTCGCTATCGAAGCTCCGGCGGACGATCAGATCGAGATGCGGGCCTCGATCTTCGCGCACTTCGCCATGCGCCTCGTTAACCACCGACCAGATCGAAAGGAAAGAATTGTCGGCGCCAAGCTCGCTCTCAAGAAACACTGGATTATCTTGTGGCGAAGGACGCTGGTTGAAATCCCCGTACATCAAAGGGGTCAAGGACAACTACTCGGACCAATCATCTCCGATATAGAGCTCGAACCGATATCATCTCCAGTTGAAATTCAGTGTGTAGCTCAGGAGACCCTTGATCAAAGCCTCCGGGAACGCCTGCCAAAGAGGTTCGAAATGTGGCTGGTCCTTGACATGGTCGGTCCCATCCGCAAACTGCAGCGAAAAATCTTGCCGTTCGAGCGGCGCAACCCGTGATTCCCCTCACAAACGCTTGAGATTAGCGAAGCCTCTACTGTAGAATCGGGCCTGCGGGACACGAACGGCAGGGCTGGGGCCCCGCCGCCACTGGGAAGGCGTCGCTCTTGTTCGGTACAGGCATCGCGAAAGGGATGATGGTCACCCTGCGGACGCTGTTCCGCAAGCCCTTCACCACGCAGTACCCGGAGGAGATCCGCCTCATCCCCGTCAACGCCCGCACCAACCTCCTCTGGTTCGAGGAGCGCTGCACCGGCTGCTCCACCTGCGCCCAGGCCTGCCCCGACGGCTGCATCCTCGTCCAGACCTCGCCCCGCGAGGACGGCTCGTACAACGTCGAACGCTACGAGATCGACTTCCGGCTGTGCATGTACTGCGGGCTGTGCGTGGAGGAGTGCCCCTACGAGGCGATCCAGGCCGGCGGCCCCCTCAACGACGCCGAGTACAACTTCGACCACCTCTACCGCGACAAGCACCGCCTCACCGAGATGGCCCAGGAGCACCTGCAGACCCACGACTGGACCTACCCCAACGGCCTGAAGGCGCCGCGACCGGAGGAGAAGCCGCTGCACATCGGCAAGCCGGTAGAGCGCGACCGCACCAGGTAGCCCGTGGCCACGATAACCCTCGACGACCGCGAGATAGAGGCGCCGGACGGCGCGCCGCTGGTCGAGGTCATCAAAAACGCGGGCGTCTTCATCTCCAACCTCTGCTACGTCGACGGCCTCCCTCCCTACGCCGGCTGCCGCACCTGCCTCGTCGAGATCGAGGGCGCTCCCACCCTCCAGCTCTCCTGCACCACCCGCGTCGCCGACGAGATGGTCGTCCGCACGCACACGCAGCAGGCGCGCTCGGCGCGGCAGGCCGTGCTCTCGCTGATCCTGTCGTACCACTCGGACCGCTGCCTCACCTGCCATCGCGTCGTCAAGTGCAAGCCGGGCGACACCTGCCTCCGCGACAACGTCGTCACCCACCGCTGCATCACCTGCTCCAAGAACTACCGCTGCGAGCTCCAGACGACCTGCGAGATGCTGGAGATGGCCGGCTACGAGCCCTGGGAGGGCGAAGAACGCACCTACTACGAGCTGCAGCAGCCGGAGGCCGACCGCGCCAACCCGTTCCTGGAGTTCGACCCCCAGATGTGCATCATCTGCACCCGCTGCGTTCGCGCCTGCGACCAGCTGCGCCACACGGGGGCGATAACCCTGGCCGGCCGCGGCTTCTCGACGCGCATCGAGTTCGGCGCCGGTGGCCCCGTCCACGACTCCAACTGCGACTTCTGCGGCGCCTGCATCGACGTCTGCCCCACGGCCACGCTGATGGAGCACCCCAACAAGTGGGCCGCCACCCAGACTGAGCGCTGGGTGCCGACCACCTGCACGTCCTGCTCCGTCGGCTGTTCGATAAACCTGGGCGTCCGAACCGGCCGCGGCGTAATCGTCCGCCCCGACACGATCGCCAACCCGGTCAGCGACAGGCAGCTGTGCGTGCGCGGCCGCTTCGGCTACGACGCCGTCAAGCCCTCCGAGCGACTGGCCACGCCCCTGATCCGCCGCAACGGCGGCCAGTCGCCCGCCACCTGGGACGAGGCGCTGGAGCTGACCGCCGCCCGCCTCACGGAGATACGGGAGGCGCACGGCGCGGACGCCATCGGCTTCCTGGGCTCGCCGCTGGCCACGAACGAGGAGAACTACCTGCTGCAGAAGATCGCCCGCGCCGTCGTCGGCACCAACAACGTCGACTCCAGCGCCGGCCCGGTCGCCCGCGCCGCCACGGCGGCGTTGCGGGCCGCCTTCGGCAGCGAGGTCCTCCCCGCCGACATGACGCAGCTCGCCAGGTCGAAGACGCTGCTGGTCATCGCCGACGACCTGGAGTCCAGCCACAACGTCGCCTGCCTGCGCTGCAAGGACGCCGTGATCAACGGCGGCGCCCGCCTCGTCGTCGTCAGCGCCCGCCGCGGCGAGCTGTGCGACTTCGCCACGGTCTGGCTCCAGCCCCGGCCGGGCGAGGAGGGGGCCGTCGTCGCCGCCCTGGCCAACGCGCTGGCAGGTGGCGACGCGCCCAGGCTCTCACCCCAGCCAGCGGAAGCGCTCCCGCGGGCCGTCGAGCTGCTCGCCGCCGCGCGAGACGACGACTCGCAGCGGCCGCTGTCGGTTGTATACGCGCTGCCCCACCTCGGCGTCACGGACGCCGCCGCCATAACCGCCGCCGCCGCCAACGTTGCCATAGCCATCGCCGGAGAGGACGCCGCGTCCGCCTCAGGCGGACTGTTTGTCCTGCCCCAGGAGGCCAACGTCTGGGGGATGCTGGATGTCGGCGTCGCCGCCGAGCGCCTCCCCGGCTACCGCCCGGCCGCCGACGAGTCCGCCCGCGCCGAGGTCGAGCGCGCCTGGGGCGTGCCCGTCCCGTCGAACGCCGGCCTGACGTTCGACGAGATGCTCTCCGATGGCAAGCTGAAGGCGCTCGTCGCCCTCAACGACAACCCGCTTTTCGTCTCGCCCGCCAAGGCGAAGCTCGAGAAGGCGATCGAGAAGCTCGACTTCCTGGCCGTCATCGACTCCCTGCCCACGGACACCGCCAAGGCCGCGCACGTCGTCCTCCCCGACGGCGGCGAGTACGGCAGGGAGGGCACGACCACCAGCGCCGACCGCCGCGTCCTCCGCCTCCATCCGGCGACCGCGCCCCAGGGCGAGGCCCAGCCCGCCTGGCGCATCCTCGGGGAGCTGGGGACGCGTCTGGCCCAGCGGTTGAACGCCGGCGAGCTGCGCCTGAACTACGGCAACCCCTCCGAGATCATGGACGAGATATCGAAGCTGGTTCTGCTGTACCGTGACGCCACTTACGTCGAGATGCGCTCCGGCGCCCAGCAGCCCGTCAACGGCCTCGGCCCCACGAAGGCCGAGCCGCAGCCCCTGGACCCGCCCAAAGCGCTCGACGCGAAGGGCTTCCTCCTGACCACGGGCCGCAGCCTGTACACGAGCTACGCCGGCGCCGCCTCCCACTCCCCCGAGGCCGACAGGCTGCACCGCGAGGAGGCCGTCGAGGTCAACCCTGCGGACGCCAAAGGGTTGGGCATCAGCGAGGGCGGCGCGCTGACCCTGACGACGAAGGCCGGGGCCGTTACCCTGCGCGCCCACCTCACGGAAGCCGTCCAGACGGGGATGCTGTACGTCCCGCTTTACCTGGACGGCGGCGCCGTGGCCGCCCTGTTCGACGACGGGCGGTCCGCCGTCCCGGTCCAGGTCTCCGCCGGCGGCTGAACCCGCCCCGCTGTGCTAAACTGGTCTCGGCCCCGTCCCTAGCTGTTTGCCATGGCCGCCCAGGAATCAGACCGCATGGTCAAGATCGCCGTCGCCCGCGACCCCATAGAGGCCGACGTCTGGCGCGATGCTCTGGAGCAGGACGGCATCAAGCCCTACCTCAAGAGCCTGGACCCCCTCAAGCCGTTCGGCGTGGCCGCCACCGGCGGCTTCGAGCTCTACGTCCTGGCCGCCGACGAGCAGCGCGCCCGCTGGCTCCTCGGCGAGCTGACCGGCAAGGAGTAGGGACAGTGGAGCTGCCTCTGTTTCCCCTCAACACCGTCCTCTTCCCCGGCGCCACCCTGCCCCTCCACATCTTCGAGGAGCGCTACAAGCAGATGATCGGCCGCTGCCGGGAGGAGAGCTCCCCCTTCGGCGTTCTGCTCATCCGCTCCGGCGTCGCGGTCGGCGGCCCCGCCGAGCCGCATGAGGTCGGCACTACGGCGCGAATCGCCGAGAGTCAAGAGCTGGAGGAGGGGAAGCTCAACATCATCTGCCTGGGCGAGCGCCGCTTCCGCCTCCTCCGCGCTTCGGCCGAATTGCCGTACCTGACCGGCGAGGTCGAGCTCCTGGAATCGACGGACGCCGGCGGCGAGCCGGTCCAGGAGCTGGCCGACACCGTGGCCGCGCTGTTCGCCGAGTGCTCACGCCTCTACCTCGCCGTCTCCAACCAGTGGACGCGCCAGATCGGCATGCCCGGCGGCCCCGACCGCCTCGCCGACTTCGTCGCCGCCCGCCTCCAGACCGATAACACCGCCAGGCAGCGGCTGCTGGAGGAGCTGTCCGTGCGCCGCCGACTGGAGCTAGAGGTGGACACGCTGTCCGACGCCATCCGCCAGATGACGCCGAAAGTCACCGCGTCCCGGGCCCGGCGCTGGCGGACGCTGGGCGCGTTGAACTAGCGGGAGGTACGTCGTGCTGCAACTGCTGCCGGACGGAATCGAGGACTACGCGGAGAGTCATACCACTCCACTCTCGGCGCTCCTGCAAGAGCTCATCGCCGTCACCGGCGAGAAGATGGGCGAGCGCTCCCGGATGCTGTCCTCGCCGGCCCAGGGCATGCTCCTGCAGACGCTCGTCGCCTCGCTCGGCGCCCGGCGTGTCCTCGAGATCGGCATGTTCACCGGCTTCAGCGCCCTCATGATGGCCGAAGCCCTGCCTGACGACGGCAAGCTCATCACCTGCGACATCGACCCCGCCGCCATCGCCATAGCGAATAGCTTCTTCGAGCGCAGCCCCCACGGCCACAAGATCGAGGTCCGCGAGGGGCCAGCTATCGACACCCTGAAGGCGCTCGGCGGCCCGTTCGACTTCGTGTTCATTGACGCCGACAAGGGAGGCTACATCGCCTACTACGAGGCCGCGCTGCCGCTGCTCTCGCCCGGCGGCCTCATCGCCGTCGACAACGTCCTCTGGAACGGCCGTGTCCTCGACCCTCAGACCGATGACGACCGCGCCATCGCCGGCTTCAATCGCCACGTTGCCGAGGACGACCGGGTCACGCAGGTTATCCTCACCGTCCGCGACGGCGTGATGCTGATCCGCCGCAAGTAGCGGCGCTCACGGGACAACCTGGACCTTGACCGACTGGCTGCCCTTGTCCGCCGCCGTGCGGAACGCCTCGTCCGCGTCCTTGAGGGGGAAGCGATGGCTGATCACGCCTCGCGCCCGCTCCGGGTCAGCCTCGATGATCCGCATCGCCACCTCGAAGTCCGAGTAACGACCGGGGCGGCAGTAGGTTATCCCACCGACGACCGTCACTTCGTTCAGCATCGCCGTTAGCGCCGGCACCGACGCCGATTGCGTGAACAGCCCCAGCAGCGACACGCGCCCGCCCGGCCGCACCATCCCTATCGCCTGGCCCAGCGTCTCCGCCGCGCCGCCGACGGTCTCCACCACCACGTCGGGCTTCGTCTCGGCGAGGCTCGCCGCCTGGTCCGCCGGCAACGTACGCGTCGCCCCCGCCGCCTCCGCCGCCCGCGCCTGGTGCTCGTAGCGATAGGTCGTCACGACTTCCGCGGCCCCCAGCGCCCGCGCCGCCAGCGTCGCCATCACGCCGATGCTGCCGCTGCCCAGCACCACCACCCGCTCCCCGTACGAGAGCCCCACCTGGTGCAGCCCGTGCACCGCCACCGCCAGCGGCTCGATTAGCGCCGCCAGCTCGTAGTCCAGCCCGTCCGGCAGCGCGTACAGCGTGTAGTCGGGGACGGCGACGTACTCGGCCAGGCCGCCCGGCCGGAACGTCCCCAGCAGCACTCGCCTTGGGCAGAGGTGGTACGCCCCGGTCGTGCAGTAGGAGCAGCGCCGGCAGGACCGGATCGGCTCCACGACTACGCGCTGCCCAACCTCGAAGCCACGCACGCCCTCGCCCAGGGCCGCGATCTCACCGGCGAACTCGTGCCCCGGCGAGACGTTCGGCATCGCCGGGAAACTCCCGTGGTAGAAGTGCAGGTCGGAGCCGCAGATGCCGCAGGCGCGCACGCGGACCAGCGCCTCGCCGGGCCCGGGCAAGGGCACGGGCGTCTCGCGGACCTCTATCTTCTCCTTGCCGCCGATGAAGGCGGCCAGCATCGTCTCGGACACGGCGTCGATTGTAGCACGGGCGCAGGTGTCCCACCGACGCCGATACGCTATCATCGAGTGGCCATGCGCGCTGTCAACCAACCGGTCAGCTGGTGGGGCTGGCACTGGGAGCCGCCCGTGCCCATGTCCATCGTGGAGATACTGCAGGCCGGGAACATGCCGCCCCGCCTGGCCGCGATGTTCTGGCTGGCCATGGAGCGCGGCGCCTCGATCATCATCGCCGCCGACCCGCCATCAGCAGGCAAGACGGCAACGCTCACCGCCCTGCTGTCGCTGACCCCACCGGAGACGCTGGGCTATTTCACCAGCGGCATGGGCGAAACGTTCACCCTGCCCGCGCGCACAGAGGCTCACCCAACCTACATCCTGGTGAACGAGATGAGCGACCACCTGCCGGTGTACACCTGGGGCGAGTACGCCCGCAGCTGCTTCGAGCTGATGGCCGAAGGGTACTCGCTGGCCACGACCGTCCACGCCAACACGGTCGACGAGGTCCTGGCCATCCTCCGCGACGAGCTAGATGTCCCGCCGGCGCACATCGCGAAGCTGACGTTTATCGCGCCGCTGCACCTGAGCTACGGACCCGGCGGCATCGACTCCGCCCGCCGCCGCGTCCGCGAGGTCGCCTACTTCCAGCCCGATGGCAGCGACGGCTTCTCCTACCGCAGCATCGTCCGCTGGGACGAGCACGCGGACAGCTTCTCGATACTTGAATCGGAGGACGACCGCGACGACCTCGCCGCCTGGTGCGGCCTCTCGGTAGAGGCGATGATGCGGGAGATCGACGAGCGAGAGGCTTTCTTGACGCGGCTGGTTGAAAACGGGACGTCCGATATCGCCGAGGTGAACGCCGCGATCGTCCGCTACTACGCTGAGGACATCAGAGCGACGCGAGGCTAGCCGCCGTCGCCCGCCAGTCCGAGAAGTCCTCCAACGCCAGGTCCGCGCCGCAGCCCCTCAGCTCGTCGACCGGGTTGCTGCCGGTAGCCACGCCCACGGACAGCAGGCCGTTGGCCTTCGCCGACGAGATGTCGTGCGGCGTATCGCCGATGACGACGATCTCCGACGGCGACAGGCCGTCGCCCAGCCGCTGGACGGCGTTGCGCACGATCACCGACCGGTCCTCGCTCTCCTCGCCGAACCCCCCGCCCTCGAAGTAGCCGTCGATTCCGTAGTGGTTGAGCTTGATGGCGGCGCTGCCGCTGAAGTTGCCGGTCGCCAGGCCCAGGCGGAGGCCGTCTCGTCCCCGGAGCTCGGACAGGAGCTCCGGGAAGCCCGGCATCAACCGCCCCTGCCGCTCGTTCAGCGCCCCCGGAAGGTAGCCGAAGTAGCGCTGCAGGAACCGTTCCTCGTGCTCCTCGTAGGACCCCGCCACATCGTGCAGGCGCAGCGCCGTCGCCAGGATATAGCGGTCCGTTCGGCCGCTGAACTCCACGCCCTTGAACCCGTCCTCGACGCCGAACATGTCCTTGAAGGCGAGACCCATGGAGAGGCTGCCGGCGCCGCCGCTGTACAGCAGCGTGTTATCGATATCGAAGAGGAAGAGTCGAGGCGCCACTACCGGTGTACGGGGTTGCCGGCCTTCATCCAGGCGTCGGTTCCGCCCTCCAGGTTGTACACCCGCGTCAGCCCGGCCGCGGCGGCCATCTCGCAGGCCAGCGCGCTCCGCTGCCCCACCGCGCACACGAAGATCACGTCCTTGTCCCGCGGCAGCTCCTCCCGCCGCGCGAACACCGACGCCACCGGCAACAGCTGGGCGTCCGGGACGTGCCCGCCCTCGTACTCGTGCGGCTCCCGCACGTCGATGACGGCGACGTCGTCGCGCTCCATCATCTCCTTGCCCTCGTCTACCGTGATTCGCGTAAACGGCTCTCGAGGGTCCTTAGTCGGCATCGGGATCGACCTCCTCAACGATGCGATTGTCTGTATTCGCGCTCGGATTAGTCCACAATCTCATCACGCTATCATTCTAGCATCCGTCGCCGCGTTCGGCTAGAATGGCAGGCCGGAGGTGCCCCGTGGCCGAACAGCAGCAGATCGACGACCTGAACGAAAAGATGGCCTCGGCGCGCCATCAGCTCCTCGCCGCGCTGGAGTCGCTCAGCGAGGAACGGGCCGCCGCGCCCCTCACGGAGGGCGAGTGGACGGCCAAGCAGCAGATGTCCCACCTCTGCGAGATGGAGTCCGCCTACCGCGTCTGGGTGCAGAAGGCGCTGGCCGAAGACAACCCCGACCTCACCGGCGTCCCCGGCGAGCCCGTCGCCATTCCCCTGGAGCGCGCGAACGTGCACCCGGCGTCGGACCACGTCGCCGAGATGCGCCGCCAGCGCGAGCTCACCCTGGCCGTGATGGCCGGCTTGCGGGACGAGGACTACGACCGCACGGCCACCAGCCCCATCTTCGGCACCCTCAACGTCATGCAGTGGCTCCGTTCCTACTACCGCCACGACCGCATGCACTACGACCAGGTGCGCGGCGAAGAGCCCACCTTCAAGCCTCGCTACGCCAGCGGCGAGGAGCCGGACCAGCGCCGGCCCTCCGCCTCCGCCTGAGAGCGTGGCCCGGCCCACCGTCTTCGTCACCCGGCCCCTGCCCGGCGACGCCCTGGAACTGCTGCGGCGGCAAACCGACGTCCGGCTCTGGGACGACGAGCTGCCGCCGCCCCGCGAGGAGCTCCTGGCCCGCTCCGAGGGCTGCCACGGCCTCCTCACCCTGCTGACGGACCGCGTCGACGCCGCGCTGCTGGACGCCGCGCCGGACCTCGTCGTCGTCAGCAACATGGCCACCGGCTTCGACAACATCGACGTCGCCGCCGCCGGCGCGCGGAACGTCCTGGTGACCCGCACACCCGGCGTCCTCACAGAGACGACCGCCGACTTCACGTTTGCGCTGTTGCTGGCCGCCGCCCGGCGAGTCCCGGAGGCCGACCGCTATGTGCGAGCCGGCCGCTGGCAGACCTGGGGGCCGTCCGTGCTCCTGGGCCGCGACGTCTACGGAGCGACTCTGGGCATCGTCGGCCTCGGCGAGATCGGTACGGAGGTCGCGAAGCGCGCCCGTGGCTTCGGTATGCGCGTTCTCTACTACAGCCGCAGCCGCAAGCCGTCGCTGGAGCGCCGCCTCCGCCTCACCTTCGTCCCATTCGACGAACTGCTGCGCGAGTCCGACTTCGTCACGCTGCACACGCCCCTCAGCGACGAGACGCGCGGGCTCATCGGCCGCCGCGAGCTGCGGTTGATGAAGGACACGGCGATACTGGTGAACACCGGCCGCGGCCCGCTGGTCGACCACGACGCGCTGTGCGACGCCCTCAAGTGGAACCGCATCGGCGGCGCCGCCCTCGACGTGACCGACCCCGAACCGCTGCCCCCCGGCGACCCCCTCCTCGAGTTCGATAACGTCGTCGTCGCCCCCCACATCGCCAGCGCCAGCGTGGCCACCCGCGGCCGCATGGCCCGCCTGGCCGCGGAGAACCTGCTGGCCGCTATCGCCGGAGAGGTACCGAAAGACACCGTCAATCGCAACATCGCGACCGCCTGGCGGGCCGCCCGCCGCGAGCGCCTGGGCGCCCTCGCTTGACACCCCGTTGGGCCGGTGTTATCGTCTCGCTGATTCGGCGGTCGTAGCGAGACCCGTCCGCATCGCCCGATTGCATGCCCCCATCTCGACGAGACTCCGGCAATCTCTGGCTGGCCAAGGCGCTTTGGGACCTGGGCGCTGTCCAGTTCGGCGACTTCACCGTCGGCCGCAGCACACTAAACTCCCCGGTATACGTCAACCTCCGCCTCCTGGTCAGCAACCCCCGCGCCCTCCAGCGCGCCGGCCGCGTCATCCATCAGGAGGTGCAAGCCCTCCAGAGCATGCTCAACCCCAAGGTCCGGCCGTTCCAGCGCGTCTGCGGCATCCCCATCGGCGGCCTGCCCCTCGCCCTCTCCTACTCTCTCGCCAGCAAGGTCCCCCTGGTCTACATCCACCCCGCCCGCGACCGTAACGGCACCCGCGCCTTTGTCGAGGGCCGGTTCGACCGCGGCGAGACCGTGCTCCTGGTCGACGACCTGATCACCAGCGGCGGCAACATCATCGAGACTGCATCCTTCCTGCAGTCGCAGGAGGGGCTCCGCGTGCGTGACGTCGTCGTCCTGCTGGACCGTCAGGAGGGCGCCGAGCGCCGTCTTCGCCAGCAAGGCTACAACCTCATCTCCGTGCTCGGCCTGGAGACCATGCTCAACTACCTGATGGCCAGCGGCCGCATCGAGGAGCACTGGTACCGCCAGAGCATCGATTACATCCAGAAGCGGCGGGCGGAGCGCTCCTGACCACGAACGCGCGTTCTCCTGAACGCCCGGTCCACGAACGTAACAACTCTTTGACCACCCCCGTCTACGATGCTAGACTGGCCAGTCAGCGAATAGGATTGCCTTCTTGAGATCAGCCTGGTGGATGAGCGCGCTCGCGCTGGCGGTGGTGGCCCTGGCGGCCTGCACCGGCGGCGGAGCCTCGAACTCCGGCCCCTCCCAATCGTCGGCCTCGGTCGACGCCTCCTGCGATGCCCTCGACGAAATCGAGAGCTACCGCTACACTGCTTCCCTTCAGCTCGACGTACCCTCGCCTTCCCCTACCGCCGCGGCGACACCTGCCGCCTCAGCCACCGCGGACCCGCTGGCCGACGTCGCCACGGCTCTCAGCGAGCTGTTCCGCGATTACGACCTCGAGGGGTCATTCGTCGCCCCCGACAGCAGCGAGGTTGTTATCCGCCCCGGCGATGACGAGGTAGCGATACGCACGATCGGCGAGAAGAGCTGGATCCGCGCCGGCACTGATCCCTGGCAGGAGCAGACTCCACCCGACGAGGACGTGGCGTTCACGCCCCAGGATATCTGTGTCGAAATAGTCGCCGACCTGGCGCCCTCCCTGGCCGCCGGCTCGGGCTCGGAGGAGACCGTGAACGGCATCGACACCGTCCACTACGAGCTGGACCAGGCCGACCTCAAGAGCCTGCCCGAGCTCCTCGGCCGCAGCGGCGAGGAGGGGCTCCCCAACGTGTTCAACGTCGACGTCTGGTTGGAGCGCGACGACGGCTGGCCCGTCCGGTTCCATATCGTCGCCGCCGACACGGGCGCTCTGGGGGAATCGATCAGCCAGGAGCTGTTCCTGGAGTTCACCGATATCAACGACCCGAACATCACTATCGAGCCGCCGCCGGTCTCGCCGGCCCCCACGTAGACGCCGCTGTCCGGCAGGGAGCGGGGCTACCCGCTCGTCCTGAGCCCGTCGAAGGGCGAGCCCCGTATACGGCTAGAGCAGCCGCCGGATCGCCTTGCGGCCGGGGCGCGGATCGTAGTTCGACTTGAACATCTCCAGCTTGTCCCGCTCGATCAGGTACTTCCCCGCGAACAGGATGGCCGGCACCTTCTTCTGCTTGATCAGGCGGCGCAGGCTCTGCGGGTGGATGCCCAGCACGCGGGCCGCTTCCACCAGGTCCAGGTAATTGTCAAAAGGTTCTAGTGCCATCCCTCAGTCCTCGCAACCGTTGTCCATCCGCCAGAGAGGCCGATGGACAGGTAATATGCTAAGACGCATGAAGGATTCTACCACACGAGTCAAGGGGAGTCGGCCCTATTTCCGTCAACCTGCGCAACAACCCTGTATGGTATGCTTCGCCCAGGTTCATCCCATGTACGATAGCGACGCCCTCAACCGCCTCTCCCAGAAGCGCGGAGATAGCGATTCCGCCTCGGACAACGGCGAGCGTCCCGGCCCCTTCGTCACCACCTCCGGCCGCCCCATTCGCCGCGTATACGACCCGGCCGACCTCCCCGATCTCGACTACGAGCGCGACCTGGGGAACCCCGGAGATTACCCGTACACGCGCGGCGTTCACGCCACCGGCTATCGCGGCAAGCCCTGGACAATGCGCATGTTCGCCGGCTTCGGGGCCGCGGAGGAGACCAACGCCCGCTTCAAGTACCTGCTCTCGCAGGGCCAGTCCGGCCTCTCCATCGCCTTCGACCTGCCCACCCTCATGGGCTATGACAGCGACGCCCCCGAAGCGGAGGGCGAGTTCGGCAAGTGCGGCGTCGGCGTCTCCTCCCTCCAGGACATGGAGACGCTCCTGGACGGCATCCCCCTGGCCGGCATCACGACCTCGATGACGATCAACTCGCCGGCCGCCGTCATGTGGGCGATGTACATCGCCGCCGCCGAGAAGAAGGGCGTGCCCCGCCAGAAGCTTGCCGGCACCCTCCAGAACGACATCCTCAAGGAGTTCATCGCCCAGAAGGAGTACATCTTCCCGCCCCAACCCTCGATGCGCCTCGTCGTCGACACCATCGAGTTCGGCACCCGCGAGATGCCGCTGTGGAACACGATCAGCATCTCCGGCTACCACATCCGCGAGGCCGGCGCCACCGCTGTCCAGGAGCTGGCCTTCACCCTCGCCGACGGGTTCGAGTACGTCCGCTGGTCGCTGGACCGCGGTCTGGACGTCGATGAATTCGCGCCGCGGCTGTCGTTCTTCTTCAACTGCCACAACGACTTCTTCGAGGAGGTGGCGAAGTTCCGGGCCGCCCGCCGCATCTGGGCCCACGAGATGCGCGACCGCTTCGGGGCCAAGAACCCGCGCTCCTGGTGGTTGCGCTTCCACACTCAGACCGCCGGCGTCTCCCTCACCGCCCAGCAGCCGGAGGTCAACCTCATCCGCACCGCCATCCAGGCCCTGGCCGCCGTCATGGGCGGCACCCAGTCCCTGCACACCAACGCCATGGACGAGGCGCTGGCCCTGCCCAGCGAGAAGGCCGCTCGTCTCGCCCTGCGCACCCAGCAGGTCATCGCCCACGAGTCCGGCGTCGCCAGCACCGTCGATCCCCTCGGCGGCAGCTTCTTCACCGAGTCGCTTACGAAGGAGACCGAGGACGACGCCTACGCCTACTTCCGCCGCATCGAGGACATCGGCGGCGTCATCCCCGCCATCGAGAGTGGCTTCTTCCAGCGCGAGATCGCCGAAGCGTCCTACCGCTACCAGCGCGAGCTGGACACCCGCGAGCGCGTAATGGTCGGCGTCAACGAGTACGTCCTGGACGAGCCTGTCGAGATTCCGATCCTGCAGATGAACCCGCGCGGCGAGGAGCAGGCGGTCGAGCGTCTGCGCCGCCTCCGCCGCGAGCGCGACAACCGCGAGGCCGCCCGCTGCCTGAAGGCGCTGGAGGCCGCCTGCCGCGGCCAGGAAAACGTGATGCCGCCGCTGCTGGACGCCGTCAACGCCTACTGCACCCTGGGCGAGATCTGCGACGTCATGCGCGGCGTCTTCGGCGAGTACAAGGAGGACTCCGTCGTCTAGGCTGAGCCTTCCCCAAACTCGCAACATCGGCTATAGTTAGGGCAGTCCTACTGCCTCCCGCGATCCGTCTTCCGACGTTCGAGGCAGCAGCCGCAGCCGACCGGAAGACTACGACCCGCCGTTAGCGGGTGCCCCAGAGGAGGCCCCCTTTGTCGATGAAACTTTACGTCGGAAGCCTGTCTTTCGACACGACCGACGATAGCCTGCGCGAGTTCTTCGCACAGGCCGGCACGGTCGAGACCGCGTCGGTCGCGACCGATCGCTACTCCGGCCGCTCGCGCGGCTTCGGCTTTGTGGAGATGGCCACCAGCGCCGAAGGCCGAAAGGCCATCGAGGAGCTGAACGGCAAGACGCTGGACGGCCGCACCATCAACGTCGACGAGGCGCGCCCGCCCCAGTCCCGCTCCGGCGGTGGCGGCGGCGGCGGCCAGCGCAGCGGCGGCGGCGGCGGCGGCAGGCGGCCCCGGTGGTAGCCCAGGGCGAGCGCGCCGAAAAAGTCTGCAAGCACCACTGGCGCATCGCCCGCCCCTCCGGCGGCACCAGCACCGGGGTCTGCCGGCTCTGCGGCGCCTCCCGCGAGTTCCTGAACTACGCCCACTACTCCGCCGTAAGCCGCACTCGCAAGCCCTCCTCCCAGAACCAGACGACACCCCGCTAGGGCTCGAACCGAAGAGCGCGCCGCTCTCGTTGACGTTCGCGAGAGCGTCAGCATATCATTACCCCGCTCACAGCCCTATCCGGAGGAGCCCTTGTCCATCGTCGACGTGATAGACCGCGCCAGGAGCCAGGGCCGCTCCCTGCTGACGGAGATCGAGTCCAAGCAGATCCTGGAAGAGGCCGGCATCCCCACCACCTCCGCACGCCTGGCCACCACCGCGGCTGAGGCCGCGACCGCGGCCAAAGACGTTGGCTATCCCGTCGTCCTCAAGATCGTCTCGCCGGACGTTGCCCACAAGTCGGACGTCGGCGGTGTCCGGCTCGGCCTCGACTCCCCGGAAGCCGTAACCGCCGCTTTCGCCGAGATGATCGAGGCCGTGACGGCGCGCCAGCCCGACGCCCGTATCGAGGGCGTCGCCGTGCAGCGCATGGCCGATCCCGGCATCGAGGTCATCGTCGGCATGAGCGTGGACCCGCAGTTCGGGCCGGTGCTGATGTTCGGCCTCGGCGGCATCCTCGTCGAGGTGCTGAAGGACGTCGCTTTCCGCATCGTCCCCCTGGAGCCTCGCGACGCGAAGCAGATGATTCGCGACATCAAGGGCTTCCCCGCGCTGGAGGGGTTCCGCGGCCACGACCCCGCCGACCTGGACGCTCTCGAGAGCCTCATCCTCAAAGTGTCATCCTTCGTGGAGGCGCACCCCGAGGTCCAGGAGCTGGACCTGAACCCCGTCTTCGCCTATAAGAGCGGCGCCGTCGCCGTGGACGCACGGATAGTCGTCGAGTGATGGGTTTCTCCACACCCCATCCTGAAGGATGGGGCATCGGGCGGGATGGCAAGCGTAGGGACAGACCTTCAGGTCTGTCCGGCGGCCTTCGGACAGCGCTAAAGCCCTGTCCCTACGAGTCCACGACTGCCTTCGACCAACGGTGTAGGTCGGGGTCTGAAGACCCCGACGGAACACTGCGAGGGTCTGAAGACCCTCGCCTACGTCGCTGAGGTCTGCGTCGATGCCCCACCGCACCGTCCCGAAGAAATGGCCTACCGGCCTCGTCGAGGTCGCGCCCGGCGTCTACGGCTACGTCCAGGGCGGCGGCGAGACCGGCGTCTCCAACGCCGGCCTCATCGTCGGCGACGACAGCGCCATCGCTATCGACGCCCTCATGGTGCCCAGCATGACCAAGCGCTGGCTCCGAGCCATCCGCCGCGCCACGAAGAAGCCGCTGTCCCACTTGATCAACACGCACCACCACATCGACCACACCGGCGGCAACATGCTGTTCGCCGGCAAGGCCGCCACAATCCTCGCTCACGTCAACGCCCGCGAGGAGATGATCCGCTTCGGCATGCCCGCGGACCGTATGAAGGCGTTCATCCCCGCCTTTGCCGGCGAGTACGACGAGCTCCGCCTCACCCTCCCCGACTCCGTCTTCGCCGGCCGCATGGCCATCTACCAGGGCGATCGCGTCATCGAGCTGCTGTGCCTGGGCCCCGCCCACACCCCCGGCGACACCCTGGTCTACCTGCCGAAGGAGAAGGTGCTGTTCGCCGGCGACGTCTCCTTCCACTACGTCGTCCCCGGACCCTTCGATTGTCACGTCAGCAGCTGGATCCGCGTCTGCGACCGCGTCGCCGAGCTCGATGTCGACGTCGTGGTCCCCGGACACGGGCCGGTCGGCACAAAGAAGGAGCTGCGCGAGATGCGCGACTACCTGGCCCTGCTGCGGCGCGAGGCGCGGAAGTCGTTCCGCGCCGGCGAGCCGGTCAACGAGGCGGCCCGCAAGATCGACGTCGGGGGGTACTACTCGCAGTGGGCGGAGCCCGGCCGCATGCCGCTGTTCGTGCAGCGGTTGTACATGGAGTTCGAAGGGGAGATGTGATGGCCCAGACGACCGAGACCGGAAGCGACCTCATCCGGCGCCTGGACCGCGCCTTCAACCCGCGCACCGTCGCCGTCGTGGGTGACAAGTCGGCCATGGGCTACCTCTGGCTGCGCTCCAACAGCGCATTTCAGGGCAAGCTCTACTCCGTCCAGATCGACCCCAAGGAGATACCGGGCATCGAGGAGATGGGCGTTCCCAACTACCCCAGCCTCGCCGACATTCCCGACGAGATCGACTACGTGATCTGCGCCGTCCCCCGCAGGGCCGCCCCCGCCGTCGTCGCCGCTTGCATCGAAAAGGGCGTGGGCGCCGTCTCCCTGTTCACCTCCGGCTTCGCCGAGACCGGCGAGGAGGAAGGCACACGTCTCCAGGAGGAGATCGGCGACATGGCCCGGCAGGCCGGGCTGCTGCTCGTCGGCCCCAACTGCATGGGCATATACAACCGCCGCCTCGGCCTGCGCCACTCCTGGGAGCAGCCCGCCGGCGATCCCGGCAACGTCGGCTTCATCTCCCAGAGCGGCACCCACTGCATCAACTTCTCCCTCGTCGGCGATAGGCACGGCATCCGCTGCTCCAAGACCGTGAGCATGGGCAACGCCGTCATCCTGGACATCGCCGACTACCTGGATTACTTCGCCCAGGACGACGAGACGGAGGTCATCGCCCTCTACGTCGAGGGCCCGCGCGACGCCCCGCGCTTTCTCCGCTCCCTGCGCGAGGCCAACCGCAAGAAGCCGGTCGTCGTCTGGAAGGGCGGCGTCACCCCCGCCGGCGGCCGCGCCATCTACTCCCACACCGCCGCCCTGGCCACCGCCCCCGCCGTCTGGGACGGCGCCATGCGACAGGCCGGCGTCATCCAGGCCCACACCCTGGACGAGACGATCGACGCCGTCAAGGCTCTCGTCTACTGCAAGCCGGGCACGGGATACCGCATGGGGCTCATCGCCATGACCGGCGGCCAGTCCGTCGTCATCACCGACGCGTTCGAAGGCGAAGGGCTGGAGGTCCCGCTCCTCACCGACGACTCGTACAGCAAGCTGTCCGAGTTCTTCAGCCTGGTCGGCGGCAGCTATCGCAACCCGCTGGACTCCGGACTCACCATCGGCATGGGGTTCCAGGCCGGCAACCTCCAGAAGCTGCTGGACATCCTCGATGACGACGCCAACGTGGACGCCATCGCTATGGAGGTCGGCACCGGCTTCCTGGCCCGCCGCATGCGCGACAACCCCGCCCTCCTCGATTCCCTCATCGACACGCTGGCCGCCCACAAGGAACGCTCGGCCAAGCCGTTTATCGCCATCAGCCACCCCGGCCACCTGGAGGACGTGGGCGTCATGGTCCGCGAGCGGCTGCTGGAACGCGGTGTCCCGCCCTTCTCCGACTTCACCTCCGGCGCCCGCGCCCTCCGCCGCGCCATCGACCACTGGCGGCTCCGGGAGGCGGCCCAGTAGCCCGGCTGTTCGTTGACAGGCCCATCGCCCGACCGATAAGCTGAAGCCATCGCCAGGGGATAGTCCATGAAGCGCTCCATCTATCTCGATCACGCCGCCACCACCGCGCTTCACCCGGACGCCCTGGAGGCGATGCTCCCCTACCTCACAGAGCGCTTCGGCAACCCCTCCGGCGACTACGCCCTGGCACGCCAGGCCGCCCGCGCCCTCGACGAGTCCCGCAGCATCGTCGCTCAGATCCTCGGCTGCCGCCCTCGCGAGCTGGTGTTCACCGCCGCCGGCACGGAGTCCATCAACCTGGCGATCAAGGGCGTCGTCTTCGCCCAGCAGATAGCCGGCATGGGCGACCACATCGTCACAACCGCCGTGGAACACCACGCCGTCCTCCACTCCTGCGAGTTCCTGGAAAGCTTCGGCATTCGCACCACCTACGTCCCCGTCGACGCCCACGGCGCCGTCGACCCGGCCGCCGTCGCGGATGCCGTTACGGACCGCACCGTACTGGTCAGCGTAATGCTGGCCAACAACGAAGTCGGCACGGCAAACCGCGTGGCCGAAATCGCGGCCGCTGTCCGCCGCCGCGCCAGGGAGTTGCGCCGCCGCGTTCCCGTTCACACGGACGCGATCCAGGCCGCCAACGCCCTTCCTCTGGACGTCGCTGCGCTGGGTGTCGATCTACTCAGCCTGTCCTCGCACAAGTTCTACGGGCCCAAGGGCGCCGGAATCCTCTACATGCGCAGCGGCACCCCCTTCCTCAGCCTGCAAAGCGGCGGCGGCCAGGAGAGGCAGCGCCGCGCCGGCACCCAGAACGTGCCCGCCATCGTCGGCACAGCCATCGCCCTGCGACGCGCCCAGCAAGAGCGCGACGAGTACACGCGCGTGTGCCGCCGCATGCGCGACCGCATCATCGAGGGCGTGCTGGCGGCCGTCCCGGGAGCCACCCTCAACGGCCACCCCCGGGACCGGCTGCCCAACAACGCCCACTTCAGCTTTGAAGGCGCCGAGTCTGACTTCATGCTCGCCGAGCTGGACCGCCGCGGCATCGCCGCCAGCGCCGGTAGCGCCTGCAACTCCAACACCCTGGAACCGTCGCATGTCCTCGTCGCCATGGGCGTCCCCCTCTCCCGGGCGATCGCCGCCCTCCGGCTCACCGTGGGGCCCGACAACACCGACGACGAGATAGACGGCGTCCTGGCCATACTGCCTGAAGTCGTCGCCCGCTCTCGCGCGGCCAGCCCTGCCGCACACGCGAAGTAGCCTCCCGAGACGCTCGCCCTACGCAGAATTACGTATTGTGGCGCTGCCATGCCTATATTAAGGTACCGATTATCTGGTATTGGTGTGGCGATTCTCACTCTGCCGACACTCGGCGCCGGCCCACCTCTACCTCGCCCCGCAAAGTGGCTCGTTCTTGTGTGAAGTGGTATAATCCTCCGTCACGCTTAGCCATCGGAAGTGAGGGGACACCGTGCGCCAAAGCGAAGGCCTGCCTGACCAGCTTCCCATCCCCGGGGATGAGGGTATCCAGCCTCTGTTGAGCCTTCCTCTGAACCTGCCCGACCGGCTGGGCCGGCAGCGCCGAGGTCGCGCCGTCATCCTGACCCGATTGACCGCCGGCTGTGACCTGCCCGCCGAAGATGAAGACTTCCGCATCGTCATTCTCTCCGAACCGCCCGATGGGCCGGTGACACCCGGCGCCGGCGTCGTGGTCAGCGCACCCGCTGCCAGGCTGACCTGCGCCGGCGGCCGCTTGCGGGAGACAGCGCCGGCCTACAGCGCCTCCAGACAGTCCACGCTCCCACTCTCAGCCAGGGACATGGAGCTTCTTCGCAGCGGCCGGCTCTTCGCCTCGGCGCCCCTCCAGCACACCGCTGCCGAGATATTCGGTCAGAGCAAGGCCGATCTCAACCTGCTCGCGCGCGATCTCATCGCCGCCGAAGAGATGAAGGAGCGCCTGGGCCTCATCGCCGTCGCCCTCGCCGCTCCCGAGCCCGCCCGACCCGCCGGCCCGGAGCGACTGGAGGAGTTGCGAGACCTCATCCAGGCCATGAGCGGCAGCGACCTTCAGGACACCGCCAGCGAGGCCCAGGAAGCCCTGGACCGCCTGTCTGACCTGGCCTTCGCCGATGGCCCGGAGCAGCTCCTCACCTGCCTCACCCGCACCTACACGGACGACCGTTCTCTGATGGAGGACATCTACCTGCTGCGCGCTCTGCGGCAGTCGCCGGACGAAGCGAAACGGCTCCTGGCCGGACGCCGCTTCCTTCTTCGGGCGGCCCTCCCCGACGAGGAGCCCGACCTGGCGATGGACCGGTCGCTCGTTATGGAGCAGCTGACGCCGGCCGCCCTGGTGACGGAGCCGGACAGGCTGGCGCCCGTCCAGGCGGCCCTGGAACGCTTCCGCCGCAGGTATGCCGCCCGCTACACCCACTACCATACCGAGGCCTGGGCCGAGACCGCCCGCGAGCACGCCCGCCTGCTGGAGGCGCGATCGCGCGCCGAGGCCCTGCGCAGGATAAACACGCTCTCCGAGCTGGGTCCGCCGGTCGGTGTGGGCGCGCTGGCCGCCAGCGACGAACTGGCGGCCCAGGCCGCCGGCTGTCCCCTCATCGCCGGCGTCGAAGACATCGTGCTGACTGATGCCGTCTGCCCCGCCTGCGGCCTCTCCCTGGATCAGCCCCGGGCCACCCACCGCGTTGACGACGTCCTGCTTCAGGTCGACCGCTCCTTGAGCAAGCAGATGGGAAGGCTATCGTCCAGCGCCGTCCAGCAAGTCCTTCGACGCAGCAACGACCCCCAGGTGGAGCACTTCCTGAGAGTCGTCCAGGCCAGCCAGATCTCCAGCCTGTGCGACGTCATCGACGATGAGCTGATCGGCTACCTGCGCCGCTTCCTCGTCGAGTCCCGCATACGCGCGGCGCTGGAGCCGGTGCTCGATCAGCTCCAGAATGGCGAAACGCCCGACCTCGAGCAGGCCCGGGACGCCATGCGCGAGGTGGCTCAGCACGTCCAGCGGGCGTTCGAGGCTACGCAGAGGGCCCTCCCCCCACCCCACGAGGAGCCGCAGGAGGCTCTGCCCGAATCGCGGAAGCCGCGCAGCCGCCGCAAACGCAAGCCATAGGCTAAAATGGCCGCATGCCGGCCGATACGCGACTCATCGCCGGGCTGGGCAACCCCGGCCCCGGCTATTCCCACAACCGGCACAACGTGGGCTACTGGTGCGTCAACCGGCTGGCCCGCCTGCACGGCATCCAGCTCAAGACCAGGAGCCTGGCCGCCTTCGGCCAGGGCTCCATCCGCGGCGTCCCCGTCCTCCTGGGCAAGCCGCGCACCTACGTCAACAACAGCGGCCGCGCCGTGGCCTCGCTCCTTCGCAACTTCCGGATCGACCGCCAGAACCTGATCCTCGTGCATGACGAGCTGGACCTGCCCCTGGGCGCGGTCCGCCTCAAGCCCGGCGGCGGCGCCGGCGGCCAGAAGGGCATCCGTTCCGTCATCAGCGCCGTCGGCGGCGACGATTTCCCGCGGGTCCGCATCGGCATCGGCCGCCCGCTGGTTAACGGCGCCCCGAGCTGGGAGCCGGACGTCATCGCCGAGTACGTCCTCGGCGACCCTCCGCCGGCAGAGGCCGCCGTCCTCCAGGAGGCCGTCATCCGCGCCACCGAGGCCGTGGAGACCGCCCTGGCCGAGGGGCTGGAGGCGGCAATGAACCGCTTCAACCGCTGACCGCCGGCTGATACAATACGGTCGCGAGGGCCCCGACGTAGGTCGAGGCCCTACTGCTGTTGCCATGGACCTGTCCGAACTCCTACCCGGAATCGCCCGCTCTCCCTCCCTGGCGCGCCTCGCCGGCGCAGTTGACGCCGGCGATAGCCTTCTCGTCGGCGTGCCCGACGCGGCCAAGGCCATCGCCATCGCCACGCTGGCCCGCCGTCGTGACGCCCCGCTGCTCGTCGTCGTTCAGCGTGAGGACCGGGCGGAGGCGCTCGCCGAGGAGCTCGTCGCCTGGCTCGGCGACCCCGATATCGTCACCCACTTCCCCCAGCGCGACGCCGTCCCCTACGAGCGCCTGGCCCCCGACCCCGAGGCCGTGCGACAGCGCATCCAGGCCCTGGCCCGCCTGTCCGCCGGCGAGCCGAGCCTCGTCGTAGCCTCCGCGATGGCCCTGGCTCAGCGCACCCTCGCGCCCGGCGAGCTGCCGGACGCCGACCTGACCCTGCGCGCCGGCGCCAGCCTCAACCCGGACACTTTCCTGGCCCGCCTCACCGCCCTCGGCTACGCCGTCGAACCCCTGGTCGACAGCCCCGGTCAGGTCAGCCGCCGCGGCGGCATCATCGACGTCTTCCCCTCGCAGGCGGAGCGTCCCGTCCGCATCGAGCTCGTCGGACGGCAGATCGAGAGCCTGCGCGCCTTCGACCCCGCCTCCCAGCGCTCGACCGGCCCGGTCCAGGCCGTCGAGCTCGGCCCAGCGCGAGAACTCGTTCTCCCGGCCGGCGAAGGGGCGCTGGCCGCGCTCTCGGCGCTAGATCTCTCGTCCTGCAGCGACGAGGCCCGCGCTCGCTTCGAGGAAGAGCTATCGCTGCTGAGGGACGGCGCCGGCTTCCCCGCCGATTACTTCTACGTCCCCTTTCTGGCCTGCGCCACGCTCCTCGACCACCTCCCCGCCGAGGCCGCCGTCATCGTCGACGAGGAGCCCGAGACGGCCGCCGCGCTGGACGAGGCGGAGAAGGAGGCCGCGGCCGTCCGCGAGGAGGCCGAGCAGCGCGGCGAGATTCCCCGCGGCCTCCCCCTGCCCCAGCAGACCTGGCGCGAGCTGCGCGCTGCCATCGCCGAGCGACGGACCGTACTGCGCCTGTCCCGCTGGGCCTCGGACGAGGACGAGGGGTCCCTGCGCCTCCCCTTCGCTCCCGCCACGGCCTACGGCGGGCAGCTGCGACGCCTCGTCGGCGACGCCGTCGTTCAGCTGCGCGAAGGCCGCGCCATCGCCCTCGTCTCCCAGCAGGCCCACCGCCTGGCCGAGCTGTTCGAGGAACAGGGCCGCCCGGCCACGGTCACCGAGCGCCCGCCGGGCGGCGGCCTCGCCCTGGTGCAGGGCTCGTTGCCCGCCGGCTGGCGTCTCAGCGACGGCGACCTCGACCTGTCGCTGGTGACGGACGCCGAGGTCTTCGGCTTCACCAAGCAGCGTCGTCGCACCCCGAAGAAGGGCATCAGCCGCGAGGCGTTCCTGGCCGAGCTCTCCCCCGGCGACTACGTCGTCCACATCGACCACGGCATCGGCCGCTTCTCCGGCCTCGTCCGCATGGCCGTCGACGAGAACGAGCGGGAGTACCTGGAGCTGCATTACGCCGAAGGCGACAAGCTGTTCGTGCCCACCGACCAGGTCGACCGCGTTAGCCGCTACGTCGGCCCGTCCGAGCACGAGCCGCGGCTCACCCGACTGGGCAGCGGCGACTGGCAGCGGGCCAAGCGGCGCGTCCGCCAGGCCGTGCAGGACATGGCCCGCGAGCTGCTCTCGCTCTACTCCGCCCGCGAGCTGGTGGAGGGCCACGCCTTCAGCCCCGATGCCCCCTGGCAGGCCGAGCTCGAGGCCTCCTTCCCCTACATCGAGACCGAGGACCAGGCCGCCGCCATCGCCGAGGTCAAGCGCGACATGGAGCGCGCCCGGCCGATGGACCGCCTGGTCAGCGGCGACGTCGGTTACGGCAAGACGGAGGTAGCGATCCGCGCCGCCTTCAAGACCGTCATTGACGGCAAGCAGGTCGCCCTCCTGGTCCCCACTACCGTCCTCGCCCAGCAGCACTTCCAGACCTTCCGCGAGCGCCTGGCCGCCTTCCCCGTCCGCGTCGAGATGCTCTCCCGCTTTCGCTCGGACGCCGAGCAGCGCCAGGTCGTCGAGTCCCTCGCCGAGGGCGCCGTCGACATCGTCATCGGCACCCACCGCCTCCTCCAGAAGGACGTAGCGTTCAAGGAGCTGGGCCTGGTGATCATCGACGAGGAGCAGCGCTTCGGCGTCGCCCACAAGGAGCACCTGAAGCAGATGCGCCGCGACGTCGACGTCCTCACGCTCTCGGCCACGCCCATCCCGCGCACGCTCTACATGGCCCTCGGCGGCATCCGCGACATGTCGACGATGGAGACGCCGCCGGAGGAGCGCCTGCCGATCAAGACCTACGTCTCCGAGTTCGACGACCGCCTCGTCCGCGAGGCCATTGTCCGCGAGACCGAGCGCGGCGGCCAGGTCTACTTCGTGCACAACCGCGTCCACAACATCGACATGGTCGCCGGCAAGGTGCGCGACGTCGTCCCCGAGGCCAGCATCGACATCGCCCACGGCCAGATGAACGAGCATGAGCTGGAGCGCGCCATGATCGACTTCCTCCAGGGCCGCACCGACGTCCTCGTCTGCACCACGATCATCGAGTCGGGTCTGGACATCCCCAACGTCAACACGATAATCATCAACCAGGCTGACAAGCTGGGGCTGGCCCAGCTGTACCAGCTTCGCGGCCGCGTGGGTCGCGGCGCCCACCGCGCCTACGCCTACCTGCTGTACGACCGCAAGGGGCGCCTGACCGACCACGCCCAGAAGCGGTTGCAGACCATCTTCGAGGCGACGGAGCTGGGCGCCGGCTTCCAGATCGCCCTGCGCGACCTGGAGATCCGCGGCGCCGGCAACCTCCTGGGCGCGGAGCAGAGCGGCTACATGGCCGCCATCGGCTTCGACCTCTACTGCCGCATGCTCGCCGATTCCACCGAGCGGTTGCGGGCCATGATGCGCGGCGAGACGCCGCCGCCACCGACGGACGGCCCCGGCGTCGCCATCGAGCTGCCCCTCACCGCCCACCTCCCCCAGCCCTACGTGCCCGACCTCAATCAGCGCCTGGCCGTCTACCAGCGCCTGAGCGAGGTCACGGAGCCGCAGCAGGTGGAGTCGATCGGCCAGGAGCTGATCGACCGCTTCGGCGAGCCACCGCCGCCGACGAAGAGCCTGCTTTTCGTCGCCCTCCTCCGCACTCTCGCCCTGCGGGCCGGCGTCCAGGCGATCCTCACCGAGGGCGACCAGGCCGTCGTCCGGCTGGCCGAGGGCACACTCGTTCCCCGCGAGGCGATGGAGGCCCGCGCCCCCCGCGGCGTGCAGGTCGGCCGCACCCTGCTGCGGGTCGCCCTGGGGCAGGGCTGGCGCGGCCGCCTGCGCCAGACGCTGGAGACGCTGGGCTCGCTGGAACCCGTCCTCGCCGAAACTTGAACGTAACGCGTCAACTACTCGTAATAAATGTCCCTATAGCCGGTTATAGTTATAGCGAACGGAGGTCGCCCCTCTGGATTTGACAAATTACGGCCCGACCCCTTACGATACCCGCTCGTGAACGATTTCACGTCTTCCCGCGACGCGGCGCTCACCAGCGTAGCCTCCCGGCTCGACCGGGTGCACGTCATGTCGGCGGTCTTTGCCGCCGGCCTGACCGCCTACCTCGCCATCGAGCCGGAGCAGAACTGGCTCCTCCTCCTCCTCGCCGGCCTCGTCGCCCTCGGCGCCGATGCCGTCGTCCGCGCCCACCCCCGCGCCAGCTTCAAGCGCCTGGACGATACCGCCCTCTTCCTGTTCGTGCCGGTGCTGTTCACCCTCGGCGCCGGCCTCTTCCTCGAAGAGGTCGCAGACGGCTACTGGTCGCTGCTGGCCGGGCTGAGCGCCGCCGTCCCCTTCGCCATCGTCCTTCAGGCCGAGTACAACGCCGTCGACCGGCGGCTCCCGGCCTACGGGTCGGCCCGCCTCATCCTCAACATCGCCACCTACGTTATCGCCTTCCTGTTCTACGCCACGATCTACGACTTCGACCTCGCCGCCGGCGAGATCGTGTTCGCCTCCGGCGTGGTCAGCCTGCTGCTGGCGATCGAGATCCTGCGAGAGGAGGCGCTGGAGACGCCGCGCACCCTGCTCTACGCGCTGGCCATCGGCGTTCTCCTCGCGGAGGCGGCGCTGGCCATGCACTTCCTGCCCCTGGAGGGCGCGCTGGCGGCCGTCTTCCTGCTGCTGGCCTTCTACCTGATGACCGGCCTCATGCACAACTACCTCGGCGATCGCCTCAGCCTGCGCACCGCCGGCGAGTTCAGCGGCATCGCGCTTCTGGGCCTGCTCATCGTCGTCATCGCCCACGCCTACATCTAGGGCGAGGGGATTCGCGTCTTCCGAACGCCACCGCCCTGTGCTAGCATTGAAACCGGTCGGGGCGTAGCGCAGTCCGGTAGCGCACTTGAATGGGGTTCAAGAGGTCGCCGGTTCGAATCCGGCCGCCCCGACCATCGGCTCGCTCTTCCCCGCATATACGACGTGAGGGTTACCTTGAGCGGAAACAAGATGACGTGATGCGGCTCCTACTCGCACTCTCCCTGGTCGCACTCGCGCTCTTCGCCGCCTGCAAGGAGTCCGATTCCTCCCCCGAAGAGGCTTCCGTCACCCCCGATGACCCCGAGGCGACCGCGACCTTGGAGGTCCAGCGGCCCAGCTTCCGGCTGGAGTACAACGCTACCGACGCCACCGCGGAGTGGGAGGCCGTGGAGGAGGCCGACGCCTATCGCGTCGCCGGCCACGTCATCTGGTGGCCCGATTGTTCCGCCGGCGACGGCATCGACCCCGTGACCCTGGAGATCGACGAGGAGCTTCCGCCCGACACGCGCGACTACCCGCTACCCCGCCCCGACGCCGAGATCTACACTAGCGTGAAGGAGTTCCTGCTCCTGGTCACCGCCGTCAACCCCGACGACGATGTCATCGCCTACCAGAACACCGGCCAGTCAGACGAGCGTATCTGCGCCAATTAGCGGTCCCCGGTCCGCCACGTGTCCCCGAGTGGCCTGCGGCGGCCCCCTGGCATCATGGACCAGGCTACAATATCCCGCGCTTGGCCGCTGACACGACGGCCTCGAGGCGGCTGTGGACACTCATCTTCGCCAGCACATGTTCGATGTGATTTCTCACCGTCCTGGGACTAATCACCAGGGCCTCGGCGATCTCATTATCAGTCAGGCCACAGGCTAGCATTCGTAGCACCTCGGCTTCTCTCCGCGTTAAGTCATGACCGGCACGCATCAGCCCATCGGCGCCGCCGGCAGTCGCGTCCTCCAGCCTTTGCTGAATCCGTAGCTCAATCGCGCGCTGGTGGGTGACATCCCGAAAGAGGTGCACGGCCAGCGTGGAGGTTGGACGACGGCCGCGCAGAACGACGATGCTGACGTTGATCAGCCGCGTCTGGCCGGCGACCGTCAGCGCGCGTACGTCGTAACTCGCAGACGGACGCCCCCGCCGTGCGCAGTCGATGACGACACAGTCAGGGCCGCAGACAGGATGATCCTTGTAGGTGGGGCCGGCGATGATTTCGTAGCAGCGGCGCCCGAGCACGTCCGGGGGCTTGAACCCAAGGATGCGCTCGGCCGCATCGTTCCAGAACACGATTCGCTCGTCGTGATCGACCACGAACACTCCGTCGCCCGCTCGCTCGAACGCGGGCAGGAGGTCCAGCGGTTCGGGAGTCGCGGCGTTCATCTCTCCAAGCTAGCTCCCTGATCGCTCGCGGCCAGGGCCAAGCAACCCCTTCTCCGCCCAGCGACAAAATGATGCGGATTCCCCATGCGCGCCTATTCTAACACCCGCTAAGCTTCTGGCAGTCAGACACTGGCAGAACGGAGGAAGCCGGCACGGCCTTCAACGGAGGATATGGCGTCCCGCTTCATGATCACCAGTGACTGTACCCGCTGCGGGGTGTGCGAGTACATGTGCCCGCAAGACGCCATCAAGGAAGCGCCCAACCAGCTCCTGATAAGGCGGCAGCTCTGCAACGGATGCGGCGAGTGCGTACCCTATTGCCCCGTTCGCGCCATCGTCCCCCAGGCGGAGTTCGCTGTGCGGCAGCAGCGCACGCGCAAAGCCGAGCTGAGGAGGATACTGGGTGTCTGAGAACGGGCGCGCACTGGGCCGAGCCGGTACAGGGCAGTCCTGAGCGGCGACATGGACGGTAAGACAGGACTTCGTGATGGCTACCTGGAAAAGGAGACGAGGTTCGGCGCCTATTCCGTTGTGTTAAGAAGCGGCAATGATCTGAATGAATCCCTTCGCCAGGGCCTTGGGTTGACCGGTGGAGACTCATATCTGGAGGTCCATGTTCCTGATTCCGTGAAAGGCACGCCAAGGGGCGTGCTGGGGGCCTTCAAGGATGGGGCTGTGGAATTGGCAGATTATCTGATAGAGAGGCGACTAAGTCCAAGGTGTCTGATCGGCGTTACCCACCAGAACGTCGCAATGCCGGCGCGCAGGTTCTTGAACTTCCAGGTCCTACCAGGAATCCCTGGAGACGCCGTGGATAAGGAAAAGGCCAAGAGGATAGACCGGGGGTACAGCGAGACGAAGAGAGCCAAGGGCGGCGTAGCTCGAGGGCCGCTTTGTCTTTGTTACCAGAGCTACGAGGCCTTTCTGCATTTCACCGAGACGTTGCGGCATCGGCGGGGACGCTAGGGGGATCCGCTACTCCTCCCAGGCGCCGAACGCCGGCCCCCAAGGCGAAGCGCCGGCTGCGGGCGCGTCTATTCCTTCTGAACCGCGTGCCCCCCGAACTCGTTGCGCAGCGCCGCTATCACCTTCATCGCGAACGAGTCCGACTGCCGAGAAGCGAACCGCGCGAACAGGCTGGCCGCGATCGTCATCGCCGGGACGTTCTCGTTTATCGCCTCCAGCACCGTCCAGCGACCCTCGCCGGAGTCCTCCACGTACCCCTTCAGCCCGGCCAGCTTCGGGTCCTTCTCGAACGCGCTCTCGGCCAGCTCCAGCAACCACGATCGCACGACGCTGCCGCGGTTCCATAGCGCCGCCACCTGGTGCAGGTCCAGCTCGTACTGCGACGCTTCCAGCAGCTCGAACCCCTCCGCGTAGGCCTGCAGCATCGCGTACTCTATGCCGTTGTGCACCATCTTCGTGAAATGGCCGGCGCCCACCGGGCCCACGTGCGCGTAACCGCCCTCTGGGGCCAGCGTCTTCAGCGCCGGCTCTACTCGCGCGAACGCCTCCTCGCTGCCGCCCACCATCAGGCAGTAGCCCGCCTCCAGCCCCCACACCCCGCCCGACGTCCCGGCGTCGACGAATAGCAGGCCGTCATTCTCCAGCTCGCCCCCCCGGCGCAGGCTGTCGCGGAAGTACGAGTTGCCGCCGTCGGCGATCAGGTCGCCCCTGGCCAGCAGCCCTCGCAGCTCGCCGATCGTCCCCTCCGTCGGGTCGCCGGAGGGGATCATCAGCCAGACGTGGCGCGGCGGGGTCAGCTTCTCGACGAGCTCCGCCAGCGACGCGACTTCCGTAAGCTGAGGGTCGTGCGCGTAGCCGATGACCTCGTGGCCGCCCTGTCGCAGCCGCTTCGCCATGTTGCCGCCCATGCGGCCGAGGCCAATCATCCCGAGCTGCATCGCGGACCTCCTCGCGGTCTGGAGAGCGCGTTCGAACGCTGAAAAGGCGAACCGTCAGCACATTGTAGCGCCTCGCGGTGCGAGGCGTCAGCGCGCCGTCGCGCCCAGGGCCGGGCCGGCCAGAGCCGCCGTCTCCGCCTCCGACAGCGGGATGCCGTCGCGATAGACGACGGACTTCGTGTGCACAGCCGGCACGCGGGGCCCGGGCGTCAGGATTCCGACCAGGTTCAGCGGGTCAACCGCGCTCACCCGTACCAGATCGCCCTTCTTCTCCGCCCGTCGCACCCGGCGCAGCGCGTCCACCGCCTCCGGCCGCGCGTACTGCTCGCCGTAGAACCCAGCCACGAAGCGGCCGCCTCGCACCAGCCCTCGCGCCTCCATTCGCCGCAAAGACCGCAGCACCTCGCGCCAGGGAACGGTCAGGCCTTCCCGCTGCACGACGTCGCGGAACACCACGCCGTAGCGGTTGAGCAGCTGCTCCGCCCAGGCCTCAGCCAGCGGCTCGATGCCCTCCCGCCCTCCAGCCTCCTCCGGCAGCAGCGACCAGCGACCCGAGGGCACACCCACAGCCAGCGTCCGGAACAGCCGCGACCGCCTCGGCTGCCGGAACGACCGCCGCTTGGCCGAGCCCATGAGCGAGCGCAGCGCCTGGAAACCGTCGGCCGTCACCAGCCCCCTCGCCACCAGCTCCCACAGCCCCTTCTCGACGTCCGTGGGCAAGCGTCCGCTGCCGGCCACGATGTCGTCGTAGAACAGCGCCCCCCTCGACCGCAGCATCTCCAGCACCTCGCGACCGGCGCCGCGAGAGGGGATGACGGGCCGCGCGCCGTTGCGCAGCCCGGCCATCAGCCAGGCCAGGTCGCGGCGGCTCACCAGCGACACCGGCGTCGCGGAGGACGTCCCGGAAGCGCTGGGGGCGTCGCTGCCCGCCGCCTTGCCCAGGCTCAGCCGCGCCCAACCGGCCTCGCCGGACAGGCACAGCTCGTCCAGCCATGAGCCGCGGTACTCGGCCACCCGCGCCGGCAAGACGTGCCGCTCCCAGGCCACGGCCGGCGCTTCGAACCCCTGCAGCTGCCACACCGCCTCCATCAGCCCCTGCTTACCGCTCAGCCGCGTCCCCGCCGCCACGTGCTGCCAGCGGAACTGGAAGCGCAGATAGTCCTGCGCGGTGACAGGCTCGATCTCCCGCCGCAGCCGGTCCAGCGTATAACGGTGCACCCGCGCCAGCAGACGGCGGTCGCAGAACTCCTGCGGTTCGACGCCAGGCCGGAAGTGACCGCGCAGCACGAAGCCGCTGGCCTCCATCTGGGCCAGCGGCACCGCCGCTTCCCCGGCGCTCAGCCCGATGCGAATCGCCAGCTCCGCCACCGTCACCGGGCCCAGGCACTCCACGTGCCCCCGCGCCAGCGCTAGCACCGCCTCATCGCGGCTGGTCGACGCTCCGGCCAGGTGCTCTGGCAGCCGCACCCTCGGCGCGATGTTCGCCCCCGGGTACAGCTGCTCGATCGCCGGCAGGCTCTCGGCCGCGAACCACATCCGCCCGCCTTCGGCGTCGACGGCGGCCGCCCGACCGGCATGCGCCAGCTCGTCCAGCCATTCTCGCCAGCCGGCGGCGTCCGCCTCCCGCACCGCGACCAGGCCCAGCAGCGCCTCGTGCGTCTCCTCGGCGTCCCGGGGCTGCGGCCAGGCCTCCTCCCGCACGCGGACGATAGCGTCCTCGTCCAGCGCTCCCAGGTCGCGGGCGCTCTCCGGCAGCGTACGGCGCAGCGTCACCGCCCGCGCCCGCCGCTCCTCCAGGGGCGCGTCGTCCAGGTACGTGTACGGTTTCGAGTTCAGCATCTCGTGCGCGAACGGCGAGGGCTCCGTCGTGTCCCGGGCGTGCATCCGGATCTCGCCGGACTCGACGCGCCGCAGCACCGACTTCAGCCCCTCCACATCCATCGCCTCGTGCAGGCAGTCCTCCACCGTCTGCCGGATCAGCGGGTGGTCGGGCAGGTCTATCGGCCCCGTCACGTTCTCCTGGCAGGCCACGATGCGAGGGAACACCGCCGCCATCAGGTCGTCCGAGCGCATCCGCTGGATGGGCGGCGGCACTCGCTTCCCCTGCCGTTGCCGCAGGATGGCCAGCGCCCGCGTCGCGTTCCAGCGCCAGCGCGTGGTGAACACCGGCACGGCAAGCAGCGCTTGCGTCACCGTCTCCTCCACGTTGTCCGAACGCACGAACGAAAGCAGGTCCTCCAGCGGGAAGCTGTTCTGCGGCCCTATCGACAAGAGGAAGGCGTCGTCGCTGGCCGCCGCCTGCAGCTCGAAGTCGAACGCCACGCAGAACCGCTTGCGCAGCGCCAGACCCCAGGCGCGGTTGATTCGGCCTCCGAACGGCGCGTGCACGACCAGCTGCTGCCCGCCCGAGTCGTCGAAGAAGCGTTCGAACACCACGTCCGTGTCCGAGGGCACGACGCCCAGCGCGTCCCGTTCGACCCTTACGTAGCGCACGACCTGCTCCGCTGCCTCGGCCGGCAGGTGGCACTCCTCGGCCAGCCAGGCGATGGCGTCGCCGCCGCCGTCCAGAAGCTTCCCGATCTCCCGCCGCAGCTCCGATAGCTCCTGCGACAGCTCCAGCGTCCGCGAGGGCGCCTCGCCCAGCCAGAACGGGACCGTCGGCGGCGCCCCGTGCGCGTCCTCAACGCGCACCACGCCCGCCGCCTCCACGCGCCGTATCCGCCACGACGTCGAGCCCAGCAGGAAGATGTCCCCGGCCATGCTGTCGACCGCGAAGTCCTCGTCCAGCGTCCCCACGAACATGCCGTCCGGCTCGGCCAGCACCCGGTAGTCCGCTATCTCCGGTATCGCGCCGCCGCACTGGATGGCCGTCATCCGCGCGCCGCGAC
Source organism: Dehalococcoidia bacterium (assembly GCA_040877915.1). Classification (GTDB taxonomy): domain Bacteria; phylum Chloroflexota; class Dehalococcoidia; order SM23-28-2; family RBG-16-64-32; genus JBBDNA01. The sequence goes on from JBBDNA010000008.1 coordinate 32,435, forward strand.
GGCCCCGCAGCACGCGGTTGATGCGGTCGCGGTGCAGCAGCGCCGCCGCCCTCCCCGTGCCGACGGCGATCCCATCGCTGAGCATCTCCACCAGCTCGTCGAAGTCCCGGCGCTCCAGCGTCTCGTAGGGGGTGGCCTTGCGGACGAAGCCGAACAGGTCGTCCTCGCCCCAGGGCTCGCAGGCGCACTCCGCCACCATCTGCTGGGCCAGGATGTCCAGCGGCGCCACCGGCGGGTGCACGCGGTCGAGACGCCCCAGGGCGACGCCCCGAATCAGCGCCGCGCACTCCACCAGCTCGTCGCGCGTTGTCGGGAACAGGCGGCCCTTGGGCGTCAGCCCCAGGGCGTGGCCGGAGCGGCCCACCCGCTGCAGGAACGTGGTCATCGCCCGCGGCGACTCCAGCTGGCACACGAGGTCCACCGTGCCGATGTCGATCCCCAGCTCCAGCGACGCCGTCGCCACCAGCGCCTTCATCTCGCCCGCCTTGAGCCGCTGCTCCAGCGACTGCCGCCTCTCCTTCGACAGGCTGCCGTGGTGGGAGGCCACGTGCTCCTCGCCCACCCGCTCCGATAGGTTGTGGGCGATGCGCTCGGCCAGCCGCCGCGTGTTCACGAACACCAGAGTCGTGCGGTGGGCGCGAATCAGCTCGGCCAGCCGGTCGTAGATGTCGCCCCACTGCTCGCCGGAACAGACGGCTTCGAGCTCCGTGGGCGGTGTCTCGATGGCCAGGTCCAGGTCGCGCTGGTGCCCCAGGTCGACGATCTCGCAGTCCGGCGTCCCGTCGGCCGCCACCCGCTCGCTGCCGACGAGGAAGCGCGCCGTGTCCTCGATCGGCTTCTGCGTCGCCGAAAGGCCGATGCGCGCCGGCCGCTCCTCGCCCGGACGGGCGCCCGTCTGGGCGCAGACGTGGTCCAGCCGGGCCAGAGTCAGCGCCAGGTGGCTGCCCCGCTTGTCGCGCACCAGCGCGTGTATCTCGTCGACGATGACGGTCTTCACCTTGCGCAGGACCTCGCGGCTCCGCGCCGCCGTCAGCATCAGGTACAGCGATTCCGGTGTCGTGATCAGGATGTGCGGTGGCTTGCGCACGATCTCCTGCCGCACCGACGACGTGGTATCGCCCGTGCGCACCCGCGAGCGGATGTCAGCGCCGCTGTAGCCCATCTCCCGGGCCAGCGCCGCGATCTCGGCCAGCGGCTCCTCCAGGTTGCGCTGGATGTCGTTCGAGAGCGCCTTGAGCGGCGACACGTACACGACATCGACGGTATCCTCGAGCTCGCCCGCCTCCGAGCGTCGCAGCAGGCTGTCGATGCTGGCCAGGAACGCGGCCAGCGTCTTGCCGGAGCCCGTGGGCGCGGCGATAAGGGTGTCGCGGCCGGCCATGATCGGCGGCCAGCCGTTCTCCTGCGCCTCCGTGCGCGCGTCGAAGCGGCGCTGGAACCAGGCCCGGACCGCGGGATGGAAGGAATCGAGGGCGCTCACGGGAACAGATTACTCCTCGCGGCGAGAACCGCAAAGGGAAAACGTGTCAGTAGTGGCGCAAAGAGGTTCCCGCTATAATGTGACCCGAAGCACAAGCATCGCCCCGGACACGCTATGCAGTATCGCAAGCTCGGGACCACCGAACTCCAGCTCTCCGCCGTCGGCTTCGGCGTCTGGACCGTCGCCACCTCCTGGTGGGGCATCACGGACCACGACCAGGGCGTCGGCCTCCTGCGCCAGGCCTACGAGAAGGGCGTCACCTTCTTTGACACCGCCGACACCTACGGCAACGGCCTGGGCGAGACGATGCTGACCGAAGCGCTAGGCCACGTCCGCGAGCGCATCGTCATCGGCACCAAGTTCGGATACGACTGGCAAACCCACGGGCAGGACCGCAGCGGCCACAAGGAGCTGCCGCAGGACTTCTCGCCAGATTTCGTGCGCCGGGCCTGCGAGGAGAGCCTGCGACGCCTCAACACGGACCACATCGACATCTACCAGCTGCACAACCCCCGCCTCCCCGCCGTCCGCAGCGACGAGCTGTTCCAGACGCTGGAAGCGCTGAAGGCGGAGGGCAAGGTCCGCCATTACGGCGTCGCCCTCGGCCCAGACATCGGCTGGGAGGACGAGGGCATCGCCTCCATGCGCGAGCGGCAGGTGCCCAGCATGCAGATCATCTACAGCATGCTGGAGCCGGACCCCGCCCGTGCCTTCCTTCCCGTCGCCGCTGAGTGCGACACCGGCCTCCTCTCCCGCGTCCCCCACGCATCCGGCCTCCTCGACGGCACCTACACCCCCGGCATGACCTTCGACGAAAACGACCACCGCGCCCACCGCCGGCGGGAGTGGCTGGAGACCAGCCTGCGCAAGGTCGCCCAGCTGGACTTCCTGCACGCCGAGACGACGGGTCGCACCATCGGCCAGGCGGCGCTGCAGTTCGTCCTCGCCCAGCCGTCCATCACCTCCGTCCTGCCCAACATCCTCAACCTGGAACAGCTCGACGAGTTCACGGCGGCCGTCGAAACGCCGCCGCTGACCCAGGACGAGCTGGCCCGCATCGCCGACCTGCACGACCACGACTTCTACCTGGAGGAGGCCGCGTCCGCCCCGACAGGCGGATAGCGGATCGACCGTGAGCGGCGACGGCAAGCATCCGCCTAAGGCGGACGGCCGGCGGCAGGTCGTCAAGTTCTCGTTCTACCGCGTCGATCCCGCCTGGCGGCGGCTGCCCCGCGACGAACGTGAGGACGTGAAGCGCGAGCTCGTCCGCGCCATCGAATCGTTCGGCGACCGGCTGCTCACCCGCACCTACAGCCTGGTCGGTATGCGCGGCGACGCCGACCTCCTGCTCTGGCAGATCGCCGACGGCATGGACGACGTCCAGGCCCTCGCCACCGCAGTGATGAGCAGCGGCATGGGCCCCTACCTGTCGATGCCCTACTCCTACCTGGCGATGACGCGGCGCTCCATCTACACCGCCCCCGCCGAAGAGGGCGGCCCGGGCTCCCGCCCAGACGGGCGCCCGTCCGGGCGCACCCACCTCAGCCCCGGCGACGCCAAGTACCTGTTCGTCTACCCGTTCGTGAAGACGCGCGACTGGTACAGGCTCCCGAAGGAGGAGCGCCAGCGCATCATGGACAACCACATCGCCGTGGGCCGCCGCTACCCCAGCGTCAAGCTAAACACAACGTACTCCTACGGGCTCGACGACCAGGAGTTCGTCGTCGCCTTCGAGACCGACGAGCCTTCGGACTTCCTCGACCTGGTGATGGAGCTGCGGGAGACCGAGTCCAGCTCCTACACCCTGCGCGACACACCGATCTTCACCTGCGTAGCTATGCCCCTGCGCGAGGCGCTGGACACCCTCGGCGCCCCCGGCGACGCCGCGACGGCTGCCACCTCCGCGCCCGCCGCCGGCGGCTGGGCCCGCGTCGCCGCCCTGGAGGACGTGCCGGACGGCGGCGCGAAGGTCGTCTACGCCGGCGGCGACCAGGTGGCGCTGTTCAACGTGGACGGACGGCTGTACGCGCTGGGCAACCGCTGCTCCCACGCCAACGGCCCCCTGGCCGAGGGCGTCGTCGAGGACGGCTGCGTGACCTGCCCCTGGCACGCCTCCCGCTTCGAGCTCGAATCGGGCCGGCCGGTGGGGGGCCCCGCCACGAAGCCCGTGCCCACCTATCGCGTCAAGGTAGCAGACGGCGCGATATTCCTCAGCGGCGGCACTCCCGCCCGGGCCTAGCTCAGCGCCGAGCCAGCTCCGGCCGCCCCGACCACGACCAGGCCAGGTTCGTCCGCGAGACGCCCATCAGCATCCCGTGCAGCGCCGTGGGGTGGATGAACAGCCCCTCGGGATTCGGGTCGTCGCTGCGGCCGGCGTAGCGCGCCCCCCGCGCCTCCAGCCGCGCCTGCACTGCCGGGACCTCGTCCGTCTCCACGTAGCCCATGTAGATACCCTGCCCCCGCCGCGCGTGGAACCGCCCCATCGCCAGCGAAGGCTCCGTGATCTGCGAAAGCTCTATGCGGTCCAGCCGCTCCGGCGGCTCGAACAGCGTCAGCTGCCCCTTGTAGCCGTAGCGCTCGCTGGCTATCGGCGAGAACCGCGACGGATCCAGCCCGAAGATGCGCGTGTAGAACTCCGCCGCCTGCTCGTGGTCGTCGACGACGTTCGTCACCTCGTACAGCCACGTGATCAGCCCCACCGGCGCCCGCTCGACGAACTCCGACAGCACGATGTTCATCCCCGGCGTCTCCTCCTCGCCGATGAACAGACGCCCCTCGTCCTCCGAGTGCGCGACCCCCTGCTGCGCCAGCCGCGCCGCCAGATCGGCCAGGCGGTCGGTCGAGAACCCCACGCCGACGATCCCCTCGCCCCAGCGCTCCAGACGCGACGCCACCCGCCCCTCGCCCTCCGGCTGCAGCAGCTCGAACTCCGAAGTCCCCGCCTGCACCACCGTCGCCCGCGCCCCCAGCGCCCGGCTGGCCCGCTCGCCCACTCGTTCCGCGCCCAGGATAGCGGCGAAAGTGTCCGCCGCGGCCTCTCGGTCGCGCACCGCCAGCAGCATCCGGTCGACACGCTTGAGCATGGTTCGCCTCCTCCTGGAACGCGCGAATGGGGTTGCATTATACCCGACCGCCACAAGGCAGGCACGACTCGCCGCTTTTCAACGGCCGCCGATTCGCCTATCATGGGGCCGTCTTAGAAGGAGGAGCGAAATGACCACGGCCACCGATACCGTCCTGCTGGACATCACCGACAACGTAGCCACCGTTACCCTCAACCGCCCCGAGAAGCTCAACGCCCTCAACGCCGAGCTGATGGACTCCCTGGTCCCCCTGATCGAGGAGCTGGCCGGGAACAAGGACGCTCGCTGCGTGGTTATCACCGGCGCCGGCCGCGGCTTCTGCGCCGGCGGCGACATCGGCGCCATGTCCTCCGGCCAGGCCCTGTCCGAGGAGAACCCGGTCACCGTCCTGCGCAAGCGCGAGGAGGTGTCCCGCCTCCTTCACGAAATGCCCAAGCCCACCATCGCCAGCATCAACGGCCCGGCCGCCGGCGCCGGCCTCTCCATCGCCCTGGCCGCCGACATCCGCATCGCCGCCGAGAGCGCCCGCCTGGGCACAGCCTTCGCCAAGATCGGCTTCTCCGGCGACTACGGCGGCACCTGGATGCTCCAGCGGCTCGTCGGTCCTGCCCGCGCCCGCGAGCTCTACTTCACCGGCGACCTCATCGACGCCAGGGAGGCCGAGCGCATCGGGCTGGTCAACCGCACCGTCCCCGACGGCGAGCTGGCCTCCGAGACCCGCTCCCTGGCCGAGCGGCTGGCCAAAGGCGCGCCGATCGCTCTGGCCCGCATGAAGCACAACATGAACCTCGGCCTGGTCTCGGACTACGCCAAGCTCCTGGACTCCGAGGCCGAGGGGATGATCATGACGGGCACAACGGAGGACAACCGCGAGGCGCTCAAGGCGTTCCTGGAGAAGCGCACGCCGGAGTTCCACGGCCGCTAGCCACACTCCCTCTCGTCCTGAGCCTGTCGAAGGGCGAGCCCCCTCACACCGAGGCGGGCGAATGTAGGTCGAGGTCCCTTCGGCTTCGCTCAGGGCATGCTTCAGACCCCGACGCGGGGGTCTGAAGACCCCCGCCTACATGCGGAGACATCCTGGCGAGTTCGCCGGGGCCGGGGCGGGGGCCCAAGCCGACGGCTTCAGCCGTCGGTACAGACATCCGGGCGGGCGGGTGGGCCGAACCACGCCGGGGAGGCCGGGGGCAAGCCGACGACCTCAGCCGTCGGTTCAGATATCTGGGCGGGCGGGTGGAATTGGGCTAGAACCCGTTCAGCGCGTCGATCAGGTGCCGCAGGCGTCCCTGGCTACGCTGGTTGAAGGCCACCGCCAGCCTGGCCAGCTCCGGCCGGTCACCCTCCGCCACCTCCGCCGCCGACGGCTCCACCGGCCGCAGCCCACCCGATCTCAGGATATCCCCGAACTCGCGCGACAGCCGCTCCAGCGACGCCCCGTCCGGCAGCCGCTGCAACCGCAGCACCAGCGTCCCCTCCACGTAGCGCTGCGAGTCGTAGTTCGTGTAGAACCGCTCGATCTCGACGACGGCGTCCTCGATGCTGTCGGTTATCTTCACCAGGTCCATGTCCTCGGCGGAGATCAACCCTCGCCCCAGCAACCGCTCCTCCATGAACCGCCGCCAGTCTGACCAGTACTCGCCGCCCTCCGTCTCCAGCAGCACGATGGGGTGCAGGTCGCTCTTGCCCGTCTGCATCAGCGTCAGCAGCTCGAACGCCTCGTCCAGCGTCCCGAAGCCGCCCGGCAACAGCGCGAAGGCGTCCGACTCCTTGAGGAATGTCACTTTGCGCGTGAAGAAGTACTTGAAGTTGATCAGCTTGGGGTCGCCCTCGATGACGACGTTGGGCTCCGCCTCCATGGGTAAGCGGATCGCCGCCCCGAAACTGCGCTCCGCTCCCGCGCCCTCGTGTCCCGCCTCCATGATCCCCGGCCCGGCGCCCGTTATCACCATCCAGCCCCGCTCCGCTATAGCCTCCGCGAACCGCCTGGCGCAATCGTACTCCGGGTCCCCGGGCCCCGACCGCGACGACCCGAAGATGCTTACCTTGCGAACGCCGCGGTAGCGCTTGAACACCTTGAACGCGTACGCGAACTCCTTCAGCGCGGCGTTCACCAGCTTCATCTCGCCCCGGTCGGCGCGGTCCCGGGCCACCCGGAAGCACGTCGTCACCATCTCCCGCACCAGGTCCCCGTCCTCGACGCCGCTTGCCTCGATTAGTTCCTCGATCCTGGCGTCCAGCGCCTCGTCCCCTGTGCGGTAGGGCCGGCGAGGCCTCTTTCCTACGACCATAGCGACCTCAGTGTATCACCGGCCGGCGCGGCGAGCCTGCCGGCCGGCAGGCAGGCGCTATCATTGGACCCGTGCCGACTCGAACGATCCTGCACGCCGACCTCGACGCGTTCTACGCCTCCGTGGAGCAGCTGGACAACCCGGAGCTGCGCGGCAAGCCCGTCGTCGTCGGCGGCCCGCCGGAGTCCCGCGGCGTCGTCGCCGCCGCCTCCTACGAGGCCCGCGCCTTCGGCGTACGCTCGGCCATGCCCATGAGCCGCGCCCTGCGCCTCTGCCCCGCCGCCGTCCGCTGCTCTCCCCGCTTCGACCGCTACGGCGAGGTCTCGCGACAGGTAATGGCCGTCTTCCATGAGATCACCCCCCTGGTCGAGCCGCTGTCCCTGGACGAGGCGTTCCTGGACGCCAGCGAGCAGGCCGCCTCCCACGGCGGGCCGGAAGCGCTGGCCCGCGAGATCAAGCGCCGCGTCAAGGAGCGCACCGGTCTCACCGTGTCCATCGGCGCCGCCACCAACAAGACGATCGCCAAGATCGCCTCGGAGATGGACAAGCCGGACGGCCTCACGATCGTGGCGCCGGGCTCGGAGGAGGCGTTCCTGGCGCCCCTGCCCGTGCGCTCGCTCTGGGGCGTCGGCCCAAAGGCGGAGGAGGCGCTGGCCACCATGGGCATCGCCACCATCGGCCAGCTCGCGAAGGCCGACGCCTCCGTCCTCGCCGCCAAGTTCGGCGTCCGCGGCGAGTGGTTCCAGCGAATGGCCCGCGGCCTCGACGACCAGCCGGTCGAAACCGAGCGAGAGCGCAAGTCCGTGGGCGCTGAGACGACCTTCCCCCGCGACCTGCCCGACGGCCCCGAGCTGCGGGACGCCCTCCGCCGCATCGCCGAGGGGGTGGCCCGCCGCCTCCAGGCCCACGGCTCGCGTGCCCGCACCGTCGTCCTCAAGCTGCGCTACGCCGACTTCCGCACCATCACCCGCCAGACCAGCCTCCCGCAGGCTATCGACACGACCGGCGAGATCGCGTCGGCCGCCGAAGCCCTCCTCGACAAGACCGTTCGCCCGGACGACAGGTTCCGGCTGCTGGGCATACACGGCACGAATCTCAAGCAGGGCGAGGACGAAGGAGAGACGGAAGGGGAAGGGCAGCTTAGCCTCTGGCGGCCGGGCGGCTAGGCCAGCTCGGCCAGCGGCTCCACCGCGTGCGTGTGGGCCGGCTCCACCTGGACCTTCTCCAGGAATATGCGGACGATGGACTCGTCCCACTGCGTGCCGGCGCCGTCCATCAGGATATCGGCCGCCGCCCGGTGCTCCACCGCCTGCCGGTACGGGCGGTCCGTCGTCATAGCGTCGTAAGCGTCGGACACCGCGACGATGCGCGCGCCCAGGGGGATGCGATCGCCGCGCAGGCCGTCCGGGTAGCCCTGCCCGTCCCAGCGCTCGTGGTGGTGGTAGACGATCGGGTACACGTCCCTCAGGAACGGCACCCGCTTGCAGATCTGGCCGCCGCTGTAGCAGTGCTGCTTGACGATGGCGAACTCGTCCGGGGTCAGCTTGTCCGGCTTCTTGAGCACCGCGTCGGGAACAACGATCTTGCCCACGTCGTGGAGCGCCGCCCCCATCCTGATGATCTCGATGTCGTGTCGCGGCAGCGCCAGGTGCGTCGCGATCCGGCCGGCGTCGTCGGCCAGCCGGTGGCAGTGGCCGCCCGTGTAGGGGTCGCGGCTCTCGATAGCCTCCGTCAGCGCCAGCGCCGTGTCGAACGCGAACCGCGAGAGGCTCTCCCGCTGTCGCACGCTGCGCAGAGCCAGCTCCGTCTGCCGGGCCAGCCTCTCGAGGCGCTCCAGCTCCTCGGGCCCGAACTGGCGCTCCTCGCCGTAGCAGATCACCAGCGCCGCCGTCGTGTCCTCGTCGAAGTCCAGCGGCGCCGCCGCCGCCGACAGGTAGCCGATGGCCTGGGCGAACTCCCTCATGCCGTCGTATCGCGGGTCCTGCATCACGTTGCTGGACGAAGCCACCCGCCGGTGCAGGATGCACCACCCGGAAACGCCCTCGCCGTGCGGGGCGCCGTTGGGGAAGTGGTTCGTGAACCGGTCCTTGTTGTAGCCGTACGATGCGTAGATCTGCTCACCCTTGCCTGCCGTGGAAGTGGCCAGGCTGCAGAATCGGGCGCCCGTAAGCTCCGCCACCCGGCGGGTTATCTCCTGCAGCACCGTCGTCTCGGTGCTGCCGGCCATGATCGTCGTGTGGATGGAGCTCAGCGTCTCCAGCTCCTGCTGTCGCTTATCGTTGTGCGATTGCACCTCCAGCAGGTGGTCCACCGTCTGGTCCAGCTGGTCGCGCTGCAGCTTGATGCTCACCCACTGGTTCAGCGTCACGGCCAGGAACAGGTACACCGCCGGCCAGCCCAGCCACAGCAACGGCATCACCGTCTGGTTCATCTCCACGCCCGCCAGTACCATGAGCGGGCTGCTGGCCACCGACGCGATCCCGGTCACGATCAGCGAGTAGACCAGCTGGTGCCGGTAGGCGAGGAAGATTATCGGGACGAAGAAGGAGCTGGTGAAGACGCTCGGAATCTCGCCGTCCTGTATGACGAGGACAGCGATCCCGACGGTCGCCGCCAGGGCGGCGGCGAACTCCGCGATTACCTTCCGGTTAGTTGCTGCGAATGCGTCCAAGCTCTCGGTCGGGTTGAGTCATCGTAGATGACTCATACTAGAAATCGATTACCTGTATGCGGGCCAACCCGCTACATAATGGTAGGACGGGCCTATCTACCGGCGCGTTACAGTTAAGAGACGGTAAAGGGGGAAATTTTCGGGAAATCGTCCCCGTCAGTCCACCATGGAGTAGCATCGCGTGCGTGCTGCGCGAGCTCTCCGTGGTTTCTCCTCTCGAGGTCGCCGAGAACCGCCGTTCGGGCCACCCGCCCACCCGGACAGTTGTTCTGTGCGATGAATCGCGCAGCTTGGGCCCACTCCACCCCGCGGCGTCGACCGAAGTCGCCTAGTCCACCATCGAGTAGCCGCCGTTGACGCTCAACACCTGCCCCGTAATCCACTCCGCCCTCTGCGAGGACAGGAACGCCACCGCGTCCGCGATGTCCGACGGCTGCCCCAGCCGCTCCAGCCCCTTGGCCAGCGGATACCCGCGCATGATCCGCTCCCCCTGCGCCGCCAGCCAGGCCTTCGTCGCGTCCGTCTCCGTAGTCGCCGGGGCCACGCAGTTCACCGTCACGCAGAACCGCCCCACCTCCTTGGCCAGCGCCTTGCTGAACCCCACCACGCCCGCCTTCGCCTGCGAGTACGCCACCAGCCGCGGCTCCCCTACCCTACCGGCGTCCGAGACGATGTTCACGATGCGCCCCCAGCGCCGCTCCGACATCCCTTCCACAACCACCCGCGAGCAGTTCAGCACGCCGTACGTTATCAGCCCCATCGTCCGGTCCCACTGCGCGCGGTCGGACTGCGCGAAGAACGAACCGGCCGCCGCCGACGTGTCGTTGGGGTCGGTGATCACCGGGATGCCGGCGTTGTTCACCAGGATGTCGACCGCGCCCCACTCGTCGACGACCCGCCGCACCATCGCGCTGACGGAGTCACCATCGGTCACGTCGCCGACCACGCCCATCGCCTGCCCGCCGGCGCCGCGTATCTCCTCGGCCACGGCGTCCGCGCGCTCCTGGAACAGGTCGTTCACCGCCACGCGCGCCCCCTCCTCCCCCAGCGTCAGGCAGATCTGCCGCCCGATCCCCCGTCCCGCCCCCGTCACCAGCGCCACCCGCTCCGCGATACCCAGGTCCATCGTTTAGCCTCCCTGTTCCTTGTTCCCTGTTCGTCTTTCGCCGTTCGCTCTATAATAGGCCACCCAATGGCCGATAAGCTGGCGCTCGACGGCGGCCCCAGGGTGCGCGACCGCCCCTTCCCGCCCTGGCCCGCCCTGGGCGAGGAAGACGTCGCCGCCGTCAGCGACGCCCTCCGCTCCGGCGGCCTCACGCAGCTCACCGGCCCCACCGTCGGCGAGTTCGAGGCCGCGTTCGCGGAGTGGCACGGCGTCCGCCACTGCGTCGCCACGTCTTCGGGGACCGCCGCCATCCACACCGTTCTCGCCGCCCTCGACGTCGGCCCCGGCGACGAGGTGATCGTGCCCGCCCACACCTTCATCGCCTCGGCCACGCCCGTCCTCCACCAGCGCGCCACCCCCGTTTTCGCCGACGTCGACCCGGACACGTTCTGCCTCTCGCCGGAGAGCGTCCAGGAGCGCCTCACGGAGCGCACCAAGGCGATCGTCGCCGTCCATCTCAACGGGCATCCCGCCGACCTCGACGCGCTCCTGGCCATCGCCGAGCCCCGCGGTATCGCCGTCGTCGAAGACGCCGCGCAGGCCCACGGTGCCCTGTACAACGGCCGCAAGGCCGGCACGATCGGCCGCGCCGGCTGCTACAGCTTCTGGGAGGACAAGATCATGACCACCGGCGGCGAGGGCGGCGCTGTCATCACCGACGATGACGCCCTGGCCGAGCGCATGCGCCGCATCCGTCACCACGGCGAGGGCCCCGTCGAGGGGGCCCAGACGGGCGGGCAGCCGCCCGACCGCGCCTACTACCACCTGGAGCTCGGCTACAACTACCGCATGACCTCGATGCAGGCGGCCACCGGCCTCGTCCAGCTGCGCCGCCTCGACGAGTACCTGGAGGCGCGACGCCGCAACGCCGCCTACCTATCGGAGCGCCTGGGGGAGCTCGACGCCGTCGAGCCGTCGTACGTCGCCCCCTACGCCACTCACAGCTACTACAAGTACGTCTGCCGCCTGCGCTACGACACCCTCTCCGTCGGCATCGAGCGGTTCGTGTCCGCCGTCGCCGCCGAGGGGGTACCGGTCTCCCGTCGCTACCCCACGCCGCTGCCCCACCAGCCCGTGTTCAGGGGCTATGACGGCATCCCCTGCCCCACCGCCGAGCGCCTCTCCGGCGAGCTGTTCGCGCTCCTCGTCCACCCCACCGTCACTACCGCCGACCTCGACGACTACGTCCACGCCATAGGCAAGGTAACGGAGGCGTACGCGAGATGACCCTCCGCTTCAGCCCCGTGCAGGTCACGATGCGCTATTTTGTAGAGGAGACATGACCACGCGCGTCGGCATCGTCGGTTCAGGGTTCGTGGCCAGCCTGCACGCCCAGGCCCTGCAGCAGGCGCCCGACGCCGAGGTCGTCGCCGCCGCCTCCCCCTCTGCCGAGCACGCTTTCGTCTTCGCCCGCACCTTCGGCATCCCCCACGCCTTCATCGACTACCGCGACATGCTCGTCGGCGACCTCGTCGACGCTATCACCGTGGCCTGTCCCAACGACCTCCACTTTGAGGTGACCCGCGCCGCCGCCGCCGCCGGCAAGCACGTCCTCGTCGACAAGCCGCTGGCCGTCAACCTCTCCCAGTGCGACGCCATGATCCAGGCCTGCCGCGAAGCGAACGTCATCCTCATGTACGGCGAGAACCTCTGCTTCGCCCCCAAGTACGTCCGCGCCAGGCAGCTGGCCGAGGAGGGAGCGCTGGGCGACGTCTACTACGTCCGGCAGCTCGAATGCCATAACGGCCCGCACTCGCCCTGGTTCTGGGACGTGGAGCGCTCCGGCGGCGGCGTCCTCATGGACATGGGCTGCCACTCCATCGCCGTCTGCCGCTGGCTGTTCGGCAACGCCCGCGTCGAGTCCGTGTCAGCTGAACTCGGCACCTTCGTCCACGGCGGGCTCACGAAGGGCGACGACCACTCGCTGGTTACCATGCGTTTCGCCGGCGGCGGCATCGGCCTGGCCGAGAACTCCTGGGCCCGGCCCGGCGGCCTGGACGACCGCGCCGAGGTCTACGGCACGAAGGGGCTCACAATCGCCGATCTCTCTCGCGGCTCGGCGCTGACGACGTATAGCGAGCCCGGCTACGGCTTCGCGATGGAGAAGTCGTCCGGCACGCGAGGCTGGACCTTCAGCGGCTTCGAGGAGGTCTGGTCGGAGGGCTTCCAGGCGGAGATGGCGCACTTCGTCCAGTGCGTCCGCGAGGGCGAGCGTCCACTCCTGACCGGCGAGGACGGCCGCGCCGTCATGGAGATCATCTGCGCAGCCTACCGCTCGGCGCGCACGGGCCGCCACGTCTCGCTCCCCTTCGAGACGGACGCCCGCCGCCCGATCGACCTCTGGCTGGGAGACTAGCGCGCGGCAAGACCCCGCTCATGGTTCTACTGGCTCAGCGTGAGCGGCGATAGACCGCGTTGGCCCCACCATCGTCAAGATATGCCGGTAACTATCTCGATCTTGGCTGGCCCAGCCCGCTCGCCCTGAGCCGCCCTCTGTCAGCATGAGGCGGACAGAAGGCGAGTCGAAGGGCTTCGCCGGCGCGTCGTGATCACGACCGTTTTTCACATAGCCTGCAGCTTTCGCGTTCGCAGGTATCGACGAAACACTTCGACAAGCTCAGTGCGAACGGATCGCTGGCGGGACCGCCGAGACGACCACAGGTCGTCGCCGTTGCACCGGCCGGATAGGCCTGGCTAGGCGCCCCCTAGCGCCTTCTCCATCTCCGACTCCGTGTGCGCCCTCAGCGTCTGGCTGTGCACGTTGCCCGTCGCCGCGATGTTGAACAGCCCGGCCAGCATCGCGTCCTCGCTCGGCGCCTCCACGATCGAGACGATGTCGTACTGGCCCTGCGTCCAGTACGTGCCGACAACCTTGAACCCTCGCTTCTCGTTCTCCGCCCGCACCTCCTTGGCGCGGCGGACGGTGTCCTTGATGCTCTTCAGGCCCTGGTCTGTGAACTTGTAGAGAACGACGTATGTGGGCACGGGGACCTCCTTCGGAATACGGGGCTGGTTTGCGCCAGTATTCTACGCCCTGCGGCGCGATTCCGGAAGCGATACGGGCTAGAACAGCTCCGATGGGTACGGCGGATGGTCCACGCCCAGTATCCGGTCGGCCAGCGCCACCGCCTCCGCGCCCTCTCCCTGGGCCAGGCCGGAGCGCACCGCCTCGCTGGGCCGCAGGTAGCCGTTGTACATCGCCGCGAACGCCGCCGCGTCGGTCGAGAGGCCGGCCGCGCCGGTCGTCTTCGCCGCGCTCAGCTTCCCGCCCGCGCACTCGATCCGCCACGTCCCCTGGTTCCAGGGCGCCGCCGCGTCCGAGATCGCTACCGTGAACGCCCCCTCCGGCGCGTCCGCAGACGGCGGCCGTTGCCCCATCGCGGCTTCGATATCCACGATCCGCAGCATGAAGCCGTAGAATTGCTCTCGCTTCACGTTCCACGGCTCGTCGACCGTCAGCGTCAGCGGCGAGTTACCTGGCGCCCACATCGTGATCTCCCGCGCCAGGTCGTGCGACAGCAGGTAGCGCAGCAGCCCCTCGTGGGCGTCCCCGTCCAGGGCGACGAACTCCTCCACGTGAACCCTGCCGCCGGACTCGCCTATCGGGGCGTTTTCGTTGAACGTCCGGTAGACGATGTACCCCCGCGGCTCGCCGTCCTCGCCCGACCACATCGCCACGTCGTTCGGGACGCGCTTCTCGTCGTAGATACGGCGGAAGAACGCCTCCCGCCACCAGCCCTCGTCGCGGTCCAGGTAGCCGTTGCGCGGGGCCGCGAACCGTTTGTACAGCTCCGCCACCGCCGGCCAGTCCTCCTCCGTCAGCCGCTGTGCGCTCCCCTTCGGGCGGGCCGCGCTGATCGGCGCGATCTCCTTGGGCCGGAACTTGTGCAGCACCGCGTCCGAGGCGAACATCCAGCCGTAGCGGCGGTACAGCGAGGGGTGCGGCGTGTGCAGCGCCGAAAGCGGCTGGCCGTCCTCGCGCATCCGCTCCAGGGCGTAACGTAACAGCTGCCCCACGTACCCCTTGCGCCGGTGCTCCGGCAGGCAGGCAACACCCACGACACCGCCCAGCGGTAGCGACGCTCCCTGGAGGAACATTCGCAGCCGGAACACGGTCAGGCAGGCCACCATCTCGCCATCCTCGTACAGACCGTAGGCCTGCCCGAACTGGTCCAGGTAGCCCGTCCGCTCGTGCATGTCGTCCGAGCGGTCGCCGGTGAACGCGTAGGAGAGGATGACCTGCGCGCGAGGGCGTTCCTCTTCGCTGACGGGGCGTATCTCCACTGCCATGGCCCGTCGATTATAGCGGCTGCCGTGGACCCGGTCACGATGCATCTTTTGGTTTGACCGGTGATTGGGCCCCCGCTATCATAGGGTCGGATTTCGGCTAGCGAACCTGTATAAATCGAGGCTCAATGGCGCCATCAACCGAGTTTCCCGGCAACGTCTTCTTCGCCCTCTTCTTCTTCGGATTCGTAGCCTTCTTCCTCTACTCCGCCGGCATCCGCTTCCGCTGGTTCGCCCGCGGCCAGTGGGTCAACCGGTTCACAGACCCCATCGTCCGCACCATCGGCCTCATACCCTGGGTGCTGGGCAACGCCCGCGTCACCCGGCCCAGGTACTGGTACTCCGGCGTCCTCCACTCGCTGATCTTCTGGGGGTTCGTCGCCCTGCAGATCCGCACCGTCAACTTCCTGCTCAACGGCATCGATCACGACGTCAGCCTGGAGCACCTCCTCGGCGACGTCTACACCATAGGGCTGCGACCGGTGATGGACGTGTTCAACCTTCTGGTCATCGTCGGCGTGCTGATGGCCGCCTACCAGCGGTTCTTCGTCCGACCGTCCCGCCTGACTTTGAACTACGACGCCTGGATCATCCTCGGCCTCATCTTCTGGCTCATGGTCACCGACATCTTCACCAACAGCGCCGAGATCGTCCTCTTCGACCCTGAGAACGCCGAGGCGTCGTTCCTGGCCTACGGCCTCGCCGAGTTCTGGAAGGAGATCGGCTTCAGCGGCGAGAGCATGGAGGCGTTCCACACCGTCTTCTGGTACCAGCACCTCCTCACCTTCCTCACCTTCCTCGTCTACCTCCCCTACTCCAAGCACTCCCACGTCCTGACCATCGTCCCTAACGTCTTCTTCCGCTCCCTCCAGCCCAGCGGCGTCCTGCACCCGATCAAGGACTTCGAGTCCGCTGAGAGCTTCGGCGCCGGCAAGCTGGAGCAGTTCAACTGGAAGCAGATGCTGGACTCCTACACCTGTACCGAGTGCGGCCGCTGCACCGCCGCCTGCCCGGCGAACATCACCGGCAAGACCCTCTCCCCCAAGGAGATCATCGTCGATATCCGCCACCTCCTCGAGGAGCAGGTCCCCGCCCTGTCACCCTCCACCCACCGGCCCGAGCAGCCCACGCCCCTCATCGACGGCGTCGGCTTCGAGCCGATCTGGGACTGCGTCACCTGCGGCGCCTGCATGTACGAGTGCCCCGTCTTCATCGAGCACGTCCCCACGATCATGGACATGCGCCGCTACCTGGTGATGGAAGAATCGCGCATGCCGGAGACGGCCCAGGCCACCCTCATGCAACTGGAGCAGCGCGGCCACCCCTGGCGCGGCGCCCAGCTCACCCGCACCAGCTGGATCGAGGAGATGGCCGCCGCGGGCGTCGATATCCCCATTTTCGACGGCTCACAGGAGTACCTGTTCTGGGTCGGCTGCTCCGGCGCCCTCCAGGAGCGCAACGTCAAGGTCACCCAGGCCACCACCCGCCTGCTGCTGGAGGCCGGCGTCAGCTTCGGCGTCCTGGCCGGCGAGGAGGGCTGCTCCGGCGACCCCGCCCGGCGTCTGGGTAACGAGTACCTGTACCAGATGCAGGCGGAGGCCAACATCGAGGCCTTCAAGACGAAGGGCGTCCAGAAGGTCCTGACGATGTGCCCGCACTGCTTCAACACCATGCAGCACGAGTACCCCCAGTTCGGCGGCAAGTTCGAGGTCATCCACCACGCCGTCTTCCTGGAGCAGCTGATCGCCCAGGGCAAGCTGCGACCCGACTCCTCGAACGGCCTATCGAGCAAGACGGCGACGTACCACGACCCCTGCTACATCGCCCGCCACAACGACATCATCGACGAGCCGCGACGCGTCGTCGCCGCCACCGGCGCCAAACAGACGGAGATGCCGCGCTGCAAGAAGGGGACGTTCTGCTGCGGCGCCGGCGGCGCTCACATGTGGGTCGAGGAGTCCGGCGGCAAGCGCATCAACCACGCCCGCACCGAGGAGGCGTTCGAGACCGACGCCGACATCATCGCCGTGGCCTGCCCCTTCTGCATGCAGATGTTCGAGGAGGGCGTGGGCTCCGTCCCCGCCGCCGCCGCGAAGGGCGTGCAGGTCTTCGACCTCTCGGAACTGCTGGACATGTCCATAGCCTACGGCAAGCCCATGGCCGCGCCCGCGCCCCCGCCGGCGGTCCCGCCGCCGGAGCAGCCCTCCGCTCCCGCCGAGTAGCGAATCAAGGCCGGCGCCCGCGGTAGAGCCTTCCTCACTCCCGTGGGTCGAGGCCCCAGCCTCGACCGGGCAGGGCCGGGCCCTGCCCTACGTTTGCACGATTCGCAGCGCACGCTACCCCGGCCCCGTGACCGTGGACTGGCCCACCGGGCGTCGTCGCCGGGCCGTACAGCTGCCGCACCCGCACCAAAGGAAGAGGCGCTCCCAAGCCCATGTAGTCGCGGGGGTGCGGCGATGAGACTCAGAAAGCGCCGATGGTATAACGCCGAGACGCGCTAACCGTTACTATGTGGCCGGACGGCCGCCCCGCCACTACGGCCCAGTAACCGTCGACTGGTCCACCGGCGTGGTCGCCGGGCCGTACAGCTGCCGGACGCGAACGGCGTTGCGACGCCCGTGCTCGGCCAGCGCCTGCTGGAACTGCGCGAGCCGCTCCTGGCCCCAGGCCAGGTAATCGCGCCAGACGTCCTTCCCGCCCACGTTCACCCGGTTCGTCGCGAACGACGACCACTCCAGCGCCGCGTACGCCCCCGCGCCGGTCGCCACCACGTCCTCCAGGCGCGACGGCAGCGTCGAGCTGGACCCGTCCAGCGTGTGCAGCTTCGTGTAGTACACGTTGACGCCCTCCACCTCCGCCGGCGTCGACTCGATCAGCAGCGTCAGCGTGGACAGCCACACCGAGTACCGCACGTACGAGGGCGGGTACTCCCCCAGCGGGTACTCCACCGCCTCCACCGCTACAAGGTCGGCCAGCCCGGCGATCGAGACGTCACGGCTCCCCGCCGTCGTGCTCAGCGCCGCCTTGGCCTCCAGCGGCAGCGACAGGCTGAAGTCCCGCACCGCCCGCTGGATGTGCCGGTCCAGCTCGGAGTCCGTCCAGCGCTCGTTGGTCGCGTCCTCGTCGTGCAAATCCGCGCGAACGCGGTCCCGCATCTCGTCCAGGTCCATCTCGTCCTCCTACAGCTCCTGCAGCAACCGCTCGCGCTCCGACCGCGCCGCCAGGGCCAGCGAGTTGCTCGCCTCGTCCTCCGCCTCCTTGCGTAGCCGCTCCACCGCCGAAGCCATGTCCCCGGCGATGGCGATCTCCTTCAGGTGCAGCTCCATCCAGGCCAGCAGGTCCAGGCTGGCGCCGTTCGCCGCGTTGGCGCGGTTCACTTCGGCCTGCAGCTTGGCCGCCGCCTTGTCGCTGAGCTCTATCGTGAACTCGGGCATCGAATCTCCTCCTACACCGCTACCATGATCCTGTCGCCGGCGGCCAGAGTGCCGAAGTCCTTCCACTCGTGGCGACGAAGCGTGCTGACCCCGTTCTCGTTGAAGGTCGCCAGGACACGGCTTCGTCCCCTGTCCGCGCCCGGGTTGGTCGGCGCGTTGGCCTCCACGCGAAGGTTGGGCAGCGAGCCGATCGTGCCGCCGGCCTCGATGACACGGCGGAAGCCGGTGTTGGCCGTGAGGTCGTCGATGCGCAGGCCGTAGGCGTCGGCGATGCGGTTGGAGGGGGCGCTGTCACCGATGCGCAGACCGGTCGAGAGCGTCGTCGTCGACGAGGGGGCGGCGTAGAACGGGGCCTGGATATAGCCGCCCATCATGTCGGTAACGGTGCCGGTGAAGTTAAGCAGCCCGACGCGGACCATGATCCCGGCCTCGCGGGAGACCGTCGCGCCGCTGCCGCCGGCGATGACGAGAGCGTAGCTCAGGGCGTCCCAGGTCTGGCCGGTGGTGCCAGCCCCCACGGTGCCCAGCGGGGCGCCAACCACGCCGAACATGGCCTGCGTGTTCCCGCTGAGCGTGAGCCCCGACGGTTGGGCCTGGATGACGCCGACGTTGCCCGACGAGAAGGTCCCGCCGATCTGGACGTCGAGGGCGATGTTGGTGACGGGAAGCTTGCCGACGCCCAGGGTGTTGGGGATGTTGACGTTGCCGCTCAGGACGATGTGCGGCAGCGCGGTCTGGAACAAGGCCCGCTCCGTCCCCGCCACTTTCACGCGGACCTTGTCCTCGTCCGCGGACTGCTCGGTGTCGACGGAGGTGTCGGCGTCCGCGTCCTGTATCTTCGACCCGCCACCGCCGCCGCCCGAGGGCAGCGCCCCGTGCACCTCCAGCACGACCGCATCCGCCGGGTTGTGCTCGTCCAGGAACAGCACGGAGCACGACCGTCCCGCCACCACGTCGGCCGCCGGCACGTCCGTGGCCACCGGCACGCCGTCCAGCCACACCCCCAGCGATCCGGCGATCTGCACTGAGGCCTTGTGCGAGCCCGCGTCGTACGACTTTACTGTTGCTCGTCTGATTTCTGGCATGACCGTTTCTTGGTGCGCAGAGGCAGGGCCGGCCCGATCCTTCGACAGGCTCAGGACGAGCGGGCCGGGCCGGCCCTACGACGCTAGGGGCGAACACCTATCAGCCGCGCCAGCTTCACGGTGTTGAACAGCGCCAGCGACGAGTACCACTTGATCCGCGTCCGCGTGGCGTCCTTGGCCTCCAGCGAGCCCACTCGCTCCACGCCGAGGCCGCCCGGCGCCGTGAGGCCGACGAGACCGCCTTCGCCGACCTGGAACGCGTAGATCACCGAGCAGTCCGTGCTCGTGCCTACCGTCTGGGCGTCCGAGATGTAGTCGGACACGCCGATGGGGATGCCGTCGTAGAACTGCAGCATCTGCCCGAACTCGTCGCGGTCGGCCTCCAGGAACGACCCCGACGTCCGCGCCAGCTTGTTGACGATGCGCCGCGAGCGACGGCTCATCAGCAGAAGCTCCGGCTTGCCGCCCTGCACCTCGTCGATGAGCTCGTCCAGCTTGTCCAGGGTCAGCGAGCCGCCGTTGACGCCCATCGTCAGCTGTTGCGCCGGGTCGGTCAGCTTGTCCAGCCCGTCGAACGACTTCGGGTTGCCGGCCACGTCGCCGGTGACGAACGTCTGCTCGAACAGCTGCTGGACGGCCTTGGCCTTCAGCTGCACGACCGCCGTCTCCAGGTCCTGCAGGTTGGAGCGGGTGGCGATGAGGAAGTTGTCGATGTCGGCGTCACCGCCCATGATCTTGAGGTTGGCGGTTATCTGGGCGAACGTGGGCGTCGACTCCGTCCAGGAGTCGCCCACGTCGAAGAAGGCAGCCGAGGGCGCCGTCGCCTCGCGGTTGTAGGTGAGCCCGTTGCCGACGATCTCGATGAACGGCAGCCGCTGCAGGATGGGCGAGTCCTTGATGATGGTCTCGACGACGCCCACAACGAGGATATCGTTGGACAGCTTGGCAGCTTCGGCTAGGGTGAGGGGCATTTTCGAACCTCCTTAGTCTTTCTGCAACCCGGGGGGACCGCTATGGAGTTGAGAATAGAAACTTTGTGCTATTTCTCGTAGGGGCATCTGGCAGAGAGTTGACAACTGCAACTGCACGTGTATCATTCAGGCACCCCGCGCGGCGCCCGCATGGATAGCTGATGGGGTTGGGTGCAGCCCTGGCCGAATGATTCCGGTCTGGAGGGTCGGTTTGAGATGCGCGATTGGAGTGCCCGATCGCCGGACGATAACTCAGAACGGGCTGATGCGCAGGACGTTCTCCAGGAAGAGGCGGTACGCGAGGGAATCAAGCTGCCGGATTCGGTAGCCGGCTTCTCTGAGCGGCGGGTGGCTTTAGTTCACCGCGCTGTCAGAGAGTGGACCCACAATCTAATCGATCTCGGAGGCCGCAACAACATGCTAAACTACCGCGACCTCAAGCGCGGAACACTCGACTTGACGGTCGCGGAAAAAGCCGCGCTGTCAAAGCTTCTTGAGGGAAAGACGACCAGGATATCGGCTCTTATTCCTGGTGATGAAGACCGGGAGAATGCCCTGAGCCGAGTGCGAACGATCTTCAAGAAGGCGTCAGAGAACTTTGAAGAGCGGGGTATCGAGACGCTGTCGCTCGCTTGTGGTCTAGCGACGTGGCACAACCCTAAGTCGACATGGCAGCCCCGCGCCCCGGTTCTCATCAGACGTGCCTCACTACATCCCGTGGGCGCTGCACAGGAGGACTTCGAGCTCACCTTGCTGGAGGACATGGAGGTTAGCTCAGTCCTTGTGCATGTTCTTCGAGTCGAGTTCGAGTGCGAGGTAGATCAGGAGTACTTGTTCGAGCGTATAGAGGGCTCGATTGATGAGACGTGGGAACTCAACGAAGCGTACGAGTGGATCGCCCGAGAGGCGAACAGCGTGCCTGGCTTCAGCGTCGAGCCGCGCCTCGTGTTGGCGAACTTCGCCTACACAAAGCTGCCAATGGTTCGAGATCTCGAGGGAGCCTTTGAGGATATTGTTGCGCATGACCTGATCGCTGCGATCGCGGGCGACGAGGATGCACGGGAGGCAGCCCGATCTGCCTCGCCTGAGCCAGAATCTGTTCCTTCCCCCGACATTGTTCCCTCTCAGAGTGAGTTTCTGATCCTTGATGCGGATGCTTCACAGAGTTACGCGATCAATGCCGTCATCGCGGGCGCCAATCTGATCATTAGGGGCCCTCCCGGAACCGGAAAGAGCCAGACCATCGCGAACCTCATTGGGTCGCTTGCAGCCCAAGGAAAGAGGACACTGTTCGTCGCTGAGAAGCGCGCAGCCATCGAAGCCGTCCTCAAACGACTGCGGCATGAGAAGCTCGACGATTTAGTCGTGGACCTTCATGGCGGGCTCGGCTCGCGGCGTGAATTCGCTCAATCCATCGGACGAGCGCTCGACTCCATCCCTATGACTCCTCCGGTGGACAACGCGGATGAGCATCGTAGGCTGGACCGACACCGGGAGGGGCTCAACCGATACGCCGCAGCTCTGCACGACGTGAGAGAGCCGTGGGGCTTATCGGCATATCAGGTTCGCGTCCAGCTGATGAACCTGGAGCGATCGAGATGTGAAACGAGGTTTGTCGGGGAAGCCTTGACGTCACTCACTGAGGAGTCAGCCCGTCGGCTACAAGAAGAGATCGAAGAATACGTCCATCTAGGTGGACCCCATTTAGAATTGAGCCCGTGGGCAACCTCAACGGTCGCCTCAAACCGGGATGTAGCTGAGGCCTATGAGCAGGTCAGGACGTCGCGCCAAGTGCTCCTGCCGCGGGCTTCCCAATTATTTCGGTCGACAGTTGCTGAAACTAGCTTTCAAGAACCGCCATCACTGAATGACTGGGAACCGAGACTCGATCTGCTCGATGAAGTCGGCAAAACGCTCAGGTTGTTCACGTCAGCTGTCTTTGAACACGATCTTGACGACTTGTGCAAGGCACTCGCGCCAGCGCACACTGGCAGGCTGTCTCGGGCATGGGCATCCCTGACATCAGCTGATTACCGGCGGGCACGTCGGACGCTAGTGCAACAGCTGCGCGAGGCCGTGAAGGCAAGTGACAAAGAACTGCTGGACCGCTGTGAGCGCGCCCGAGATCAGTTACGAGCATGGCGGTCGTTTAGCACGACCAGTCAACCTTCTGTACCGGACGATCTCGATGCCGTGAACACGACGTTTGATGAACTGAGGGATGCGCTGGAGGCCGTGGAGAGATGGGTGGGGCTGAGCGGCCTGTGCGACCTTCCGCCCTCCAGTTTGGAAGTTCGGCTCCAGGCTCTGCTAGCCGACCGGGCGACCCTCGTGAACCTCCCAGACTTGAAACGCCTGCGAGCTTCGCTCAGCGAAGCAGGTCTCGACGAATTCCTAGAGGAGATGGAGGGCAGCGGTCAAGACTGGGTTGAGCGCTTCCGGTTTTCCTGGTTGCATTCGATACTCGATCACATCTCTTTGAATGATAGGCATATTGGGGGTTTTATCCCGGATGCGCACGACAAGACGGTCGCGGATTTTAGGCTGGAGGACCGATCCCACATCGATGCCACACCCGGACGCATCAGGAGGATCTGTGCCGAGAATGCTGTCGCCGCTCGAAGTGCATATGGTGAGCAAGATGAGATCGTTCGTCGCCAGGCTCGTCTCAAACGAAGGCACCTTCCAATTCGCGAACTGATTCGCTCTGCGGGTGACGTGCTCCTAGCACTGAAGCCGTGTTGGGCCATGAGCCCGCTAGTGGTGAGTCAGCTCCTACCAACGAAGGCAGCATTTGATGTCGTTATCTTTGACGAAGCCTCGCAGATAACTCCGGCTGATGCCATCTCGTCCATACTGAGGGGGCGACAGTTGGTCGTCGCTGGTGATGAAAGGCAATTGCCTCCCAGCGCGTTCTTTGTTGCGGAAGGGCCGGAGGACGAGGAACCGGACGATGACGAACTCAACGTACCTATCGTCGCTGGAACCAAGGGATTCGAGTCCATCCTCGACGCCCTCGCCGACCTTCTCCGTCCGCGGATGCTGCAATGGCATTATCGAAGCCGAGACGAGCGCCTAATCGCTTTCTCGAATGCTCACATCTACGACCGGATGCTCACCACATTCCCTGGCTCGCGGGGTGGCGAGGAGGTCCTTGGTCACGTACTGGCACCGTGGGACCCCGCCACCGATACGAACAGCCCGGCACCGGAGGTGAACACTGTGGTGGATCTAATTGTCGAACACTTCCGCGCCCGCCAGGCCGAATCGTTGGGCGTAATCGCCATGGGGATTAAGCACGCGAATCGCATCGAGGAGGCTCTACTGCAACGTCTTCGTGACGATCCAAATTTGGAGGAGGAGCTGTCCGACGTTCTCGACCCGGAGCGTGAGGAGCGTTTTTTCATTAAAAACCTCGAGCGTGTTCAGGGAGACGAGCGGGACGCGATCATCCTTACTGTCGGCTATGGGAAGAACGCCCGAGGCGACTTGCCCTATCACTTCGGCCCACTGCTACAGGAAGGCGGCGAGCGCCGGCTGAACGTCGCGGTAACCCGTGCCAAGAACCGAATGACCCTCGTTTCATCGTTCTCCGCACACGACATGGCACCCGGCCGGTCAGACGCCGAGGGCGTTAAGCTGCTCCGAGACTATCTCCAATACATGGAGTCGCTCGGGCAGAATCTCGGTGACCGTGTGATGGAGAAGCCTGCCCTGAACCCCTTCGAGGCCGATGTTAGAGATACTCTCACACGCCACGGGCTGAGATTGGTACCGCAGTATGGCACCTCCGGTTACTGGATCGACTTCGCAGTTCAACATCCGGAACGCCCCGGTGACTATGTACTCGCCCTTGAGTGCGACGGGGCGACCTATCATTCATCGCAGAGCGCTCGCGACAGAGATAGGCTGCGCCAGGAACAGTTGGAGCGCCTGGGATGGCGATTCTGCCGCATTTGGTCCGGCGACTGGTTTGCTAACAAGGAATCAGCCGTAAAGAAAGTGCTCTCGGCGTATGGGGATGCTCTCGCAGCTGATGCGGTCAATGCTCCCCCGATCCCCAAGCGCCGAGAGGCGTCCGAGCGTGAAGCTGGCCATGCGCCAGCCCCGTTGGCTCAGAGGTCAAGGAATGGCCCCAGACCGCGAACCTACAGGTGGCAATCAGTTCAGAACTATTCGCTGTCGGAGCTCGTGCGGCTAGTTCGCTGGATCGAGTCCGACGGAATACTCCGAACTGAGGATGAACTTATGGGCGAGGTTATGGAGGAGCTTGGCTTCCAACGACGCGGCAAGCGAGTTGTATCTCGTATCGCCCAAGCTATTCGTGAGGCTCGGCGCGAGCAAGCAGCCGCGGGGCCCCCCCGCCCCCTCCCCCTGCCACCACCCCCTTCCACCTGACGCCGCGCGTCGCCTACCATCCCTTGCGCTATGCGCTCCCTCTCCGCCGCCCTCCTCGACGCCCAGCGCAGCCCCTCCGCCACCCCCTACCTCCGCGTCACCGTCGACGACCGCATCGGCGGGATACGGCGGCTGGCGTTCCAGCGGCTGTACAGCGGCTCCGAGCCGGACGGCTACCACGCCGCGACGATG
The DNA here is from genome assembly GCA_040877915.1 of Dehalococcoidia bacterium. GTDB lineage: Bacteria > Chloroflexota > Dehalococcoidia > SM23-28-2 > RBG-16-64-32 > JBBDNA01. Next base: position 57,486 of record JBBDNA010000008.1, read on the forward strand.
CCGGGGGACGGCTCGCTGCTGCGGTCGCGGGTGACGGGCGGCCACCTGTACTACCAGCGGGTGACCAGCCCCGGCCCGGGCAGCGACTACGCGACGTGGTCGGACCTGGGCGCCGTCGGCAGCGGCGACACGGCGCTGGCCAGCGTCGGGTCGAACGTGCTGCTGTTCCACGTCGACACCGACACGAAGAAGGTCCGCCTGCGCGAGAGCACGGACAACGGGGCCACCCTCGGCTCGCCCGTAACGCTCGTCACCGCCCCCTCCGACGTCACCTGGCTCGCCGCCGCCATGAAATCGAACGGCGACGCCCTGCTGCTGTACTCCGCCGGCGCCACGGTGTACCGGCTGAAGCGCACGAGCGGCGTCTGGGGCAGTGCGGCGGCGTGGTCGAACAGCGTGGCCGCTGTCAGCGGCCTGGCCTGCCGCTACACGGCCGACTTCAACGCGCTCGTGGCGGGCGAGGACGCGGCCGGCGACGCCTTCCTGTGGTCGGTCATCTACGGCGACGGCTTCCTGCAGGCGCCGGACACCTGGTCGCCCCTGCGCGAGGTGATGCGGGCCAGCGCCGGGTCGTCGCTGACCTATCGGGCGCCGTTCCTGGGCCGGCCCGACACCCACCGCCTCACCGTCGTCGAGAAGTACGCCGGCAGCCAGGCCTACGCCCGCGCTTACCACGGCTACTCGCCCGCCACCGCCGGATACGCCGACAACCTCTGGCGCGAGCCCGTCCCCTTCGACTTCACGACCGAGTACGGCCTGGCGATCGCCCACAGCGCGACCGCCGCCTGGCTCTGCGCACCCTCCGGCGTCTGGACGTCGCCCCTGACCGGCGACCCGCTGGACCTCACCGCCGACGTCCTCGAGGCGACGGTCGACGACCGGCCGCCGCCCGCCGGCGGGTCGATGCGCATCGTCCTCCGCAACGAGGACGGCCGCTACACCGACGAGCCGCTGCTGAAGTCGGGCGCGGAGGTGCGGGTCAGCCCCGGCTACGTCACCGCCGACGGCCCCGAGTCGTCGTTCGGTCCCGCCTTCTGGATCGAGGGCGTCGAGCGCGTCTCCGGTGACGGCGAGGGCAGCGTCGTCCTGCACGGCCGCGACGCCTGGGGGCTGCTGGCCGGCTGGCGGGCGCGTCGCCAGTACGCCTGGGCCGCCGGCGAGAAGAGCGTCTTCGCTATCCTCCAGTTCCTGTTCGCCCGCGCCGGGCTGGAGTTCAGCGCCCTCGGCGGCAGCGCCGACTCCGTGAACCTGTTCCCGGCCTTCACCCTCCACCCGGGCGAATCCGGGCTGACCGCCGTCCAGCGGCTGCTGGACATCGTGCCCGACGTCATCCTCATCCGCGGCGAGTTCGCTTTCCTCAAGGAGCCGCTTTCGACCGAGTCGTCCGTGTACGCCTACGGCGCCGACCACGCGCTGCTGGGCGGGAGGTATCGAGAGCTGGCGGCGGCGGTGAACCGCGCGCAAGTCTTCGGCTCGGCCGTCTTCGCGGAGCGTCTGGACTGGCCCGCCGTCGAATCCGGCTACGACCGCCTGGTCCAGGTGCACGACCTCAACCTGACGACGGTCGCGCAGGCGCAGGACCGCGGCGATGCGCTGCTGCGGGAGGCCGCCCTCGCCGCTGAGGACGGCTCGATCACCGTCCCCGTCAACTGCGGCCAGGAGCTGTACGATGTCATCGACGTGACCGACGCCGCCGCCGGCCTCGCCGCCGAGAAGCGCCGCGTCCTCGCCCTGGAGCTGCGCTACTCCACGGGGGCGACGCCGTCGTACGTGCAGCGGCTGTCGCTGGGGGGGTTGTAGGGGGGAGCGACACGATTGACCTCAGTTCCTCCCTCTCCTAGGATGATGGAGCCATGGCAAGCAAGGCACCGAGTTCGAAGCGAAGCACGGCAACCTCTCGTAAGCGCACCGCTTCTAGCGGTAAGGATGGCCGCAGCCGAGTTGGAAGGCCGCCAGCATCACGGCCAAGGTCCATCGGCGCGCGTTGAAAGAGCTACAGAAACACTAGCCTTGCCCCGGCTCTGGTACCCAGGAGGAAGACGACGTTGAGGAGATCGCCTCCGTACTGACCACGGAGCTCTTCCCCCACGATTCGCCATCAGAATTCCATTTGCTTGGAGGGGAGGGCAAAGCGATGCTTCTGTCCGCCCTAGCTCTACCGCGGCAGCCCTACTACCGGATCCGAAGGAATCGGCCCGCTTGGACATACTCCCTCATCCCGCTATAATGGCGTTCGAATAGCACGTCTATTCGAGTCAATATGGACGCAGCCACCCCGCGGCTCACCTCCGGCAAGATCCAGGAAGACGACATCGCCCTGGACACCACCCTCCGGCCCCGCCGCTTCGACGAGTTCGTCGGCCAGGAGAAGATCAAGGACAACCTGTCGATAGCCGTCGCCGCCGCCCAGGGCCGCGACGAGCCCCTGGACCACCTGCTACTGTACGGCCCCCCCGGCCTCGGCAAGACTACCCTCGCCCACATCGTCGCCCACGAGATGGCCGTCTCCGTCCGCGTCACCTCCGGCCCCGCCATCGAGCGCGCCGGCGACCTCGCGTCCATCCTGACGAACCTGCAGGAGAACGACGTCCTGTTCATCGACGAGATCCACCGCCTGCCCCGCGCCGCCGAGGAGGTGCTCTACCCAGCCATGGAGGACTTCGCGCTCGACATCATCCTCGGGCGCGGGCCCGGCGCCCGCAGCGTGCGCCTCTCCGTGCCCCGCTTCACCCTCGTCGGCGCGACGACCCGCTACGCGATGCTCAGCCCGCCCCTGCGTGACCGCTTCGGCGCCGTCTACCGGCTCGACTTCTACGACGAACCTGCCATCGCCACCATCATCCGCCGCTCCGCGACCATCCTCGACGTCCCCCTCGACGACGAGGGCTCCGGGGAGATCGCCCGCCGCTCCCGCGGCACGCCCCGCGTCGCCAACCGGCTGCTCCGTCGCGCCCGCGACTACGCGCAGGTCCGCGGCAGCGGCACCATCACCGCCGACGCCGCCCGCGAGGCCATGGCCCGCCTCGACGTCGACGAGCTGGGCCTCGACGAGGTCGACCACAAGGTCCTGCGCACGATCATCGAGAAGTACGACGGCGGCCCCGTCGGCATCGAGACCATCGCCGCCTCCATCTCCGAGGAGGCGGACACCATCATGGACGTCTACGAGCCCTACCTGATGCAGGTCGGCTTCCTCCAGCGCACGCCGCGCGGCCGCGTGGCCACTCGCCACGCCTACGGCCACCTGGGGCTGGAGGCGCCGCAGCAGCTTCAGCAACGCCTGCTCGAATAGGAGACCTGCGCCCATGCCCAACCCGTTCATGCTCAGCCGCTTCTACCACCGGCTCTCCAACATCTTCGTCGCGCCTTCGTTCCGGGTCTTCCCAATGCCCAGGGGGTTCGCCCTGCTCACCGTCACCGGCCGACGCTCCGGCAAGCCGCGGCGGCGACCCGTTCGCGCCATCGACAAGGACGGCACGCTGTACGCCGTCGCCATCCTCGGCGAGCGCTCGGACTGGCTGCGCAACGTCCGCGCCCAGCCCCGCGTCAGCGTCAAGCTGGGCGGCCGCACGCGCCCCGCCACCGCCCGCGAGCTGGCCGCGGGCGCCGAGCGCGACGACGCGGCGCGACTGTACGCCGACACCGTCGTGCCCTACGACTACGTCGACTACCCCAGCGTGCACTGGGGGTTCCCCACGCGGCGCAAGATCGTTCAGGCCCACCACGAGTGGGTCCGCGACGGCGTCTTCGTCGCGATCGACCTCGACGCCTAGCGCCTTCACAGGACGGGCGAGCCGGGGTAGACTGCTACCGTGATCGAGAACCGGATCCGGATGATCGTCACCCTCTGCGCGTCCGCGCTGCTGGCCCTGCTCCTGGCCGCCTGCACGGAGTCAGCGGACGCGCCCACCCAGGAGACACCGGACGCCGGGACGCCGGCAGCCGCAACGCCGACTGCGGGCGAGGCGACGGCCTTCTCGATTACCAGCGACGCGTTCGCGGAGGGAGAGGCGATCCCCGCCGTTCACACCTGTGACGGCGACAACACCTCGCCGCCGCTGGCCTGGAGCGGCGCGCCCGAGGGCACGCAGGCGTTCGCGCTGATCGTGGACGACGCCGATGCCCCCGGCGGTGTCTTCACCCACTGGCTGCTGTTCAACCTGCCCGGCGCCGCGACGGAGCTACCCGAGGGCATCCCCGCAACGGAGCAGCTGGACAGCGGCGCGACCCAGGGGTTGAACGACGCCGGCAGCGTGGGGTACTCCGGCCCCTGCCCACCCGCGGGCCCCGCCCACACCTACACCTTCACGATCTTCGCTCTCGACAGGGAGATTACGCCGGCCGCGAGCGCGGTCAAGTCGGATGTCGTGGACGCCATGGAGGGCGTCGTCCTGGGCGTCGCCCGGCTCACCGGCGACTACGGGCGATAGCCCCCCGGGCCCGCCCCGCCAGCCTACCCGCGCGCCGCGAACAGCAGTATCGCCTGCGACAGCGACATCGATCGCTCCTGCTTGCCGGCAACGTGGCCGCAACGCAGGCAGGTCGTGTGCGCCCCCAGGCCGCCGCGCTCGACGGTGACTGCGCCGCCGCACTGCGGGCAGGCGCTCTCCCGCACTCCGCCCTCCTGGGGCCGGGTCATCTCTTCTCTAACCATCACATCCTCCTCCTTCGTCTCTTGGCGAGGGCAACAAAAAAGGCCCCGCTCCACTCGAAGCTCTGAGGCCTTCCTACGCCTGCGGGCTTAGCTCAACGGTTCGGGCTGAAAGGCTTGCCCTACTCGCTCGCGCGAGATTCACCGACCGGTCGTGCTTCGCCCGCTTCCCTGGGGAACTCGGCGACTATTCTACCTGTGTCCACTTACTACAACGCGGCAGCACGCGCTGCGTTTCTCCCAAACGCGCTTGCGGCGACGATATTCCGGAGATTCGCCGCCCGCATCGAGGCGTGCGATACCATAGCCCCACCATGGAACCGCGCGCCGGGACCGCCCAGCCACTCTCTCCCGCCCCCGCCGACACGCTCTCGGGCCGCCTCACACACACCCTCGCCCTCGCCGGCATCCTCGGCATCTCCTTCTCCGCCATCCTCGTTCGCCAGGCCGGCGTCTCCCCCGGCACCGCCGCCTTCTTTCGCACCGCCTATGCCGTTCCTGTTCTTTTCGCCGTCTGGTTCCTCGGCCGGGCCTCCGACCCTCGCTCCCCGTCCACGCGTCTGGTCGCCGCCGGCGCCGGCCTGTTCCTCGCCGTCGACCTCACCCTCTGGCACCACTCCATAGACCTGATCGGCGCCGGTCTGGCCACCGTACTCGCCAACACCCAGGTCGCCTTCGTCGGCCTCATCGCCTGGCTCCTCTATCGCGAGCGGCCCACCCGGTTGGCCCTGCTCACGATACCCATCGTCTTCCTGGGCGTCGCGCTGATCTCCGGCCTCGGCCGCGACGACGCCTTCGGGGACGACCCCCTGGGCGGAGTCGCCTTCGGTGTCGCCGCCGGCCTCTCCTATGCCGGCTTCCTCCTCGTCTTCCGCGCCTCCAGCCGCGATCTGGCGCCGCCGGCCGGACCGCTGCTCGACGCGACGGCCGGCGCCGCCCTCGGCTCGCTGGCCCTCGCCATCCTCGACCCCGACTTCAGCTTCACGCCCTCCTGGCCGGAGCACGGCTGGCTGCTGACCCTCGCCCTCGTCGCTCAGGTCATGGGCTGGCTGCTCATCGCCGTCGCCCTGCCCCGGCTCCCCGCGCTGGAGACGTCGGTCCTGCTGCTGCTCCAGCCCATGACCACCGTACTCTGGGCCTCCATCCTGTTCACGGAGCGCCTGTCGCCGCCGCAGTGGGCCGGCGTGGCGCTCGTCCTCGGCGGCGTGGCCGCCCTCTCCTGGCGCGGCAGCGTGGAGCGACCGGCCAGCGCCCCCGCCGAGCCCTGACCGGGGCGGCGGGGGCACCCGGCCCGCCGCAGGTAGTGTAAGATTGGTCTGCGGCAAACCCAGTATCGCCAGACCTAGCCCGAAAGGTAGGCGCGCCATGGCCCAGGCCGAACCTATCGCCTTCAACCCCCTCGACCCCGGCTTTCGCATCGACCCCTATCCCGTATACCGGCGCCTCCTGGCCGAGGACCCCGTCCACGAGACCTCCTTCGGCGCCCGCGTGTTCAGCCGCTACGACGACTGCGTGGCCGTCCTCAAGGACCAGCGCCGCTGGAGCAGCGACTTCCGCAACTCGGAGTACATGCCGATCGCGACCATCGAGGACGATATTCTCGGTGAGGCCCGGCCCTTCCTCTTCCTCGACCCGCCGGACCACACCCGCCTCCGCAGCCTGGTCAGCAAGGCGTTCACCCCCCGCGTCGTCGAGACCCTCCGCCCTCGCATCCAGGCGATCGTCGACGAGCTGCTGGACGCCGCCGCCGGGAAGGGCTCGCTGGAGATCATCGAGGACCTGGCCTACCCGCTGCCGGTCATCGTCATCTGCGAGATGATGGGCGTACCGTCCGGCGACCACGCCGAGTTCCGGGAGTGGTCGCGTGAGCTGGCCCGCGCCCTGGACCCCGAGCCGTTCATCGCTCCCGAGGTGATGGAGCGACGCCGCAAGGCTATAGCCTGGTTCGACGAGCTGTTCCTCAAGCTCATCGCCGAACGCCGCCGCCAGCCCCGCGAGGACCTGCTCAGCGCCCTGATCGCGGCCGAGGAGCAGGGCGACAAGCTAACGGAGGCGGAGCTGCTGTCCACCGCCCGCCTCATCCTCATCGCCGGACACGAGACGACGGTCAACCTCATCGGCAATGGCACCCTCGCCCTCCTCCGTCACCCCGACCAGCTCCGCCTCCTTCGCGACGACCCCTCCCTGGCCCGGAGCGCGACGGAGGAGGTGCTCCGCTACGACCCGCCCGTCCAGTACACCGGCCGCATTGCCCTGGAGGAGATGGAGGTCGCCGGCGTCCGCTTCCGCCGCGGCCAGCAGGTGGTCACGCTCATCGGCGCCGCCAACCGCGACCCGGCCCAGTTCGAGGACCCGGAGAGGTTCGACATCACTCGCGGCGACGACCGCCACCTGGCCTTCGGGTTCGGCATCCACTACTGCCTCGGCGCCCCCCTGGCCCGCGTCGAGGGCCAGATAGCGCTCTCGACCCTCGTTCGCCGCTTCGACGATCTTGAGCTGCTGGTGGAGCAGCCGGAGTACAAGGAGAACATCGTACTGCGCGGGCTGGCGGCCCTCCCCGTCGGGTTCGGAAAGGTCGCCTCGAAGACGGGTTAGGGCAGCCCGGCCTAAAGGCGCGGGGCCAGGAACCGCTGCGTTATGATCTTCACCGCGTCGCCGAAGTCGTAGAGATCGTCGCCGTTGGCGTCGGCCGCCAGCGGGCAGGCCGTCTCCGGCCCCTCTTCCAACAGTTCGGCGATCACCCAGGCCGCGTCGGCGACGTTCGAGAAGCCGTCGCAGTTGGCGTCGCCCGGCGGCGCCTGGTCGGCGCTGACGCTGCCCGGCTCCCCCGCCTCGCCCGACCACAACGCCTCGATGTCACTGATTTCCATCGTCGCGTCCGCTCCCGGCAGCTCCGCCAGCGAAGGATCGTCGCCCAGCACGTCCCCGCCCGAGCCGGAGGCGTCCCGGTCCTCCACGTGGCATTCGGCAACGGCGCGCAGGCCCGTGGCCCCCGCAACAACGTTCACCGGGATGATACTGGTCACGCGGTTGACACCGGGCGCCACAACCGTGCGCGTGTTGGCCGTCTTCACGGTCTCCCCTTCAGCGGAGCCCGGATCGAACCGCCGGAATTGGTTCGAGTAACCCTCGCCCAGGCCGACCTCGGCTACGCTCCAGAGGCCCGTGTCCCGCAGAAGGTCCTCCGGATACTCCTGGGGATCGTCGAGGTTGTCTCCGCCTTCGTCATCGAAGGCGATGGTGTAGCTGCAAGCGTGATCATCCAGCACCGGGTTGCCGGGCTGGGGAGGGGGGGCGCCCAGCTCCATCGAGACCAGGAACACCTCGCCGGAAGGGAATGGCTCGTCCGGGTTGTTGCACTCGGTCAGCCAGGCGTCGAAGCCACGGCCGCAGCCGTAGAGCAGGTCCAGGATCTCCGCCGCGTCCTCCGTGACGTCCATCCTGGCGACGTCGACGCTGAGGATGTCGTTCTCGCCCTGGATGAACCCAGCCGTCGCGCTCGAATCGTCGTAGAACTGACCGCCGGCGCCGTCCTCGTGCCTGTCCGCCTCAAAGCCGGCCGGCGAGGCGCCGAACGCGCCCAGGTACTCGAACCCTCCGGGAAGATCGACGGCCACCGCCGCCGGTGGCACTCCCCGCGTCGGGTCCACGAACGACAGGGAGACGGCCGAGATGGACGCCGCTGCTGCGCCCTGCTCGTCGACCAGGTTCACGTCGGCGAACTCGTCGGACGTCGCCAGTAATCCCTGCGCGACGCGGCCGCTGGCCTCCGAGAGGCTCCCGGCCAGAGGAATCGGCGCCGCGTTGCGCACCGCTCCTCCGGACAGCGTCGTGTCGAAGTTGAAGTCCATCGTCCAGGCCAGCAGGCCGGCCGTCCCGGACGGGCCGGTGATCGCGCCGGTTGTCGCCGCGTTGGCGCTGGCCACAAGCTCTATCGGCGCGTCGGCGCCGTTCGCAGTTACCGCCCCGCTCAGCGAGAACGCGGGAACGTCGAAAGCCGCGCCGTCGGGCCCAGCGTTGATCGTCGCCGTGCCGGCTAGCTCCACGGTCTGCGCCTGCTGCCCCAGCGCCGGCGCCGAGCTTGCCGCCGCCTCGATCAGCTGCAGGGTTATCGAGCCGCTAACGTCCAGGGGCTGCTCCCCCGGCGTAAGGGGACCGGTCGCTCCGGCGCCGTCGCCGCCGTCACCGCCGTTACCGCCATCGCCATCGCCGTCGCCGTCGCAGGCTATCGCCGCGGACGCCAGTAGCGCCGCGATGAGAAGGGGGGCCAGGAGCCGACGAAGACGCATGAAGACCTCCATACACGGGCCCGGACGCCGCGCGATCTTGGCCGTGCGCGGCGGTTCGACAAGTATATACCAGCCTTCGTGCCTGACGTACAATAGTGCCGCCGTGGAACCCCGAATCCAGTACGCCCAGACCGAAGACGGCGTCAGCATCGCCTACTGGTCCCTCGGCCAGGGCGTACCCATCCTCTACATGCGGGGCGCCCCGTTCACACACCTCCAGATGGAGTGGCAACGCGCCACCTACCGGCAATGGTATGAACCGATGCTGGAGCGCTGGAGAGTCGTCTGCTTCGACACGCGCGGCTCCGGCATGTCCGAACGCGGCGTTAGCGACTTTTCGGTGGAGGCCCAGGCTCTGGACATCGCCGCCGTCGCCGACAGGCTGGAACTCGATTCCTTCGCCCTGATGGCGTCCACGTCCTCCGGGCTCGCGGCGGTCCAGTACGCGGCTGTGAACCCGCAACGAGTGTCCCACCTGGCCCTGATTGACGGCTACCCGAGCGGCCCTGAGTTCTTCGACATTCCTCAGGTCAAGGCCTTTCGGGCCATGCTGGACGCCGACTGGGATATGTTCACGGAGACACTGGCCCAGGTGCTGTTCGGCTGGTCCGGGGGCGAGAAGGCCCGAGAGATGGCGGCGCTCCTGCGCGGGTGCGTGGAGCAGCAGCAGGCCATCGCCTTCATGGACACCATCGCCAGCGTGGACGTGACGCCGCTGCTGGCCCAGATTACGCAAGCCACTGTTGTGTTGCACCACGCCTCGATACCCTTCCCCACCATGGACACGACGCGCCTGCTGGCTTCGAGGATCGCGGACTCCCGCCTCGTCGTGCTGGAGGGTAACTGGGAGACGCCGGGTATCGACCTCGACGTCCTTATCCGCGCCCTGGAGGACCTCCTGGGCACCGGCGCCCCGGCCGCCGCTCTCTCCAGCGGCACGTCCGGCGGGCTGGCCACCATACTGTTCACCGACATCGAAGGCTCCACCGCGCTTACCCAGCGCCTAGGCGACGCCAGGGCCCGCGACCTCATCCGCCAGCACGAGCGCCTCGTCCGCGAGCAGCTGGCCGCCCACGGCGGCGCCGAGGTCAAGACCATGGGCGACGGCTTCATGGCCTCCTTCTCCTCCGCCACCCGCGCCCTGGAGTGCGCCGCCGCCATGCAGCGCGCCTTCGCGGAGCGAAACGCCTCCCTCCCCGCTCGCCCTGAGCCTGTCGAAGGGCGAGGCCCCGCTCATGGTTCGACAGGCTCACCACGAGCGGAAGCGGCAAGCGAACCCCTGCACATCCGCATTGGCCTCAACGCCGGCGAGCCCATCGCCGAGGAGCAGGACCTTTTCGGCACCGCCGTCATCGCCGCCGCCCGCATCGCCGCCATGGCCGAAGGCGGCGAGATCCTGGTCTCCGACGTCGTCCGCCAGCTCGTCGCCGGCAAGGGGTTCATGTTCGCCGACCGCGGCGACGCCGAGCTGCGCGGCTTCGATGACCCCGTCCGCATCTACGAGCTGCGCTGGCGCGAAGAGTAACAGGATGCGACCGCCGGACGAGCGCGGCCTCGCAACCCAGACGGTGACGCGTACGTCAACGTAGGAGTATAATCAGGCTCGGCCACGCCCCATCTAGAAGGAGTACACACCATGGGCAAGCTTCAGGACAAGGTCGCCATTGTTACCGGCGCCAGCTCCGGCATCGGCCTGGCCGTTGCCAGGGCGCTCGGCGCCGAAAGCGCCGCCGTCGTCCTCGCCGGACGCACCGCCGGACCGATGGAGGAAGCGGCCAACGAGATCGCCGCCAACTCCGGCAAGGCCTCCGTTCAGCAGGTGGACGTCCGCGACGAGAAGCAGATGCGCGACCTCGTGGACGGCGCCGTCAAGGAGTTCGGCAAGCTGGACATCATGATCAACAACGCCGGCATCAACCCCTTCGACAACCTCATCGAGGGCGACGTCGCCCGCTGGCGGGAGACGATGGACACCAACGTCATCGGCCTCGCCCTCGGCTGCCGCGAGGCCTACCGCGTCATGCAGGGCAAAGGCGGCCACATCGTCAACGTGACCAGCGTCGCCGCCCGCTACTCGGAACCGGACAGCCCCATCTACGCCGCCTCCAAGCACGCCGCCGGCGCCATCACGGAATCCCTCCGCGTCGCCCTCCAGGGCAAGAACATCCGCGTAACCGCCGTCATGCCCGGCGCCGTCGCCACCAGCCTCGTCCGCATGATGACCCAGGAGCAGCTGGACGGCATCGCCCGCATGTTCGGGATCGACCCCGCGGAGGCGGGCGTGCAGCCGGGCCAGCAGATCCCCCAGGAGATGATCGACCGCGTGCTAGCCGTGGCCAAGAACGTCGTCCTGCGCCCGGAGGACGTGGCCGCGGCCGTGGTGTTCGCCGTCTCCCAGCCCGAGACGGTCAACATCAACGAGATCATGGTGAGGCCCTTGCAGCAGCTGCAGATGCCGGGGATGAACCTGCCGGCCTAGGGTGACCGTCGCGTGTCGCCCATTCCCGTCCGCGAGGCCCGGCCCGACGACTTCCAGCCGCTGGTGGCCCTGCTCGACCAGATGGACGACAGCATGTACCAGGGGCCGAAGGTCGACGATCCGGCGGCGTTGCGGGCCCTGTACGATTCGATACTCGCCGACCCCGACCAGCGCATCCTCGTCGCCGAGGACGGCGGCCGCATCGTCGGCACGGCCCACGTGATGGTCCTGCGGCACTTCCGGCGCAAGCTCTCACGCTCGGCAGTCGTCGAGGGGGTAATGGTCGATCCGGCTGCCCGTCGCGGTGGCGTGGGCGCCGCCCTCATGCGCGCCGCCGCCGAATACGCCCGCGGGGCCGGCTGCTACAAGCTGGACCTCACCTCGAACGCGGCCCGCGCCGGCGCCCACCGCTTCTACAGCCGCCTGGGCTGGAAGCGCAGCCACTACGGGTACAGCCTGGAGCTGCCGCCGGGCTGAAGCCCGACCTTCGGGGGTGGAACGGATCGGCTACAGGCTCTTCAGGTAGCCGTGGATGGCTTCCGCGGCCCGCCGGCCGTCGGCCAGCGCCGTCACCACCAGGTCCGCGCCGTTCACGTTGTCCCCCCCGGCGAACACACCCTTGCGGCTGGTGCTGAAGTCCTCGTCCACGCGGATCAGGTTCCCGCGGTCCGTGTGCAGCCCCGGCGTCGTGTCCTGCAGCAGGTCGTCGGCGCTGTAGCCGATGGCGAGCACCACCGTGTCCGCCGGCATCGTGAACTCCGACCCCGGTACCGGCTCCGGGCGTCGCCGCCCGCTCTCGTCTGGTTCGCCCAGCCGCATCCGCACACACTCCGCCCCGCTCACCCTCCCGTTCTCTCCGACGAACCGCGTGGGCACCGTCAGGTACTGGAACTGCACCCCTTCCTCGCGGGCGTGGCGACGCTCCTCCTCCCGCCCCTTCTGCTCGTGCTCCGTGCGACGGTACATGCAGGTCACGGTCTCCGCGCCCAGCCGTATCGCCGTCCTAACGCAGTCCATAGACGTGTCTCCGCCGCCGACGACGAGCACGTTCTTCCCCACCGGCAGCGGCTCCCGCATGCTCTCCGGTAGCTGCTGCGGCTCCAGGTTGCCGCGCACCAGGAACTCCGTCGCCTGGTACACCTCGCCCAGCTCCTCGCCGGGGATCCGCATCTCCCCGCCCACGCCAGCGCCCGTGCCCAGGAACACCGCGTCGTATCCCTGCTGAAACAGGTCGTCGATCGTCACGTCACCGCCCACCCGCGTGTTGCAGACGAACTCCACTCCCAGCTTCTGCAGGTAGTCCAGCTTGTCCTGCAGGATCTCCTTGCGCATCTTGAAGTTCGGTATGCCGTACAGCAACACCCCGCCCGGCTCGGGCCAGGAGTCGAACACAGCGCAGGAGTGCCCCTTCTTCGTGAGCTGCTCCGCCACGGCGATCCCCGCCGGCCCGGAGCCAACGATCGCCACCTTCCTCCCCGTCGATGGCGGCAGCTCCGGCAGCGGAACGCCCTCCGTCCGCCGCTGGTAGTCCGCCACGAAAGACTCCAGCTTCCCTATCGACACCGGCGGCTGGCGACCCATGTCCGCCGTCCGGATCGCGAAGCCGACGACGCAGGCGCCCTCGCACAGCGACTCCTGCGGGCACAGCCGCCCGCACATCTCCGGCAGCTCCGAGGTCTCCCGGAACATGTTCGCCGCCCCCATGACGTCGCCCTCTTCCAGCAGCAGGAAGGCGCCCGGGATGTCGTTGCCGACGGGACAGGCCTCCTGACAGGGCGCGGTGGGGCAGTGGATACAGCGCTCCGCCTCTATCTGCGCTTGCTCGAGGCTGTATCCCAGGAACGACTCGTCCCAGTTCTTGATCCGTTCCACGGGGTCCTGCTTGGGGACCGGCTGAACGGGTATCTCCAGCCTTCGATGGTTGTCACAGGGCATAGTTCGTAAACGGACCTCTCCTGGCGCGTCCTCGCATTGTGTGTGCGTTAGTTTAGCAGACGCCCGCAGCAATGCAACCAGACGCCGGGAGGGGACGGCCTGCGCCGTCCCCTCCGTTACCGTTTTCGGTCTGTCAGGCTAGCGGCGCGCCCGCCGCAGCCACACTCCGCCGGCGCCCATCGCCATCAGGCCGGCGACCATCATCGCCAGCCAGGGGAAGCCGGACTGGCCTGGCGGCGAGCCCGTGTCCGGCAGCTGGGAGGGCGCCGCCGCCGCGGGCGTGGCTGTTGGCGTGGCCGTCGCCGTCGGCTCGGGAGTGGCGGTCGGCGCGGCGGTGGGCTCCGGCGTGGGCGTGGGTGTAGGCGTGGGCTGGCCCACGACACCGGCCACATCGTGGCAGAGGTTGTCGAAGCCGACGCCGCCGTCGTCCGAATTCTGGACGGAGATGCCGGCGATGTCGTTTGCGCCGCCGGCGCGCTGGAACCCGTAGCTCTGATCGCTCAGTCCAGACAGGACGATGGAGTCGATCAGCGTACCGTCGCGCGCGAAGAAGTCCACCGTGGCATCGCCAGCGCCGCCGCCGACGAGGTCGAAGCCGAACTCCGACTGGTCGAAGTCGAATAGGACGGCGAAGGCGCCTTCACCGACTGCTTCGAAATTGGGGAAGCCAGCGGGGCCAAGGCCGGCGAGGACCTGGCTGGGACCGTTGACGAACACGTTCAGGTTCTGGTTGGCCGCGCCCAGTTGCAGGGACAGCGGGTCGCTGGGCGTCCCGGATAGGACGTCGAAGTCGCCGTTCGCGGACAACGTTTGCCCGGCGAACCGCTCGGCGAAGTCGGCGCCGTCGGACTCGAAGACGGCGTCGTAGTTGGTTCCCGGTGCGGCGCCGCCGGCCACGTCGTCAAACGTGATATTGCCGTCGCAGACCAGCGTGGAAGGGTCAACCTGGGATATGGGTCCGTTCCCTGCCTCCGCGCGCTGCGGAACGGGAAACCCCGTCGCGGCCGCGATCGCCAGGACCGCCGCTGCCAGCGCCGTCACCACAGCAACGACTGTCAGCGTCCGCGTCAGACCTCCCGCGAGGCCCGCGCTTCGGTTGCGTTGGATCATCGAATCCCCCTTCGAACGACGCGCTGCGCCATCTATAGTCCGTTTTGACGCCGGGCGTGGCGCAGCCAGAGGGCGCCAATCGCCATCGCGGCGAGACCGGCCGCAGCGGTCGCGAGCCAGGGGAAGCCGGACCCGCCCCCGGGCGCGGCGCCGGTGTCCGGGAGCTGCGCCGGGGCGGCCGTGGGCGTGGCCGTGGGCGTGGCGGTGGGCGCCGCGGTCGGGGCCGCCGTGGGCTCCGCCGTGGGTGTTGGTGTGGGCTCCGGCAGGCCGGTGGTGTAGAGGACGGCCAAGTTGTCGCTCAGCGTTTCGCCGTCGCCGCCCCAGTGGTAGCCAAGGCCTACGGTGTCGTCGCTGTTTATGCCGCTGGTAGCGGTGCCGCCAAAGTTCTCCTCGTCCAGGTCCTCGCCCGTGTCGTCGTTGAACTCGGTGTCCTGGTACTGAACCTTGATGTCGTTGCTGGTCTCGTAGAGGATCGTCTCGAAGGTCACGCCCTCGCCGGCCACGCAGTTGTCGCAGTCGTTGTGGCAGACGTCGTCGAACTGGACGACGAACGTGCGGTCCGGCGCCGAGCCGAAGGTCTGGTAGTAAACGTCACCGCATTCGCCTGGGTCCAGGTCGTCGAACCAGGGGGCGATGAGAGGGTTGCCGCCCCAGCCGCTGACGTCGTCGCAGTCCGTATCCGTATGGGGTATCGGGTTGCCTGACTCGTCGACAAGAGTGTCGTCCCAGTTGTAATTGTCGTTGCAGTCGTTGTCGATATCGAAGCTCAGGAAGCCGTTGGAGGAGATGTCCATCTCCGTGTAGTCGGTGCCGAAGAAGTTGAACGTGAAGGGGAGGGTGACGGTCTCCCAGTCGTCGTCTTCGTCCTCAACGTCGGAGAGCGTGCCGCCGGTGGCGTCCACCCACTCGAAGGTGGTTGTCGGATCGGGGGCGTTGCTGTCGATCCAGACGTACCCGGAAGCGTTCTCGCCGCTGGTGTCGGCGCTGGCACCGCCGAGGCCGCCGAAAGCGCCGATGATCGCTATCGCGGCGACTACGCAAGCGATTCCCAACCAGATGCGGACGTTCAACGCACGTGTCATTTGTGCTCTCCTTATGCTAAGAGCGTACTCGCCATAGCTATTCCAAACGCCTACTCTAACCCAGCGGGCGTGAGGGGTCAATACGAAAGGTTACGGATTACGGTTGCAGAGGCCCGGTACCAGGCCGGCCCCTCCGGGTTGTTCAACGGACGCCAAGCGTCCGAGCGGCTATCCAGATACCGCCTCCGCCCAAGACTACCAGACCGCCCGCGACCACCACAAGCCAGGGAAGGCCGGACTCGCCCGGGCCGGCGCCCGTGTTCGGGAGCTGAATGGCCGCGGCGACCGCCGTGGGCCCCGGCGTGAGGGAGAGCGCCTGGCCGCCGGTGGGCGTCGGTGACGGCGAGGGCGTCGGCGACGGCGAGGGCGCGGGAGCCGGTGTTGGCGTAGGGTCCGTCGCCCCCGTCGTGTACAGGACGGCGAGTCCGTCCACCAGAGGAGGCTCGCCGGCCCACGAGTAGCCCAGCCCGACGGCGCCGTCCTGGCTTATGCCGGTCGTGGCCGTGCCGCCGAAGTTCTCCTCCTGCAGGTCATCGAAGGTGTCGCCTTCGAAGAGAGTGTCCTGGTACTGGACTTTGATGTCGTTAGTCGTTTCGTACAGGATCGTCTCGAAGGTTATCCCCTGGCTCACAGCGCAGTGCCCGAAGCAATCGTCGTGGCAGACGTTGTCGAACTGGACGACGAAGGTCCGGTCCGGGGACGAGCCGAACGTCTCGTAGTAGACGTCGCCGCACTCGGCCGGGTCCAGGTCATCGAACCAGGAGGCGATGAGGGGGTTGTTGCCCCAGCCGCTTGTAACCGCGCAGTCCGCATCCGTGTAGGGAATCGGATTTCCCAGGTCGTTGCCGATGGAGTCGTCCCAGTTGTAGTTATCGTTGCATTCGTCGGGGTCGTCGAGGTCGAAGCTGATGATGCCGTTGGTGCCGATGTCGACCTGGGTGTACTCCGTTCCGAAGAAGCTGAACGCGAACGGCAGGTCTACCGCATCGGCGCAGTCGTCGCAGTCAGTGCCGGGAATGGCCGTGCCATCAGTCGCGTCCAACCACTGGAAAGCAACGGCCGGGGCCGGGGCGTTGCTGTCGACCCAGACGTAGCCGGAAGCGTTGTCGCCGCTCGTATCGGCGTTAACGTGGCCGGAAGCGCCCACCACAACCGCGGCCGCGAGGACGGCAGCCACCGCCAACCCCATGCGGATACGGGCGACTGGAGTGCGTGTGATGCGGGCCCCCTTATGCTGGTGTGGCGCTTTGACGCCATGCCACTGACGCGCTTTAGCTCGTAGAAATCTACAGGAATGCAGCGGTTCGCGTCAACGCGACCGATTACGGGCGGCCTAGGCCACGCCCGCTTGCTCGTACGTCATGCGATACAGCCGCGCGTACAGGCCGTCCCGCGCCAGCAGCTCCTCGTGCGTCCCCATCTCGGCGATGCGACCGCCCTCCAGCACGACGACGCGGTCCGCCCCCCGCACCGTCGATAGCCGGTGCGCGATCACGAACGACGTCCGGCCCCGCAACAGTCGCTTCAGGGCTCGCTGGATCACCACCTCCGTGCGCGTGTCCACGTTCGCCGTCGCCTCGTCCAGGATCAGGATGCGTGGCTCCGCCAGCACCGCCCGCGCGAAGGCGATCAGCTGCCGCTGCCCCTGCGACAGGTTCTGCCCCCGCTCCCGCAGCAGCGTCTCGTACCCCTCTGGTAGCCGCTCGATGAAGTCGTGCGCGCCCACCGCCGCCGCCGCCGCCGCGATCTCCTCGTCCGTCGCCTCCAGGCGCCCGTAGCGGATGTTCTCGCGAACGCTGCCGGAGAAGATGAACGGGTCCTGCAGCACGATGCCCAGGCGTCGCGCCAGCGACTCCCGCTTCACCTGCCGGATGTCGATGCCGTCGATGCGCAGACGTCCTTCGCTGACGTCGTAGAAGCGGGCCACCAGCGACGTAAGCGTGCTTTTCCCCGCTCCCGTGGGCCCCACGATGGCCAGCGTCTCGCCGACCCGCACCTGGAGGTCGATGGCGTCCAGCACCTTCACGCCCTCCACGTACTGGAAGCTCACGTTCTCGAACGTCACCTCGCCGCGAACGTCGGCCAGCTCCACAGCGTCGGGCGCGTCCACTATCTCCGGCACCGTGTCCAGCACCTCGAAGATGCGCTGGCCGCCGGCCATCGCCCGCTGCAGCTGGGTGTACTGCAGCACCAGGTCGCGGATCGGGTCGAAGAAGCGCTGCACGTACAGCGCGAACGCCACCACCACGCCGATGGTCAGCGTGCCATCGATCACGCGCAGCCCGCCGAAGACGACGACCAGCGCCGTCGCCGCCGCCACAATCACTTCCATCAGCGGCATCACCGCCGCCGTCAGACGCCCCGCCTCCACGTTCGCGCTCCAGTTGTCCGAGTTCACGGCATCGAACCGGCGAGAGTTCTCACCTTCGCGCGACATGCTCTGGACGACGCGCACGCCGGACACGTTCTCCTGCAGGTTCGCGTTCACCACCGCTATCGCCTGGCGCACGCGGATGAAGGCGTGCCGCGCCCGCGCCTGCCACAGCGCCATGGCCACGATCAGCACCGGGATCACCGTGAACGTTATCAGCGCCAGCTCCACGTCCAGGTACATCAGGAAAAACACCACCAGCCCCAGCCCAACGAAGTCCGCCAGGATCGTCAGGAAACCGGTCGTCAGCAGCTCCTGCAGCACCGTGACGTCGTTCTGCACCCGCGACATCACGCGCCCAACCTCGGTGCGGTCCAGGAAGCTCAGCGACAGCTTCTGGATATGGTCGAACATCTTCGTGCGCAAGGTCAGCAGCACGTTGTGGCCCACGAACGCCGTCAGCAGCTGCTGCGTGGCCTGGCCGGCCCAACCCAGCACCGCCAGCGCTACCAGCGCCGCGCCGATCATGTTCAACCCCGACAGGTCGCCGGTGGGGATGAACTCGTCGATGGCCAGGCCGATGAGGAATGGCTGGGTGCTGGACGCGGCCGCGAACACCACCATCCCCACGATCGCAAACGTCACGCGCAGGCGGTACGGTCTCAGGTATGGCAGCAGCCGCACCACCACCGAGTGGTCGTAGGGCCGCCCCAGCTCGTCGTCGTCCCAGCCGTCCACGCTGCGTTTGAGGCCGGAGCCCGGACGCCCTCCCGTTGGTTGGTGGGCCTGGCTCCAGCCGCCGGCGGCGCCGCCGCCCCAGTACGACATGGCTAGCTCCCGGCCGCCGTGGCCGGCGCCGCCAGCGCCTCCTCCTGGTCGCGCAGCTCCAGGTCGTAGATCTGCCGGTACAGGCCGTCCCGCGCCAGCAGCTGCGAGTGAGTTCCCCGCTCGGCGATCTCGCCGCGGTCCAGCACCAGGATCTGGTCCGCCATCTTCACCGTGCGCAGCCGCTGCGCTATCACGAACGTCGTGCGGCCCTTCATCAGGTCGGAGAGAGTCTGCTGGATAAGGTATTCCGTCTCCGTGTCCACGCTCGAAGTCGAGTCGTCCAGGATCAGGATGCGCGGGTCCATCAGCAGCGTCCGGGCGATGGCGATGCGCTGCTTCTGGCCGCCGGACAGCGTCACGCCGCGCTCGCCGACCCAGGTATCGTACCCGTCCGGCAGCCCAGCGATGAAGTCGTGGATGTAGGCCGCCTTCGCCGCCTCCTCGATCCGCTCCTGGGTCGCGTCGACGGCCCCGTAGGCGATGTTGTCCCGCATCGTCGCCGAGAACAGGAACACGTCCTGCTGCACCGTGCCGATAACCTGCCGCAGCGAGGCCAGCGTGGCGTCGCGGATGTCCACGCCGTCGATCGTTATCCGCCCTGCCGTGACGTCGTAGAAGCGCGGCATCAGGTTCACGACCGTCGTCTTGCCGCTCCCCGTCGGGCCCATCAGCGCGATCACCTGCCCCGGCTTCGCCTCCAGGTCCACGCCACTCAGCACCGGGCTGATCACCTCGTACCCGAACGACACACCTTCGAACCGCACCTCGCCGCGAACGTCCCGCAGCTCCACCGCGCCGGCTTTCTCTTTCACCGCCGACTCCGCGTCCAGGATTTCGAAGATCCGCTGCCCCGCCGACTGCGCCCGCGAGGTGATCATCACGATCCAGCCCAGCATCCGCACCGGCATGTTCAGGATCGACAGGTAGAGCAGGAACGCCGTCAGCTCGCCGATGCTCAGGTTGCCGTTGACGACCTGGCGCCCGCCGAACCACAGCGTCGCCGCGAACGCCCCCAGCCACAGGCCCGACATCAACGGCGAGTTGATCGCCTGTATCCGGCTCGATTCGTACGAGTACTCGAACAGTGCCTCCGCTTCACGCCGGAACTTCTCGCCCTCGTACTTCTCCCGCGCGAACGCCTTCACCACGCGCACGCCGGTGAGCGCCTCCTGCAGCACAGTCGTCAGCCGGCCGAGGCCCTCCTGCACCTTCATCCACATCGGACGCAGGCTCAGGGCCATCACCGTGGACCGCCAGGCGATGAGCGGCACGAACGCCCACACGGCCAGCGTCAGCTTCCAGTCGGAGAAGGCCATCAGCACCAGCACCGCCGTCAGGAGCAGCACGATGTAGCCCAGCCGCAGCACGCCCATGTGGATGAACCAGCGGATCGCCTCCACGTCCTGCGTCGCCCGCGACATCAGCTGACCCGTCTGCTGCCGGTCGTGGTACGCGTACGAGAGCCGCTGCAAACGATCGTAGATGCTGTTCCGCAGGTCATAGGCCACCCGCTGCGAGATCCACTCCCCCTGGTACGTCTGGAAGTACGTGAACGCGCCCCGGGCCAGCGCCGCCCCGACCACGGCCAGCGCCGCGATCACCAGGGTCCGCGTATTGCCATCGGTCACGACCTCGCCGTCCACGACTTCCACACCCACCCCGAAGTTGATCGCCCAGCTGATCAGCTGCGGGATAATCAGCACGAAGCCGCTGGCCCCGATGACACCGACGATCGCCGCGGCGACCCTCATCTTGTAGGGGCGAAGGAATGTCAGCAGTCTTATCGCGTACATAGGTCAGAAACGCCCTCGGCAGCGCTACGGGATACGCATATTCTAGGCTGACCTCACGCTAACGTAAAGGCGCGGGTGCGGGGGTGGGGGAACACGCTGACCCCCTCTCCCCGGCCTGACGGCCACCCCTCTCCCACAAGCGGGAGAGGGGACGGGGGTGAGGGCACCCCGGTCAGCCGCCACGTTGCCGAACGCGCCAGCCGCTTGCTAGAATAGCGCCCTGACCATGCAGACCACCTCTCCGCCCCACACCTCGCCCACCGCCGTCCACCAGATCGTGCGGCCCATGCAGCTCACCGATATCCCCCAGGTCATGGAGGTGGAGCAGCAGTCCTTCCCCACCATGTGGCCCCCCACCGCCTTCAAGCGCGAGATCCAGCAGAACCGCCTCGCCCGCTACCTGGTCGCCGTACAGCGCCGCGGCGACGCCCCGCCCCGCGACGACAGCAACGGCCACCATACCTCGAACGGCCTGCAGCGCCTCCTCGGCGGCCTCCGCCAGATGTGGGACACCGACGACACCTCGCCCGAGGAACGCGAGGAGCTCGTCGTCGGCTTCATCGGCGTCTGGATGCTCGCCGACGAGGCCCACGTCGTCACCATCGCCGTCCGCGACAGCCATCGCCGCCGCGGCATCGGCGAGCTGCTGCTCATCGCCGCCGTCGAGACCGCCCTCCGCGAGCGGCAGGCCGTCGTCACCCTGGAGTGCCGCGTCTCCAACACCGTCGCCATCCGCCTCTACGAGAAGTACGGCTTCCAGCAGGTGGGCCTGCGCCCCCACTACTACTCGGACAACCAGGAGGACGCCTACATCCTCACCGCCGAAGCGATCACCACCGAAGCCTACCGGCAGCGCTTCGAGGAGCTGCGCGGCCAGCACCGCCACCGCTGGGGCGGCTACCGGCTCGACCTCTAGTCCGCGATCCGATGACCGATCTGCGCGAGCTCGCCCCCATCACCGTCGAGCTATTCGTCCCCGACGTTGACGCCAGCGCCCGCTTCTACACCGAGAACCTCGGCTTCGAGCTACTGCGTCTCGAACGCGAGGGCGAACGCGCCACCTTCGCCGTCGTCGCACTGGGCCGCGCCCTGATGCTCATCGCCCACGACGGTCTCGCCGCCAGCGTCGGTCTGTCGAAGGGCTCCGGCGAGGGCCTCAGCGTCCGCGTCATCGTCGACGACGTCGACGCCGTCTACGCCAGGGCCCGCGAACGCGGCCTCACGATCGTCGCCGATATCGGCGACCGCTACTACGGCCTGCGCGACTTCTCGCTCCAGGACGGGGACGGTTTCCACATGCGCTTCGCGTCCCCTCGCCGCTAGGGCGGCCCTTCTCCCCGATTGCTCCGGAATGTGACTGCCGTCATATCGCGCCGCCGTCCGCGGTTGATACAAGGATACTGTAAGAGCCCACGATCGACAGGAGGGCGTCATGGAAATAGAGCTTTCGGCAAGAGCGAAGATGGCCGAGATTCGGCGGGAGGTGGAGAGCGTTCGCCTGCGACCCGGCGACCGCGTTCTCATCGTCGACGCGCCGTCCTGGTGCCGGCGCTACTTCGCCGGGCGGGAGGGCCGAGTGGCCCGCACCTTCCCCTTCGGCGACGTCTGGGTCCGCTTCGAGCGGCCCGTGGAGCCCTGGTGCGAGAGCATGGACCCCGTCGAGGAGTTCCCGTTCGCGCCCGCCCAGCTCGCCGCCGCCTGAGGCAGCCACGGAGGGTCAGGCTTCAGCCTGACAGAGACTCGCCGCAGCCTAGCGGCCCGTCCTGGTCGCCAGCCACAGCAGCACCGTAGCCGGCGCCAGCACCAGCAGGTGCACAGGCCCCAGGAACACCGCCCCGACGAACGCTATCACCAGCGAGGCGACCAGCGTTCCCTGGAGCACCCGCTGCCGCAGCTCCGTCCTTGTGGCCGAGGCCCACACCGCGGGAACGTAGACCGTCGCCATCACGCCCGGCGCCAGCGCCAGCGCCCGGTCCGTCTGCCCTGGGGGGTCCACCGCCAGCTCTACAGCCAGCGCGGCCATCGGCCCGGCGCCCAGCGCTGCCCCCACCAGCCCCGCCCACGATACCGCCGCCTGCGGCGACTCCTCCCGTTTCGCCGCCGGCGGCGGCGCGACCGTCGCCGCCTCGCCGGAGCGCCCCCGCGACCGCCGCTCCCGACGGCGCTCCCGGCCCCGCCGCGCCTTAGCCGTCCTTCGCCTCCCCGAACGCCTTGCGCAGGTCCGTCTTCAGCACCTTTCCCAGGTAGTTCCGCGGCAGCTCCTCCACGAAGGCGTAGTACTTCGGCGCCTTGTAGCTGGCCAGCCGCTCCTTTACGTACGCGGTGAGCTCCTCGGTCGACGGCCTGCCGTCCCCACTGGCGACGACCACCGCCTTCACCTCCTCGCCCCACTCCGTGTCCGGCACGCCGATCACCGCCGCCTCCTCGACCCCTGGGTGGCCCTCCAGCACCGCCTCGATCTCCCCCGGCGCGATGTTCTCGCCGCCGCGGATGATCAGGTCCTTCGTCCGGCCCGTTATGTAGACGTAGCCGTCTTCGTCCATCCAGCCCACGTCGCCGGTGTGCAGCCAGCCCCCGCGCATCGCCTCCGCCGTCTCCTCGCCCAGGCCCAGGTAGCCGGACATGATCCGCGCCCCCTGCGCCACGATCTCCCCCTCCTGCCCCGCCGGCAGCACCTCCCCCTCGGGGTCGACGATGGCGACAACCACGTCCTCCATCGCCCGCCCCACCGAGCGCAGCCGCTGCAGCTTCTTCTCCCGTTCCTCGGACGGCCCGTCCGGGATCTGGTGGTCATCCGGCCCCAGGAACGTCAGCGTCGACGTGCTCTCCGTCTGCCCGTAGGCGTTCATCAGCCCGCAGTCGAACACGCCCACCGCCTTCGACACCACCTCGTACGGCATCGGGGCCGCCCCGTAGGCGATCAGCTTGAGCGAGCTCAGATCGCTCTTCTCGAACTCCGGTTGCTCCATGATGCGCTTCAGCATCGTCGGCACGACGAAGCTGTGCGAGACCTTATGCTCCTGTACCGCCGACAGCCAGGCCTTCGGCTCGAACTGCGGCAGTACGACCAGCGTCCGCCCGCCCCAGACCGACGAGAGCGGCGCCGTGGCCCCCGCCACGTGGTACAGCGGCACCGACAGCAGCGTCACGTCGTGCGTCTCCGGGTTGGCCGGCTCCATCGTGTTCGTCACGTACACGGACATGGCCAGGTAGGTCAGCATCACGCCCTTGGGCATCGCCGTCGTGCCGCTGGTGTAGATCACGATCGTCGGGTCGGCGTCATCGATCTCCACGAACACCTCGTCCGGCCCGTGCGACCCCACGAGCTGCTCGTACGGCTTCATCCCCTCCGGCGCGGCGTCGTAGCAGACAAAGTGCTCCACGGTCGCGAACTCGGGCCGGATCGAGGCCGTCAGGTCCAGGTAGCGCTCGCCGACGAACATCGCCTTCGTGTCCGAGTTGTTGACCATGTAGGCCAGCTCCTCCTTCTTGGCGCGGTAGTTCAGCGGCACGAACACCGCCCCCACCCTGGCGCTGGCGTAGTACGTCTCCACGTACTCGATCGAGTTCAGCGCCATCACCGCGACGCGGTCGCCGCGCCCCACGCCGAGCGACTGCATGGCGTTGGCCAGCCGGTTCACCCGCTCCTGGAGCTGGGCGAACGTGCGGCTCTCCCCCTCGCAGGCGACGGCCACTCGCTCCGGCACGACGGACGAGGCGATCATCAGGAACTCAGACGTGTTCATTCGCTCCTCCCAAGCGGCGGCTGTGGCGGTGTGACCCAGACGTGCTGCGGATCAGGCGAGACTCCAGCGCCAGCCCCTCGGCCAGCGGCAGATCCAGCCCCTGGACCACGGCGCGCTTGGCCAGTCGCAGGCTGAGCTGCTCACGCGAGAGCAGCGTCCGCGCCAGCGACTCTGCCGCCTCGTACAGCCGCTCGCGGGGGACGACGCGCTGGACGAGCCCGAAGCGCAGCGCCGTCCTGGCGTCGATCGGGTCGCCGGTCAGGATCATCTGCATGGCGATGCCCGGCGGGACGTGTCGCGGCAGCGTCTGGGTACCGCCGGCGGAGGGGATGTAGCCCAGGCCCACCTCCGGCAGCCCGAGCCTCGAGCCCTCGCCGGCGATGCGGATGTCGCAGCACATCGCCAGCTCCACCCCCGCTCCCAGCGCGTACCCGTGCACCGCCGCGATCAGCGGCTGTTCCAGCGACAGCATCAGCCCCCACAGGTCGCGCTCCCGCCGCGCCCGCCGCGCCTCCACGAACGACGGCGCCGTCCCGAACTCGCCCACGTCCGCCCCCGACGAGAACGCGCGCTCGCCCGCCCCCTTGAACACCACGACGCCGGCGTCGGGATCGTCGCGGACGGCCAGCATCGCCTCCCAGAGCTCGTCCCGCATGCGCATGTTGATCGCGTTCAGCGACTCGGGCCGGTTCAGGGTGATCCAGACGATGCCGTCGCGTTTCTCGAAGAGGATCGTGTCAGGCATGGCAGAATCCTGAAGGCCGGGCTTCAGCCCGACAGCGACAGGCTAAAGCCTGTCCTTCGGCGCTGATGATCGTGTCAGGCATGGCGCAAGCTCCACTCCAGCCTGAAGGCTGGGGCATGGACTGTCGCCGGAGGGTTGAGCCTTGTTCCTTGTCCCATGCGCCTTGTTCCGTCCAACTACCGCCAGTCCGGCCGCTGCACCGCGCTCTTCGCCTTGACCCGCAGCGTCCGATCCAGCTCCGCGTTGATCTTGTCCGTCAGCTGCTTCATCCCGTCCGACCCGGCCTGCATCGACTCGCTGCGCCAGCGCTTCAGCGCCGCCCCGTCCTTCGTCGAAAGCCCCGCCTCGGCCGCGATCCGGTCGACGATGAGCGACAGCAGCTCGCGTGTCTCCTCGGGCTCCAGCTCCAGCCTCATCGGCTTGCAATCCCTCGTGGGGCGAGGCCCCAGCCTCGCCGCGGGGTCCGCTCAAGGCTAGGGCCCTGAGCTACGTGCGGTGCCCTCATCGGCTTGCAATCCCTCGTGGGGCGAGGCCCCAGCCTCGCCGGCGGGGTCCGCTCAAGGCTGGGGCCTTGAGCTACGTGCACTGGCCTCATGCCCGCGCCCCCTTCGTCGACTGGTACCGCCCCTTGCGACGGACCGTGCGGGTCAGCTTCTCGTCCAGGTACGTCCCCAGCGACTCGTTGATCGCCACCGTCAGGTCGTCCATCGCGGCCGTGCCCACATCATGTCCCGTTCTCCAGCGCCGTATCTTCGATTTGCCTTCGCTCGACACCCCGCCGTGGTCGATCACGTACGACGCGATCAGAGACATCAGCGACTGCGCCTCATCCGTGTCCAAGACGATCTGCATCTCGTTCGCTACCTCCTACCGGCCCTTGAACTCCGGGTTGCGCTTCTCCAGGAACGCCCGCACACCCTCCGCCCGGTCCTCCGTGGTTTGCAGGATCACCGTGAGGTCCGTCTCGTAGCGTAGCGCCTGCTCCAGCGTCATCTCCAGGCCGCGGCTCACCGCCTCCTTCGCGTAGCGCACCGCCAGCGGCCCCCGCTCGGCGATCCGCCCGGCGATTGCCTCCGCCTCCGCGACGACCTTCCCCCGCGCCGCCACCACCCCCACCAGCCCCATCGCCAGCGCCTCCGCCGCGTCCACTGGCTCCCCGCTCAGGATCATCTCCAGCGTCTTCCCCCGGCCGACGAGGCGCGACAGTCGCTGCGTGCCTCCTCCCATCGGCAGCATTCCCATCGCCGTCTCTGGCAGCCCCAGCTTACCCCCCTCAGCCGCGACCCGCACGTCGCAGGCCAGCGCCATCTCCAGCCCCGCGCTCAGCGCGTCGCCGTTGATCGCGCAGACCACGGGCCGCGGCAGCGCCGCCAGGCAGCCGAACGGGTCGATAGCCGGCGGCCCTTCCCGCTGCAGCAGCGACGCGTCCCACCCGCTGCAGAACGCATCGCCCTCGCCGGTCAGGAGCACGGCGCGCACGCCCTCGTCGGCCTCGAGCGACTCACACACCTCCGCCAGCTCCGACAGCAGCGTCGCGTCGACGGTCTCTCGCCGGAGGGTGATCCGCGCGATGGGGCCGCGTGTCTCCAGGGTGATGGTCCGCGTGGTCATGGCGAACCGCATTGTAGCAAACGAGGAATCCGCAGGAATAGCGGCGCCCCAACTGTATACTGATTGCCGGGCGATGAGGAAGACGGTGAGCCTGCCCGCACACAAGACAACGATTCTAATCCGGACCACCGGCGCGGCCGCCCTGCTGCTGGCCCTGGCGGCCTGCGCCGGCAACGGCGACCAGCGGAGTGGCGATTCGGCCACCCGCGACGAGGCGTCTCCGGACGGGTCGCTTGCTGTCTGGACGCCCGCCCCGGGCGCCACCTGGCAGTGGCAACTGCAAGACGACATCGACACATCGCTGGACGTGGACGTCTACGACATCGACCTCTTTGACGCACCCCAGTCCACGATCGACGCGCTTCACGAAGACGGCCGCGCCGTCATCTGCTACTTCTCCGCCGGCAGCCTGGAGGATGGGCGCGAGGACGCCGGCCGCTTCCAGCCCTCCGATGCCGGAAACCGGCTGGAGAACTGGCCAGACGAACGCTGGCTGGACGTGCGCTCGGCTAACGTCCGCGCGATCATGGAGGACCGCCTCGATATCGCGGTGGCCAGGGGCTGCGACGCCATCGAGCCGGACAACGTCGACGCGTTCCAGAATGACAGCGGCTTCTCGCTCACCGCTGACGATCAGCTCGACTACAACCGGTTTCTGGCGAGCGCCGCGCACGCCCGCGGCCTATCGGTGGGCCTGAAGAACGCGCTCGACCTCGTCGATGAGCTGGAGCCCGGCTTCGACTGGGCGCTGAACGAGGAGTGCCTCGCCTACGACGAATGCGGGGCGCTGGCCCCCTTCCTGGACGCGGGGAAAGCCGTCTTCCACGTCGAGTACGTTGAGGACGCTGACGACGGCCCCGGCCTCCTGGCCGCGGTCTGCGACGACCCGGCTGTCGCCGGCTTCTCGACGCTGGTCAAGACTCCGGACCTGGGCGCCTGGCGTCTCGCCTGTGACTGAATTCGTACTCCGGGTTGTCCCACTCTCGGCCCGTCTGGTATCATCCCGTCTACCCGAACCACCCTCGACACGAAGGAAGCGCCTTTGGCTGAAGCCGCCCTCGATGGACTGCGCGTCGTTGACCTCTCCCAGGGGATCGCCGGCCCCTACGCCGGCAAGCTCCTGGCCGGCTGTGGCGCCGACGTCATCAAAGTCGAGCCCCCCCAGGGGGACTACGCCCGCCGCCTCGGCCCCTTCCCCGGCGACGAACCCCACCACGACAAGGGCGGCCTGTTCGTCCACCTCAACGGCGGCAAGAAGTCCGTCACCCTGGACATCGAGACCGAGAGCGGCCGCGCCGTCCTGCGCAAGCTACTGGCCGGCGCCGACGCCCTCATCGAGAGCCACCCGCCCGGCCACCTCTCCTCCCTCGGCCTCGGCTACGACGACCTTAAGGCCGGTCTGCCCGGCCTCGTCTACTGCTCCGTCACCCCCTTCGGCCAGACCGGCCCCTACGCCGACTTCCAGGGCAACTCCCTGGCCTGCCTGGCCCTCTCCGGCCTCATGTACGTCACCGGCGACCCCGACAAGGAGCCGCTGGCCACCGGCGGCGAGGCCGCCGACTACTTCGGCGGGGTCACCGCCTGGATCGCCGTCCTCGCCGCCCTCGAGCACCGCGCGAAGACCAACGATGGCCAGCACGTCGACGTCGCCGTCCTCGACTCCCTGGGCACCGCCGACGAGTACAACACCGCCATGTACGCCTCCCTCGGCGCCATACGCAAGCGCTTCCACTCCCGCCACCACTTCCCCGCCTACCCCTCCGAGATCTACCCCTGCCGCGACGGTCACATAGTCGTCGTATTCGGCGCCAACGGCTTCCCCTTGCCCATGGCGATCCTCCTGGAGCAGATCGAGCTGGAGAACAACCCCATGTTCCAGAACCACTGGATCCGCTTCATCCAGTGGCAGCAGTTCGAGGAGATCCTGCGCCCCTACCTCCTGGAGCACGACTGGCGCGACATCCTCACCCGCGCCCAGGAGCTGCGTATGCCCTTCGGCCGCGTCATGACCCCCAGCACTCTCCTCGACGACGAGCACCTCAGCGAGCGGGAGTTCTTCGTCGAGGTCGAGCAGCCGGACGTCGGCGAAGTGCGCATCGCCGGGCCGGTGTTCAAGATGTCGGAGACCCCGCTCCGTCAAGGCCCCGCCCCCACCCTCGGCGAGCACACCCACGATATCCTCCTGGACCTGGGCTACGACGCCGACGACACCCGCATCCTCCGCGAGCGGGGGGTAACGTGATGGCCGTCGCTACCGCCGCCGACGTCCAACCGCGACGCGAAGACCACGGCGCCCTGATCGTGCTCCACCTTTCCGGCACCTACCGCGAGATGGGCCGCCAGCATGTGGAGCTGCTGAGGCCGCTCGCCAGGCAGGCCTACGAGCTTCAGCTCGCGGACTGGAAGCGCCTCGTGTCTGGAATCGGGCCTGCAGCCAGGCTCGCCGACCTCTTCCTGCCGCCTCTATGGGCCTGGCTCTGGCGGCGCTTCGAGCCATCACGCGCCTATGACTTCATGGTGGGCATGGGAGACGCCCTCCGTGTATCTGGGCCCAACGCCGTCCGCGGATTCTACGGCTTCCTCGGCAGCGGCACGACGACTTTCGTAGCGACCGGTTCGGCCACCGCCGACGGAAGGGCCATCATCGGCAAGAACAGCGACTGGTCCGACGCCGGCGGACTCCGCCGGCCCATCGTCACCCACTACCACCCCTCGAACGGCGACCTCTCCCACATCGCCGCCGGCTGGCCGCTGCTCCCCGGCTCCGGCACCACCGGCGTCAATGAGGCCGGCTTCGCCATCGGCGCCAACTTCTTCAACGCCGACCAGATCGTCGGGCTCCCTCTTCCCCGCTGGCCCTATTTCCGGGCACTGCAAAAGGCAACCACCGTCGAGGAGGGGATACGCATCCTGACGGACTCCCCCAACCGGGGTCTGGCCAGCTTCGCCTCGATGGCCGACGCCCACGGCGCCATCGCTATGGTCGAATATACCCCTGGCCAATGCGCCGTCTTCCGTCCCGACGACGAGTGGTTCGCCCAGGCCAATCACGCCCGCACCGACGAGATGGCGCCACACGACCGCGGCCGCTCTCCCGACTCTTACGAGCGCAGGGCCGCTATGGAGGCCGCCGTCCAGCGCCACCTCGGCGAGATAACGCCGCAGATCGCAGCGAACATCCTCCGCGATCGCTCCACCAGCCCCTACCTCAACGCGCCGGGGGTCGTCGCCAACACCGGCGTCCTCAACTCCGCGGTCGTCCATCCCGCCTCGCGCACCCTCTGGCACTCCACCAGTCAGCAGCCTCAGGCCCCCTTCGGCGAGATGCTCCCCTTCACCGCCGGAGACTCCGCCGCTGCTCCCCTGCCCGCCGACCCCCGGCTGGGCGCGCCGCAGATGGAGCACGAAGCGCACCTCGTTGCCGAGCTCCGCCGGGCCGCTCGCCTGTTCAGCGAAGCCAGGGTGGAAGAGGCCGGCCGCATCTGGGACGGCCTCGCTGACGGCGGCGAGCCCCTCCTCCAGCCTCATCGCCTCTCCTGGGCGCGGGCCCGCGTTCGATGGACCCTCGGTCGCTGGGACGAGGCCGAAGCCCTCCTCGCCACCCTCGATACCGATGATACCCCCTTCGACGTCCGCGCCCACGCCCTCCTGGCCCTCGGCTGGACGGCCGACCACGCCGGCCGCCGCGAGGAAGCCATCGAGAGCTACCGCCGCGCCCTCGCCTCCCTCGACACTCACCCCGAGTACAACCACCAGTTCACGATAGCGCCGGCTCGGGCCTGGGCCTCCGCCGGCCTCAAGAGCCCGCGGATCGGCCCTCCGCCCGAGACGCCAGACCTCCTGAGGGTACCCTGATGCCCGGCGACCGCCCCCTCGCCGGCCTCCGCGTTCTCGACCTCGCCCAGGTATACGCCGGCCCCACCTGCTCCCGCATCCTCTCCGACCTCGGCGCCGAGGTCATCAAGGTCGAGGGCATCCACCGCGTGGACATCGTGCGCAACTTCGTCATCTACGACAACAAGACCCAGGACGACTACTTCAACCGCGCCCACTACTTCCTGCTGCGCAACGCCGGCAAGAAGTCCATCACCCTGGACTTCCAGGACCCTCGCGCCCCCGAGCTGGTCAAGCGGCTCGTCCCCCACGTGGACATCGTCACCGAGAGCTTCACCCCCCGCGTCCTCGCCCAGCACGGCATCGCCTACGACTCCCTGCGCGAAATCAAGCCGGACATCGTCATGATTTCGCTGTCCGGCTACGGCCAGACCGGCCCCTGGCGCGACTACACCGCCTACGGCATGGCCCTGGAGCCCGCCTCCGGCATCTCCTCCTTCACCGGCTACCGCGGCGGCGACCCCCTGCGCACCGGCATCTCCTTCACAGACCCCTACTCCGGCATGGTCGGCGCCGGCGCCGTCCTCGCCGCCCTGGCCTACAGACGACGTACCGGCAAAGGCCAGTACATCGACCTCTCCGAGCAGGAGGCCGCCATCCCTGTCGGCGGCTACGCCCTCATGGACCGCGTCCTCAACGGCCGCGATCCCGAGCGCACCGGCAACCGCAGCCCCTGGTTCGCGCCCCAGGGCTGCTACCCCTGTCGCGGCGACGACGACTGGCTCGTCCTCACGATCCGCGACGACGCCGAGTGGCGCGCGTTCTGCGACGCCGTCGCCCACCCAGAGTGGGCCGAGGACGAACGCTTCGCCGACGTTCCGGGCCGTCACGCCCACCACGACCAGCTCGACGAGCTAATCGCCTCCTGGACCCGCGAGTATGACCACGTGGAGGCGATGCACCTGCTCCAGGGGGCCGGCGTTCTCGCCGCCGCCGTCCTCAACCCGAAGGAGGTCCTCCTCGACCCCCACCTTCGGGAACGCGGCTACTTCGACATGATCGAGGACCGCGGCGGCGTCCGGCCCACGGCCAGGCAGCTCGGCGCCCGCTTCTCCGCCTTCGACACGTCCACGACGGCGCCCGCCCCGAAGCTCGGCGAGCACAACCGCGAGGTCCTCCAGGGCCTCCTCGGCCTCAGCGACGAGGAGATGGCGGAGCTGGCGGAGGGCAAGGTCATCGGCGACACACCGGAGTTCGCCGTGCCCATCCAGGTCATGCAGGCGTTCGTCCAGTGGCCTCTCCAGTCGTTCCTCCAGATGGGCTGCGTCCGGGCGGTGGAGCCGGACTACAGGCAGCAGCTGGGGCTGGACTGACCCGGTGTTGACGCTCACCGCGGACGGGCGTATGCTGACGTTCGCGTAAGAGTCAGTCAGTCTAGGAAGGGCCCCGCGATCATGA
This sequence comes from Dehalococcoidia bacterium, assembly GCA_040877915.1. GTDB lineage: Bacteria > Chloroflexota > Dehalococcoidia > SM23-28-2 > RBG-16-64-32 > JBBDNA01. Next base: position 89,418 of record JBBDNA010000008.1, read on the forward strand.
AGTTCGGCGTTCAAGCCACCCAGTCCGGCATCTCCTGGGAGGACCTCCTCGACCTCTGGCGCGAGCTCGATTCCAATACGGCCTTCGAGCACCTCTGGCTGATGGACCACTTCGTCACCGGCCAGGGCTCGGCCGCCAACTCCGAAGGCCCCTGCCTGGAGGGCTGGACGGCCCTCGCCGCCCTGGCCCAGGCCACCTCCCGCGCCCGCATCGGCATCATGGTCACCGGCAACACCTACCGCCATCCCGCCGTCCTCGCCAAGATGGCGACGACAGTCGACAACATCTCCGGCGGACGGCTGGAGTTCGGCCTCGGCGCCGCCTGGCATGAGTACGAGCACCAGGCCTTCGCCATCCCCTTCCACACCGTCCGCGAGCGGCTGGAGCGCCTGGACGAGGCCGCCCACGTGACCAAGGCCCTCTGGACCGAGGACCGGCCGAAGTTGGACGGCAAGTACTACCAGCTGGACGCGCCGCCCTACAACCCGCCCAACGTCCAGAAGCCGCACCCGCCCATCGTCATCGGCGGCGGCGGCGAGAAGCGCACTCTCCGCACCGTCGCCAGATACGCCGATGCCACCAACGTGTCCGGCACGCCGGACGAGGTCCGGCGCAAGTACCAGATCCTGGAGGGCCATTGCAGGGACGTAGGCCGCGACTTCAGCGAGATCCGGCGCACCATCCAGGTCCTCCTCTTCCTCACCGACGACGAGGACTTCAAGCGGCGCGTTATCCAGGGCGTCATGGCCTTCCGCGGCGGCGATGAGGAGTCGGCCCGTCGCTCCACCCTCCTCGGCTCGCCCGACGAGGTCAAGGCTCAGATCAAGACGTTTGCCGAAGCCGGCGTCCAGGAGATCGTCCTGGCCCAGTTCCCCCGCGCCCACCGCCAGAGCCTCCTCCGCTTCTCCCAAGAGGTCATCCCGGAGTTCCAGTAGCCATGCCCCGCGTACTCGTGACCGGCGGCACCGGCGTCCTCGGCCGCGAGCTCGTAAAGCGGCTCGCGCCCGCCGCGGAGACTACCGTCCGCATCTCCTCCCGCCGCCCTCGTCGCGACTCCGATCCCGACGTCGAGTGGACGCAGGTCAACCTGGAGACGGGCGAGGGCCTGGCCGAAGCCGTCTCCGGCGTCGACTCCGTCCTCCACTGCGCTTCGTCTCCATTCCGGCGGACGAAGACCGTCGATGTCGAGGGAACCGACAAGCTCCTCGCCGCTGCGAAGACGGCGGGAGTGTCGCACTTCTTGTACATCTCGATAGTCGGCATCGATCGTATACCCCTGCCCTACTACAAGAACAAGCTGGCCACCGAGTCCGCCGTCGCCGCCGGGGGAGTCCCCTGGTCCATCTTCCGCGCAACCCAGTTCCACACCCTCATCGACATGTTCCTCCACGGCCTCGCCCGCTTCCCCTTGGCCCTGTTGCCCACCGGCTTCCGCTTCCAGCCGATCGACCCGGGCGAGGTCGCGGACAGGATGCTCGAACACCTCGGCAACGGCCCGGCGGGCCGCGTGACCGACCTCGGCGGCCCCCAGACCCGCACTCTCGCCGATCTCGGCCGCGCCTGGGCCAAGGCGCGTGCCGTCCGCCGCCTGTACATCCCAATGCCCCTGTTCGGCAAGGTCGCCTCCGGCTTCCGCAAGGCCTACAACTGCACGGAAGACGGCGAACGCGGCCGCATCACCTGGGAGGAATGGCTCGCCACGCGCTACCGAAAGGAGACGCCATGACCCAGCAGACCGCGATCACCAGGGACAGGCTCCTCGAAGGCCTCCGCGACGGCGCCAGCGAAGCCTTCGAGCGGCTGACCGCTCTCCCCGAGACGGAGTGGGAGAAGGGCCGCTACGAGAACGGCTGGAACGCCCGCCAGATCCTCGCCCATATCGCCTCCATCGAGTGGACGTACCCGCGCCTGATAGAGGTGGCGCGTGAGGCGAGAGCGGAGGCGAAGCCGAAATCCGAGTCGAAGCCCGCCCAGCCGGCCAGCCGCCCCGCCTCCGGCGGCATCCTCTCCTACAACGACCGGCAGGTGGAGAAGCGCGCCGGCCTCCCCGTCGCCGAGCTCATCGAGGAGTTCCGCACGAACCGCAAGGCCACCATCGCCGCCTTCGAGGCCGCGGACGACGATCTGCTGGCCACGCCCATCCGCTCCGCCGGCGGCATCACGGGGCCCCTGGCCACAGTCCTCTACCAGATAGCCGTCCTCCACGTCCGCGTCCACCTGGACGACATTGTCGGCTCTTAGGAGCTGTACTCCGGGTAGCTGGCGCGGTATCCCAGCAACCTGGCGATAGGCGCCAGGACGGCCATCCCCGCTCTCTGGACGGCGATCGGAGGCCCGGCCAGGAACAGCTCATACTCGCGGGCCAGCAGAGCGGCGTGCAGCGTATTGGGCATGCCCTTGTCGTTCGTCTTACCGTCCCGCGCCAGGCCAAAGATCGTCTCCAAGGCCATCTCCGTCCTGAGCGCGGGACGCACCTGCATGATCAGGTGGGCTTCTTCATCGGTAGGGTTCCATAGCGTGTGCCGAATCCCGCTCCGCAGCGTGACGGAATCGCCTCCGTTGAGGCCCTCCTCCTTCCCTCCCAACCGGTAGCGCACCGATCCGGACTCCACTTGCACCCGCTCCTCCTGTCGCGCATGCACGTGCTCTGCGGGGATGAAGCCGTGCGGCTGAAGGACCAGATCGAACTCCAGTAGCTCGCCGCTAGTATCGGCCGCCGTCTGGCGAAAGACGATCCGTTCGCCGGTCACCGGGTTTTCAATCGTATCGCCTGCCTGGGCCATTGCGCTCCTCCCTTTGCGACCTCGCGCCCGTAGTATACTGTCACCGCCGTGACCGCGTCTCTAGTCCTCACCGAGGTCCGCGACCGCGCTCTCGTCGTCACGATCAACCGGCCGGAGGCGCGCAACGCCGTCAACGGCGAGACGGCCGGCCTGCTGTTCGAGGCCGTCGACCGCTTCCGCTCGGACGACGCACTGGACACGATGATCGTGACCGGCGCCGGCGAGGTCGCCTTCTGCGCCGGCGCCGACCTCAAGAACAGCGGCAGCCTGATGCAGCGAGAGGGCGCGCAGGAGTCCGGCCCCATGGGGTTCACCCGCGTCACGGACGCCGGCAAACCCGCCATCGCCGCCATCAACGGCTACTGCCTGGCCGGCGGCCTGGAGGTCGCCTGCTGGTGCGACTTCCGCATCGCCGACGAGTCCGCCCGCTTCGGCGTCCTCAACCGCCGCTGGGGCGTGCCCCTGGTGGACGGGGGCACGCAGCGGCTGCCGCGCATCGTTGGGCTGGGGAACGCGCTCTACCTCATAGAGACCGGCGCCATGCTCGACGCTCAGCAGGCCCTCCGCATAGGCCTCGTCCAGGAGGTCGTGCCCAGGGGCAAGGCCCTGGAACGCGCCCTGGAGCTCGCCGCTGCCATTTCGAGTTACCCCCAGGTCAGCCTCCGCGGCGACCGCCGCGCCGCCCTCGAAGGTCACCCGCTGCCCATCGACGAGGCGCTCGACCTGGAGCGTCGCATCCACGAGGCGAGCCTGGGCGACCCGGCCATGGCCGAAGGCCTGCGCCGCTTCGCCTCCGGCGACCGTCCGCCGCCGCCCACACCACCCGCGTAACCCGTCTAGCAAACCGTTGACACTGGTGCACAATTGGTGCCATAGTGACCGAAGCTCACGAATTCTGAACAGGAGAAAACCAGATGTCTACGCGCAATCGCAGGATCCTCCTAGCCGGTGGCGCCCTCGCAGTCGTGGCGCTGACCGTCACGCTTCTGGCCGGAGGTCGCGAAACCTCAGCCGGCGTGGCCGCCGGCCCGCTGGCCTACATCTCCAACACCAGCTCCGACGATGTATGGGTCGTCGATCTCGACGCCCAGGCGGTGGTCGACGTCGTGCCCGTGGGCGATGACCCTCGCGGCATCGACATCGCGCCCGATAACAGCAACGTCTACGTGGCCAACCGCTTCGACGACACGGTGTCGGTCATCGATACGACCACGAACACGGTCGCCGACACGATCGACCTGGGGGCGAGCGTTCTCGTTACCGCCACTGAGCCGTATGACGTGGTTGTCAGCCCCGACAACGCGTTCCTGTACATCGCAATGAAAAACGGCGGCAGCGAGAACGGCGATGGCACCGTCGCCGTGGCCGAGCTGCCCTCCGGCGACGTAATAGCAGAAGAGATACTGGACAGCGCCGCTTCTCCGGAGGGGATAGTCGTCACGCCGGACGGTAACAAGGTCTACGTCGCCGCTCGCGGCGCCATGTACGTAGTTGACGTCTCCGACCCCGCGAACCCCTCCTTCACCGGCACCAGCGGCGTCGCCGAGCGTGAACTCGTCGTCTCGCCGGACGGCGAATGGGTCTACGCCGACAACAACGCCGTGCGCACGAGCGACGATACCGCCTTCGCCACCGGCGACTCCTCCGGAGAGCGAGGCATCGCCATCTCGCCGGACGGCCTACAGCTGTTCAGCACTGATGAGACCGACGACGTGTGGGTGGTTGACGTGACGCCCGGCGATCCACCCACCACCGCCTTCCTCCAGGACATCCAGGACGTTACGCAGAGCGAGTCCTACGGCGTAGACCTGACGGACGAAGGCGACCGCGGCCTCGTTTCCTTCCGCGGCAGCAATACCGTCCGTATATTCGACGTGGCGACGTTGAGCTTCATCGGACCCGTGATCGACATGCAGTTCGACCCGGGCACGGGCACCATCTTCGGCAGCGAGCCCAAGCAGCTCGTCATCTCCCACACGATTCAGCCCACGCCGACGCCCACTCCCACGCCCGAGCCCGGGGCGGCCACGCCCACGGCCACACCCACGGCCGCCGCCCCGGCGGAGCTGCCCGACACCGGTGGCACGCCCGGCCCTGATAGCGGCCTACCCTGGCTTGCCATCCTCGCCGCGGTCGGCGCGGCGGCCGTCGCCGGCGGCGCCATTATCGCCGCGCGCCGCCGCTAGCCCGAACAGCGAACCGACAAGGGGCCGCCCCGGTGGCCATCGGGGCGGCCCCTTCGCATAACCCGTCCAGCAAACCGTTGACACTGGTGCACAATTGGTGCCATAGTGACCGAAGCTCACCAATACTCAGCAGGAGCACTAACGATGTCCATCCCCCTACGCGTGTCCCTCGTATTCAGCGGCATCCTCGCCCTGGCGGCCGTAATCGTCAGCGCCGGCGCCTGGCTCGCCTCGCCGGCGCAAGCGGCGACGTTCACGGTGACGAACACGGACGATTCCGGCGACGGCTCCCTCCGCCAGGCGATCGAGGACGCTAACGCAGCCGCGGGAGCGGACACGATAGACTTCAGCGTGACCGGCACCATCACCCTCGCCTCCACCCTGCCGGACATCCTCGACCCGCTCACGATCGACGCCAGCGGAGGCGGTGTGGTGCTCGACGGGGCCGGCGTCGCCGGCCCTGGCCTGGCCGTGTTCGACAACTTCGCCCAGTTTACCGTCCTCGGCCTCACCATCCAGAACATGGACGGCCGTGGCATCGCTATCGCCGCCTGTGAGATAGACGCCACGATCGACGGCGTCACCGTCCAGGACGTAACTGATCGCGGCGTAAATATCGACGTCGTCACCGAGATCACCAAGTGCGACAGCAGCCTGGACGAGGCGAACCAGGTCATCATCCTCAACAGCAGCATCTCCGGCGCCTCCGACGGCATCGACATCGACTTCTGCGTAAACATCGGAGACTGCACGCTTAACGGCTCCATCAACGTCGACATCTCCGCCAACTCACTGATCGAATCCACCACCGACGGCGACGGCATCGACCTGCGGATCTGCCACAGCTCAGACCTCTGCGACCTCGCCGGTCCCATCGACATCACCGTCGGCGGTGACGGCCCCATCACCGGCACTAGCAACGACGGCGTCGACTTGCGGGTCTGCGACAGCGGCGGCTTCTGCGACGTGGCCGCTCTTACCATGGACGTTAGCGACAACCACGGAGATATCACCAGCGACGTGGACCCGGCCGTCCACCTGGAGGTCTGCACGGGATCATGGGTCGATGGCTGCGTCGCCAACGCCGCGCTCTCCGTCCGTAACAACACCGGCGCGATCACCGGCGCCGACAACGAGGGAATCCTGGCGTTAATCGAGACGAGCGACGGGACACACTCTATCGACATCACCGGGAACTCGGCCATCGTCAACAACGGGTCGGACGGCGTCCAGGTCTGCTGCGACTCGGCCGCCACTACCATCAGCGGCAACGCCATCATGGATAACGGCACGGATGGCGTCGACCTCGCGGGTACGGGGGAGACCGTTACCGGCAACATCATCTGCGGCAACGGGGAGAGCGGGGTCAACGAGGACTCCGACGCCAACGCGCCGTTCGATGTCACCGGCAACTGGTGGGGCGACCCCACCGGTCCGACCCACCCCGAGAACGCAGGCGGCGCCGGCGACGCCCTTGAAGACGCGGCCAGCGGCGGCTCCGGCGACGGCGATTTCGACCCCTGGATAGACACTATCACCGCCAGCGCCGACCCGGCCGCCCTCAACGTCCCCTCCGCTGTAGCCTTCCAGTTCGCCAGCGCCGACGGCACAACCTTCCTCGGCGAAGGCGCCGGCCCCTTCGAGATCACCACCGACAACGGCGCCGTCAGCCCCAGCCCGGCCTTCATCAACGGCCCGGACGGCACCCTGGAGGTCACGCTTACCCCGGACGAGGTCGGCACCGCCACCGTCACCGCCACCGGTCCCTGCGGCCTGGACGATACTCTCGGCGGCAACACGATCACCCTGGACGTCGCCGCCGCCCCGGTCGGCCCCACCCCCACCTCGACTCCGGCCGCCCCCAGCGAGCTGCCGGACACCGGCGCTCCACCCGCCTCCCAGAGCGGCGTTCCCTGGCTCGCCCTCCTCGCTGCGATAGGCGCGGCGGCCGTCGCCGGCGGCGCAATCGTCGCCATGCGGAGACGCTAACCGCAAACAAGAACCGCTCACAGGGGGCCGCTCCGATGCATCGGGCGGCCCCCTTCGCGTAACCCATCCAACATCCCGTTGACACTCCCCGCCACCCGTGCCATAGTGGCCGAAGCTCACCAATACTCAGCAGGAGCACTAACGATGTCCATCCTCAAGCGCGTGTCCCTCGTATCCGGCGGTATCCTGGCCCTGGCGGCCGTAATCGCCAGCGCCGGTGTCTGGCTCGCCGCGCCGGCGCAGGCCGCAACCTTCACCGTCACCAAGACGGCCGACACCGCCGACGGGACCTGCGACGCCGACTGCTCACTGCGGGAGGCGATCATCGCCGCCAACGCCAACGCGGAGGCCGACATCATCAACGTCCCGGCGGGTACCTACGTGCTCACCAGCGGGGAGCTGGAGATAACCTCCGACATCACTATCAACGGCGCTGGCGCTTCCTCCACCGTCGTGGACGGCAATGGCTCTAGCCGCGTGTTCCATATATCTGATACGGGTGCGACCGTCGTCATCAACGACCTGACGGCCCAGAACGGCGACGCGGCGAACGGCGGCGGTATCGAGAACGACGGGATTCTCAGCCTCACTTCGGTAGCCGTCAGTGGCAACAGCGGTGGCGGGATCAACAACACCGGGACGCTCTCCCTGGCAGACAGCACAGTGGACAACAACAGTGGGTCCAGTGGAGCCGGGATTAACCTGACCGGCGGCGGGCCCGGCAACGGGACGCTGACGGTCTCTAACAGCTCGATTAGCGACAACACGGCTACGGGCTCATCCGGCGGTATTCACAACACAGGCGCCGGCAACCCGGTCACGATCGTAGACAGCACCGTGCGTGGCAATACGGCCACCACCGGAAGCGGCGGCGGCATAACCCACACGAGCAACGGCACGTTGGAAATCTCCGGAAGCACGTTTAGCGGCAACGAGGCGGGAAGCATCGGCGGCGCCATCTACCACACCGCCTCAGGATCAGGCGCCATAACGATCGTCAACAGCACCGTGAGTGGCAATTCAGCAGCCGACAACGGCGGCGGCATCTATTGCACGAGCGGCGCGGGCCTGGACCTCGGCAACGTCACGCTCAGCGATAACTCCGCGACCAGCGGCGGCGGCATCTACATCACCTGCTCTGACGTCACTCTCACCAACACCATGGTTGTGAACTCCGCCTCCGGCGGCGACTGCGACAACGGCACACCCACCTCACTGGGACACAACATCGACTCCGACGGCAGCTGTGGCTTCGCCGCGACCGGCGACCAGCCCGGCGTGGACCCTCTACTCGATCCCCTGGCCCTCAACGCCCCCGGCTCCACCCAGACCCACGCCCTGCTGGCCGGCAGCCCCGCAATTGACACCGCTGACGACACCGCCTGCCCCGCCAGCGACCAGCGCGGGGTGGCCCGCCCCCAGGACGGGGACGATGACGGCACCGCCATCTGTGACGTAGGCGCGTTCGAGCTGGAGCCGGCGGTGCCCACACCGACGCCGACGCCACAACCGGCGGGCCAGACGCCGACGGTCACAGCTACCGCCACGCCGGCGGAGCTCCCCGACACCGGCTCTCCGCCCGCGGCCGATAGCGGCGTCCCCTGGCTCGCCCTCCTCGCCGCGATAGGCGCGGCGGCCGTCGCCGGCGGCGCCCTCATCGCCACGGGCCGCCGCTAGCCCGAACGACGCAACGAAAGGGGCCGTGCCGCGAGGCGCGGCCCTTTTCGCGTAACCCGTCCACCATCCCGTTGACACCTGCAATCGCTCATGCAATATTGGCCCAAGCTACGTATTCTGAATAGGAGCACATCATGCCCATCCACCTGCGAATCATGACGGTGTCCGCCGGCATCCTGGCCGTGGCGGTCCTCACGGCCTTTGCGGGCCTCCGGCTGGCCACGCCCGCACACGCCGCCGACATCGCCGTCAACACCACCGACGACGAAAACAACGTCGACGGCGACTGCTCTCTCCGCGAAGCAGTGGAGGCCGCCAACACGGACGCCGCCGTGGACGCCTGCACCGCCGGCGCCGGCGCGGACACCATCGCAGTTCCTGCTGGCACCTACCTACTGGAGACCGGCGAGCTGGAGATCACGACAGACGTCACGATCAACGGGGCCGGCGCCGCGGACACGATCGTCGACAACGCCGACGACACCGGTCGCGTGTTCAACGTCAACGAATCGGCGGCCACCGTTGTGATCAACGACCTCACAGTCCAGAACGGCCAATCGGGTGACGGCGGCGGCATCTGGACCAGCGGCACGCTAACTATCAACAACGTCGTCGTCCAGGACAGCTTCGCGGACGGAGACGGCGGCGGCATCTTCATCAGCGGCAGCGGCACGCTGAACGCGACCAACTGCCAGGTCATCAACAACGAGGCCGCGGATGAAGGCGGCGGCATCATGAACGAGGGTCCGGATACCCTCAACCTGAACGGCTGCCTGGTATCCGGAAACCACGCCAGCGACGACGGCGGCGGCATTGCCAACGTCTTCGACGCTACCGGAACGATCGACGGCAGCACGATCTCCGGCAACACCGCCGACAGCGACGGCGGCGGTATCTACATCGACCAGTGCTGCGGCGTTGAACCTTTCGTCATCACCAACAGCACGATCAGCGGGAACACCAGCACCGGCGATGACGGCGGCGGCGTGAATGTGGAGGATGGTGAGGCGACAGTCACCAATGTGACGATCAGCGGCAACAGCGCAGCGGACACAGGGGGTGGCTTTCGGGTCGATGATGGCGCCTCGGCAGCACTAACCAATGTGACGATCACAGGAAACTCGGCGGCACCCGACGGCGGCGGTGGAGTGGCGGCCATGGACGAGGGCGCGGCGACCCTGCTGAACACTATCGTCGCGGAGAACCCGGACGGCGACGATTGCGCGATCCTCGGCACGCTCACCTCCAGCGGCCACAACCTCTCGTCAGATGACTCCTGCGGCTTCACCGGGACCGGTGACCAGATCAACACCGACCCGCTGCTCGAGGCGCTGGCCCTTAACGCCCCCGGCTCCACCCAGACCCACGCCCTCACCGCCGATAGCCCTGCCGTGGACACCGGCGACGACGCCGGCTGCCCCGCTACAGACCAGCGCGGCGTGACCCGCCCGCAGGACGGGGACGACGACGGTACCGCCGTCTGCGACGTCGGCGCGTACGAGCTTGAGGGGGCGGCGCCCACTCCAACGGCGGTTCCCATCGCCGCTACTCCCACCGCAGCCCCGGCCGAGCTGCCCGACACCGGCGGCACGCCCGCCTCCGACAGCAGCGTCCCCTGGCTCGGCCTCCTGGCGGCGATAGGCGCGGCGGCCGTCACCGGCGGCGCGCTCGCCGCCACGCGCCGCCGCTAGCCCGAACCGCGAACCGCGCGGGGCCGCCCCGATGGCCATCGGGGCGGCCCCTCTTCCTTTTCCGCCACCAAGGCCGTAACGTCCAGCGCTCTTCCCCGTTCTACTGGTTGCCCCGCGTTACCCAAGGAGGGTTGTCTATGACAGGCAATCTCGCCCGCTGGCTCCGCTGGACGCTCATAGCGACGGCCGCGCTCCTCCTGTTCGCGACCCAGGAACCGGCATCGCCCGTCCTCGCTACCGCCTTCACTGTCGACAGCACCGCCGACGCCGTCGACGCCAACCCCGGCGACGGCCTCTGCGACGACGGCGCCGGCGCCTGCACGCTCCGCGCCGCTGTCCAGGAGACGAACGCCCTTCCCGGCGCCGACGCCATATCCCTGCCCGCCGGATCCTACACGCTCGCCATCCCCGGAACCGGCGAGGACGCCTCCGCCACCGGCGACCTCGACATCACGGACGACCTCACGCTCACCGGCGCCGGCGCAGACGCCACGATCATCGACGGGGCAGGCCAGCACCGCGCGTTCCACATCGTCAACGCCGCAACGGTGCACATCGGCGATCTCGGCATCGTCAACGGATACGCAGGAGACGCCGACGGTCACGGTGGCGGCGTCTACAATCAGAGCGGCGACACCACCCTCACCGACGCGACCATCTCCGATAGCGAGGCGCCAGCCGGAGGTCTATCTGAGGGCGGCGGCGGCTTCGCCAACGCCGCCTCCGCCCAACTAAACAGGGTCAGAATTCACGACAACGAGGGATTCTTCGGCGGCGGCGTTCAAAACGAGCTCAGCGGCACGCTGGATGTCCTCGACAGCGCTATCTATCGGAACCACTCCACCGACCGGGGCGGCGGCTTCGCCAACCACGGTGGCGTGATGACCATCAACTCCAGTTCGATCTATGACAACACGGCAAGCGATGGAAGGCCGTCCGGCTTCAACGATGGCCCGCTTGAGATCGTTAACACCACGATCACCGGTAACTCTAGCGACTTCGGGGAAGGAGATGGGTTCGATACCGACGTTGCCGTCATCAGCTCTACCATCGCCGGCAACAATGCACCGGTCATGCACGTCATCGGCAGTTCGGTCGTAAACTCAATCGTCGCAGAGAGCGATTGCCCTGAAGTCAACTCGCTCGGCCATAACATCTATGTCGCTTTCAGTTCGTCCTGCGTTCCCTCGCATCCAACGGACGTGGTCGTGGACGATCCGCTCCTCCACCGCGTCGAGGGCGCGGACGGCCGCCTCACCCTCCAACCGTTCGCCGGCAGCCCCGCAATCGATGCCGGAGACGACTCCGCCTGTCCGCCCGTCGATCAGCTAGCGCTCCCCAGACCCCGAGACGGTAACGGTGACGGCGTCGCGGTGTGCGACATCGGCGCCGTCGAGGTGCAAGAACCGGTGCTGGCCCCCACACCTGGGATCCCACCAGCCACTCCGGTCTGGGGCCAGCCTTTCCCGCTCAACACCAATGCTCAATCTGATACAGCTCAGGACAGCGCTCCTCAGATGGATACCGATGGCAAGGGAAACTGGATCGCCGTGTGCGTATCTGACGCCAACGTCCTCGCCTCGCGCTCAAGCGATAACGAAGACATTTGGAGCGACCCTGTCTTGGTATCTCCCTCCGGATCGATAGCTGCCTCGGTGGTCACGGACGGCTCCGGAGTCTGGATCGCCGCATGGGATTCAACGCTTGGCGCAGCTGGCAATTTGGGCGACGACACGGACATCTTCTTTGCGCGCTCGACAGACAACGGCGCTCACTGGTCGAAGCCCGAGCTTCTTAACGCCGACGCATCCACCGATACGGGACTAGAGGGCCTTGAGCTCACAGTGGGCCTCAGCGCGGTAGACGGCACCTGGGTAGCCGTCTGGTCCCGCTTTCAGAAGGGTTCGTTCATCGCTCGCTCGGCCGACGGTGAGACTTGGTCGGACCCGATTTCGTTAGGCATCGGAGGAGTGCTTGCTGGCCCTGCCGCGACCGACGGGCAAGGGAACTGGATGGTCGTTTGGGACGACACCGGCCTCAATGCGGGCGATGACTCCGAGGTGGTCTTCTCTGTCTCGAGCGATGATGGCGCTAGCTGGTCCGAGCCCGGTTTCGTGGACTCTTCCACGTACTTCACCAGGGACGACGATCGATATCCGGTCGTGGCCGCTGGTAGTGACGGCAACTGGATCGTCACGTGGGTCAAGCACCGAGTATTTGTTCCGCTTGCCACAGTCGTCGTTGTTGCACACTCCAGCGACCTCGGACAGAGTTGGACACCACCTCAGCCCTTGACGCCCATGGATGCACCGACCCCGACAGATCCCCGTATCGCCACGGATGACTTGGATACGTGGATAGCTGCCTGGCAATCAGATCAGGAGCTCAGCTTCGCCTTATCTGAGGACGGCGGCGTGACCTGGACCGACCCAGCGCCCATCCGGCCACCGGGAATTGCCGCCGCAGGTCAGGACTTCGGGGTCTCGCTCCAGCCGGACGGGAGCGGCAGGTGGCTGGCCGCATGGTCATCGACGGATTCGCTCGGCGGCACAATTGGTGACGACAATGATGTCCTGTACGCCCTCCTACCGGCTACTACGCCGCTCCCCGCCCCCTCCGAGCTCCCCGACACCGGCTCTCCGCCCGCGGCCGATAGCGGCGTCCCCTGGCTCG
>JBBDNA010000009.1:0-99953 GCA_040877915.1 Dehalococcoidia bacterium
GTTGGCGTGGGCGTTGGCGTGGGCGTTGGCGTGGGTGTCGGTGCGGGCGTTGGCGTTGGCGTTGGCGTTGGGGTTGGTGCCGGTGTGGGCGTTGGGGTGGGCTGGTTAGCCAGCGTGAGGGTGACCTTCATCACGTTCATCTTGTAGGTGCAGTTGGGGTGGCAAGACCAGATGAGGTACATCGACTTGCCGTCCTCGGCGTCTATCCACTTCGGTGGGAAGGAGGGATGGAAGGGGCTGGTAGCGATGGAGGCCAGAGGGCCGGTGAACTGATCGCCCCAGTTGTCGTCCGAGTAAACCGTGGTCCAGGGGCCCCAGGGGTTCGGCGCGTCAAACATGTGGAGGCCGTTGACCCCGGCGCAGTTGGAGCAGCTCTCGACGTTCGATTTGATCATGGCGGTGAGGAAGAACCGTCCAAGCGCGGGGCTGAATACTGCGCTGGGGCGAAATACCCGGTCTACGAAACTGACCACTGGCTCACGCGCGCCGATGTCGGAGCTCCAGGTGGGGTCGCCGGCGCTGTCCAATCCAGCGAAGAACTCGTATGCGCTGCGCTCCATGATCTGGCCGCGAGGCACTCGCATCAAGACGAGATCGTCCGCGGCCTTGTAGGCGCTGGGCTCATCGGGAGAGTAGAGGTAGACGTAGGTGGGGTCGCCCGATGCGTAGTTCTGGCCCATGTTCGAGAAGAACGGATACCCAAACTCGGGGAAGTGCCAGGACGCCTGGGTCCAGGTGTTGCCCCCGTCGAGTGACTGGCTGACGGTTGAGTGGACGCCGCCGCAAGAAGCGCCCTTGTTGAGGTTGCGGACGGTCGCGTAGAAACCGCCGTCCACCTGGATAACGCTGGAGACCTTCTTCGTGCACTTTCCGTAGTAGCCCGGCGTCTCGACATTCGTCTCGAGGTCGAAGCCCTGCCAGGCCCCGGGCTCACCGGTTTCGCCCTCCACGCGGATCTGGCCTATGTTCTCCACGTCGCCGGCCACGAAGCCGTTGCAGTCGGCGCAGAACCCGTGTTGCTGATCATCATCGGCCCAGGTGAGGGACCAGGAGTCGCCCTGGGAATAGCCGGTGTTGGCCGGCACGTTGTTGTAGGAGGCATTGTTGAAGGTGATGGAGCTGATTACGTCGCTGGGGGGGTAGGGCGAAGGCGCCGACTGCGCCCGATCCAGGCAGAGGACCAGCAAGAGCGCCAGGGCTCCGAGCGCCAGCCCTCCGATAGTAAAGCCTTTGGCCATACGATAATATCCCAGCTTGTCTGGTAAGCAGGCATCGCTTGCCGGCCACTACTCTGGTCGTGTGGTTCGGCCGGTTCAAGTCACCGAAGGGCAGTACTTCCGTGCCTACGGCAGTCTATCGTGATGTCGATAAACTGTCAACGAATTCACCCGGCGGAGGATCGTCGGTCACCTTCGGCAAGGAGGGCGCGGATCATCGTGACCTGGAGGAGCTGGAGCGCGGGCTTATCCGCCGCGCTACGGCGCAACACCTCCACGAGGAGCTCGTCGGTGCCCCATCCGTCCAGGCCGTTCGCTTGTTTGGCCATCGCACCTTCTCCGATCTGCCGTTCTATAAGAGCATTCAAAGTCGTTTCCCTGGCGCGCTCTGTCTGAGCCCCGGGTCTGCCCAAACCTGCGGCGAGCGGCTGGGGCGAAGGTCTGGCCTGCGGAAGCCGTTGTTGAAGCTGCGGCGAGCGCCGCAGTCCCTGCAGACCCCTTCGCTCACGGGACCATCCTGGCCCCCTACCATCCAGTGGTGCGCGTGGCCGACGGGCGCCAGCCCGTCGAGACGAAGGTCGCCGCCTCCGCCGGTTACCACCCTCCGCGACCGTTGCTGGAACCGCCTGATCGGTCTGTGCGCGCTTCTTCCACTCGAATCACCCGTTCCCCCAACGTCTTGCCGTGCAGCTCGCCGACGGCGCGCTTGGCCTCGGCTTCGGTAGCCATCTCGACAAACCCGAAGCCCTTGGAGCGGCCGGAGTCCCTGTCGGTGATGACGGTCGCTGATTCTACGGTGCCTGCCTGCTGGAAGAACGTCTTGAGCTCTTCATCCGCGGTCTCAAAAGGGAGGCCACCCACGTAGAGTTTGTTCGCCATGTGATTGTTCCTTTCACTGCCCGGCCTCAATCTGGCCGCGCGTATCTTGGTCCGTTGGATGTTGATTCGCGGCTCCCTGAGCCGCCGGCGGATTAGCCTTATGGGTGCTTGCCGGTTGCCCCTCGTCGCTTTCTGTCAGCGGCTACCTCTGCCGTCCAATACTTGTGGGCGGCGTCGCGCTCGGCCTGCGTTTGGGCTGTCCCCAAGGGCGCAGGGCGGGGCGTAAGGTCCTCTTCGCGATGGCGGAAGAGGCGCTTGAGAAGGCTCATGTGGGCACTCTCCAATCTCTCCTTTCAGCCAAGCGCAGAGGAGCACGCTGCACGGCTTGCCCTACAGGAAGAACCGTTGCCAGTCCTCTTCATCGTCCCAGTTGGTGCCGGGCGCCCTGGCGAGGTGGGTTGCCCTGGGATAGGCGCTTACAGTCGCTGGCCGGACTGCGTCTCGCCGTTGGTGGAACGTCTGGTGCTCTTCATCGGCAATGTCGAATGAGAGACCTCCTATGCCACCTGCCTGATGTCCGTTCGCCATTGAGTATCCCTTCTATTGCCCCGCCTCAATCTGGCAGGGCATGTGTCCTCGTGGGTTTGGCTGTTCTTGGCTGTTCTGCCGCTGGTCTCCAACGAACGTGGTTCTTGCGGCGAACGATTGGAGCGGGTGCGGGAAGGCGTCAGGGGGATGGGCTGAGTGTGCTGGGGCCCAGGCCGGCGTCGTCACCGCCGGCGACGCGACGGGCTCGTTCGCGCGAGCGTGAGCAGGGACGGCAGCGTCGGGGCCGGTCGTATCCCAGTTCTCCGGACAGCCCCTGTTCGTGGGCGCTGAACACGAACGAGCGACTACAGTCGGAGCAGGTGAGATTCGTGTCCTGATAGCTCATGCGTGACCTCGCTTCGTACGGAGTTCGGGTCACCACGAGCCCAGGTCGCCAGGCTAACGCCAGCGGGGGCCTAAACTTCTAATACCGCCGACAGTGTAACACACCCTGTGTGACAGCCGGACAGGTCAGTCGGCGGCGAGAGGCACGAGGGACTTCGCCCGCACGTCGACGAGGCCCTTGTCGGTAAGTCGCAGTTCGGGGAGAACCGACAACGCGAGGAAGCTGAGAACGGCGAACGGGTTCGGGATGGTTACGCCGAGGCCGCGAGCGGCCGCCTCCACGACGTCAAGCTGAGAGACGACATGCTCCGGGGAGTCCGGCGACATCAGCCCGGCGATGGGCAGGGGGAGGCTGGCCAGCAGCCTGCCTTCGGCAACGACGGCGAGGCCACCGCCACAGCGCTGGATCTCCTGCGCGGCCGCGTGCATGTCCGCCTCGTCGCATCCTACGATCATCAGGTTGTGGGAATCGTGAGCGACCGTGGAGGCCAGGGCGCCTCTCTGCAGGCCAAAACCCTGGACCAGGCCCACGCCGATGTTACCGCTTCCCGTATGGCGCTCGATGACGGCGGCCCGGATGATGTCGCGCTTGGTATCGGCCACTACGTATCCATCTTCGCTGCGCACCGTCTCCAGCACCTGATGGGTGGAGATCTGTCGCGGCACAACCTGGATCACCCGCATGCGCCGGCCGTTGCCGGGGATGGCGAAGTCTCTCTCCGACAGCGAGTTCAGGCGAACGGTGTGCGAGAAGTTCTCACCGCCGAGAGAACCCGGGTCCGACAAGCAGCGGCCTGCCGACGCGACCAGCCGACCGTTGTGGTAGACGTCTCTGGGCCGGAGGTCTGCAAGGTCGTCGGCGACGATCATGTTGGCGACGAAACCGGGTGCGATGGCGCCATGGTCGCGAAGGCCGAAGTATGTGGCCGGGTTGATGGTGGCCAGCTGGATGGCGCGAATGGGGTTGAGGCCGAGCCGGATAGCCTTGCGGACGACGGCGTCCAGTTCGCCGTGCCGGAGGAGATCGCGGCAGGACCGGTCGTCTACGACCAGGAGACAGCGCGGGTAGGTGGCGTCCGTGACCAGCGGCAGGAGGTCCTCCAGGTTCTCCTCGGAGGTGCCCTCGCGGATCATCAGGCGCATGCCGCGCTGGAGCTTCAGGCGGCCCTCGGGGAGCGTGGTGCACTCGTGGTCGGAACCGGCGCCGGCCGCCAGGTAGGCGTTGAGGTCGTGGCCCGTCAGCCCCGGCGCGTGTCCGTCGATCACCTTCCCCGCCTGAAGCGCGACGACCGCCTTGTCCAGGCACTCGGAAGATCCCTCGATGACGCCGCCGTAGTCCATGAGCTCGCCGAGGCCGAGAACGCTCGGCCACTGCAAGGCGTCGGCCACATCGCTGCTCAGCACGCGCGCGCCGGAGGTCTCCAGGTCGCTGGCCGGTACGCACGACGGCACCATCAGGAAGATTTCGAGAGGCAGCCGCTCGACGTCCTGGAGGAGGCGCCCAACAGCGGCCAGTCCGCTCACGTTGACCAGCTCGTGCAGGTCGGTGATTACCGTCGTCGTGCCGTGAGAGACGACCAGCGAGGCGTATTGCGGGAGCCAGAGGTAGGAGCTCTCCGGGTGAGTGTGCCCGCTGATGAAGCCGGGCAGGAGGAAGGCGCCGCGCAGGTCGACTACGTCTGACGCCTGGTAGCCGGCGCCGATGCCGGCGACGTGTCCTTCGGCGACGAGGACGTCGCCCTGCTCGATCTCGCTCGTGAAGACGTTGACGATGCGGGCGTTGGCGAGAAGCAGGTCGCCCGGCACATCGCCCCGAGCCGCCGCGACGAGTCTCCTGCGGTCCAACGTCTAGGCCCCGCCGAAGAGGCTCCGCGCGGCGAGGAAGTCCAGCATCGAGTGAGCTACATCCCGCGAAGGGGCCGGAAGGGTTAGGCTGTCAAGCGCGCTCCGTGCCCGCGCCCGATAGCAGGCGATAACGCCGAAGCAAAGCGTGAGGATGCCGCGGCGCCGGGCCTCAGCGCGAAGGTCATCGATGTGGCGCTCGATGTCCTGGAGGGCGGAGGCTACGTCCCCACCGCCGGCCTCGCTGAGGAGGGCGATGGGCAGGGTCAGCTTGCCGTTCTCGATGTCCTTCCCGCCGGCGGGGAGGAAGAAGTCCGCACAGTCGCTGGTGAGCTGGCCGGCTATCCCCAGGTTCAGGGCGAACTCCCGGATCAGGCTCAGGTTCCCTTCATCGGCGCCGGCCCCGGTCGCGCCCAGCGCGGCGTACAGCTCGAATTGGCGCCCGGCCTTGAGCTGGGCCATCTGCAGGTAACGCTCGCGGAGGGACGGGCGCTCCGGCTCATCGCTTTGCCACGGCGTCATGTCCAGGAACTGACCGTAGCTCATCTCCCAGAGGGCGCGGGCTACCTCGGCGGTGGCGTCCCAGGCCCGAAGCTCGGCCAGGCGCTTGTACACCAGCCCGGCGAAGATAGAGCTTGCCGAAAGAAGCACGTCGCTGGCGGACATGCCGTCCCACTCCGGCGGCACCTCCCGGTCCGCGACGTTATCGAAGGCATCGATGGCCAGGTAGCTGAGGAGGCATATGCCGGCCAGCTCCAGCGCGCGTTCGTCCAGCGGCCGGACCGACTCGTGGGCGAGGAGCGGCAGCTGGACGGCCGGCATCAGGGGCGATTCGCCGACCTGGCGGGCGCCGACGGCCAGCAGGGGCCGGAGCTTGCTGCGGTGCCAGTCGGACTGGCAGGCGTCTTCGATGATGCGCCGCGAGGCTTCCAGGACGGCCTCAGCCCTGGCGGTAGCCAGGTCCGCGTTAACGATAGCCATAGCGCTACCGGTGCTAGCCGCCGCGCTCCCCGGGCTGCTGCAACTCCTGCATGATCAGCTCTTCCAGCGCTTCCGGCCCGTGCTGCTGCAGCAGCCTGCCGAACTCGTCCAGGAGCTGCAGCTCGGCGTCGGTCAGGGACAGGCTCAGGGACTTCTGCGCCGCCTCCGGATCATCGGCCAGGCTGGCGCGGAAGCCTTCGTCGCTGAGAGCCCGGCTCACGAACTGGAGGATGACATCTTCGCGAATGCTAGTCTGCTGCATGTCCACCCGCCTTTAGAGCAACCACCTGGATGATATCGAGCGTGCCGTCGCGGAAGTAGCCGTCGAAGGTCATTCGCGCCAGCTCTTCCTCATAGTGGGTGAGGCCGAACTGGGAGATGAGGCTCTCCTTCTTCATAGCCAGAGCGAGGTATTTGACCGTCCACGAGCTGATCCCCACGGCCTCTTCGTACTGGTCATTGAGCTCCATGTTCAGCAGGGCGACCGTATCCGTGTGGACGATCGTGAACCCGGCGTCCCGCACGATGTCGTAGTAGCGCTCCGCGGCGGGCATCGGCGCGAGCCGCCAGGCCGCCTCAAACTCCTCGATCGCCTTCTCCCTGCCCTCGGAGGCCGGTCCCGGCACCCAGTCCGTGAACGCCAGCACGCCGTCATCCTTGAGGGCGCGGTGGCACTCCTGGAAGAGCCGTTGCTTGTCCGGTACGTGGCAGAACGCGTCCTCGCTCCAGACCAGGTCCAGGGCCCCCGCTCGCAAGGGCAGCCGCATCACGTCGCCGACTGTGAAGGAGACGCGACCGTTGCTCTGCGCCTGTTCGGCCCGTTCGGTTGCCGCCCGGGCCAGTGCGGGAACGATGTCCACGCCGACTACCTCGGCGCCGAGCCGGCGGGCGAGTATCCTGCTGGACGCGCCGATGCCGCAACACAGATCGGCAGCCCGGGGCCCGCCCTCGCGGGCCCTCTCGGTGAGATGCGGGGTAACCTTGTCCAGAAAGCGTTCGCTGGCCAGGCTATAGCCGAAGTGGAACCCGTCCCGGCGCGTGATCTCGGGCAGGTACACATCGTACAGGTCGGCGATAGTCTGCGCCCTGTTCTTGACCGGAGTCACGCTCATCGTCTTTGCGCCTCACGTCTGTCAGTGCGCGCAGCCGGCATGGTGCGCGCCGCGGGGGAACCCCCGGACCGGTCATCGTCGAGCAACAGGTTCATCCGGCCCATCGCTTCGCGAAGTCTCCTTATCCAGTCGGCGAGGATACCCTGAAAATCGAATCCCAGGGCGCTCAGGTCCTGCTCGTAGAAGACGAGGGCGTCCAGCAGGGCCGCCAGGTGCTGGACCATGTATCTGCGCGCCCGCTTTTGGACGTCAGGACTGCCGGCGATGCGCTCAATGAGCCGGTCCTCCTGAAAGCGGCAGCGATCCGCGCAGTCCTGGCCCGCTTCTACGATGAACCGCCGCAGCTTCCCCTCCTCCGGCACGCGAATGCTGGCAAGCACCACGGTGGCAAGCGTGTCCAGCATGAGATTGAAGGCCAGGCAGCTGATGGGGTCGTTGCCGCTGTAGGCGGTCTCATAGCACTGGGCGATCTTGGACTCGGGCTGGCCCTCGGGCACGCCACCCAGCGACTCGAAAACATCGGCGTAGAGCAGGCTCCTGGAGTGGAGCTTGTCCAGTTCCGCCCTGGCACGGGCGTCGCTGGTCCGTTGAGACCAGGCGAGGGTATCCCTGATCGCCAGTCTGTATTGAGTGGCGAACAGGGATACCAGGGTCGCCCACTCCCTTGGCTGGGCCATCATCTTTTCGATATCGACGGGCCTAGAACCGTCCCCTGAGGAACCGTTCCCCACGGCGCGCTCCTTCCCGGGCTGGGTGGTCTGCGGGAACTCTACCTGGCGGCGGCCAGAGCCTCCAACTCGTGCGCGGGCCTCTCCAGCAGACCGAGCTCGCTCAGCATCCCGTACTCCGTCTGGAGCCACATCATCATGCCGCGGTCGTAGTCCACGCCCAGCCGGTTTACCATTTCCCGGTAGGGAGCGAACGTCTGCAGGACGCGGCCGACGTTCCGGAAGAAAGCTTCGGCGATCTTCAGCCGGTTGGCGGGGTCCTCCTGCAGCTTCATCTCGATGCGCTTCCGCGCGAAACCGATGTGGAGCTGCTCCTCCTGTAGGAGCTCGTCGAAGACCTCTTTCACCTTCGGCTCCTTGACCACGTACATGAGGTTGGTCATGGCCACGAAGATGAGGGGCTCCAGCATGAAAGCCAGCCCGACCACGGTCTCGATCCGGTCGTTCAGCTCGGTCACCGTCTTGTTGTACTCGATGACCTTGGGCGAGGGCGGACTCGGATCGCGGCCGACTTCCTTGACGAGGTCGTACAGGAGAATCTCATGCTTCTCCTCGTCCACGAGGTGGTGCTCGCGGATGAAGTCGCGGGTGTCCTCGTGGCGGGCCAGCTCGGTCCACTTCTGGGCCTCGCTGAAGGCGACACCTTCGGACCAGGCAACCTGGCTGAAGATCTCGCCCCACTCCTCGGGATGGTCGTAGATGGAAACGGAGTCGGGCACCAGGCCGGGTAGGAGCACGTCTGCTCGCTTAATCATTGGGGGTCCTCCTTCCTTGAACCGCTAGTTTCTGCGCGCTCTGGTAATAGCGCCAAGCAAGAACTTAAACCTCCAGAACTGACGCAATGGCCGGGCACGCCTCAAGTGCCGCCATGAATTGGGGTTCTGGAACGGAAACGTTGCCACCTCCTCCAGTAGGTCTGCCAGGGGCTCCGGGAGCCGGCGCAATGCGTCCAGGGACAGCTGCAGGTGGGCCTGCATGTGGTCCAGGGCCTTCTCGGGGGCGCCGTTGCCCTGAAGGATCGCCACGATTTCCGGCACCTCAGCGGCAGCCGGAGCCGCCGCCCACTGTTCGAGGCGGCGCCTGCCCGGCAGGTCGTTGGCTACGCTGATGACCAGCGGGTAGCACGCCGTCGCCGTCATCAGTATCTGGCCGGCCGGTCTCTCCAGCTCCGGCTCGTCGATCCGCAGGTCCAGCACGCCGGTCCAGATGTCGAGGGCGATGCCCAGCCGTTCGCCGAACTCGAACAGGTCGTTGGCCGACGCTTCGCTGAGGCCGGCCACGACAGCGCCACAGCGGGCCGACCCGGCGAGCAGCGCGCCTTGCCGTCGCCGGGCGATCTCTTCGTACTCCTGTATGGTGGGGATGCCCTTGTTCCAGAGGCTGCCCAGCAGCAGGCCTTCGTACTGATCTGCGAACGCCTCGGCCACGATTCGCGAAATCTTCTTGGGTAGAGAAACCACGCGCCGGGAGCTCTTCACGGCCAGGAAGTCCCCGAACATGATCAGTGGCTCCGTCTCCGCGTTGCGGATGGAGCGCAGCGTGGCCTCGCCGTCCTCCATGTCTGGCGGGACGGTCAGGCCCTGGAGCAGCTCCGAGTGGTATTCGCCGGCCAGGTGGGACAGCTCGATGGCCAGGGCAGAATCGAAGGCGGTGCGGCCGAGGTTGCCGGCGACGGCAGCGGGGGCCAGGGCAAGCAGCGGGCGCAACGGGTAGGAGCCGTTCAAGAACGCGGCTACGGCCCGGTTTCCATCGAAGACATCGCCGCGTCTGACCAGGCTGCGGTTAAGCCGCCGATGGAAGCTGTCCAGGGCGGCGATCAACCTCTCCCTGGGGAGCCCGGGCGCCGGTGCCGTTAGCGTGGTCATCGCCTGGCGCCCGCGGGATCAAGCAGGACGAGCAGCCGCCCCGCGAAGTCTGTCAAGAACTGCTTGAGACCGGCGTAGGGCAGGTCTTCCAGCGCGGCCACGCAGCGGTCCGCCCGGTCCTGGATGAACTCCCGGCAGCCCTGAAGGCGCGCGCTCTCCCGTACCAGGTCTATCAGTCGCTGACACTCCTCGGCCGTCGGCTTCGCGCCCAATGAGGCGATCTCCTGAACGTATTGCCGTACCGCGTCGTTGTCGGGGCCCAGGATAAGGGGGAGCGTGACGATACCCCGCACCAGGTCCTGGCCGGGCTCCTTGCCCAGCTCCGCGTCCGAGCTGGCGAAGTCTCGATAGTCGTCGATCAGCTGGTAGACGATGCCGAGACGGGAACCGAAAAGACGCAGCGCCTCAACCTCTCGCGGCGGGAGCTTGCCGGCCAGCGCCCCCAGGTGACAGGCGATCTCGAACAGGGTTCCCGTCTTGTTCTCGACGACGGCCAGATAATCGTCCAGGTGTACGTCTGCCTTGCCGTCTAGCTTTATCTCCTCGATCTGACCCTGGCACAGCCGCTCCAGACCGCGAGTCAGGACCTGCCCGCCCTTCTGGCTGAGCCGCACCATGTCACAGAACGACCGGGCGGCGACGTAGTCCCCGGCCAGGACGGCGACCTGAGGCCCGAGGACATTGTTAAGGGAGGGCAGTGACCTCCTGGTTGTCGCGTTGTCTACGACGTCATCGTGGTAGAGGCTGCTCAGGTGGATAAGCTCGATGATAGCCGCCCAGCGGAAGGCGTCAGAACTGAAACGTCCCGCCCTGGCGATGCCGATGAGGAGCTGGGAGCGGAGCAGCTTGCCGGGAGCGCCGAGGTAGTACTCGGCGGGCTGCCTGGCCATGGGGTGAGCCGTGCTCACCAGGGAGGCCATCTGTTGCTGGAGGGCGGCGACGTCCTCGCCGGTCAGCGAGTGCCGCGGCAGGCCCGATACGGCAGCCGCCCCGGGAGGCGGGGGCTCTCGCAGGGCGGTGAGCTGAGACACTAGGGCTGGCCCCTCATCCCGAGGCACTGGACGAGGACCTCGCGAGGCCTTCCCATGTCCAGCTCGACGAGAAACGCCCGCTGCCAGCGTCCCAGCTGCAGCACGCCGTCAACCACCGGGATGGTCAGCGTCGTCGGCAAGAGCAGCGCGCGACAGTGGGACGAGCCGTTGGGCCGTTCGTCGTCGCCGGCCAGATTGCGCTCCTCGTGATGGGCATCGTGTTGGTAGTCCAGGTCGTCGGAGCACAGGTGATGGAGCATCCGTTTGAAGTCGTCCAGGAGGAGCGGTTCGGCTTCGTTGATGAGCAGGGGAGCGGTGGTGTGCAAGCTGTGCACGACCACTGTGCCGGACCAGGGGCCTTTGCTCTTGACGACCTCACCAACGTCAGGGGTGATGTCAATGAACTGGGGGCTCTCTTCGGTCGTGAAGTAGAGGCGGTCTATGGAGAGTATCAGCGCCCCGTCGGCTGGAGACGGAACTGCTGAGACGGAACTAGGAAGGGCCCGGCCCATTTGCACACCCCGCGCGAAATGATTGCTGAGTTTATGGTAAGGGATGTGATTTGTCAATACGGGAGGAGCGCGACCTTGCGCGATATTCGCCGTGTACTTAAGATGGTTCCTTGCTCGCAGGCGACGAACCAGCCTCCTAAATGAGATGGCTATAGGGGACATGCCGGCAGGAATCGCTCTGGAGGATGTGACCAAGGTATACGTGGCCGGGGCCACCAACGTCGTGGCCCTGGACGGAGCCAGCTGCCGAATCTCAGCCGGCAAATTTACGGCCATCGTCGGCCCTTCGGGATCGGGCAAGACGACCCTCCTGAACCTGATCGGCGGCATCGACGAGCCTACGTCCGGGCGGGTCATCGTCGGCGATCGGGACATTTGGGGGCTGTCCGACGACGACCTGTCGCGGTTCCGCCGGACGGAGATAGGCTTCGTGTTTCAGTTCTTCAATCTCCTCTCGGGGTTGACGGCGGAGGAGAACGTGGCCCTCCCGCTGTTGCTGGATGGTCACAGCATGAAGGGTTGCTTCGAAAGGGCGCGGGCCTTGCTCGAGATGGTCGGCCTGGAGGACCGTCGAGGACACTTGCCGGACCAGCTGTCGGGAGGGGAATCGCAGCGGGTGGCCATCGCCCGCGCCCTGGCGGCGGACCCGCCGAACATCCTGGCCGACGAGCCCACCGGAAATCTCGACACGACGGCCAGCGAGCAGGTCCTGGGCCTCCTCCGCCGCACGGTCGATGAGCTGAATAGGACGCTCATCGTCGTGACCCACAACGACAGCGTGGCCGCTCTGGCGGACGAGGTGATAACCCTCTCGGACGGCGTACTGACCACTCGCGCGGGATCAAGCGGCAGCCTGAAGCCGGCCTAGCCGATCATGCAAATGGTGTAGACCGAGTAGTCTGGATTGCGCTTCATTCGATTGCTGCGGATGCTCCTCTTCCCCCGGGGCTCGGTGAACCTTGTTCGGAGGGGCCTGGCCGTGCTGGGTGTGAGCTTCGGGATCGCCATCTTCATCGGCGTCAACGTCGCCAACGACAGCGTGCTGTCGGCCTTTGACGCGGGCGTGGACGCCATCATCGGCGCCGCTGACCTGGAAGTCGCCAGTCCGCCATCAGGGATATCGCTGTCCCGCCTTGCCGAGGTCGAGGCGACGCCCGGCGTCGCGGCCGCCGTGCCTCAGGTCAACGGACTCGTGCAGGCCAATGACCCTGGAGGGGACTCGATTACCCTCATCGGTATCGACCTGGAGGGGGCGCCACGGGTGCACCGGTATGTCATGGAAGAGGGCAGCTTCCTCCAGCAGGCGGGTGAAGTGGTGGTGGGTGATAGCGTCGCCGAGGCGAATGGGTGGTCGACCGAGGAGTTGGTTTCCATCGTCGCCGGCGGCCAGACGCACGAGCTGGAGGTGGCGGGCGTGCTGGCCCCGGCCGGTCAGGCGGGGCTGTTGGGGGGCAACGTAATCATGGTCGAGCTGGCCACCGCTCAAGCCCTGCTGGGGCGCGGCGACAAGGTCGATTCGATCCTCGTGGATGTCGCGGACTCGGGCTCGGTCGACCAGGTCCGGGCGGACCTGGAGGAGGCGCTGGGGCCCGGCGTGGCGGTGCGCAGCCCGGCGAACCGGAGCGAGCACCTGGCTTCGCTGACCGAGAACTTCCGCACTCTGCGTCAAGGTGCGGCCTTCCTGGCGCTGCCGGCTGGGCTCCTGGTCGTATACAACCTGCTGGCCCTCTCCGTGGCGGAGCGAAGGCGAGAGATTGGGATATTGCGGGCGTTGGGGGCCACTCGGGCGCAGGTGAGCCGCCTGTACCTGGCGGAAGGGCTGCTTCTGGGAGGAGCGGGAGCTTTCCTCGGGATACTGATAGGCATCGGCCTGGCCCAGATACTCACGAAGGCGCTGTCGGAGACGATCAACTCCGCGTTCGTGCGGCTGACGGTAGACGATGTCGTCATCTCGCGTCAGACGCTTGCCATCGGCGTCATCTCCAGCCTGCTGGTGTCGGTGGCGGCTGCCTGGCTGCCCGCTCGTGCGGCTGGGCGGGTGAGCCCGAAGCTGGCCTGGGGCAGGGCTGCGCTGGACCCCGCCCAGGGAAAGCTGAACAGGGTCTGGCCGCCCCTGTCGGCGGGCGCGGGGCTCATTGCCATCGGCGTAATCCTGCTGTTCGAGGGCAGCGCCGCTGGGGCGGCGCTCGCGGTGGCGCTGTTGTTCTGCGGAGGCGCGCTTCTGACGCCGGCGCTGCTGGCGGTCCTCGGCGCGACCAGCTATACGCCGGCGTTCAGGTCGACGACGCACCTGGTCTGGCTGGCCGCTCGCGGCGCCGGGAGGTACCCGCTGCGAAGCTGGGTATGCGTGACCACGCTCATGGTGGGCACTGCTCTGGTCGTGGCGCTGGGCGGCGTGGCCAGTTCGGCGCGGGTCACCTTGACCGACTGGCTGGATCAGGTTGCCGTGACCGAGCTGATAGTCTCCGGGGCCGAGCCCGGCGTGCTCTCCCGGGACGCGCCCATCTCCGAGGAGGTGGCCGCCACCGTCGGGGAGGTGGACGGCGTCGCTTCCGTCGAGCCGTTCCGGTCGGCCCTGTTGGAGTACGAGGACAGACAGGTCCTGGTGGCCAGCGTTCCCATCGCCACGTTCAAACAACAGGCCAGATTGCTGACCGAGGACATCGGCGAAGAGGATGCTTATGCCGCTCTGGAGGGCGGCGCCGCGCTCGTGTCAACGAATTTCGCCAAGCGCTTTGACGTCGGGCGCGGCGACACGATAGAGCTGCCCGGCCCGGACGGACTGGTCAGGCTGCCGGTCGCGGGGACTTATCTCGACTACACCACGGATCAGGGCACTGTCTTCCTGGACCGGGCAACCTATCGCTCGGCCTGGCAGGACGACAAGGTCGATTTCATCAAGGTACATCTGGCGGACGGCGCCGATGAAGACGCGGTGCGGCGACGGCTCCAGTCGGCGCTGGGGCCGGGCCTCCTGGTCTCGCGCTTCGGGGAGTTCCGGGCCGACGCCCTCGGCGCGGTCGATGAGGGGTACAACTCCGTCCTCGCCGTGGCGTTCCTGGCCATGGTCATGGGGATACTGGCGATAGCGACGACGCAGGTGTCGCAGGTCATTCATCGCAGCCATGAGCTGGCCACGATGCGGGCTATCGGCGCGACGCGTCGCCAGATCGCCGCCTTGATCACGCTGGAGACGGTCTTCCTCGGGTCGGTGGGGATCGTCATCGGCTTGCTGGTTGGGCTGGGTACCCTGAGCGCGATTCTGAACATCGCCGAGGACGCCATGGGGATGCACCTGCGCTTTGCCGCGCCCGTGCTTGTCGGCGCGCTGGCCGCCGGCCTGGGGCTGATCGCCTGTTTCGCCGGCGCCTGGTTTCCGGTACGATACCTCACGCGAATCGACCTGAGGCAAGTCCTCACCCGGGAGTAAGAATGAAGGTCCTGGTCACCGGCGCGGCCGGATTCATCGGCGGGCACCTGGTGGAGCGGCTGCTGGAACGGGGCGACGAAGTGCGGGCGCTATCGCTGCCGTCCAGCGACACAGCGCTCCTAGAGGAGCTGCCGGTGCAGCTGTTCTACGGCGACATCACCGATCCGGGCTCGCTGGTCGCGTCCATGCAGGGTGTGGAGCTGGTGTTTCACGCCGCCGCGAGGGTGACCGACTGGGGGCCCTGGGCCGCCTTTCGCCGGGAGACCGTCCAGGGGACGCGGAACGTCCTCTCGGCGGCCATCGCCGCGGGCGCGAGCGGTTTCCTGATGACCAGCAGTGTTTCCGCCTACGGCAACCCGCTTCCGCGTCGCGTCCTGGAGGAGTCCCGGCCCTACGGACGATACAAGGGGGGCCTGGCCAATTACGGCAGGAGCAAGCGGCTGGCCGAAGAGGCCGCGATTCAGCGCCACGCCGCCGGCGAGATCCGTGTGACCATCGTCAGGCCTTCGGTGGTGTACGGCCCCAGGAACACTCTCGTGTCGAAGATGGTGAAATACCTGAAGTCGCCGTTGCCGGTGTGGGTGGGAAGCCCCGACCACCCGATTCCACTGATCGACGTTCAGGACGTGGTCGAGGGCTGCATCGCGGCGGCGGCGTCGCCGGCCGGGTCCGGCGAGCTGTTCAACCTGACGAACGAAGAGCGGGTAACCTATCGTCAGGCGATCGATACGTTGTGCCAAATGCTCGACCTGTCGCCACCGCGCTGGGGTATCCCGCGCGGGGTCGTGATGGCGCAGGCGATTGCCGTGGAGGAGATAGCGGGCATCCTGTGGCCGCGAGAAGAGCCGCCTATAACGCGAGGGGGAGTGGAGGCCATGACGATGGCCGCGACGGTGTCCGCCGCCAAGGCGCGAACGCTCCTGGGCTGGGAGGCCAAGATCGGGCTGGAGGAGGGGTACCAGAGGATGACCGCCTGGCTGAAGGAGAGCCAATTGGTCTGAGGGCTTCGGATGTTGCCACGCGGCGACATCGCGTGGTAACATTTCGACCCGCTTTGCAGGCGCAAAGCTGGCCTCGAAGGTGCTGAACGCAGCCAACGTCTTCGGCCGTGCCGGAGGTCTAGATGTCTCACGCCAGGGATGCGGCGGGCTGGCCCAGGTGGGTCGCCCTCCTGAAGATCATCAAGGTTCCCTTCTGCATCTTCTGGATTACCCCCATCATATTCGGGTTCATCGCGTCTGCGGACGATCCATCGGCCAGCAGGCTATTCTGGCTGACGGCGGCTGTCCTGGGAACGTTCGCGCTGGAAGGCCTGAACTGCCTGCACAACGAGCTCAAGGACAGAGAGGAAGACGCCGTCAACCAGCCGGCCCGGAGAGAGCTCCTGGACTCCTGGTCAGAGGCGACGCTGTGGAGGACGGTGATCGTCGGGTACGCGGTGTGCGCGGTGGGGTTGATCTGGTTCGCGGTGTTTGTCAGCCCCTGGATACCGGTCCTGATGCTGGCCGGCGGCGTGTTCGCTCCGCTCTACAACTGGGGCCCTCGCTTCAAGAGACGGCCGGTGCTGGCGGAGCTGACGATGGGCTGGTCGCTGTTCATGGGCTACGTCCAGGGCTTTTTCCTGGCGACGGCCGATGGGTGGGACCTGGGCCACTCGTTCAGCGACCTGCCGGTTGTCATCGGCGTGTGTGTCTACATCGAAATCGTCACCAATTTCTTCAAGGACCTGCCGGACGTGCGCGGCGACGAACGGGTGGGCGCGCCCGGCCTGTTCAGCGTCCGCGGCCGATGGGTTCGCTCGGCGTTGCTTCTCTGGATCACTCTCAGCCCTTACCTGCTCATCGGCGGCCTTGTGGGCGTGGACGTGCTGCCGGAGCGCTTCCTGCTGGCCGGCGTCACCCTTCCGGTCGCAGTGTTGCTGGCGGTCCTGGCCGAGAGGGCCGACACGGAAGACACCTGGATCGTGACCTACGAGCTGGCGTTTCTGTACCTGCACGCCGTGCTCGTGTTCCTGTTCGTACTGGATTCGCCCGGCGCGGCGGCCGTTGCCGCCGGGGCCGCGCTGGTTACCTCGAGGTGGCTGGCCATCTATCTCGGTCTCGCGCCGAGGTTCGTCAACCCGGAGTTTAGCTGGGGCGGCGCGACCAGAGAGCTCTGGCAGAAGGCGTGGCAGGGCGCCAAGTAGACAAGGCTCGTATCGCTGGGGAGGCTTGCCATGAACCACGAAAATGCCCATCAGGACCACACCAAGCCCGACCTGGCCGTCCGCGCTCACGTGCGGGCCGGCATAGCGGGGATAGTCCTGTTTGGCGTGCTCCCGCTGTTGAGCCACCGTCTCGTCCACCGAAAGCTAACGCAGCAGTTCCGGGGTCAGTTTCGCGTGTTCGGGATTCTGCTCGGCCTGGCCTCCGGCTCGATCGCCTACTACTCCGTACTGGAGTTCATCAGGCGAGGGAGAGGGACGCCCTTCGTAGGCGAACCTCCGCAGGACCTCGTCACCAGCGGCCCGTACCGGTACACTCGAAACCCGCAGTACGTGGGCAACCTGGGAGTGATGCTGGGTCAGGCGCTCACCTTCAATTCACTGGGCATTCTGCTCTACGCCTTCGTCACCTGGTTCCTGGCGGAGCTCTTCCTGGTGAAGTGGGAGGAACCGCACCTGACGCGGCAGTTCGGAGAGGCCTACGTGGACTACAAGCGCACGGTCCCTCGCTGGGTGGGACGTCCCGCCCAGCGCAATACGGCGTCAGGACCTGCTTCGAGGAGTCATGAGCAGACTGCCGCGGGGACGTAGCGCGATAGCGGGCTCAGCCTCAACGACCTGGCCCGGCGCCAGTCGCAGCCGGTATTGTTGCGCGATCATGGCAATGGACAGCTGCCCTTCCATCAAGGCAAAGTTGTCGCCGATGCACCCTCTTGGGCCCGCAGCGAACGGGATATACGCGTAGCGAGAACGGGCGGCGGATCGCTCGGGCGCGAACCGCCAGGGGTCATATTCCTCGGGCCTCTCCCAGAAGTCTGGATGGCGATGGGTCACGTAGGGGCTGACCATGACCAGTGATTTCGCGGGAATGCGGAACCCGCCGATCTCGTCATCCTCAATCGGCTGCCGGCCCAGACACCAGGCGGGGGGATACAGCCGCAGCGCTTCCTGGAAGACCATCTTCGTGAACTGGAGGTTGGGCAGGTCGGCGAAGGTGGGCACGCGACCGGCCAGCACCCTATCGAGCTCTGCGTGAAGCTCCTCCTCGACCTCTGGATGCCGCGCGAGCAGGTACCAGGTCCAGGCCAGGCCAGTCCCGGTCGTCTCATGGCCAACGATGAAGATTGTCACTACTTCGTCCCGAAGCTGTCTGTCGCTCATGCCCTGGCCATCCTCCTCATCGCGGGCGCTAAGCAGGATGGACACAAGGTCACGCGCTTCCCCGCCAGCGCGCCGCCGCTCTTCAATCATGCCCCAAACCGTGTTATCGATGGTTCGAAGCGCTCTCTTGAAGCGAAGGTTGCGCGGAGTAGGGAATGCCTCGGGCAGGGACATCATCCTCATCGCCCGATGGTTGACGTGCTCGCGAAGGAACATCACGTCGCGCCTCACCGGGTCCGCAGCTTCGCCTATGTCGCTGCCCAGCATCGTGCGCACAACCACCTCAAGGCTAAGGCGCTTCATCTCATCGTAGATATCGAGCGGTTGCCCTTCCTCCAGTCGAGGACGCCAGCCTTCAAGTGTGGCCGCCGTCGCGTCCGTCATGATGCACGCGAGTTTGGCTAGCTCGTTATGGTGAAAGGCTGGCTGGACCAGCCGGCGCTGGCGCTGCCACAAGTCTCCCTCCGAGGTGAGCAACCCCAGGCCCAATACGGGGCGGAGGAATCGGTAGTTGAATCCCTTCAGGTAGTTGAGATAGTTGTCCTGCAGAACTCGCCTGACGCCGTCCGGGTGGGCTACGAGATAGACGGACCAGGCGCCGACGCGAAACCGCACCAGGTCTCCGTATCGGCGGGTTGCTTCCATGAACACGCCGATGGGATCGCTTTGAATCGTGCGAATGTGCCCCAGAGGCGAGTAGCTTCTCGGGCCAGGGACAGCCTTGGCGCCCAGGCTCTTGCCCATTTCCGTCACCCAGCGCAGTGATGGGTTTTCGGCTTACGCCGTATCCGCCTGCGCTCCCCCTTTTTGCGCGCGCATCTTACCACGGTTCTCCCGCGGACTGTTGCTCTTAGCCGCCCTTTTTTGCGATGAAGTACTTCCAGGCAAAGAAGGCATAGAGTGGCCGCACCTTCACATCGCCGAGGCCGGCGGCCCGGAACAGCTCTCCGATCTCCGTGCCGGTGGGTAAACCGTGGTAATAGTCGAACGCCGAGAGGGCCAGGTCGAACAGGGCTACGCTGGCGTCGCGTTCGTCAGGGACCGGCGTCTGGATCGCCAGGTGACCTCCCGGGGCCAGCAGCTGGGCCAGCTTTGACACGAGTGCCGGCCGCCTCTCCACGGGGAAGTAGTACAGGTTGCTGTTGAGCATCGCCAGGTCGAACGGCCCCTGGATGGGCGTTTCCCAGAAGTCGCCGCTGATGATCTCTATGCGGCCGTCGAGGTCCCGGTCGTGGATGCGGTTGCGGGTGGCAGCCGCCACGTCTTCACGGAGCTCCAGGCCGACGCCGCTCAGACCGGGGTTGAGTCCGGCCAGGTATTGAAGGTAGGAGCCCGAGCCGCAGCCGACGTCGAGGACGCGATAGCCGTCGCGGCGGACCGGAAGCTTGCGCAATATTCGAAAGGCGCCCGGTTCCATGATACGTGAGGCCTCGGCGATCACGGCGGCGTTTTCGGGTGGATGGGAAAGGAGGGTGCCGCTGCGCATCGCCTCCGGGATGTGGGACAGGCCGGGGCCGAGGTGGACGGTGTAGTCCAGCACCATACCCCGCAGCGTGAAGTCTTCGTCGCTGGTCAGATAGCGCTTCACCCATCCCGGGAGGCCGTAGCGGCCGCGCCGGTTGTTGAGGATGCCCAGGAGCTCGCAGGTGTTCAGGAAACGGAGCAAGTGAGGCCGAAGCAGGCTGGTGCGGTCCGCCAGCTCGTCCACGGTCAGGGGTGTCGTCAGGGCGTCGAAGACCCCGGAGGTGATTCCTATGTGGAGACACCAGACGTGCTGGAAGCCATTGGCCTTGCGCGCTATCCGGTCCAGGTAGAAGATCGTGCGCAGCCGGCGAACGCCTGAGGACACATCCTCCTGCTGGCTCATGGTCGTAAAGAGTACCACTCGTCTGCGGTACTGCCTAGCCGGACTGGGACGGAGCCCCCGCTTGTTCGCAGCGATAACCAACCGATATACTTCTGCTGCTGATGCCATTGTTAGCCGAGTGGTACGACCTTCGCGACCTGGGCAATCCGATAGCCTCGCTTCTCGACTGGATTCGCGATCAAGGAGCGCCCGATTGGGTGCCCTACGTGGTTTCCGGGCTGGTGGGCATTCTGGCGATCTTCCTCTGGCTGGGCATCACGGCGCTGGCTTTCATCTGGATCGAACGGCGAGTGATCGGCAGGATGCAGGCGCGCATCGGCCCCAACCGCGTGGGTCCACAGGGGTTGCTCCAACCCGTAGCGGACCTGCTGAAGCTGATGCTCAAGGAGCAGATAACCAACCGGTTCACGGACAAGCTCCTGTTCTGGGCGGCGCCCGTCATCATCTTCATCCCGGCGATGGTCGTGTACGCGGTCATCCCGTTCGGGGAAGGCATGGTGCTCAGCGATCTCCACGTGGGGGCGCTGTTCGTCATCGCGATCACATCGATAATGGCGCCGGCTGTGTTCGTCGCGGGCTGGGCGTCCAACAACAAGTTCGCGCTGCTGGGCTCCATGCGGACGATAGCCATGCTGATCAGCTACGAGCTGGTGCAGGTGTTCGCCGTCCTCTCTGTGGTCATCATGGTGGGCAGCATGAGGCTGGGAGACATCGTGGAATGGCAGTCGGACTACAACGCCTGGCTGGCCCTGATGCAGCCGCTGGCCCTGGTGGCGTTCGTGGTGGCCGGCGCGGTGGAGATCAACCGCTCCCCGATGGACATCTCCGAGGCTGAATCGGAGATCGTCGCCGGATTTCACACGGAGTACTCCGGCATCAAGTTCGGCTGGTTCTACACGGCCGAGTACTTTGCCGGATTTGCGCTGTCCGCGCTGGTGGCCACGCTGTTTCTCGGGGGCTGGACGGCCTGGGGGTTGGAGCAGTGGGTGCCCGGCTGGCTGATTTTCCTGACCAAGCTGTACCTGGTGTTCTTCTTGTTCACGTGGACGCGCGGAACCCTGCCCCGCCTGCGCATCGATCAGCTGATGGGGTTCTCCTGGAAGTTCTTTCTGGAGCTCATGTTCGTGCACATCCTGGTGATCGGGCTCCAGGTCCTGATCTGGCGCGAGAACGACTACCCGGCTGAGGTAGTGCTGCCGATTTTCGCGGTCATCAACTGGGTGCTGGCGGCGGCGCTGCTGGTGGGCTGGGCGACGATGATGGGTCACGCCAGCCCTGAGCACAGAGCGAAGCGAGCGCTACTGACGCAAGAGCTCGGCGCCGTCTTCTACGAAGGCTAAGGGGTCGCAGCCGCTAGGCTGAGCCGTCGGGCGCAGCGACGCGCCGGGCGACTTCCACAGCCAGAGCCTCGTTCATCGCCACCACGCTGTCGTGCGTGTCTCGCAAGACCTTTCCCAGGAACGGTGGCAGAAGGCCGCGGAACTCCTCGCTGTGAACGAAGGTTGCCCCCGAGCTCGCCGGCTGGACCTCGAAGCGGTGGAGCCCATCGAAGAGCCCGCGCAGCCAGAACTTGCCCAGCCAGCCGAAGCGATGCCCCGGCTCGTACTCCACGACGGTCGGTTCGAACTTCATGGTCCGGCCGCCCTTCATGGCGATCTCGACCTCGAGCCGCTGGCCGGGCCTCGCTTCGCCGGCGATCCCAACGACCATCGGGTTCCACGAGGGGTAGGACGGGAAGTCCATGAGAACCTCCCACAGCTGCTCGGGGGTGGCTCTCATCTCAATGCTGGTCTCGATACGCTTCATTGCAATACCTCCTGAAGCCAATCACCAATGGAATCGATCGCGAGTGTGGGGTCATCGACCTGGCAGTGCTCTTCGCCCCAGTCGCCCTTCGGGAAGATGAGCAGGTCGCGGTGTGGGGAGGACGTGGCCATCTCGTGAGTGCGCCGCGCCTGGGCGACCGGCACCTGGCGGTCCGATTCTCCGTGGACGACCAGGAGGGGGCAGGTCATCTGGTCGATGATGGGGTCCAGGCTGAAGCTTGGGGCCAGGCTGCGCAGGCTCTCCATGTCCGTCCCGAACACCCACGGCGCCTGGAACGGGGGGGCGGAGTGCGCGCCGGTCTCAACGAGGTTGGTCGCTACGCCGATCAGGTCGTGAAATGCCCCCCAGGCGACGCAGGCGGCGAACCGATGATCGACGGACGCCGCCCGCGGAGCGAAGTATCCGCCCATGCTGATTCCGCCGATGGCGATGCGGCGGCTGTCCACGTCAGGGCGTCCCGCCATCGCGTCGAAGCAGGCGGCCGCCGGCACCTCCATGTCAAACCGCGTCGGCTGGCCGTGCAGGCGCAGTGCGCCGCCGGATCCGGGCTGGTCGCACAGGAGCACCGAAATTCCCCGCGACGTCAGGTTGCCCAGGCCCATGAGATAGAGGACCTCCTTCGTGACGTCGAACCCGTTGAAGAAGACGACGCACGGCCGTGGCCCTGTCCCTTCGCCGGCGATGAACAGCGCGGGCAGGGGTCCGTCTTCGTACGGCACGTCAAGGAACTCGAGCCGTTGGCCGGGGCCGCAAGCGGCGGACCGGAAGGCCTCCAGGGCTCTCTCGTAGGACTTCATCTTGAGGGGAGAGAGATTCGTCATCATCCGCTCGGCCATCAGGTGATAGGCGGCCGCGCGGCGTCGCTTGCGCGCCGCGGACGAGGTGTGACCGGCCGCGTCATCTCGGGCCGCGAGGTCATCCAGCCGGCCGGCGGTTGCCGTCCACGAGTCGAACCACGCCTGCTGGGTCGCATCGTCGACTGCGGTGGCGGCACGCTCCCGCAGCGGACGGCAGGCGCTGTCGATCTCGCTGGGCTCGCCACCCATCGCTATGGCCAGCGCGACGGCCAGGGACCAGTTGTAATTGTCCGGGAAGTACTCAAACATGGCTCTCCTTAATGCACCGCACGTTGTGTTAGTATTATAAGGAGGCCGGAACACAAATGCAACTAGTAGTGCATTAAGGAGATAAAAGCGATGCCTTCACGCAGCCCCACAGCTACCCGTGAACCGATCGCAAAGCGGCCGGGGGGGCGCAGCGCTCGCGTGCGCCGCGCCGTCTTCGACGCGACGCTGGCCCGGCTGGTGAGCGACGGATACCAGGCGCTGACGATCGAATCCGTCGCCGTAGCCGCCGGCGTGAACAGGACGACGATCTACCGAAACTGGCCGACGAAGGCCGGCCTGATCCTGGCGGCGGCTAAGGATCGCTCGGAGGCGCTGATCAGCACGAAGGGCAGCGGGGACCTCGAGCGCGACCTCGTCGCGCTGCTGACCTCGGTCGCGGAGTACGTAACGTCGCCCATCGGGCGGGCGCTGGTCATCGCCTCACTCAGCGAGGCCGACGATCCGGAGGTGCGTGAGGCCAGAGAGGACTTCTGGCGGCATCGGTTCCAGGCGGCGCGAGACCTGATCGGCGCGGCGGCCGGGGGAGGTAGCTCTTCCCTTGACGCCGGGGTCGACGGCCTGATCGAGCGCCTCATCGCGCCACTTTTTCTGCGGGCCTTCATCACCGGAGCGCCGTTGGACGGCCCGTTCATCCGTGACACCGTGCGCGCCGCGCTCCGGGTGCCGGGTTCCGGCGGGGAGACGAAACCAGACACCACGATGGGCTAGCATCGCTTGGGCGAAGGTTGCCGGGCAACCCGTAGCCGTTCTTGAAGTTGTCGTTGCCGCTGCCGGGACTCGTGAGCCCGCGAATGACAGGCCGGCCTCGCGCCCGCCGCGGCATCGGTCACCGTAAGCTCATGCCGTCTGCACGAGTACCCGTGCGTCGACGACGACGCAGCCATGGCCAGGGGCAAGCGCCTTGACCGGGTTCAAGTCCATCTCGCGGATCTCCGGGACCGCTTCCACCAGGGCGGACACTCGTAGCAACATCTCCTCGATGGCGGCGATGTCGCCGGGGTCGGCGCCGCGCCAGCCCTCGAGCAGGGGGTAGGCCTTCACCGATCGCACCATCTCGCGGGCGTCGACGTCGGTCAGGGGCTGGATCCGGAACGCGAGATCCTGAAGCAGCTCCACGAACGTGCCGCCCAGCCCGAACATCATCAGCGGCCCGAAGGCGGGGTCCTGGGTCACACCGATGATGACCTCTACTCCGTCTGGAACCATCTGCTGGACGATGACGCCTTCCATTTCCGCGCGCCTGTCCAGCGCCGCGAGCCGAGACTCTATCGCGCGGAAGGCTTCGCGCACCCCCTTCTGCGACTTCAGGTCCAGGTGCACGCCCCCGATGTCCGACTTGTGGGTGATCGTTGAAGACGCGAGCTTCACGGCCGCGGGGAACCCCACGCGCTTCGCCGCCTCCACCGCCGCTTGCGCTGTC
The DNA here is from genome assembly GCA_040877915.1 of Dehalococcoidia bacterium. Classification (GTDB taxonomy): domain Bacteria; phylum Chloroflexota; class Dehalococcoidia; order SM23-28-2; family RBG-16-64-32; genus JBBDNA01. The sequence continues at coordinate 24,076 of JBBDNA010000009.1, forward strand.
GTCGCGAACTCCGCTCGCGCTGACCGTATCCCGAACGCCGCAAGCAGCTCGTTGCAGTCGCCGGGAGAGAGCCAGGCCGGCTGCCCGCCGGCGGCCGCCAGCGCCCGGGCGATGACGGCCCTGCCCGTCTCGCGGTCCAGCCGATCGAGAACCGGGAGCGCTCCCTGGGGCCGCTTCAGCCAGGCCGTGTACTCGCTCATCTTCGCCAGGGCCATGGCCGCGCCTTCCGGAAACGCGAACGAGGGCACCGTTGTCTCCCCGCCCGAAAGCTCCGCCGGGGCGCCCTGCGCGGTCATGAAGCAGGCCAGCAGCGGCTTCCGCCTGCCCTGCTCTCGCGCCGCCCGGTGAATCGCCTCCGCCACGGGCCGCGGCTGCGTCACCAGCGGCGGCGTGAAGATCACGATGACCGCGTCAGTCGTGCCGTCGCTCAACAGTATGCGGAGGGCCCGCGCGTAGTCCTCTGCCGTCGCCGCCGCCAGCATGTCGACGGGATTCGTCAAGGCGGCCGTCGGCGGCAGGAACGCCCGCAGAGCGCTCACGGTGTCTTCGGGAAGGGGCGGCACCTCCAGGCCGTTACTCTCGCAGGTGTCCGCCGCGAGGATCGCCGGTCCGCCGGAGTTCGTGAGTATGGCGACTCTGCTGCCCGCCGGGGGAGGCTGGTGCGAAAGGAGGCCTGCCACGTCGAACAGCTGCTCCAGCGTGTCGGTGCGGATTACGCCGGCCTGCCTGAACAGCGCCTCCGCGGCCACGTCGGCGGTGGCCAGGGCGCCCGTGTGCGAGGCCGCGGCCCGCGACCCCGCCGCCGTTCGGCCGCTCTTCACGGCGACGATCGGCTTCCTCGCCGTTATCTGCCGTGCCAGGCGCCCAAACTTTCGCGGATTCCCGAAGGACTCCAGGTAGAGCAGGATGACGTCCGTGCCCTCGTCTTCGGCCCAGTACTGGATCAGGTCGTTGGAGGAGACGTCGGCCCTGTTCCCGACGCTGGCGAAGGTCGAGAGCCCCAGATTGAGCTTCCCTGCGTAGTCCAGCAGCGCCAGGCCCAGAGCGCCGCTGTGTGAGGCCAGGGCTACGTTTCCCCGGGGCGGGAATTGCGGCGAGAAGGTAGCGTTTAGAGATACCTCCGGGTCAGTGTTCAGCACCCCCATGCAGTTCGGCCCAACGAGGCGCATACCGTAGCTGCGGGCCTTGGCCAGCAGCGCCCTCTCCCTCTCCGCACCGTCCTCTCCGGTCTCCCGGAAGCCAGCCGAGATCACAACCGCTCCCTTCACCCCCTTGCGCGCGCACTGCTCCGCAACCTCCAGCACCTTCTCCGCCGGGACGACGATGATAGCCAGCTCCACTTCGCCCGGCACGTCAGCGATCGAGGCATAGGCCTTCACTCCCCGCACGGTCTCGGCGGAGGGGTTCACGGGGTAGACGATCCCTTTGTAACCGTGCTCGACGATGTTATTGAAGATCTCCGCGCCTATCTTCCCCCTCCGCCGCGAGGCGCCGATCACAGCCACGCTCCTGGGGCGGAAAAACGTCGCGATGGACGCCACCTCCGCGATGCGCTCGCGCTCCTCCGCCCTTCGCTCCGCCTCCGCCGTCGGTTCAATCGGGAAGGCCACGTGGTAGGTCCCGAACTCGAACTTCGTCTCCAGCGGGAAGCCGCTGTCCCGGAACACGCTCATCATCGCCCGGTTCTCGGCCAGGACGTCGCCTTCGAAGGTCTCGATCCCGTTCTCGCGGGCGACGACGGCCAGGCTCTCCAGCAACTGCGTCGCGATGCCGCGGCCCTGGTGGCTATCCTCTACCACGAACGCTATTCCCGCCCGCTTCCGGTCCTCCAGGCGCACGTACCGGGCTACCGCTATGATCTTCTCGTCCACGGCCTCCCCCAGCGTGGCCACCAGGGCGTACGTGTTCGTGTAGTCGACGTCGGTGTACTCTCGTGCTTCCTCAGGCCCGAAGCGGGACACCATATGGTGGAAGCGCAGGTAGACGGAGCGCGGGCTGAGCCGCGTGAACCCTGCCACGAGGGCGTCCACGTCCTCCGGCTTGATGGGGCGCAGATGGACCGTGGAGCCGTCCTTGAGTAGGACGTCCGTCTCGTGTTTGGCGGTACGGACAGGCGTACGGGGTTCGTCCATCGCGCTTCTGGGACAGTTTACCAAGCAGCAGGAGCGGGGAGCGAGGCTGGACCGGTGTCGCCGGACACCGCCACGTTGACCGCGCCGAATGGCGAGGCTTAGAATCGTCCTGCGTTCGAAATGCCCCGCCCCTCGGTTTCGGGCGCAATTTCCCCGCCTGGAGGAGCAGCCATGCCACAGCAGTTCAAAGGCGTGATCGGGCGCTACGCCAGCGAGTCGACGCCCTGGTGGCCGGAGCCCGTTCGGGCCCGCGAGGGCTCGCCCAACATCGTCTATATCGTCCTGGACGACGTGGGTTACGGCCAGCTCAGCTGCTACGGCGGCCTCTGCGAGACCCCGAACCTCGACCGGCTGGCCAGCAACGGCATCCGCTACAGCAACTTCCACACCACCGCTCTCTGCTCGCCCACTCGCGCCTGCCTGCTCACCGGACGCAACCACCACTCCAACGGGATGGCCAGCATCGTGGAGGTAGCCTCCGGCTTCCCCGGCTACACGGCCGAGATCCCCTTCGAGAACGGATTCCTCCCCGAGATGCTGACGCCTCTCGGCTACGCCGCCTACGCGGTCGGCAAGTGGCACCTGACGCCGCACCCGGAGATGAACATGGCGGCCCGCAAGGACCGCTGGCCGCTGGGCCGCGGCTTCGAACGCTATTACGGCTTCATGGGCGGCGATACGAACCACTGGGAGCCGGAGCTGGTGTACGACAACCACCAGATCGAGCCGCCGCGGACCCCCGAGGACGGCTATCACCTGACCGAGGACCTGGCCGGCAAGGCGATGGAGTTCGTCACCGACCTGAAGAACGTGGCGCCGGACAAGCCCTTCTTCCTCTACTTCTGCACCGGCGCCGGCCACGCCCCCCACCACGCCCCCCGCGAGTGGATCGAGAAGTACCGGGGCAAGTTCGATATGGGTTGGGACCGCGCGCGAGAGATGGTCTTCGAGCGCCAGAAAGAGATGGGCGTCCTGCCGCCGGACACGGAGCTGACACTGCGGCCCCACTGGATTCAGCCCTGGGACGAGCTGTCCGGCGACGAGAAGCGCCTGTACTCCCGCATGATGGAGGTGTACGCCGGGTTCATGTCGCACACCGACCACCACATCGGGCGGCTGATCGACTTCCTGGAGTCCATCGGCGAGCTGGACAACACTCTCATCGTCGCCATTTCCGACAACGGCGCCAGCGCCGAGGGCGGCCCCCACGGCTCGCTGAACGAGGCGATGTTCTTCAACCGCGTGCCGGAAACCGTGGAGGACAACCTGGCGCGCATGGACGAGCTGGGCAGTCCCTCCACGTTCAACCACTACCCGTTCGGATGGGCCTGGGCCGGCAACACGCCTTTCCAGCGCTGGAAGCGCGAGGTCCACGAGGGCGGCGTGGCCGACCCCTGCATCGTCCACTGGCCGAAGGGGATCGAGGCCCGCGGCGAGGTCCGGCAGCAATACGTCCACGCCATCGACATCACGCCGACGGTCCTGGACATCCTCGGCGTCGAACCGCCGCAGCAGATCAGGGGCGTGTCGCAATCGCCGCTGCACGGGGCCAGCTTCGCCGGGACGCTCTCGGACCCCGCCGCTTCCAGCGCCCGCCGGACCCAGTACTACGAGATGCTGGGCAACCGCGCCATCTACCACCAGGGCTGGAAGGCCGTCACCTACCACGGCACCGAGGGCATGATCTACGACGGCGTCACCGATCCGTACAAGAGCTTCGAGGATGATGAGTGGGAGCTCTACCACGTGGACCAGGACTTCTCCGAGGCGAACGACCTGGCTCGCGAGCACCCGGAGAAGCTGCGCGAGCTGCAGGAGCTGTGGTGGATCGAGGCGGCCAGATACAACGTCCTGCCGATCAACGCCCGCACGCTGGGGCGTCTGGCCGGCCGGCCGCACATCGGCGGAAAGCGGCATCGCTTCGTCTACTACGCCGGCGGCGCGGCGATCGAGATGGCGGCCGCTGCCAACACCAAGAACCGCCACCATTCCATCACCGCGGAGGTGGTGATCCCGGAGGCCGGCGCGGAGGGCATCCTGCTGGCCACCGGCGGCCGCTTCGGAGGCTTCGCCCTGTACGTCAAGGACGGCAGGCTCTGCTACGCCTACAACTTCCTCGGCAGCAAGACATTCCACGTCGTCTCCGGCGACCCGATACCGGCCGGCCCCCACACCCTGGCCCTCTCCTTCCAGAAGACCGGGCCCGGAATGCTGGGCGCCGGCGGCATCGCGCGGCTCTACCTGGACGGCCAGCTCAGCGGCGAAGGCGAGGTCTCCCGCACGATACCGTTCTTCGCCGGGCTCGCCGAGCGCCTTCACTGCGGCCGCCAGGAGGGCTCCCCCGTTTGCGAGCACTACGAGCCGCCGTTCGAGTTCACCGGCACCCTGAAACGCGTCGTCGTCGACGTCAGCGGCCACGAACCGCCGCGCGACCTGGAGCAGGAGGCCGAGATCGGCCTGGCCCGCCAGTAGCGGCGCGCCATGGATGAGCAGGCCGAACCGGAGGCGCCCTGCTGCGCCCCCTCCGGCGGCACCCGCAGCGAGGCGGCGCCGGCCACGCCAGGTCGCGGCGCCGGCTCGCCTCACGTGGACATGGTCCGCCTGCCCGGCGGCGAGTTCCTCATGGGGAACGACGACGGCCTCGCCTACCCCTCGGACGGCGAGGCGCCGGTCCACGCGGTTATAGTCGCGCCGTTCTGGATCGACCCAACGGCGGTGACCAACGCCCGCTTCTCGGCCTTCGTCGAGGCGACCGGCTACCAGACCGGCGCCGAGCGATTGGGCTGGACCTTCGTCTTCGCCGGGCTGCTCCCGGACGACTTTCCGGACACGCGCGGCGTGGCGGCGGCGCCCTGGTGGCGTCAGGTGCACGCCGCCGACTGGCGTCACCCGGAAGGGCCGCAATCGCTCGTCGCGGAGCGCATGGACCATCCCGTAGTGCACGTCTCCTGGCGCGACGCGTCCGCTTACTGCGCCTGGGCGGGCCTGCGCCTGCCCAGCGAGGCCGAGTGGGAGTACGCGGCGCGGGGCGGCCTGGTCCAGAAGCGCTACCCCTGGGGAGACGAGCTCTCGCCCGGCGGCCGGCACATGTGCAACGTCTGGCAGGGGGAGTTCCCCCGCCAGAACACCCAGGACGACGGCTACTACGGCACAGCGCCGGCGCGCTCCTTCGATCCGAACGGGTTCGGGCTGTACAACGTCAGCGGCAACGCCTGGGAGTGGTGCGCCGACTGGTTCAGCCCGACGTACTATCGAGAGTCGCCGGCCGGCGATCCTCGCGGCCCGTCTGGCGGTACGGCCCGCGTGATCCGCGGCGGCTCCTACCTCTGCCACGACTCCTACTGCTTCCGTTACAGGGTCGCCGCTCGCAGCGCCAACACGCCGGACAGCTCCACCGGCAACACTGGCTTCCGCTGCGCCCGCGACGCGTGACCGCGACGATTTCCGGCGAACCGGCCTACGCGCTGGCGGATGCGGTACGGCTGCTCCATAATTAGTGGCCGAGATCAACGTTGCATCTAGCTGGACACGCATCCGGGAGGTATACGGCATGGCGAAGCGGATTCTGGTTACGGGGGCGGCAACGGGCTTCGGGAGGGCGACGGCGCTGGCGCTGGCGAAGCGCGGGCACACAGTGATCGCGGGCGTACAGATCGCGCCGCAGATGACAGAGCTGATGAAGGCTGCCGCTGAGGCCGCTGTGCAGCTGAAAATCCAGGTGCTGGACATCACGGACGAGGGGGACCGGCAGGCGGCGTTGACCAACGAGGTAGACGTGCTGATCAACAACGCCGGCGTGATGGAGACGGGGCCGGTGGCCGAGATCCCGATGGAGAGGGTGCGCCGCAACTTCGAGACGAACGTGTTCGGGACGCTGGCGCTCACGCAGGCCTTCGCGCGGCAGATGGTGAAGCGAGGGTCCGGGAAGATCGTGATGGTGACGTCCATGGGCGGCCTGGTCACGGTGCCGTTCGCGGGCGTGTACTGCGCGACCAAGCACGCGCTGGAGGCACTGGCGGAAGGGTTGAAGGCGGAGCTTGCCGGTACCGGCGTGGAAGTGTGCACGGCGAACCCGGGCGTGTACGGCACGGGCTTCAACGATCGGGGAGCGGAAACGATGATGCGGTGGTTCGACATGGGGAATTCACTGACGCGGCCTGAGGTGCTCGCCGCGGCGGCGACGGGGCTGGCCAACCAGCTCGACCCGCAGTCGATGGTCGATGCCTTCGTCCGGATCGCCGAGGAGGACGGGTCGAAGTTCCGGAACGTCGTGCCGGACGGGACGGCGGAGTGGATCAAGGAGATCCAGGCGAAGACGTGGGCCGCCGGTAAGGACGATGCGATCTGGAGCTCGCCGCCGGCGGGTTAAGCGGCGCGCCCCGCCCCGGCGCCGGGCGAGACCCCGGGACGGCAGCCTACGGCGTGCGGCCGTAGCGCTGGACGGCTTCGATGACGCGCTGGTTCGTGGCCGGCGAGTTCGAGAGGTTGTAGTCGTCCATGAACGACCAGCCGAAGAGCCCCAGGTCCGTCATCTCCTCCAGGTAGCTGTCGGTCAGCATCGCCAGCGTGTCGGCGTCGAACGTGGCCTGGGAGGAGTTGTCGGGTTTGTAGTGGGCCAGGAGGACCGGGCCGTACTGCCCCAGTATCTGGGTCATCATCCGCACCTCCTCCACGTTGCCGGAGCTCTCCATGGCCTGGAAGCTCTGGAAGTCCATCGCGGCCATGACGTCGGCGAAGTGGGAGAAGAGGGACATCCCGCCGCCGACCGAGGGGTCGTCCCAGCGCCACTGCCAGCCTCCCCAGCCGATGCTTACCTGGGAGTTGGGCGCGTTCTCGTGGAAGATATCGCGGATCTGGAGCATACGCTGCTTCAGGATCGTGTGGTAGGAGGACGCTCCCGACCACTGGTTGCCGGTGCAGGGGTAAGTCTGGAACTCCGTGAACAAGGTCACGTACAACGGCGGGTCGGACGCGGTACCGGCCCAGATCTGGGCCAGCCGCTCCATATCGTCGAGGATGCCGCTGCTGATCGGGTACTGCCGGCCGCAGGGCGAGCCGCTGCCGGGGCCGTGGGCGTAGATGATCAGGTGGAGCGCGTAGCCCTCCTCGTAGGCCGAGGGGATGAGGCCGTTCTCCCAGTACGTCATCCAGTCCAGGTCGCTGGCGCTGCTGTACCAGCTCGACAGCATCCACGTCGGCGATTGGTTCACGAGGTCTGTGTCGAGGGCGCCCTGGGCGGCGGGACCCATACCGAAAAGCAGCTGCGGCGTCGTTGAGGCTATCGGCGTTGGCGTAGGCGTCGGCGCCGGAGTCGGTGCTGGAGGCGGCGTCGGCGTCGGGGTCGGTGTTGGCGGAGGCGGAGGTGGGGGCGGGGGCTGGCAGACGGCGCCGTAGCGTGGCCTCACCAGGACGAGGTCGGCGATGCTAATCGCTCCGTCCGTGGAGAGATCGAAGCGACGGTCGTAGGCGCTGTCGCCGTCCCTCGATCCGTAGGCCGAGCGGAACCGGGCGACGTCCTGGACCGTCACCCTCGTGTCGTCGTTAACATCGGGCGGCCAAGCGTCGATTGGCTCGTCGTTGAGGCCTGTCGTGTCGTTGCAGGCGCGGTCCGGGTCGGTGCCGATGAACGTCTCGGTGGCGTCGCTGAAGCCGTCGCCATCGGCGTCCGCCGCTGCGGAGGCGTGGCTCCGCGCGCCGAGGACGAGCAGCAGCGCGAGGACGGCGAGCGGCAGCAACGGTAGCACGAGCTGACTGCGCGCCGAACCGGAGGTTCGGGCCGGGTTGGGGCTGCTGGATACGGCCATTGGGAAGGACGCGGCCTCCTCTCTTCTGCCAGAGATAGAGACGCCTCGTTCTCCCCGCGGTTACGTGGCCGCTGCCGTCGGAAACGCGATGGCGTAGAATGGGGCCGCTATCGAGACGCGTATCCGGTACGAGCAGGAAGTGAAGAACAAAATGAGCCCACATATCGTCATCTGCGGCGCCGGCTTCGGTGGTCTGGAGCTCACCGCGCGGCTCTCGGCGGCGTTCGGGCGTGAAATCGACATAACACTGATCGACAAGAACGAAGCATTCGTCTTCGGCTTCTCGAAGTTCGAGATCATGTTCGGGCGGCAGCGGCGCGAAGATGTGAGCTCGTACTACACCGGGATCGCGAAGGCGGGCGTCGCGTTCAGGCAGGAGCTCATCACGTCGATCGATCCTGTCGCCCGCCGGGTCGTGACGGACAAAGGCGCTTACGACGCGGACATACTCGTCGTCGCCCTCGGCGCGGACTACGACGTCAGCGCCACGCCCGGTTTCGTGGAAGGCGGCCAGGAGTTCTATTCGGTCGACGGCGCGGTCCGATCGAGTGGGGTGCTCCCGAACGTGACTTCGGGAAACGTCATCGTCGCCGTCGTCAGCGAGCCGTTCAAATGCCCGCCCGCGCCGTGCGAAGCGGCGATGTTGCTGGATGAGTACTTCTCGGGCCGCGGCGTGCGGTCCAGCATCGATATCACCGTCGTGTCGCCGTGGGCTATCCCCATCCCGGCGTCGGGCCCCGCCTCGGAGGCCATCCTCGATCGCTTCCGTGAACGAAACCTGCGCTGGATGCCGAACCAGGGCGTATCGTCTATCGATCCCGCGACGAAGACTGTGCACCTGCGCGATGGAGGCGCCCTGCCCTACGAGCTCTTTCTCGGCATCCCGGTCCATCGCGTTCCCGCCGTGGTCGAAGCATCAGGTCTCGCCGTCGACGGCTGGATCCCGGTCGACAAGGCGAACCTCTCGACGCGGTTCCCGGACGTCTATGCGATCGGCGATGTGACCAGCGCGCCGGTGCCCAAGGCCGGCATCTTCGCCGAGAGCGCCGCCCGCGCCGTGGCGGAGCACCTGATCGTGCGTCTGCGCGAAGCCGGCACAGCGAAGCCGTACGACGGCGCCGGGTCGTGCTTTATCGAGTTTGGAGATCGCCGAGTCGGGCGCGTCGACGTCGATTTTCTGACCGGACCCTCGGTAGTGGCGCCGTTCACCGAGGCCTCGCTGCAGGGAGCGGAGGAGAAGAGGGAGTTTGCGGCGTCGCGGCGGAGGCTCTGGTTCGAGAGCTGAGCACATTGCACCTCGAAGGCACGTCCTTCGACTACGACGACAACGGCAACCAGATTGAGCGGGGAACGGACACCTTCGAGTACGACCACGAGAACCGGCTGGTGGAGACTGTAAGCGGTACAATGATGTGGATGGCGTGTGGTGCGCAGCGTGCCTCCAATCCGATAGCTGGCGGAATATGCGTGTCCGCAGCCGGGTGGTATCTGGCAGCCACGGGCGTGAAGTATTTCCTGGCGGACAGCGCGTGTGAAAAGAAGGTTGTTCTGGGAACGGCGGTAATAGGCCTAGCGCCGCCAATCAAATACGTAGGGAGCGTCATCGCTGGATCCAGCAGCGGCTTCGAGGCACTCGGTTGTCCCACGACGGCCCACGCTTGGGGCGCAAATGCCGGCACAGCTACTACTGGCTCCAAGGAATAGTTAGTGAGCAGCGACTCCGATTTGATTGGACACGCCTCATCGGAGTTCCGCGTTGTTCCAAACAACCCGGAAACGAGATTTTTGAGTATTGCCTACTCGATCCCATTCGTCGGCATGTTGATCTTCGTCCTGGTTTCGTTCATCGCGGGCGTGGTGGGGCAGCAAGACGCTCTGATCATGGCCCTGGTTCTCGTGGTAGTGGGAGGCGCCGTAATCTTGAACATACAGCGGAATGGTCGTGGTTCAGCGGTCATGGCTTCTTCCGGGCTGGTGGTCAAAACACGCGGGTCTACAAATACCTACAGCTGGGCCGACGTCGCAGATGTCGTCCTCACGTCCTTTGCCGAGCGCGGATCTTGGGGTCGCCTGGTGAAGCGTCTTACCCTTTGGCCCGAACGAGAGCGGTTTGTGGAACTCAGATTGAAGCGCTCGCTCCGGCAAGGACTTTTGCCCGGACGGTATGGAACGAGGATTAAGGGAATACCGTTAATCGGCGGCGACCGTATCGCTCTTTACGTCGACGATCCGGCATCCTTCGTTCGGAGCGCGAAGACGCATCTTGGCGCGTCGGGAGGTGGCACCAGCCTAAGCAGCGATTAGAGATCCGGCGCCTCCTAGCACACCGCCGCGAGCACCTACACGGCTGGCGATCCCCGGCGACAGCTACTGGCTGTTCACGGGCGAACAGTCGGATAGCGACGAGGGGCCGTACTACCTCCGGGCTCGCTACTACGACCCTGATACTGGACGACTCCTTAGCAAGGACCCGCTAAGAGGGAAGGCGTGCACGCCACAGTCGCTCAATCGATATGCCTACGTGGAAAACAACCCCACGATTCACGTTGACCCCAGGGGTCTGCTTTGGTTGGGCGGCCGAGCTTCCAAGCAAGGCATGCGTGGCCGAATTCCTTGTGGGCACCGCCCTTGTATGCGGCTTGTGTTCAGAGGGACTCCAGTCTGGAGGAATCATATTCGCATTGCCCGCCTGCAATGCGTGCCTGACGCTCGTAGCGATCTTCATCCATGCTATCCTAGACTGTATCTGACGATGAACCGATCTCCATACGTCGAACGGCCCAAGCATTGCCGTTGAAGCTGACTCCCGGCAGATGGTACTACTGGGCAGCGCTGGCGCTTGTGGCCCTGATGTGTATCTGGGGGATGCTCATATCGTTTAGAGCAGGGCGGCGTACTCGGGCTGATCCTTGGGATATCGCTCATACCGGCGCTCGGCTTGATAATCGCGAACGCGATCCTGTGGTTCACTGTCCGTAAGGAGGCCGATGTCGTTCTGCGCAGGGTCTGGCGAGCGCTGGTGTCTCGCTTGCCCAAGCGAGACGGCGATTCCTGACTTCGGGACGAGCGAAGACGAACCGAAATTCGCTCAGGGTCATAGAGTTAGGCCGGTCTGAGCCCATCCTATTTTCGAGCGCAGATGCGACGGTTGGCCGCGCTTGCCGTCAACGCAGGTCGCCGGACGCTGTGAACATATAGTTCGTGCGGCGCATCTGGTTCGCGTGCTTCAAGTGCGCGCCGCGTGACGGCGCGGAAACGATGCGCGGATGGGCCGTGTTAGCCTACCCCTTGCTCGGCGCGAGTTTGTGGCTCTACGGTGGGTGCTTAGGACGACTTGCCCGACGGCTGGCTCAAACGGTCGAACGGCGATGACCAACTGACCCATCTTGAGGGCACGTCCTTCGACTACGACGACGTGGGCAACCAGACCGACCGCGGCAGCGACACCTACACCTACGACGCCGTCGGCGTTGGCCTGGGGGACTGCCTTGTTTGCGTCGTGCAGGGGTCAGCCGCGCGGCACTCTGCAAGTGCGCGATACAGCACTGACACTAAGATGGGATAGCGTGCCCGCACGGCTGCCACGCGCTTCTTGGTGATCGGGAGTCTGTTCCCGACAATCGGTTTAGGTCGCCCCTATGCTCCCTTCGACTTCGCTCAGGACAGGCCCTTCGACTTCGCTCAGGACAGGCCCTTCGACTTCGCTCAGGACAGGCATCGGCTGCGTTCACGTCCCACGCTTCGCCGTTGAGGTCGAGCGCCGGCGCCGCCCCGAACTCGCGTCGCGCCTGATCCTCATCGGCGAGACCAGCGTGTTCGATTGCTCCCTGGGCGCCCAGGCCTCCGGCGTCCGGCCCGGCATGCGCGTATCGGAGGCGCTGGGCCTGTGCGGCAAGGCTGTGCTGTTCCCGCCCGATCTCCCCCGCTACCGCCGCCGTTTCGAAGATGTGCTGGACTTCCTGAACGGCCACAGTCCCCAGGTGGAAGGGGCAGCCCTGGGCACGGCCTACCTGTCGCTCGAAGGGCTGCCCGAAGAACCTTGCCGCCTCGGCGAGCGGGTCGTCGAGGCGCTGTATAAGCAGTTCGGCCTGCGCGGTTCCTTCGGCGCCGCCGGCGGCAAGTTCACCGCCCGCGTCCTGGCCGAAACCGCCCGCGCCGGCCTCGTCAAGCTCGTCCCGCCCGGCGAGGAGGCGGCGTTCCTCGCGCCCCTGCCCGTCGACCACCTGCCGGCCAGCGATTCGATGCTCTGGCGGCTGCGGATGCTGGGCCTGGAGACGATGGGCGACGTGGCGGCGCTGCCGGAGGGCGCGTTCCAGCAGCAGTTCGGGCCGGAGGGCAGGCGTTGCCGGCGGCTGGCGCAGGGCATCGACGACGAGCCGCTGCTGCCGCGGGCGCAGGAGGAGACGGTCGTACGACGGTTGCAGCTGCCGGCCCCGGCGGTGACACTGGACGCCGTCCTCGCCGGCGTCGAGCGGTTGGTCCATGCCGCCTACGGCGACCCCCTTCGTGGCGGGCGCTGGGTGCGCAAGGCGGTGGTGAGGGCAGCGCTGTACGGTGGTGGGGCGTGGGAGCTGCCCGTCCCCTTCCGTGAGGCGCTGGCCGACCCCGGAGACGCCTGGTTCGCCGTGAGGTGCGCCGTGGAACGGCGTCCGCCGGAGCGCCCGCTGGAGGAGCTGGAGGTGGAGCTGGTGGGGCTGAGCGGGGAGTCCGGTCGCCAGGCTTCCATGTTCGATGGCCGGGCGAAGCTGAAGGCCCAGGTGACGGAAGCCGTGCGTCAGCTACAAGCCCAGCACGGCGAAGTCGCGCTGGGGAGAGCGGTAGAGGTGGAGCCGTGGTCGCGCATACCGGAGCGCAGGATGGCTCTCGTCGACTACGGCCCCTGAACCGGCCGCGGCCCCTGCGGGTGGAGGCCGGCGAGGGCGGACGGCCCGCCGCCGTTCACCTGTCGAACGGGCGATTCGGTGTGGAGGAGGTGCTGGAGGTCTGGCGCATCGACGACGAGTGGTGGCGAAAGCGCCCGCTGAGCCGGACGTACTATCGCCTGTTGCTGGAGGACGGGCGTACGGTCACGGTGTACCGGGACGAGACGAGCGGACAGTGGGCGAAGCAGGCGTATTGAGGTCAGCCCTCGTCGAGCCACTCGACGGTCACCAGGGGCTCGAGCCGGCGGAAGTCGGAGTCGCCGGTGACGACGGCGGCCTCCAGGCGCTGGGCCAGGGCCGCCACGAAGCAGTCGGCGTAGCCGATGCCACTGGCTGCTTTCAGGGCTCCCGCCATGAGCGCCAGCTCCTCGTCCACATCCACAATCTCAATGCTGAGCTCACCCACCCGCGCCAGCATCTCGTGCGCTTGCTCCAGCCCGCGTTCCCTGATCGTACGGTAAAAGACTTCACCCAAATTCACGCTGGTGATGCTCAAGGCGATCGCGTCCGCGCTGGCTTTATTCACCAACTCGCGCACTCGGGGACCACCGGTCTCGGCACGGAACAGGGCCAACAGCGCGAAGCTATCCAGAACAAAGCGTGGTCTATTGATCACGACAGCGGCCTGGGTGGTGGCAGGTCTCGCTCTTCTAGTTCCCGTTCGCGCCGCCGCTCCTCCAGCAGGCCCTTGGTCAGCGAAGGCCCTCCCTTGAACATTCCATACGCGGCCGCGATCGGGTCTTTCGCTGCGGGAACGATCGCTATTGTACGTCCGTACTCGATGACGTGGACCTGGTCCCCAGGCTTGATCCCGTGCCGGTCGCGAATCCCCTTCGGGATCACTACCCAGCCTTTCTTAGAAACGGTTACCGTAGCCATAAGAGCCGCCAATCGTTATACGATGCTACGAATAGTATACCCATAAAGACCCATGGTATCAACACCATACGCTGAACTGCACGCCCACTCCAACTTCTCGTTCCTCGAGGGGGCCTCCCACATCGAGGAGCTGGTGCTGCGGGCGCGCGAGCTGGGGTACGAGGCCCTCGCCCTCACGGACCACGACGGCCTGCATGGAGCGATGGAGTTCGCCCAGTGCGCCCGCGCCTGGGGGCTGCGGCCGATCACCGGCGCCGAGATCACGCTGGCGGGGAGCACGGAACAGGGGCCGAGCGCCCACCTCACCCTCCTCTGCGAGAGCCAGCGGGGCTACGCCAACCTCTGCCGTTTGCTGACCCACGCCCACCTGGACCATGAGCGCGGCCACCCCTGCGTGGAGCCGGAGGCGCTGGCCCGCCATGCCGAAGGGCTGATCGCGCTGTCCGGCTGCCGGCGCGGCCAGGTGCCGTCGCTGGTGGCCCGCGGCCTGTACGGCGAGGCGGAGGCGGCGGCCCGGCGCTACATCGCGCTGTTCGGTCGCGAGAACTTCTTCGTCGAGCTGCAGAACAACCTCGTCCACGGCGACGTGTCCCGCAATCGCGCTCTGGCCGACCTGGCGGAGCACCTGGGCGTCGGCGCCGTCGCCACCGGCAACGTCCACTACCACGCGCGGGAGCGGCATCGCCTGCAGGACGTACTGGTCGCCATCAAGAACCGGTCGACACTGGACGCCTCGCACCGCGTCCGGCGTGAGAACTCGGAGTACTACCTGCGCTCGCCGGAAGAGGCGGCGGCCGCGTTCGCCGATCACCCGGACGCCGTCGCGAACGCCCTCCGCGTCGCCGAGCGCTGCCAATTCGACCTGACCCGCGACTTGGACTACCGTTTTCCGGACTACCCTGTGCCGGAGGGCGAGACGCAGGAGTCGTACCTGCGCGCGCTCTGCCAGCGGGAGGCGGAGCTGAAGTACCGCCGCGTCACCCCGGAGATACAGGAGCGGCTGGAGAAGGAGCTGTCGCTGGTGGAGCGGCATGGGCTGGCCGGGTTCTTCCTGATCCACCAGGAGATCTTCCAGCTGGCGCGGCAGGTCGCGGAGGAGGTGCGGGGCCGGCCGCCCAAGGGGCCGCCGGGCCGCGGCCGCGGCTCGTCCGTAGGGTCGCTCATCTGCTACCTCATCGGGCTGTCGCACATCGATCCCGTGGCCAACAACCTGTTCCTGGGCCGCTTCCTCAACGAGGAGATGGCCTCCGTCCCCGACATCGACCTCGACTTCCCCCGCGACGTCCGCGAGAAGCTAATCCTGCGCGTCTACGAGCACTTCGGGCGGGAGCACGTGGGGCTCGTCGCCATCTTCCCGACGTACCGCATCCGCAGCGCCGTGCGGGAGGTGGGCAAGGCGCTGGGGTTGCCGCCCGCCGAGCTGGACCGGCTGGCCGAGGCCAGCGAGGGTGGCTCCGCGAAGTCGATTCGTGAGGAGATGGGGCGGCTGGAGCACTTCCGCGATAGGCTGGGCGCCGGCGGCTGGCGTCACCTGGCCGAGCTGTCGGAGGAGATCGCCGGCTTCCCCCGACACATCTCGCAGCACGTCGGCGGCATGGTCATATCGTCGAAGCCGCTGGTGGAGCTCGTCCCCCTGGAGCAGTCCGCCATGGAGGGTCGCGTCCTCATGCAGTGGGACAAGGACTCCGTGGACGACGCCCGCATGATCAAGATCGACTTCCTGGCGCTGGGCATGCTCTCGGCCGTCGATGAGACGCTGGACCTCGTCGAGCGGCGGCACGGAAAGCGTGTCGACCTCTCGCGCATCGACTTCAAGGATGACCGCGTGTACGACTCGATCTGCGCCGCCGACACGATGGGCGTGTTCCAGATCGAGTCGCGGGCCCAGATGCAGACGCTGCCGCGGACGCGGCCGCGCTCGCTGGAGGATCTGACGGTGGAGGTGGCGATCATCCGTCCGGGGCCGATCGTGGGCGGAGCGGTCAACCCTTACATCAACCGCCGCCTGGGCCGCGAGAAGGTGACCTACGACCACCCCTCGCTGGAGCCGGTGCTGGCCGAGACGCTGGGGGTGGTGCTGTTCCAGGAGCAGGTGCTGCAGGTGGCGATGGCGCTGGCCGGGTTCAGCGCCGGCCAGGCCGAGAGCCTGCGACGGGCGATGAGCCGCAAACGCTCGCGGGAGGCGATCGACAAGCTGCGGGACGAGTTCCTGGGGGGCTGCCAGCGCAACGGCGTATCGAGAAAGGTGGCGGAGAGCGCGTTCGGGAAGATAGCCGGGTTCGCGGAGTTCGGCTTCCCCAAGGCACACGCCGCCGCCTTCGGCCTGCTGGCCTACCAGACGGCCTGGCTGCGCCTGTACTACCCGGCGGAGTCACTGTGCGCGCTGTTCAACGCCCAGCCCATGGGGTTCTACGGCCCGCACGTCCTGGTGAACGACGGCAGGCGTCGCGGGGTGGAGGCGCTGCCGCCGGACATCAACCTCAGCGGCGCGGATTGCAGCGTGGAGCCCTCGCCCGAGGATGACGATCGTAGGGACAGGTCTGAAGACCTGTCCTCGGACAGACCTGAAGGTCTGTCCCTACGTCTTGACGTACGCGTCCCCGCCCCGGCGGGCGACCATGTAGGGGCGACCTTCAGGTCGCCCGATGACGAGGCGATCCCCTCCTCGGCGGGCGGTCTAAAGACCGCCCCTACAACGTTGCCCTCTGACCTCGCCGTGCGTGTCGGCCTGCGCTACGTGAAGACGCTGAGCGAGACGTCGGCGCGAGAGGTGGAGGCAGAGCGTTCGCGAGGGCCCTACCGCTCACTGTTCGATTTCCTGGAGCGGACGCGGCTCAAGCGAGAGCCCATCGAAAACCTGATCGCCTGCGGGGCCTTCGACTGCTTCGGGCTGGAGCGCCGGGAGCTGCTGTGGCAGCTCGGCCTGCTATACCGTCCGGAGGGGCGCAACGGCGTCGACCGTCAGCTGGCGCTGCCGTTGCCCACGCAGCAGGACATGGTAACGCTGGCCCCGATGACAGGCTGGGACCGCATGATCGCCGACTACGCCGTCCTTGGCCTCTCCCCCGGCCAGCACCCGATGTCATTCCTGCGGCCACGGCTGCACGAGGGGATCGTGGCCAGCCGAATGCTGGATTCGGTGCCGGACGGGGCGGCGGTGGAGGTGGCGGGGCTGGTGGTGTGCCGGCAGCGTCCGGGCACGGCCAAGGGGTTCGTGTTCCTGGTGCTGGAGGACGAGTTCGGGCTGGTGAACCTTGTCGTCAAGCCCGCCCTGCACGAGCGGCAGCGCTCGCTGGTGCGGGGGGAGCCGTTCGTGATCGTGCGCGGGAAGCTGCAACGCCGCGACGGCACGCTGAACGTGATAGCGGAGGGCTTCACCCCCCTGCGCGCTGCGGGAGCGCCCGCGCCGGAGGCGCACAACTTCGGTCACGGGCACAGGTAAGAGCCTACGCCTGACTGTCAAAGACCCGAGTCAATTCGCGCTCTCGCGATGTGGTCTTTATACAGACCACTTCCTCAGAGAACGCGAGTGCAGATGTCGCAATCGCCTGGGTCTTGGGGTGCTCCGATGCCACCAATCACCAAGGCGGAATAGCGTCAGGCCCGCCTCTTGACCGCCGGCCCGGTATGGTAGGCTAGGCTTTCCTAAGCCGTCCCGAGCGCTTCGGGAGGAGGTCAGCCGATGCGAATTTCCGAGCCGAGGGTCGATCCGCTTCCTGAGTCAGAGTGGGACGATGAAGCGCGCGACTTCATGCGCCAGATTGAGTCCGGCGGGCAGGTCCTTAATATCTACAGAACGCTGGCGCGACACCCCAAGCTCCTGAAGCGCTGGAGCGTCTTCGGGACGCACGTCCTTTACAAGTCCACGCTGCCGGCGCGGGAGCGAGAGCTGCTGATCCTGCGAACGGGCTGGCTATGCCGCTCCGAGTACGAATGGGGGCAACACATCATCATCGCCCGGGGGTGTGGGATAGCCGACGAGGAGATCGAGCGCGTGAAGGCGGGGCCGGACGCGCCGGGCTGGAGCCGGGACGACTCGGCGCTGCTGCGGGCTGCGGATGAGCTCCGGGACGACGCGTTCATCGGTGACGCGACGTGGCAAGCCCTCTCGGAGCGCTTCGATACGCGGCAGCTCATCGACATCGTGTTCACGGTGGGCCAGTACCACGTGGTCTCGATGGCGCTGAACACGCTGGGGGTGCAGCTCGACGAGGGCGTCGAAGGGTTCGGAAGTTGAGGCTGAAGTGCAAGGCGGCGATCGTCGTCGGCGCGGGACAGACGCCTGGCGACACCATCGGAAACGGCCGCGCCACCTCTATTCTGTTCGCGCGAGGGGGCGAGGGTGCTTCTCGTGGACCGCGACTTGCAGTCGGCGCCGGTTTCAGCAAGACATGGAGGTGATGACATTGAGGCTGGTAGCACCCGATACCTCTTCCTGTCGCGCATTGCCGGCCTTGCGCGAAGATGGTGTGAGCGACGAAACGATTCGACCTCATGATGCGCGATGTGCCGGCGGCGATTTCTGACCGGCGCCTAGAAGGCCTGGTAAGGACACCTGCTACGAGCTAATAGGCCACAAGCGAATTCAAGGCAGAAGCGTTTTCGTGACCACGCTCAATAAGACTTCGTAGCGTGCCGTCGACGCTGCCCTGAATCCCCTAGGACGCAGCGGTCCTACGAGAGCGTCCTGACTTCCGTAATGTGCCCCGACCTGTACGAGGCTCAGGCACGCCGCCTACAATGGATTGCGCCGATTCGAACCGAACGCCCAACACAGGACGGACCCCAGACTTGAGCCTAATTCGCACGGTCGGCCTGACAAAGCGCTACGTCAAAGTCACCGCGCTCGACTCGCTGGACCTCGAGCTTGAGCCGGGCATCATCGGTCTGGTGGGCGCTAACGGCGCTGGCAAGAGCACGTTCATCAAGCTCCTTCTCGGCCTGCTTGCGCCCACCAGCGGCTCCGGCGAGGTCATGGGCTTCGACATCCTCCGCCAGGGCCCGGAGCTCCGCCAGTTCGTCGGTTACATGCCGGAGCACGAATGCCTGCCCACGGACATCTCAGCTACCGAGTTCGTCTCACACATGGCGCAGATCAGCGGCCTGCCGCGCCCGGCGGCCCGCGAGCGCACAGCGGAGACACTGCGCCACGTCGGCCTCTTTGAGGAGCGCTATCGTGAGATGCGTGGCTACTCGGCCGGCATGAAGCAGCGCGTCAAGCTCGCCCAGGCGCTGGTCCACGACCCCCGGCTCGTGCTCCTCGACGAACCGACGATCGGCCTCGACCCGGAAGGCCGCGACGAAATGCTGAGGCTCATCCGTCGCATCGGCGCCGAGTTCGGGATCGCAGTCATTGTCTCGTCCCACCTCCTCAGCGAGATAGAGCGAATCTGCGATCACCTCGTCGAGATCGAGGACGGGCGCCTCGTCCGGTCCGAGCCGATGGCCGCGCTCACCGCGCTCACCCGCATCCTAGCCATCGAGGTTGACGGCGACAACGCGCCGCTGGCCGAGCGGTTGAGGAGGAGCGGCGTGACGGTAAACAGCAGCGGCCGTCTCCTTCTCGTCCGGAAAGACGACGATGCCTTGCTTGACCTCGTCCGGGATAGCGTTGTCGACCTCGAACTTGGCCTGGTGCGGCTCGAGCAGAGCCGGCGGCGGTTGGAGGAGCTATTCGGTTCGCAGCCTGCCCTCAAGGAAGACGAATCCTCCAGTGCCTGAGGCAGCGACCGGCAGCATCTACGACCTCGGCTACCAGCGGTACGCGGGCGTCCGCCTGGGGCGGCGGCACGCCATCTGGGCGCTGTACGTTCACAGCCTCCGCGGCGTGTTCGGCATCGGCAGGTCACTCGGCAGCAAAGTGGGGCCTATCGGCCTCGCCGTGATCGCTCTTTTGCCAGCGATCATACAACTCGGTAGTGCCTCGATCGCCCCCGAGGACGTCGAATTCGTCCGACCGGAGGAGTACTACGACCTGATCCAGATCGTGCTGGTGCTCTTCTGCGCTGTGGTCGCGCCCGACCTCCTCGGACGCGACCAGCGCACTAAGACGCTGTCCCTCTACTTCTCGCGGGCGCTCCGGCGAGAAGACTACGCCCTGGCGAAGTTCGCCGCCCTGGTGACCGGCATGCTGGCGATCACCATAGTTCCGCAGGTGATGATGTTCATCGGCAACGGGCTGGCTGACGACTTTGGGGATCACCTGCAGGACAATTGGACAGACCTGCCATCGATTCTCGGGAGCGCAGTCGAACTCTCGTGCCTCGTCTCCGGCATCGGCCTGCTGATCGCGGCCCAGACGCCACGTCGGGCCTACTCCACCGTGGGCATCCTGGCCGCCTTCGTCCTCACGTCAGCCGTCGGGGCGGGCGTCTTTGAAGCGACCGATCGGAATGCCGGACGGTGGGCGCTGCTCCTTAGCCCGCTTCACCTCGTGCAGGGCCTCACCCGCTGGTTTTTCGATGTCGCCCCCGAGCCTGGATCGGAGCTCGCTCTGGCGGACCTGCCCGGCGAGACGTATGCGATCGCCGCCGCGGCGATCGCCTGCATGACGCTCGCTCTCCTGTTGCGCCGTTACCGAAAGATCCCGGCATGACAGACGTGTCTCAAGACCGAGCCATTGTCCCGCCTTCCCGGGGTCCCGCGGTCGAGGTCGTCAACGTCTCCCGCTGGTACGGGAACGTGGTTGCCGTCAACGACGTATCGTTCTCACTCGACCCTGGCATCACCGGACTGCTAGGCCCCAACGGCGCTGGCAAGAGCACCATCCTCCACATCGCAGCCGGTCTCCTTCGTCCATCCAAGGGCACCGTTCGCATCGGCGGCAGGCCCGTGTGGGGGAACCAGGCGATCTATTGGGACGTCGGCCTCGTGCCGGACAAGGAGACCATCTACCCGTTTCTGACCGGCTATCAGTTCGTTCTGTTGAGCGCCAAGCTCTACGGTCTCGACGACCCCGCCGAGGCAGCGCATCGCGCCATCCAGGCCGTGGATATGGAAGGGGCCCAGGACCGGCGGGTCGGCGGGTATTCCAAGGGCATGAAGCAGCGGGTCAAAGTCGCTGCGGCCATAGTCCACGAGCCGCGAATCCTCCTCCTCGACGAGCCGTTCAACGGCACCGATCCCGCCCACCGGCTCCAGCTGATGGACTTCTTGCGCCGAATGGCCGGCGAAGGCCGGACGATCGTTTTCTCCTCCCACATCCTGGACGAGGTGGAGCGCCTCGCCGAAAACGTGCTCGTGATCGTCGCTGGCCGCCTCGCCGCCTCCGGCGACTTCCACGCCATCCGTCGCCTGATGACCGATCGCCCGCACACCTTCACCATCCGCTCGAGCCACGACCGCCGCCTCGCCATCGCCCTGGTCGCCGATCAGTCCGTGCTCAGCGTCGACCTGAGCGACGAACGCCTGACCGTCCGCACGTCCCAGTTCTCGGACTTCGTCCGAGCCGCGCCCAGAATCGCGAGGAACGAGGGGATAACCTTGCAGGAACTTGTGCCTACGGACGAGTCGCTGGAGAGCGTGTTCTCTTACCTCGTAAGGCGATGAACAGCACTGTTTTTGCGCTCACTCTGCGGCAGTTCGCGGGGCAGCGCCGCTCGCTTGTCATGTTCGTCCTCGCCCTTGCCCCGATAGCCCTGGCCATCGTCTACCGGCTCGGAGACCACCTCGACCAGCCTGATTGGACCGTGAACGTGCTCCTCAACGGCATCGTCGTCACCACGGTTCTCCCTCTCGCTTGCCTCATCCTCGGCACCTCAGCCATCGGGTCCGAGATAGAGGAGGGCACCGCGATCTTCATCCTTACCAAGCCCGTGCCCCGCCGCGACACGATAGGCGCCAAGTTCGCGGCCTCCACCCTGGTCGCCGCGTTGTTTGTGCTGCCCGCCACCGCAGTCTCCGGCCTCATCGCCCTCTGGGGCGCACCGGGCGAAGGGATCGTCACCGGTTTCACCATCGCAGCCCTCTTCGGCGTCCTCGCCTACACCGCCGTCTTCATCTTGCTTAGCGTCGCTACCAGCCGCGCCCTTCTCTTTGGTCTGGGCTACGTCTTCATTTGGGAGGGCCTCGTCACTGAGCTATTCTCGGGCACCCGATATCTCAGCGTTCGCCAGTACTGCCTCGGCATCGCTGACCTCTTCGCGACAGTCAGCGAACGGGACTTCGATGCCAACCTCGGCGGGCCCGAAGCTCTCATACTCGCCAGCGCGGTTACCGCGGCAACCCTCGTCCTCGCCGTCCGCCGATTCGAAGCCTTCGAGATTACCGACACGGACTAGACCAACTGGGATGGGAAGGCCGGTGGGGAAAGTCAGCCCTGAGACAGCGCCTCCGTGCAACGATCGATAGGTCTGCTTAGTGTCAGCCGTGACCGGCTATGGCTAGGCCAGGTCAAAGCCCGCGTAGCCGCTTGCGGCAACCTGCTCGCACTGCTCGCGGTACCTCGGGGCGCCGCCAGCGTAGACCATGACCGTGCGGGTCTGCCTTTCGGGCACGTTCTTGTTCACGCCGGTCATCCAGGAATCGACACGGCTGAACAGGAAGAGCTTGCTTATCGCTTGGACCTGCGCGGTCCACGCCTCCTCGGCGGCCACAGTCGCCTCGACGCGGTTGTGGCCATTCTCGCGCATGAAACGAATCAGATCCGTGACCCAGTCGACGTTCTGCTCTATGCAGCGGGGCATGTTGCAGAAGGGCGTGGCGCTCTGAGGCCCCACCAGAGTCAGCAGGTTCGGGAACCCGAAGACCGCAAGCCCAAGATAGGTCCTGGGGCCAGCCGCCCACTTGTTCTTCAGCCGCTCTCCACCGACGCCGCGGAAATCGATGCGATCGAAGGCGCCAGTGATCGGGTCCCATCCCGTCGCGTAGATGATCATTTCGAACTCGTACGCGGCGTCGCTCGTCCTTATGCCCTCGGGAGTGATCCGTTCGATGGGCGTCTCTCGGACGTCGACCAGCTGAACGCTGTCCTGGTTGAATACCTCGTAGTAACCGCTCTCCAGCGGCACTCGCCGGGTGCCGAACCCGTGGTCGCGGGGGATGAGCTTCTCGGCCGTCTCCGGGTCCTTAACCCGCTCGCGGATCTTACGCGCCATGAAGTCGCTAATCGTGGCGTTGGCCTCCTCGACGATCAGGATGTCGCGAAAGTTGCCCATCCAGATCCCGAAGCCGGGCTCGCCGTACAGCTTCTCGTAGAACGCCTCGCGCTCCGTCTCGCTCACGTCGAGCGCGTTGCGGGGGTCGGCGTCGTGGATGAAGCATCCGAACGAGTCGCGGCAGATCGAGAAGATCTCCGGGTAGGTCGACTTGATTCGGCGTTGCGTTTCGGAGTCGATACGGGTGTTGTGGAGCGGCGCGCACCAGTTGGGCGTACGCTGGAACACGGTGAGCTGCTCCGCCGACTTGGCGATCTCGGTGATGGCCTGGACGGCGGTAGCGCCGGTGCCAATCACCGCCACGCGCTTCCCGGCGAAGCTCACCGGCTCAGCAGGCCATCTCCCCGTGTGATACGCCTCACCGCGAAAGCTCTCGAGACCCGGAATGTCCGGCATCGTTGGCGCCGATAACGAACCGATGGCCGTGATCAGAAATCGTGCGCGGGCGCTGCGCCCGCTTTCGAGCCTTATCTCCCAGTGGTTCTTCGCTTCGTCGTAGTCAGCCGCGACGACGCGGCTGCGGAACTCGATGTCGCGCCGCGAGTCGAGCTTGTCGGCCACGAAGTTGCAGTAGCGGAGCGTCTCCGGCTGCGCCGCGAAATGTTCGCTCCACTCCCACTCCTCCAGAATCTCGTCGTCGAACGAGTAGCCGTACGTCCAGCTTTCGGAATCGAACCGGGCACCCGGGTAGCGGTTCCAATACCACGTCCCGCCGACGCCATTGCCGGCCTCGAAGACCTTAACCGAGAGGCCGAGCCCGCGTAGACGGTGGAGCTGGTACATCCCGGAGATACCAGCGCCGATGACGATAGCGTCGTAACGCTCGCGAGATTCCATCTGCTCGGGTTGCATCAGTCAGTCCTGCCTCCGCGAAAAAACGGCACGGAGCCTCATGGTGCGGGAAACCGGGGGGAGATGTCAAAGCCGGGCCGAGGAGACTGACGATAAGGTTGGTTAGTCGGTCGCCGGAGTTACGCGTTCGCCGCGCAGGCAGGACTAGGGTCGGGCGCTGGGCGGCCCTTGATCGCCGGAGGCCGCCGGCTGGCTGGAGTCCGCGCTCGTTGTACCCAAAAGTGGGCCAAAAATCTGCGCCACGTGGCCCATACAACCTCTCGAACTCGCCGGCGACGTACGAACGCGTCATCGAAGCCGTCCAGCGCTACGGCCGCACCCCATAGCCTGGCGTCTGGACGTCTCACCAGCGACCGTCCCCTGCAGCCCCGTTAGCGGTCGGTGGGAAGGCTCCTCCAAATCGCACTGGCCTATGTCCAGGGGCCAGTCGGTGTTACGGTGAATGTACGGGAATTCCAAGCGGGGTTCCCGGGGAGACAAATGCATGGAGCTTTTCACTACCATCCGGTCCAGCAGAAAGCCGGCCTCGGGGCGCGCAATCGCGTCGCGCGGTGACCTGCGCAACGTGGCGATCATAGCCCACGTGGACCACGGCAAGACCACGCTGGTGGATGCCATGCTCCGGCAGTCCGGCCAGTTGGACGCGCGGTTGGAGCTCCCCGATCGCGCCCTCGACTCGACAGACCTCGAGCGGGAGAAGGGCATCACGATTCTCGCCAAGAACGCCGCCGTGCGGTACGGCGATGTGAAGGTCAACATAGTTGACACGCCGGGTCACGCCGACTTCGGCGGTGAGGTGGAGCGCGGCCTGACCATGGTGGACGGGGCGCTGTTACTGGTGGACGCCACGGAGGGCCCGTTGCCGCAGACGCGATTCGTGCTCCGGAAGGCACTCGAGGCCCACCTGCCGATCATCCTGGTGGTCAACAAGGTGGACCGCCCTGATAGGCGCATCACCGAGGTGCTCGATGAGGTCTACGAGCTTTTCCTCGAACTCGACGCCGACGAGGAACAGTTCGACTTCCCCATTGTCTACTGCGATGCACGCGCGGGAAGGGCCTCACTGGACCCGGACGTTCCCGGTGTGGACCTGCGCCCGTTGTTCGATGTGTTGCTTTCGCGCATCCCGGCGCCGACCTATGAGCCCGACCACCTGCTGCAGGCGCTGGTAACCAACCTCGACGCATCGCCATACGTTGGCCGGCTCGCGCTGTGCCGGGTAGTCCAGGGTGGTATCCGGCGCGGGCAGGCTGTGGCCTGGTGCCGGCGCGATGGCAGCATCGAACCCGGGAAGGTCACGGAGCTCTACGTGACGGAGGCGCTGGAACGGATAGAGGCGGAGGAAGCCGGCCCCGGCGAGCTCATCGCGGTAGCGGGCTTCCCTGACATCACCATCGGCGAGACGCTAACGGATCCGGCCGATCCCAGGCCGCTGCCGTTGATCCGCGTCGACGAACCGAGCCTGTCGGTCACCATAGGCATCAACACGTCGCCGCTCGCCGGGCGCGAGGGCACGCAGCTGACCGCGAGGCTTCTGCGGAGCCGGCTGGATGCTGAGCAGGTAGGCAACGTCTCGATTCGCGTTCTGCCTCTGGACCGGCCGGACGCGTGGACCGTGCAGGGTCGAGGCGAGCTGGCGCTGGCGGTTCTCGTGGAAACGCTGCGCCGCGAAGGCTTCGAACTCACGGTCGGCCGCCCCGAGGTCGTCACGCGCGAGATAGACGGACGGCTCCACGAGCCGGTCGAGGCGCTTACCCTGGATGTGCCGGAGAAGTACGTGGGCGTCGTCACGCAGCTCATGGCGGAGCGCAAGGGATTGCGCCACAAGACGGTCAACCATGGAACCGGCCGCGTGCGGCTTGACTACGTCGTCCCTTCGCGCGGGCTCATCGGGTTCCATACCCAGTTCCAGACTGAGACGCGGGGGACCGGGCTGCTGCACCACGTGTTCCACGGCTACGAGCCATGGCACGGCGAGCTGCGCTCGCGGCCAACCGGGAGCCTGGTGGCGGACCGACGCGGCAAAACGACCGCTTACGCGCTGCTAAGCTTGCAGGAACGGGGCAGCCTGTTCGTCAGCCCCGGCCTTGATGTGTACGAAGGGATGGTCATCGGCGAAAGTCAGCGCTCGGAGGACATGGACGTCAACCCGTCGCGAGAAAAGAAGCAGACGAACATTCGCTCGTCCACAGCCGAGGCGACCGAGAAGCTGCCCCCGCCTACGACACTTTCGCTGGAGCAGGCGCTTGAGTTCATCCGGCAGGACGAATGCCTGGAGGTGACGCCGGTGGCAGTCCGCCTGCGAAAGACGAATCTGGTAGCACATGTGCGTGCCCGCCAGCGCTCGCGCGCTCGCGAGTAGCGGAGGCCCTGCTGGCCGAGCTTGGCGACCTAGCGGCACTTAGTGTATAAGAATGGCAAGCGCCGATAGCGTCTAGCAGAAAGGACTGGGCGATGGGTGACAAGAGTCCGAGGAATACCTCCAAGACCAAGAAGCAGAAGGCAGAGAAGAAAGCCGCGTCGGCACCAAGGCCAGAACCGAAGAAATAGCGTCGCCTTACCGCGCCCTCGGTTAACAGGGCTACTCCCACGGACCGCGTTCACCACGCGTCGAAGGTGTACGTGAGTGGGGACGTTCGCACGTACTTCGCGGGTCGTTCTTCTCGCTCCTGAAGCGCGGCATCTGATGCGGCTTCTGCTCAGGCGCGCGATGGTCGGGGACCGGCAGATCTCGACGATCCTGAGCGAGGAGACCGACCCGAATAAGCTCCACGACATGAAGGCAGACCTCGACGGATATCAGGTGTACTCGGCCGACCAGGTGGATCAACTAGTGGAGCTCTATCTTGGTGGGTCGGAGCGGGACCGACTCGATCCCATCCTTGACGCGTCTGTCGCGACCTACGTGGACGAACTCGACGAGGATGGGCAGGTGGACTTCAAGGGCAAGGCCAAGGCGGTTGTTCGAACCTACGGCTTCTTGGCCTCTATCCTTCCCTACTCAAAGGCGGAGTGGGAGAAACTCGCCGTCTTCTTGAACTTCCTGATTCCGAAGCTCCCCGCCCCGAAAGAGGAAGACTTCGCCAAGGGCGTCCTCGAAGCCATCGGCCTGGAGAGTTACCGCAGTGAAGTGCGCCTCGCCATGAGCATCGCGCTGGAGGACGAGGAGTCCGAGATCGGGCCGGTGCCTGTCGGAGGTGGGGGCCAAGGAGCCGAGCCCGAGTTTGACCTGCTCAGCAACATCGTGAAGTCGTTCAACGAGCAGTTCGGCACTATCGAATGGAAGGACGTGGACAAGGTCCAACAGGTCATCGCGAAGGAGATTCCCGCGAAGGTGTCGGCTGACAGGGCCTACAGAAACGCCATCAAGAACTCGGACAAACAGAATGCCCGGATCGAACACGACCTCGCGCTCGAACGTGTCCTCGTCGCTCTCCTGACAGATCACACGGAACTCTACAAGCAGTTCAGTGACAATCCGTCTTTCAAGAAGTGGCTGCAGGAGATGATCTTCGCCGCTACGTACGAACCGGCGGAGGCTTAGGCCGCCGCGGTGACACGCTAACCGAACTTATCGACTGTCGGAATTGACGGGCGGAATCGCAACAGACGGAATCGCTCGTGTCTCCTCGCGAGGCAGACGTGGACGCGCAGCCAACTCGGAGGATAGCGTAAAATGTCTCCACTATGGAGCCGCGCATCCAGTTCGCGAAGACGAGGGACGGCGTCAACATCGCCTTTTGGACAGCGGGGGAAGGCATGCCGTTTGTGGGCCTGCCCGCGCTCCCGTTCGCCACCAGCGAAGAGTGGCGCCTCCCCGAGCATCGCGGGTGGTACGCGCGCGTGGCCGAGAAGCGAAAGATCGTCCTGTACGATGGCAGGGGCACCGGGCTCTCCCAGCGCGACGTAAAGGACTTCTCGCTCGACGCTCAGATACTGGACCTGGAGGCCGTCGTTGACCACCTGGGGCTGGTGACTTTCGCGCTGGCCGCTCCGGCCATGGTCGGCCCGGTGGGCATCGCTTACGCGGGCAGCCGGCCGGAACGCTTGTCGCACCTTCTCTTATGGTGCGCCTGGGCGCGGGCCGCTGATGTGATGGGATCGCCGCAGTTTCAGGCCATGCTCTCGCTAAAGGATCAGGACTGGGAGATATTCACGGAGACGGCGGCGCACGTCCTCCTGGGGTGGTCAGCGGGTGAACGGGCACGCCAGGCGGCGGCCGCCTACCGGGAAAGCGTGGGAGAGGATACAGCGCGGGCGATCCTAGACGCGATGTTGCAGTTCGACGCCACAGGCTACCTTCCGCAGATCACATCGCCAACGCTGGTATGTCACCGGCGCCAGTTGGTTTTCCCAGCGCGCGACATCGCGACCGGCCTGGTCTCCAAAATACCGAACGCCCGGCTGGTCCTGCTAGACGGCGCGACGCTGCTGCCCTATGAGGGCGACGTGGAAGCTGCGGCGCGGGCCATCGACGAATTCCTGGGCGAAGGAGCAGCCGCATCGGCGGCAACAGTGCAGCCGCCTGCCGGCATGGCCGTCATCATGTTCGCCGACATAGTGGACTCCACAGAGCTGACGGAGCGGATGGGCGACGCCGCGTTCCGGGAAAAGGCGCGTGATCTGGATGGGGCGCTGCGAGCCGCGATCCGCGAGCGTGAGGGCGCGCCGGTGGAGGGGAAGCTGCTGGGCGATGGCGTACTGGCTGTGTTCAGCTCGGCGCGCCAGGCGATCGAGGCGGCGCTAAGGTGTGGGGAGGCGGGCGAGGTGAAGGGCCTGCCGCTGCACCTCGGCGTGCACGCCGGCGACGTAATCCGCGAGGAGCAGAACGTGTACGGCGGGGCGGTGAACATCGCCGCTCGGATATCCGCAGCCTCGGAACCGGGGGAGGTGCTGGTATCGGAGACCGTGCGGGGGCTGGCTCGAACCTCGGCGGACGTAGCGTTCGAGGACAGGGGCGAGCACGAGCTGAAGGGCGTCGCAGATCCGCTGCGGCTCTTCGCGGTGCAGCGAGGAGATGTCCACGAGGCTCGACGACCCAGCGACGCTCTCCCAGAGGCGCCGGCTACTGGCGGCTTGGATGAGCCGCCCATCCAGTACGCCGAGACGGCGGACGGAGTGAGAATAGCTTTCAGCGTCATCGGCGACGGGAGACCGATCGTCTTCATGCCTCAGTACCCCTGGAGTCACATCCAGAAGGACTGGGAGATGCCGGCCTTCCGCGGCTTCTGGACCGGCGCGGCACGAACGATGCGGGTCATCAGATACGATGCCAGAGGGACGGGTCTGTCGGATCGTGGCGTCGACGATCTTGCTCCTCAGGCGCACCTGCGAGATCTCCACGCTGTCGTCCAGAGCCTGGGCCTACAAAGCTTCGCCCTTAGCGGTGCGACCAGCGCCGGGCCATTAGCGATCGAGTATGCCGGGCGGCACCCTGACCGAGTCTCGCACTTGGTCCTGTGGTGTACATCCGCCAGAACAAGCGATATCTATCCGGCTGGGTCCGAGGCGCTGGACCAGATGGCGCTGACTGACTGGCATTTCTTCACCGAGGCGATCGCGCACTCGGCGTTCAGCTGGCTGCACGGCGAAGAAGCGAAGCAGATGGCGGAGTTCCTGCGTTCCTGTATCGCGCCGGGCACTTTGGTCGCAAGCATGCCTGCCTTCCGTAAGCACGACGCTACGCCGTACCTCTCCAGCATTGCAGCGCGAACGCTCGTGATGACTCGGCGAGAGACACCGTACCTCGGTGTGGACGTGGCGCGCAGGCTCGCCTCTCAGATACGCGGCGCGCGGCTCGTAGTCGTGGAGGGGTCCTCCATAGCACCGGTAGGAAACGAGGCCGCCGTGCTGGACGTGGTGAGCGAGTTCGTTGGGGAGGATGGCCAGGAGCCCGCCGGCAGAGAGGTCGCAGACCGGCCGATCAGCCTGACCGCTCGTGAGACCGAGGTGTTGAGCTTGCTCTCGAGCGGCTGCTCGGGTAAGGAGATCGCGGCACAACTGACGGTCAGCCTCTCCACGGTGCAGCGGCACATCGCCAACATCTACGCCAAGATCGGCGCCCGCGGCAGGGTGGAGGCTGCGGCTTACGCCATAAGGCACGGGCTCGTGCCGCCTCGCGACGCCTAGGACTTACGTGATTGGCCCACGCGCCGTGAGATAATGTGACGTCTGATGGAGCGCGAAGTCCGCTACTGCACGACCGAGGACGGTGTCCGCATCGCCTACTGCGTGGAAGGCGACGGGCCGCCGCTGGTGATGATCGCCTTCTTCATTGAGTCGTTCTCTCTCGACCACCTGCTGCCCGAGAGTCAGCAGTTCTTCCGGCGCCTGGGACAAGGTCGCCGGCTAGTTCGTTTTGACGCCCGCGGCACCGGCTTGTCGCAGCGAGACGTCGCCGATATGTCCACCGCTGCCCTCGTGCGCGACCTCGAGGCCGTCGTACGAGCGGCGGGCCTCAAACGCTTCTCCCTCTTTGTCGGCTCGGCGGGCGGTCCACGGGCCATCGAGTACGCGGCCCGACATCCCGGCCAGATGGACCGCCTGATCCTCCTCAGGACGTTTGCCCGGCTGCTGGACGTCCTCTCGCGGGATATGTTGGAGGGCTTGATACGGCTGGCGAGAGCCAATTGGGCGGTCGCTGCCCGCACCTTCGCCGATATGACCGCCAATGCGGCCAACCGCACGGAGTTTGTAGAGCCTATCTCGGCGTGGGCAGAATTGTGGAGGCAATCGTCCACCGGCGACGAGGCGGCCCGGCTCCTCGAGCAGCACATCGAAGTAGACGTGACCGCTCTGCTGCCCCGGGTGAAAGCCCCCACCCTTGTCATCTCTTATCCTGACGACGTTTTCTTTCCCGTGGCCCTGGGTCAACAACTGGCCGCCGCCATCCCCAACGCTCGCTTCCTCCCATTGCAGGGCAGGGTAGGGATTATAGGGTTTCCGGAGCCCGAACGCGCGCTCGACGCTGTCGACGCCTTCTTGAGGGAGGAAGGGCCGGCGCCGAATCCCCAGCGGGCCGACACCATCGCCGGCCGCAACGTTCTCACCGTCCTCTTCACTGACATCGTGGGGCACACGGAGATGATGCAGCGCCTGGGCGATGAACGCGGGCGGGACGTGTTGCGCGAGCACGAGCGGATCACGCGCGAGGTGCTGAAGGCGCACGGCGGGACGGAAGTGAAGACGATGGGGGACGGGTTCATGGCCTCGTTTGGGAGCGTCACGCGGGCGGTGGAGTGCGCCGTGACATTGCAGAAGGCGTTCGAGGAGTGGAATGCGGGCGTAGGGGCGCAGCATGCTGCGCCCCTACGCGTGCGCGTCGGCCTCAGCGCCGGGGAGCCGATTGAGGAGGAGGGAGACCTGTTTGGGGCGACGGTGATACTGGCGTCGCGGATCGCCGCGACGGCGGCGGGCGGCGAGATACTGGTGGCGAACGCCGTGCGGGAGTTGTGTGCGGGAAAGGATTTCGTGTTCGTGGATCGAGGAACAGAGGCGCTCAAGGGGTTCGACGAGCCGGTGCGGCTGTATGAGGTCGCGTGGTCAGAGGACAAGGTCGTCGCGCCGCCCAGCGCGGGGACTGGGCCAAGTGCGGCACTGACCACACGCGAGACAGAGGTCCTGGGCCTGTTGGCGGGCGGCCGGAGCGGCAAGGAGATCGCGGCACAACTGACGGTCAGCCTCTCCACGGTGCAGCGGCACATCGCCAACATCTACGCCAAGATCGGCGCCCGCGGCAGGGTGGAAGCGGCGGCGTACGCCATAAGGCACGGGCTCGTGCAACCTCCCGGCGAATAGGCGTCTACACACTTCGTGTCGTCCCTGATCTGCGGCAGGCGATTCTTTTCGTTCGTTTCTGGTTCGTTTTGAGGATGGCGGCCGCGCTCGCCGCCCATTACCCTCAGATTGACGGATTTTCTGGAAGGGAGTAAGACCATGAAGCCGAGGATACTAATTCTGGCAGGACTGCTCGCCGTCGTCGCGCTGGCGGGCGTAGTCTACCTGGAGCTGCGGGGCGATTCCGCCGCGGAGGCCGGCGAACAGAAGGCAAAGGTGGTCCTGCACAACGCCGCCGGCAGCCGTGTGGGCCACGTCAAGTTTGCGCAGGACGGCGGCCTCGTCGACGTGAAGGTCGTCATCGACGCTCCCCTGACGAGCCTGGCTGCGGGGTTCCATGGATTCCACGTCCACGCTACCGGCAGCTGCGTGGCCGATGCCAGCCAGGCTGAAACCACCTGGTTCACGTCCGCCGGCGGGCACTTCAAGGACGCTGATCCCGCCCACGCCCACCACGGCGCTCACAACGGTGACCTTCCGGTTATTCTGGTCACTGATAACGGCAGTGGTCGCGGCACCGCCGAGGCCCGCTTCAGCACCGACAGCTTCACCGTTGAGGACGTCGCCGGCCGGGGCCTCATCGTTCACAAGCTACCGGACAACTACCGCAACATCCCGCTGGGCAGCGGCGCCACCCAGTACCAGCCGGTGACCGACGATGTGAACAGCAGCGCGACGGCGACGGGACTCACGGCTGCGACGGGTAACGCCGGTCCCAGGCTCGCTTGCGGCGTCATCCAGCAGCACTAACCGGACTACCAACGGCAAGGAGCGAAATCGAATGAACGCAGAAGTATTGCACAGAGTAATGTCGACGTTCACTGGCCTTCTCGGGCTGGTCTACGTTCTAGGCAGCCTCGGGTTCGCGCTCGATGGAGGCGATGACTTTTCGTCGGCGACGGAAAGAGTCTTCTTTGGCGCACTCGGCACCTTGTTGGGCCTGTCCATGCTCGCGGGTGCACTCGTTTCCGCGCGCAGGCCGTGGCTTGGCGTCGCCTTGATAGCAGTCGGGGCGATCCCTGTGGCGTTTGTCCTTTACTGGATGCTCGTGATAACGCTTCCCGTCACTGCGGTGATCGTCGGTTACGCTCTCTTCTGGGCCCTGCGCTTCCGCGGCGCCCAGAGCGTTCGCGGGTCCGTGGTAGGCTGACAGCCCCTTCGTGACTTGGATCGACTGAGCGCCGTCGCAGTGGTGTCAGGTCGGGTAGAAGGGATCTCGCAACTTTGATGCCAATCCGACCCCATCGCCCGCCGAGTCATCTCGGTCCCCTTCGCGGCGTTCATAGCGACAGAGGTTGGCACGAACGCAGGCGCAAGGCTGCTTCTCGGCAGATCTGCTACGGACACACTACGCAGACTTATTGGGGAGCACTCAACCGTGACTACCCTAGGCGGATTGGCGTAGACTCTCAACCTGGCGGCGAACCTCGCTAGAGGCCGGGCAGCCCGGGCTGCGACAGCGCCCGCAGGGTTAGCACGAGCCCCACGACGACGAGCGCCAGGCCCCCGCCCGCCGGCAGAAGGCCGACCAGCCCTGCGCCTCCATCGGCGCCGGCCAACCAGCGCGGGCGCACTCCTCGCAGGTTGAACCGATCGAGCAGCCGTCTCGCGTACACCAGCAGGAGGCTGACGCCCGCCAGTACGCCGGCAAGCCCGACGCTGAACGCCAGTACGAGCAGCACCCCCATCCCGACCCGGTCCAGGGAGACCGCGGCGAGGAGCACGACCAGCGCCGATGGGCTGGGCGTCATGCCGTCCGCCAGTCCAAGCCAGAACAGGCTGCGCCAGGGCAGCCGGCCGTCTTGCGGCGCCGCCGGGTGGGCGTGGTGATGGCCGCCCCCGTTCCCGTGACCGTGGCGGCCGTCCCGGCGCCAGCGCCGTAGCCGGCCGAGCGCGGGGAGCAGCAGACGCGCGCCGAGCCCTACGACGATCAGGGCTGAGAGCAGGCTGAGCCATGGGTACAAGTGTTCCGGCAGAATGAAGCGTGAGCCATAGAGCGTAACGAGGGCAATCGCCAGCACGCCCACGGCGTGGGTGGTCGCGATGATCATCCCGAGAAGCAAGGCTTGCCTGCCGGTCCCCTTCACGCCGATGAAATAGGCAGCAACGAAGGTCTTGCCGTGGCCGGGCTCCAGCGCGTGCAAGGCGCCGAACCCCAACGCCCCCAGCACAGCCAAGACGAGCACCGGCAGGCTCAGGTTCTCCATGGCCACCAGCGAGACGAAGCCGCCGGACGGCCTATCGGTCGCCAGGGCCGAGGGCGTGGTTTGAGGGGTCGCTGGCGCGGGCGGCGCGAGCTCGCCGTGGCCCGCCGTGTACCTGAAGCTCGCCTCGGTAACGTCCAGCGGGCTGGACAGCAGGTCGTCGGGGTAGGCCCGCAGCCCGTCCGTGACGCCTTCCGCCGGCGCCGTGGAGTCGCGGAGGGCCACGCCTTCGCCCGCCCGCACGACGATCTCCTTCCAGCCCAGCCGGTCGGCGTAGTTGCTGTCCCGGTAGCTCACCCTGGCCTCGGCGGCGGGCGCGGGCGCTTCCAGCAGCAAGCTCAAGCGCAGAGTCGACAGCCCGCCCTGACCGTCGGGAAGGCTCATTTCTCGGGACAGGACTCTTAGCTCCGCCTTCGCGCCATCTACGACAACGTCCAGGCCACGGGCCAGCTCCTCGCCCTTTCGCTCGGAGTACGAGGCGCTCTCCGCCTCGCTCACGCTGCCGTCGCCATCGGCATCGAGTGCGCCGCGCTCCTGGAACGCGGGGATCTCCGCCATGTCCAGCACGTAGCTGACGCGTATGACGTCCGAATAGAGCTCGATGCGACTGAAGCGGTTCACCGTGAAGTTGCCCAGCGGATGCGCGTCGACCGTCGGCGGCCGGGCCGCCAATAGCGCGATCGCGAGCAGCGTCGCCACAAGCGCTGTCGCCATTAGCCCGAATCGAACCCCGACAGCCGACACGGCTACCCTCGCACCGCAGCTCGAAGCTGGGCCAGCGTCTCCGCCGCCGGCCCCGCGTACAGGACCGAGAATTCAGGGTTGATGTCGAGCGCAAGCTCGAGCCGCTCGCGCGCGCCGTCAAGGTCGCCGAGCTCCAGGCGGATCATCGCGGCGTGGAACAGCATCGAAGCGTCCCGCGTGCCGAGCCGGAGCGCCTCATCAGAGAAGGCCAGCGCGTCTTGGGGCCGGCCGGCTTTGTACAACGCCCAGGCGAGCGTGTCCGCGGCCTGGATGCTGGGTCGCTCCTCGTACACGGCCCCAGCCTGCCTCAACGCTTCGTCTGGCCGCAGGTCGTGGTCGGCCAGGAACTGCGCCATCTGCAAGTCGGTGTTCACGCCGTTCGCCCTGTAGAGATCGTCGATCGCTGCCACCAGCTCGTACTGCCTGGCGGCCTCGTCCTCCCGTCCGGCGGCGAGGGCGACGTCGCCCAGAGCGGCAACGTACTCGGGCACGGGATAGCGAGCGACGACTTCATCGTAGAGCGAGATGGCGCTCTCATAGTCGCCGCGGGCAGCGTGTACCCTGGCGAGGCCGGCCAGGGCGTGGACGTAGCCAGGGAAGGCGTTGAGCGCGCGCCCGTACTCCTCGTCCGCGGTCTCGAAATCGCCCGTGCTGAAGCGAAGGTGGCCGAGCTGGACGCGGGCCCAGGCCGTGCTCTCCGGACGGCGGCCGCTGTCGCTGGACAGGGCGTTGCCCCACATCAGCTCGGCGGTCTCCAGATCGCCGCGGAGCTCCAGGAGCCCGGCCAGACGCCCGAACGACGATAGCCCGGGCACCTGCGCGACGACTTGCTGGTACGCCTCTTGCGCTTCGTCGTAGCGGCTCAGCGCCACCAGCGCGTCGCCGCGCACGGCGATCGCGAACGGCTCTCCGGCGTCTATCGCGAGCGCCTCGTCGGCCAGTCGGAGCGCCTCCTCGAACTCGTGAGTGGCGTTCTTGACGACCGCAAGCTGGACGAAGGCGTCGTAGTTGTCCTGCGGCAGCGCTTCCAGCGAGGCCTGCAGCGCCGCTTCCGCCCGGCCGTAGTCCGCGACGTCGCCCGTTTGCCGGGCCCGCTGCACGTAGGCGTCCGCCAGCCGGTTGTAGGCGACGAAGTCCTGCCGGTCGCGCTCGACCCGGCTCTCGAAGAAGCGGACCAGGTCCGCCGTGATGGCGCTCGGGTGAGCGGTCGTAGTGACGGCGGCCGGGCTCGACCCGCCGTCCCGCAGGCCGAGCCCCGTGAGAATCAGGGACAGGAGGAGGGACGTCAGGAGGCCCGCTAGGACCGGCGCCGCCAGCCTCACTTTCGCTGGGCCTCCCTCCGCCCTCGCCTGAGTCACGCTAGCCTATCGCCCTTCGGCGCAGGAGCAGCGCCGTGCCCGCGGCGGCCAGCAGACCGCCCAGGCCAACGACGACGATGAACGTCCAGCTCAGGCCGCCGTCCTCGCCGGGGGCGGTGCCGGCCGTGGGCAGCTGCGGGGTTGCCGTCGCCTCCGGCGAGGGCGTGGCGGTCGCCGTCGGCTGCGCCTCCGGCTGGTGCGGGTCGGCCAGGTAGGGGAAAGTGGACGAGAAGGCCACGTCGTTGGCGTCGATGGCGTCCGTGATGCCAGCGGTGCGGTTCAGCACCAGTTGCAGGGCCACGTCGATGACATCGTCCTCCAGCGTCCGGCCGTTCGTGAAGCCGACGGGCTGGGAGAAGTCGATCGTCACCACGTCGGGGATCACCGCGTCCTTCACCTGCTCAGCGGTCAGGGAGCCGAGGGGGCCGCCGTCCTCCGGGCCCACGGCGGCGTCCAGCACGCCGTTCACCGCCGTCCGCAGCCCCTCGATGGTGGTCTGGGCGGCAGCGCCGAAGTCGGCGGCGTCGTTGGCGGGGTCGGCCTGGTTGAAGGCGTCCTTCTGATCGCTGGGGATGACGGCGGTGTTGATGGCTGGGATGGCCATCCGGTCCACCTGGGAGCCGGCGCGGGAGGTCGTGGCCCAGGCCCTGATGACTCCGGTGTCGGAGGTCGCCTCTCCGGTGAGGGCGGTGACCGGGAGCTCGATGACGATAGACGAAACGTTCGTGCCGGCGAAGGTGTCGGCGGCCGGGGTCTCGCCCTCCGCGCGGAGCCCCTCGGCGGGGACGTAGGGGCCGGCGACGAAGGCCTTGAAGCCGACGAGATCGAAGAAGAACGGGTCGTCCCGCTGGCCGGCGAACACCTTGATGCCGTTCGCCTCCGTAACCATCGGTTCGGGCGGCGTCGGGTCGGTCGAGGGCGGGGTCACCTCGCCCGTGATCGGCTCGCCAAGCCCCTCCACGGTGAACATCAGCGGGTCGCCCGAGAAGGTGATGCTCGCCGTGGCGTCGGCTACCAGGTCGCCGGTATTGTCGATGTGCAGGTTGTAGGTGACGTCCGTGGCGAAGTTGCCGGCGGCGTTTTCGGGCGGCGCCGTCAGGCCGTTGACGTTGAGGACCGCCACCAGGTTATCGGGGTCTTCCGGGCTGCGGAAGGCGTAGACATCGGTGATGTCCGCGGGCGCGTCGTCCTCGACGCCCGGCGAATCGCGGTGGTCGGCCCCCCGCGTCGGGCCGACGGCGAGCAGCGCGACCGCCATGAGCGCGATCGCGATGGCTATCATGAGCGCCGGGCCGGCCAGGCCGGCGGCGCGAGCTGATACTGGCATTGTCGAACCTCCTTACGGTGCGTTTCCTCCTCATCGGGACGTTTCTCGTCCGACGAGGTCCTGACCGTATTTCGGAGGAAGGCAGCGGACGGATCACCCAGGGAGAGGGTGAATGCTGGAATTCGCGGGCGGCGCGCCGGCGGCTAGATGTCGGCCTGGAGGACGGGGGCGCTCGTCGGCTGGGGGCTTCCGCCGGCGGGCTCCACGGTGATGGCGACGGAATCGGCGCCCGTCAGGTCCACCTCTATCGAGGCGGCGGCCTCGCCCCCCTCGGACGTATTGAAGGTGCCGATACCGGTGGCCACGCCGTCGCTCAGCGTCCAGACCTGGTACGTCAGGTCCACGTCCAGGGAGTCGAGACCGGCCACCGTCATCACGCCCAGCCGCTCGTCCGCGATGTAGAGGATGCGACCCTGGGCGCCACCGCTGCCCGCCAGGGTGTGGACGGAGACGCCGCCGCCGCCGTCCTCCAGCTGAAGCGACACGTTCCAGCCGATGAGCGCCGCCACCACCAGCGCGAGCGCGGCCGCGACCGCGTACGGCGCGACAGGGGGCGAGAACATGCGGCGCCAAAAGCCCGCGGCCGCCACGGGTCGGGCCCCCCGCTCCGATTTGGCCGCGGGCGTGTCCCCCTCGCGAATGGCCGACATGAGGCGCGTCTTAAGGGCGGCCGGTGGCTCCCTCTCCTCGGCGGCCCAGGCCAGGCTAGCCGCGACCGCCCGCAGGTCCGCGATCTCCGGGTGGCGCGAGCAGCCCTGGAGGTGCTCCTCCACCTCCCCCTCCGTCTCCGGTGGAAGAGCGCCCAGCGCGTACGCCGCGGCCAGCTCCTCGATCTCTTCGCAGTTCATCGATGCGCTTCCATCTTCAGCTCCCGCCGGAGCTTGTCCAGCCCCAGCCGCAGCCGGCTCTTCACCGTCCCGAGGGGAACGCCCAGGGAATCGGCGATCTCCACGTGAGTCATCCCTTCGAAGTAGGCCATCTCGATCGGGGCGCGCTGTTCCGGCGGGAGCGATTCCAGCGCCCGCCGCACCGCCTGGCGACCCTGGTCCTCGGCCACGCCCTCGGCGACGTCCGGCACACCCTGCTCTAGCACCGAGTC
This sequence comes from Dehalococcoidia bacterium, assembly GCA_040877915.1. Lineage (GTDB taxonomy): Bacteria > Chloroflexota > Dehalococcoidia > SM23-28-2 > RBG-16-64-32 > JBBDNA01. The sequence goes on from JBBDNA010000009.1 coordinate 62,388, forward strand.
CAGGGACGGCTGGCCAAAGCTCAGGCCCTTTCGCGAGCGCACCAGGTCAACCGCCTTGTGGTGGACGAGGGTCATCAACAGCGAGCTCACTCTTCCCCGCGACGGGTCTAGCCGCTCGGCCTGGCGCCAGAGCGACATGAAAGCCTCCTGCACCACATCCTCCGCCGAGGCACCGTCGCCCAGGATACGATACGCGAGGCCGAACGCCTGCCTTCCCATCCGATCGTAGAGCAGCTCCATCGCTTGTGGGTCCCTCCGACGAATGCCGTCGGCGAGCTGGTCGTATTCGTCGTCGCCATCGGTAGTTCGGCTGGAGTCGTCCATCGGATCAGCGGAAGGCAAGGCGACCGCAGTAACATTCTAACGTGGCGCCCGCGCAGTAACACTAAGAAGTCTTATCGATAGGTCGGAACTATCAGGGCTTCCTACGCTCGAGTCAGTAGCACTGCCACCGCCAACGCCGCCACGGCCCCCGCCAGCACTGTCAGCGCCCGTTCCTCGACGGCGAGCACCCAGCGCCGGTCGATGCGCTCCCTGCCGCCGTCCGCATAGGTGACCTCGCCCTCGATCGTGCTTACACGGCGCCGGACCGCGCGGACTCGAGAGCTGAGCGTGCGTTGGGCCAGGCTGAGGAAGAAGGCGGCGAGCGCTCCGACGACAGCCGCGGGCTCGAACCGCTCGGCCGTAACCCAATAAGCAGTGAGCAGGGGGAAAGCGCCCCAGGCGAGCGCGAACCAGGCGTCAGAGTGGAAGAGCCCGCCGAACAACTCCAGGTTGTAGGCGAGGACGATGAAGGCGCCGAAGACGACGAAGGCGAGTAGCCAGAGAGAGACCTCGACCGCGCCCAGGACACCCAGCCCTATCGCGCCCACCAGTGAGGCGGCGGCCAGGAGGCCAAGGACCGGGGAGGGAATGCGCGTACGTAGCGGTCGGCCGTTCAGCTCATCGAGGGCGTGAGCGGCGATACCCACAGCCAGGAAGAACGCGAGCAGCGCAGCACCAAGACGGTCGTAGTGAAGCGTTGGGGCGAGCGCCGCCCCCAGCACCACGTAGCTGAGGTGCCAAAGCGTGTACGGCGGGTGGAGCAGCGTGACGTAGTCGCGCCACGAGCCCAGCTCCAGCGCGTAGAACGCCGCCCGCCCGCGGGGCTCGTCCAGGGCGCGCTCGCCCCTCACCGCTTCCGGCCCCAGGTGACGATGGCGCCGCCCAGCGAAAGCCGCCTCGACCGGACGTCCGCGAATCCGCACTTGCGCCAGATCTGCAGCAGCCGCTCCTCCGGCCAGAACTCGTAGAAGCTACGGATGCTCGGGCCCAGGAACGAGCCGACGAGGCGCCAGTTGGAGGAGAACAGAGCCCCGCCCAGAGGCAGGCCGACGGCGGTGTACAGTCGCCACAGTGGGTAGGCGACCCCGTGCGGCACGGCGAACTCCAGCGATGCCATGACGCCACCTGGTTTCAGGACCCGCGCGAGCTCGGCGATGGTGGCGGGCACGTCCTCAACGTAGCGGAGGAGGTACGTAAACACGACCGCGTCGAAGGCTGCGTCCGCGAACGGCATCGCCTCCGCCGTGCACTCCGTGAGGTCGATGCGCGGTACCCCATTCCGTGCCGAGCGCGCCGCCGCCTGCATCAACATCGGGCGGGTGATATCGGCGGCGATCACCCGCAAGCCGTTCCGTGCATTCAGGCGGAGGGCGACGGCGCCGGTGCCGGTCGCCATGTCCAGGACACGACCCACGGCCTGGCCATCTAGCCGCGAGAGCAGGAAGTCGTGCCAGCGGGAGTACTGAAGAAGGCTAAGGAACTGGGCGGGCCGGTCGTAGTTGTCAGCGATAGGGGAGAAGATTTGACGGGGTGCGGCGGCGGCGGGCATCGGATCTCCGGTCTTGGGGCGGCGCGCTGCCCATTGTAGCACGCATGGAATTGCGGCCTCTGGCGGCGGCTTAACGCCCTGACCCGGCTGATGTAGGCTGGCCCCGCTGGAGTCGTCGGTGGGTTACCCCCCGGCCCGGATGATAACGATCCCTCGGGCCGCGGCCTAGCCCCCTTACGGTTGGCCCCCGGCGGCTTCGACTCCTCGGGCAATCCGAGCAGCTCCACCGCCCTACGCACGTTGTCAGGGCTGATGGCGATGAAGTGGTCCATCCCGGCGGCCGCACGGTTCATCTCCTCCCTCCATAACGCTGACCAAGATCCGGCAACGTTCCCGCTCGCCATCTCCTCCAGCATCTTGAGCTCGGTCCCGTGGAGGTGGGCGATCTTAACAGCATCTCTCAAGGAGGGCTGCCCGAGCGCTGCCGAGTGAAGGTGGTTCAGATGGTGCAAGTGGAGAACATGGAAGCTGGACCGCGCGCCCGCATGCGAGAGCACGCCACGCCAGCTAGTTGCTAGAGCTCGGAGTTGCTGCGGGCCCACCTTGTGAAAGGCGCGGTCCGGCACCCCGGGCTTGTCCTCATAGCTGGGATGCATAGGGACCGCCAGCTCGGGCGACATCGGATCGCGGCCGGCGTCAAAACCCTTGATCGCCTCCGTGTAGTCCACCTCCAGCAGCGGGAGGCCCGAGTAGAAGCTGCGGGAGTCCGCCCCCGCCTCGGCGCCCCTCAAGGAGCCAGAGGCCACGGTGACATCGTGTCCTCGCTCCGTCAGGGCTCGGGACAAGTAACGCACCACTTGCGCGCTGCCCCCTCGCGGGTAGAAGACGATCCCCATCAGGACTCGAAGACCCCCTGTGCTCTCAGGGGATGGCTGCAGGACTATTCGACGCTGCGCGGTACACCACCTCCCGCTCTCGATTCGCCCGGGCCGCGGTCATGTTGACGCAACGCCGAGGGCTGGTCAAGCGTCGATCTTGTGTGACACACGCTAGCCCGGTCATTACGGCATTTTCGGCCAAGTGTTGTACCGGTAAGACGACCATCGCCATCAACCTTGCCGTCGCCGCCAGCAAGCGGGCGTCCGCGGGAACACGATCGCCGCGCTGCACGGCGACTGTGTCGCCGGGCACGATGGCATTGGCCTGTATCCTGTGCGCCACTCCGTCCCGGAACACCCGTGCTCCCAGGGGCACTCGTCGGTGAAGGGCCTGAACTAGCTCGCTGGCCCTGTACTCCTGCCAGAAGCTGAATGCCCCGTTGATGAGGACGATGGCGATTATCGCCCAGCCGAGCTGCGGTAGTTCGGCCAGGAAGGCCAACAGGGCGGCGGCCCAGAGCATAAGCGCCAGGATGTGGCTGATCTGACCGAGGATGAGGCGGAAGAGATGGGAAGTCCGTGCTGCGGGAAGCTGGTTGGGCCCGAAGCGCCGCAGCCTGCGCTCGGCTTCCTGGCTGGACAGGCCGGCCAGCTGCGCGCCCAGCGCATCGAGGATCTGGTCTCGATCGAGCGTGACAGCCTCTGCCGGAGAAGGGACGAGGCCGTCGCCGGAACCCGGTGTCATTGTCTGGCTGGGACCTCCGATCTGGGCCGTTGTCAGCTAAATTATGCCTGACTTCGCCCAGCAGGTGTTTCAACCGGTCAAGTTTAATACCGAGCTAGCGACTCCAAGGGGCGGGCCGACGACGTCGCCTAGACGTGCCACGCCGCCGACGCCAGACCGGCGGTGGCGCCGGACACGTTCGCGGACGACCGCTAGAACCGGCTGACCCAGGCCGCCAGCGATCCAGGGTTCAGTGCGAAGTCATGGCCACCAGGTATCGCTGCCGTCCCTCAGGCGTTATAATCTGTGGAGACAAGATCAAAGATGCCGCCGAACTCCCACTCAAATGGGAAGCGGGCGAACCGCGTCCAGGTGAATCTCGCACAGGCGAGTAGGGCAAGCCTTTCAGCCCGAACCGTGAGCTAAGCCCGCAGGCGTAGGAGAGGCCTCTTGTTACGACGGCGGCGGGTTGCCTCCCGCCGACCGCCCAACCGAAGTCGTATTGGAGGTCGTTGCATGAGAATCCTTCAAGTCGCACCCTTGTGGGAGAGGGTTCCCCCGCCCGCATACGGCGGGACGGAGGCTGTCGTCAGTGTACTCACCGACGGCTTGGTGCGGGCTGGCCACGAGGTCGTGCTCTGCGCCTCGGGCGACTCTTTGAGCCTCGCCACGGTTTCGTCGGTCTACCCCCACAGTCTGCGCACCGCCCACGGGATCAAGGACGGTACGCCGTACGACTGGGTGCACGCCGCCGAGGCGATCCAGGCGAGCCGCGAGTTCGACGTCGTCCATAACCACGCGGGCGAGCCGGTGCTTGCCCTGGCCGGCCTCACTGAGACGCCAATGCTGACTACGATGCACTGCCTGATCACCCCGGACACCAGGATCGTCTGGGACCGCTACGCGGGGCACTACAACACCGTCAGCCGCGCCCAGCTTCGCGCTCTCCCGGCGCTGGAAAGAGCCCGCTACGCCGGCGCGGTTCACAACGCGATTGACGTGGCGAGTTTCCCCTTCACAGAGATCAAGGAGGACTACCTCCTGTGCCTCAACCGGATAGCGCCTGAGAAGGGTACCCACCTGGCCGTCGAAGTGGCCCGTAAAACGGGCCGTAAGCTGATCATCGCCGGCAAGGTGGACCGGGTGGACCGAGACTACTACGAGGGTGCGGTCGCGCCCCTCGTCGATGGACAGCAGGTCGCCTACGTGGGCGAAGCGGACTCCACGATGAAGAGGGACCTCTACGCTGGGGCGGCCTGCTTGCTAAACCCCATCTGCTGGGAGGAGCCCTTCGGCCTCGTGCCGGTGGAGGCGATGGCCTGCGGCACTCCCGTCATCGCCTTCTCCCGAGGGGCGATGCCGGAAGTCGTCATTGATGGCGAGACCGGCTTTCTCGTCCGGGACGTCGACTCCATGGCGGCTGCGGTTGAAAGGATCGACTCGATAGAGCCGGTAAGCTGCCGCAATCACGTTGAAGCGAACTTCGACGTTCCCGTGATGGTTGAGGGCTACTTGCAGCTCTACCGAGAGATCGTGGAGCCCCGGGCCCACCTGCGGGCACGGCCACCAGTGGAGCCCGTGCCAACGTTCTACAGTAGGGACGGAGAGGCCGCCGAGCGGGCGACCGTTCTGAGAGGGTGACAACTATGAGGGTACTGCGGCCGATAAACCAGACTTACAGCCCACTGGTGCAAGAGGAGGAACTTCGGCGCCGGCTTCGGGCGGCAGGCGTGTGCGACTCCTCAAAGGTGCGACTGACTGTGACGGCTCACAGGCTTTTCGTCGATGGCTTCGTCGACAGTGTGGATGAGAAGCTCAGAGTGGAGAGGGTGTGCCATCAGCTGGCGCCCGCCAGCAGTGTTGTGAACCGGCTCCGTGTCGCCGCCGCCGCCGAAGGAGACAATCGGCCGACGCTTGATGTCTCCGCCACACGCTAATTGATATCAGGAGGACCGCTTAAGGGTCCCCACGGCGTAACTTGGCGCATGCTTCCGGAAGGGGAGGCCCGCGTCATCGAGGACATCCGGGACGCACTCGTCATCCGCGAGGACGGGTTGTTCCTGCTGACTGACAGCGACGGCAGCATCCCCGCCAAGAACGACAGTGGATTTGGCCTCTACCACAACGATACGCGATACGTCTCCACCTGGGAGCTCTCCCTGATCGGTGTCGAGCCCATCGTCCTCGTCTCTACCGCTGAGCTGGGCTTCGGGCAGGAGCAGGTGATGACCAACCCAGAGCTCATAAACGAACAGGGAGAGACGCTGCCGAGTGGCAGCCTGGAGATCCGAAGGCAGCGCGTCCTGGATCAGGGACTCATTGAAAGCGTGCGGGTCACCAACTTCGCTACCATTCCGCTGAATCTGACCCTTCAGTACGAGTTCGACGCCGATTTCGCGGACATCTTCGAACTCCGGGGCCTGCGGCGCCGTCGGCGGGGGCGCTTCCTTAAGACGCGCCTCCATCGGGCGGCAGTCACGTTCGCCTACCGTGGCCTGGACGAGCTAACCCGACGCGTGAGGATTCAGTTTCGGCGCGAGCCCAACGTGCTCAGGCGTCACGGCGCGATCATCCACCTGAAGCTGAAGCCGGGGAAGTCTGAGGAGATCGGCGCCGCCATAGTGGTGGACCTTCCCGGCGGTGCCGGCACTGGCTCAGCACGGCAGTCCGCAGTAAGCGTGGGAGATAGCCACCGACAGTGGAGGGAATCCAGCGCCCGCATTCTCACCAGCAACGACCTGTTCAACGCCGCTATCGATCGCTCGATTGCTGACCTGCGGCTGCTGTGGACCGAAAATGGCCCGGACCTGAGTTACGTCGCCGCCGGCGTCCCCTGGTTCGACACCCTCTTCGGCCGCGACTCGGCCCTGGCAGCCTACATGTCGCTGGCCTATCGACCCCAGATGGCCCGCGACGTCCTTCGCTGCCTGGCTCGCTTCCAGGGCACGGTGCTGGACGATTCCCGTGAGGAGGAGCCGGGAAAGATCGTCCACGAGACCCGAATGTGCGAGACGGCAAACACTGACGAGGTGGTGTTCGGCCGGTACTACGGCAGCATAGATTCAACACCCCTGTTCATCATGCTCGCGGCGGAGTACTACCGTTGGACTGCGGATCTCGAGCTCATGCGCGAGATGCGGCACTCCCTGGACGCTGCGTTGGCCTGGATGGACAGTTCCGGCGACATGGACGGCGATGGCTACCTGGAGTACCGGAAGAAAACCCCCCATGGTCTGGACAACCAGGGCTGGAAGGATTCCGGGGACGGCATCGTCGATGCAGACGGCAATCTTCTGGAGCCGCCCATAGCCCTTGTGGAAGTCCAAGGTTACGCATACGCTGCGAAACACGCCATCGCCGATGTGTACGATGCGCTGAGCGATGGCCCGCGCGCGCGCCAACTGCGGCAGGATGCGGCGGCACTGCGCCGACGCATCAATGCCGACTTCTGGACGGACGAAGGCTACTATGCCCTAGCGCTGGACGCGGACAAGAGACCGGCGAAGGTGCCCACGTCCAACGCTGGCCAGCTCCTCTGGTGCGGGGCCGCGACGCGGCAGAAGGCGCGGCGCCAGATCGGGCGGCTGATGCGCAACGACATGTTCAGCGGCTGGGGTATACGGACCCTGAACACCGGTGCCAGGCGATACAACCCGCTGGGCTACCATCTGGGGACAATCTGGCCCCACGACAACGCCCTGATCCTGGCCGGTCTCAAGCGGTACGGGGCCGAGGCGGAACTCAACGAAATCGCGACGGCCTTGTGCGATGCGGCGTTTGCTTTCCCCTACTTTCGTCTACCGGAGCTGTTTAGCGGCACCCCGCGCGCGGCCCACCAAGCGCCGGTGCCGTATCCTGTGGCCTGCAGGCCACAGGCATTCGCTGCGGCGGCACTGCCCTACCTCCTAACCTCCGTCCTCGGCCTAGCACCGGACGCCCCTCAGGGGCGGCTGTCTATAGTAAAGCCCAGGCTGCCGTTCTGGCTGGACTTCGTTCGCGTGTCCGGCCTGCGGGTGGGCGAGGTAACGCTGGACCTCATCTACCACCGCCGAAGATCGCGCACCATAGTGGAGGTCATCGGTCAGACGGGACCCCTTGAAATCGTCCAGACGGACCGCTGGCCGGCGCGTTAGTGTTAGGCATCGCCTCCGCAACTGATTGACTGGGTCCCGTTGAGGATGACACCTTAGGAAACGGACAGCCGCGGGCTAACAGTCAATGAGTTTGGGCTAGTGTGAAGGCCTCGACGACATGCGAGCCTGGGCTGCATCAGGATGCTTGTTCAGCCAAGTGAATTCTCCCCCGAAGATGGGCGCGCTCGAGTCGGCCACCGTCAACACCCAGACCCCAGAGTGGCGGTATTTCTAGTGGTTGCTAGCGGCCGGGCTTATACTGTCCATCGTTCGTGCAGGCAGGGGCGTCACCGGTGAGGGACTACACGTACGACGGCGCCGGCCGTCTGGAGAGAGCGTCGTCAACACGGACCCCACGCCGGCCACCATCTCCAGCTTCGACTACACCCTGGACGCCGTGGGCAACCGGACACCGACGACGACGGCGACGGCTCGTCGGACCTCAGCGAGGGTTACGTCTCGTCTGACGGGCTTGACCGCTGCCCGGTCACGGCGGGTCACGATGCCTGGCCCCCAGACTCCGACGGTAACGGCCAGGCCAACGTCGGAGACGTTATCTCACTGTTTGGGGGTGGCAAGATACTGCAGTCGACGGGCCAGACGTTCTATTCCCGCCGCTCGGATGCTGACGCGAGTGGAGCGGTGAACGTCGGGGACGTCATCGGCCTTTTTGGCGGAGGGAACATTCTGGCTAGCTGCTGAGGCCACACTACGTGGTCTTAGTGTCAGGCCCGTATCGTTGGCTGCCGGGATCCGAATCGCCGAAGACCGCGCTTCTCAGATCTGAAAGGTGCTCCTCCCTGGGCTCTTCCTTTTTCGGAAACCCGTCGATCCGTCCGGCCATCTGATCGAACAGCTCCTCCAGCTCGGCCCGGATGCCGACCAGCGTCTCCCGAACCTCCGGCTCCAGCGGGTCCTCCCCGTCGAACTCCGCCGCCACCTCGTCGAGCACCTTCTCCACCGCCACCAGCTCCTGCCAGCGCTGCTCGAAGTTCCGCCGCAGCGCCGCCTCCAGCCTCTCGACCAGCTCGTCGCCCCACGGCGGCGGACTCCCTGACTTCCTCATGATTTGCCGGATCACCCCGCTGTGCGACGGGCTGGCCATGATCGCCTCCTGCGCCCGCCTGCGCAGGCGTCGCGTGCCTTCCACCCGCTCTCGCTCGGTGTCCGGGAAGACCTCGAACTCGCTGCCCCAGTCCGGGTACACGGGGGCTTCCTCACCCAGCCAGCCGTAGAACGAACCGGCGTTGACCCGCAGTCGCTTCCCCGTACCGCTTCCCTGCAAGATGCCTTCCTTGACCAGCCGCGCCAACTCGGCCCGCTTCTCGCCGATCACCCGCCCCCAGGCCGCGTCGCTGACCAGCGGCTCCCCGTCGTCCGGGTCCTCACCCTCGAAGTCGTCCTCCGACCAGCCCTCGTGCCTCTCCATCAGGAGTTCGGCCAGCTCGTCGACCGGCGCCATCTCTGGCTCCGTCCACTGATGTCCATCATAATCCACCAGTGATTGTCGGTTAGTCAGTCAAATGTCTGCCAAAGTTAGGCAGCCAAAGTCGCGGGTGTTCAATTCCGCATCGAAAGAGCTTTCGGCAACTGTGCGGTTAGATAACGTTTGCGGCCTGCGTCCTCAAGAAACTCTCCTGCTACACAGAGATACTCGCATCGCGCGGACTGTGCCGCTGAAGCGGAATTGCGCCAGATGAGAAGGGGCCGAGGGATCTCAGGTACTCGATCTCAGCCGTCCTGAATCGAAGGTTCTCCAGACCTTCAAGTCCCGATGCAAAGGGGCCATTCGGCCCTTGTGACTGCAATCACAAGCGTGCTTTTGTATGCGTAGAAGCGCAGCGTGGCAGATGCGGCGTCACGAGTGATAAGGAGGGACTTATGGCTGGGTCGAGTCGACGCGGGTTCCTGCGTCAAGTCGCGAAGGTAGTCCCAAGCGTCGCTGCAGCGGCGGCCCTCGGCCACATGGGGCTCGCCGGCGCCAAGCGCAGCAAGCCCGGGAGTGAATTCGAGGGCGATCCCGCCGTCTGGCGGGAGAGGTTTCTTGAGGCGGCTCGGGCAGCGAAAGAGGCAGGTCCCGCGGTGGACACCCTGCAAGCTCCGGTCAGTCCGTCCAAAGACGTCCCCATGGTTATGAACATCACCGAGGACGGGTTCATCCCGCTCGCAGAGGTTCGTACGCCTCGCTCCTCTCCATCGAAGGTTGCGGACATCATACGTATGCAGGAAGAGCTCCAGAAGGCGATGGAGAAGCCGATGAACCAGCGCAAGTGGATTATGGTGATAGACCTGCAGAAGTGCATCGGTTGCTCGGCTTGCACGATCTCCTGCAAGGCGGAGAACAATCTGCCACCCGGTGTCGTCTACCGGCCAGTGATCGAAGAGGAGATCGGGGAGTTCCCCAACGTCACCCGGCGCTGGCTGCCACGCCCATGCATGCACTGCGACGACCCGCCCTGCACGGATGTCTGCCCGGTTGGGGCCACGTGGAAGCGCGAGGACGGGATCGTTGTCGTGGATTACGACGCGTGCATTGGCTGCCGCTACTGCCTCACGGCGTGTCCATATGGGGCGCGCTATTTCGACTTCGGTGACAAGTACACCGACGATACTCCGGCGGTGCAGGCTTACGAGAAATCGCCCTCGCCGGAATACGGCAAGGAATGGACGCGGGACGGTCAAGGGTCGCCGGTCGGGAACGCCAGGAAGTGCCAGTTCTGTATTCACCGGCTCGATGTCGGGATGTTGCCCGCTTGTGTGACGACTTGTATCGGTGAGGCCACATTCTTCGGCGACAAGAATGACCCAGACAGCCTCGTAAACGAACTAATAGCTAGCCCGAGGGTGATGCGCCTGAAAGAAGAGCAGGGCACGAATCCGAAGGTCTACTACCTGACATAGGAGGGTGCCATGAGATTGGATATCACACCAAAGCCCGTGGCGATCCCTCTGGGCATGATCTGGGTCGCGGCGTTTACCGCCGGGCTCGTTGGCATCGGTCTGCGCCTGACCAGCGGCCACGAGCTAGCGAACTACACGAGCAGCATCCCGTGGGGTCTGTGGGTCGCCGCATACGTGTACTTCGTTGGCCTCTCCGCCGGCGCCTTCCTTATCTCTGCCCTTATCTTCGTGTTCGGGATGAAGTCCCTGGAACCGATCGGAAAGCTAGCACTGTTTACGGCGCTGATGGCGCTGGTTGCCGCCCTGCTAACCATCTGGCTGGATCTCGGCCACATGGAGCGGTTCTACTACGTCTTCACCCGGGGCAACCCCGGATCGATGATGGCCTGGATGGTGTGGCTCTACACGGCATATTTCTTCTTGCTCATCATTGAATTTTGGGTCGCCATCCGCGGAGACCTTGTGAGCCAGTCATCCGAGGCAGGGTTGCGCGGCCGCGTTGCCTCGCTTCTTCTGGGTAAGTTCGGGCGGGCGTTCGGGCCGCGTCCGCGTCTTGCCGTGGCTCATTCCTACGATCGGACGGGCGACCGCCAGATGCTGAAGATTCTTGGGAGCATCGGCGTGCCGCTGGCTATCGCCTTCCACGGTGGCGTTGGCGCTCTGTTTGGGGTGGTCGGCGCCCGGGGATACTGGAACGCGCCGCTCTACCCGCTTCTCTTCATCGTCGGTGCACTCGTATCCGGTGGCGGGCTGCTTACGTTTATTGTCGCCTTCCTGTGGCCTGAGAAGGGGACGGAAAAGCACAGGGAAATGGTCGTCACTCTCGGCCGGATGACTCTCGCCATGCTGGCCGTGTACCTGATCATGGTCTGGGCCGAGTTCAGCATCACCCTGTACGCGGACATCCCGTCCGAAGCTGAGCCGCTGTACCAGATCCTCGGGGGGCCCTACCCATGGGTGTTCTGGGTCTTCCAGGTGGGCCTTGGGGCCGTCATTCCGATTGCGATCATGACCATACGCGGCAAGTCGATTCCCTGGGTGGGACTGGCGGCGGGCCTTGTGGCGCTTGGCTTCTTCGCGACGCGCCTCAATGTCGTCATTCCAGGCTTGCTCGAACCACAGTTGGATGGACTCGACACCGCGTACATCGACAACAGGCTGGAGTACGAATACTTCCCCAGCGTCATGGAATGGCTGGTGCTCGCCTTTATCGGGTCGTTCGCCACGGGTCTTTTCTTCCTTGGCACGCGCCTATTGCCGCTGACCGACCAGAAACAGGAGGTGTCCCAATGAGCAAGGAGCACGGCGTCTTCGGAACACAACTAGACCGTCGGCAGATTATCAAGAGTTCAGCGCTCCTGGGCGGCATGGCAGCTATCGCGACACAGGCGCCATGGCTTCTTGATTTGATAGACGGCTCGCCTGCCCAAGAGATAGTCCCAGATGCGGAGTACCTCCAGGCCAGGCCGGAGAACATCATCTACAGCGCGTGTCAGCAATGCAATGGACAGTGCGGCATCAAACTGAAGATGAAGGACGGCGTTGTTGTTAAGGCAGATGGAAACCCATACAGTCCCTGGACAATGCGTCCTCATGTGGCCTACGATACGCCCCCCTTTGAAGTGGCGACCGTCGAAGGCGGAATCTGCCCGAAGGGGCAGGCGGGCATCCAGACTGGGGCTGACCCCTACCGTATCGTCAAGGTCTTGAAGCGCGCCGGGCCGCGCGGCGCAGGCAAGTGGCAGACCATCGAGTTCGCCACGGCCATCGATGAGATCGTCAACGGCGGCAAGATATTCGCCGACGTGCCGGGGGAAGAAGACCGGCAGATCGCGGGCCTGAACGACATCTGGGCACTGCGTGACGCCGAGGTGGCCAAGACAATGGCGGCTGACGTCAGCAAGATCCTCGGTGAGAAGGACAAGGACAAGAAAGCGGGGCTGGTCGACAAGTTCAAGGCCGATCACGCCGACAAGCTCGATCTTATGATCGACCCGGATCACCCGGACCTCGGACCCAAGAACAACCAGTTCGCCTTCGTCTGGGGCCGTCTGAAGGGCGGGCGGGGCGACTTGATCCCGCGCTTCACGAAGGACGCCTTCGGATCGGCGAACGCGCACGGCCACACGACGGTCTGCCAGGGCTCGTTGTACTTCACCGGCAAGGCGATGAGCGAGCAGTTTGTCGAGGGGAAATTCATCAACGGCAAGAAGTTCTTTTGGCAGGCAGACCAAGAGTCAGCCGAGTTCATGATCTTCGTGGGAGTGAACCCGTTTGAGGCCAGCCAGTCGCCACCTCTACGCGCCCGCCGCATCACTGCCGGCCTGGCCGATGGTGGACTGAAGTACGTCGTGGTCGACCCACGGCTCTCACGCACGGCGGCCAAGGCCTGGAAGTGGCTGCCGAGCGTTCCGGGGAACGACGCGGCGATTGCCCTGGCCCTAATCCGCTGGGTCATCGAAAACGGCCGCTTTGACGCCGAATTCCTCACGGCCGCCAATAAGGCGGCTGCGGCCGCGGCAGATGAACCATCGTGGTCCAACGCGACCTGGCTGGTGAAGATGGACGAGAACGGCGAGCCTGGCAAGTTTCTCCGGGCGTCGGAGATCGGACTCGCCCAGAAGGAGACGCGAACCAACAAGGACGGCAACGAATGGGAGTTCGATCCCTTCGTCGTCTCCCTGAACGGGCAGTTCGTTCCCTTTGACCCTAACGACGACAAGAACTCGGTGGTCGGCGACGTCCTGGTGGACGCGACGGCGGGCAACATCAGGGTGAAGACCTCCATGCAACTCCTCTGGGAAGAAGCCTCATCCAGGTCTATCGAGGAGTGGGCTGAGATCGCGGGAGTGCGGGCGCGAGATCTCGAAGCCATCGCTGAGGAATTTGTCAGCCACGGCAAGAAAGCTGCAGTCGATGTGCACAGGGGCGTTGCTTCGCACACCAACGGCTTCTACAGCTGCGGCACCTGGCTCAACCTGAACCTTCTCATTGGCAACTACGACTGGAAGGGCGGCATGACAGCCGGCGCCACGTACGACCAGGCCGGCACGAAGGAAGGCCAGCCCTACCCGCTTTCCAAGATGCACCCGGGAAAGACCACCAGCTTCGGCATCAGCGTCATCCGCCACGACGTCAAGTATGAGGACTCGACGCTGTTCGAGGACTACCCGGCGAAGCGCCCGTGGTTCCCCCTGTCTAGCGACATCTATCAACAGATCTTCCCCTCGGCAGCAGATGCTTACCCCTACCCACTCAAGGCAGTGATTCTGTACATGGGCACGCCCGCGTACTCGCTGCCGGCCGGCGACAAGGTCATCGAGATACTTGCCGATCCGGAGAAGATACCGCTCTTCATCTGCAGCGACATCGTGGTCGGTGAGACCTCAATGTATGCGGACTACATTTTCCCCGACCTGCCTGTGTACGAGCGGTGGGAGTTTAGCGGGACCCACCCCAACGTCGTCTGGAAGGTGCAGCCCGTCCGTCAGCCGGCCGCCGCCTCACCCAATGAGACGGTCACTGTGTTCGGCGAGGAGATGCCCTGCAGCCTGGAGGCGCTCATCCTGGGCCTGGCCGAAAAGATGGGACTTCCCGGCTTTGGCCCCGGTGGCCTCGGCGACTACGGCGACTTCACCAGGTCAGAGGATCTGTACCTGAAGCAGGTGGCCAACGTGGCTCTGGGCCACAAAGCCGACGCATCAGAGGCGCTACCAGACGCCGATGATGCTGAGTTGGCCCTCTTCACGCTGAGTCGGCGTCACCTGCCACAATCCCAGTTCGATTCGGCCAGGTGGGTGTCAACCGTCAGCCCAGATCTGTGGAGGAAGGTCGTGTACGTTCTCAACCGTGGCGGGCGCTTCGACGACTACGAGAGGGCCTATGATGGGGAACATCTCAAGAACAAGTACGGCGCTCTCATCAACATGTACCAGGAGAAGACTGCGGGCGTGAAGGACTCTATGACCGGCAAGCACTTCAGCGGCATCCCGCGGTACTTCCCCGCTTACACCGATTCCCTTGGCAACCCTATAGACGACGAGGCCGACGGATATGATCTGCAGATGATCACAGCCCGCGAGATCACCCACACCAAGAGCCGCACCGTCGGCAACTACTGGCTGCTCGGGATCAACCCGGAGGGGGTTTTCGCGATCAACAAGTTAGACGCCGAACGGCTGGGGCTGGAGGACGATGACAAGGTGAAGATCGTGTCTGCCAGCAACCCCGACGGCGTTTGGGATTTGAGGAACGGCACGAAAAAGCCGATGATCGGAAAGGTGAAGGTGATCCAGGGTATCCGCCCCGGAGTAGTCTCCTTTTCCCTGGGCATGGGCCACTGGGCCTATGGTTCAACTGACATCGAAATCGACGGAGAGGTGATAAAAGGCGACGATCGCAGGGCAAAGGGGTTACACGCCAATGCGGCGATGCGAACGGACACAGTCAACACCAATACCTGTCTGTCCGATCTTGTGGGCGGCAGCGCAGTGTTCTACGACACCCGCATCAGGCTGGTGAAGGTGTGACCCGTAAACAACACTCATCAGTGAGGCAACTTAGGAGGTCCGGACGTGTCCCAGCAGCTACCCAAACCGTTTGAAGCCATCGGCCGCGACTACCCAGATGTGATGAAGGCCTATGAGCAACTGGCCTCGGCCGCGCATAGCGCCGGACCGCTGGACGAGCGCACCCGTAGGCTGGTCAAGCTGGCCATCGCCGTCGGGGCTCGGCTCGAAGGCGCCGTCCGCTCGCACGTCAACCAGGCGAAACAGGCCGGCGTCAGTGACGCAGAGATCGATCACGTAATTCTCCTCGCTCTCACCACCATCGGCCTGCCATCAACCGTAGCCGCGAGGACGTGGGCCGCTGACGTGGCGGCCGACGATCAGCGATGATCACAAGGCATTCGCTTGCCGGAATCCTCAGCCTCGCCGCGATCTGCGTTCTAGCACTGGCGGCGGCCTGCGGTGACGACGATGAGACCCGATCCACGCCTGGCCCCACTCTCAGCGGGGCCAACGGCGGCGGCGGTAGCCCCGCGGACGAGCCGGGGGTGCTCGAAGTGTCGATGGGCGACAACTTTTTCGATCCCGCGGAGTTCCGCATTGATGGCGGCGGCACGGCGACATTCGCGCTCACAAACGACGGCGCCGCCATCCACAACATGCGAATCGCCGGCGCAGACAGGCAATACAACTCCGAAGATGACGCCGTCTCCGACCCGCCCCTCGTGAACGGCGGCGAAGCTGCCACGCTCGAGTGGTTCGCGCCCTCGATAGGGGGCCTGTTCGCTTTCCGTTGCGATTTTCATCCGGAGACCATGGTTGGAATGCTCACCGTGGAGCCGACTGGCGAGGGCTCCGGCGCCGGCACGGAGGGTCCATGAATGTGGCTGACCTTTCCGCGCCAATGAAGCCCCTCGTAAGCGTTGTCGGGAACTCCGGGGTCGGAAAGACGACATTCCTTGAACGCCTCATCCGCGAACTGAAGACCCGTGGCTATCGTGTGGCCACAATCAAGCATGACGTCCATACATTTGAAATCGATCACCCCGGCAAGGACTCCTGGCGTCTGGCGAAGGCCGGTAGCGACATCGTCGTGATTTCCGGCAGCAGTAAACTGGCTCTCATTGAGCGGGTCCGGCAGGAGCGCGCGCTCACGGACGTCGTCGCGATGATCTCGGATCGCGTGGACATCGTTCTCACTGAGGGTTACCGGGGCGCGTCTGCGATGAAGATCGAAGTGTCCCGCAGCGAACACAGCCATGTGCTGACGGCCCGGCTGGACGATCTGATCGCGATCGTGACGGACGAGCGGTTCGATTATCCGGTGCCACAGTTCGACCTTGGAGATGGCCCTGGTGTGGCCGATCTTCTCGAGGGACGGTTTGCTCTTCGCTCGCCGCATTCCGCGCCGGGTGTGAAGGCGTGCGGTTCAGATGCGGAATGAAACGACGGCGATCGTTCTCGCTGGGGGCGCAGGACGGCGCATGGGTCGCGACAAGACGCAGTTGCTGCTTGGAGACCGCCGCATCCTGGATCTCGTGATCGACGCGGTGCGCAAGGTATGTGATGAGGTAGTCCTCGCAGCCGGGACCCGCTCTGCCCAGCTTGGTGACGAGTTCAACGTGAGAAGCGTGGAAGATCCGCCAGAAGCCGCTGGCCCACTGGCGGGTTTCGCCGCAGGCTTGCGGGCGGCAGAGTACGATCGATGCATTCTTGTAGCGTGCGATATGCCCTTTCTGAATCCAAGTCTCTTGTCGTCGCTCGTGGAGCTGTTGGAGACCTGTGACGCCGCAGTGCCGAACGTAGGTGGAATCCGCCAACCCTTACTCGCGGGATATTCTCGACGTTGCCTGCCATCTGCCGATGAGTTGCTGAGGCTGGGTAGGCGGTCGATGCGTGATCTGCTCGACAGCGTCCGAGTGGAGTGCATCAGCGAGGGTCGCTGCAGGGATCTCGATCCGGACGGTCTCAGCTGGTTCAGTATCAACACCCCCGATGACCTCCTCTTCGCCCGCCACCTCTGGGAGCGCCGCAGCACCCCGGTGGCGGAAGTCATGCACTGATTCGGCACGCAGCCCGACCAGCAGCGAAGGCATTGGTCGCCCCTGGCACATGCTTGATATGCAGGCCGACCAGTCGACACACCGAACGTCAGGCGAGGATGTGTTTGAACACAGTGATAGGCCGTTCAATGCTTCAGCTTCATCGGCTGACCGACAGCGGAGTTCTCCGGCACCAACACATCGCCCTTCCCGTCAAAGCCGGCCTAGTGGAGCACGTGTTGGCGACGACGGACCCGGCGGAATTGGCAAGTGTGGTGAGGGAGCGGACATCGCAGTGAGCCGCCGGTTACAATGTCGGCGTGGAGTGCAGTCAGTCGCACAGGTCTTCGCCGCCGCTGAGAATGATGCCAATGATGGCCGCCCCAATGCTGCTTATGCTTGGGATCCTCGTCACATTGTTCCTTATGTGGCGGCGTCTATCGAGCATACAGAAGATGCTAACAGGGGACGAGAAATAGCTACTGCTTAAGCTTCATCGGCTGGCCACAGCAGTGCAGCTCGCCGGATCCACCTTTCGTGACGATGAACTCCGAGCCGCATTTCTCGCAGACGTACCGTTTTCCGACCTGGTTGACCATGTCAGGGTGTAGTCTAACAGGCAAGGGAACGACGACATGGAACACGAACATGCGGTAGAAGAAAAAGGGGCGGCCTGGGCGAGGACGCATCCTTATGAGGCCGACCACATGCGGGATACAGTGACAGGCACATTCGCCTTCAAGAGGTGCCACGAGAACCAGCCGGACGACATGTTGTGTCCCGATTGTTTCCGCGAGTTCGTCAGGGCGGCCCACGAACAGGACCCCTCACTCGCCGAATCGATGAGCAAGGGCGGATACACGTGGACGCGAGCATGGCTGCGTGGGCTGCTTCGGAGCGATCCTCCAGCTACGACCTAAGTGACCACTTAGCAGCTTCCACCAGTCGGCTAGGTCCCGGTACGATTCGACGGAGTAACTGACGAAGGCGATTAACAAATACAGAATCGTACCTCGGGCTACGCACGTCAGACTCCGAATGAGTCGACGAAGATGCGCTCGCCTTGGACTCCCAGCCGACCGAGCATACGGAGGATCGAGGGAATCATGGCCGGTGGTCCAGCGACGTAGGCGTCACGGCCCGCAAGAGAAAGACCTGAAACGTTGATGACGTCTGCAATTGTTCCCGACGCCGCCGCTACCCGCGCGGGCAGTGATTTTGGCAGAGGCCCGCGCTCTACCGCGAGTATGCAGTGCAGGTTCCGGTTGTTTTCGGCCCAGTGGCCTATCTCATCGACTTCGTACAGATGGTCTCTCGAACCAACACCCCAACACAAGATGATGTCGCGATTGTGGCCAAGCGCTGTTTCCTGCTCGATCATAGCCTTGACCGGCGCGAAGCCTGTCCCGCCGGCGATGAAAACGAGGGGCGTATCCGGCTCTGAACGCATCGTGAAGCGCCCGGCCGGGCCGCGCGCCTGCAACTGGGCACCAATCTCGAGGTGGTCGAAGAGCCACTCGGTCATGCGGCCGCCGGCGACGCGCCGGATTTGCAGCTCGACCGACCCATCATCGCGCGGGGCATTGCCGATGGAATACGCTCGCGCCAGCCATCCGCTCTGCGGTGGAAGGAGCTCCAGATACTGCCCCGGCATGAACTGACAGAGGGCATCGGAGGGCGATATCGGCCGAAGGGTGAGGACGAGAGTGTCTGGCCCCGGCCGGTCCATCGCCGAGACTTCCAGGTTGACGACTCGATCGTCGTGCGGGACTACGCTCAGCCACGCCAACTCATCGTGCCTGCCGACGAGTTCATCCTCGATCACGTGCCTTACTTCGGGGAGCGCCTCCAGCCTGAAGACAGTATCGAGTGACGGAAAGGAGATTGCGTGTGTCGGGCAGGTATTCGCGCACGTGGTGCAGCCGACCATGCAGTTCAACGGATCCGCCACGACTGCCTTCCTGCTTTCGTAGTCGTAGCGGTAGACCATGCGGCTGCACCCCGTGACGCAGGTGCCGCAACCGATACAGGCGTCGGGATTCACCGTGGGGCGCCAATCGATTTTCTCTCGCTGAACCCCGTGCCAAGGCTTCGCGAATCGTGGATCAGGCATAAGATTCCTCGCGCAACTCTGGTGTCGCTAACCGAGCAGAGCAAGAGCTTTTCACGGCCTCAGCGTCGTTCAGCAGCACTTGCCTGGGGTGGCGCCGACAGGAAGACGGGAGAGTGGCCTTGCGCCGGAACGCCCGTCAGAGCCTCCGCTTCGCGCGCCGTGGCGGCGGCTGCATGTCTCTGCACGTTCCCGGCAATTTCGATTGCCTGGATTAGCTGCGCTTCGTCGATGCCAACCGTGCGCGCCTGTTCAATGTGCTTGCGCAACTGGGCCGCCGAGTTCGCGCCCACGGCCGAGCCCACTGATACGAACTCTTTCGTTGCGCTCGTGTCGTCGCAGCACGAAGGCGGCAGGTCCGCCGCTTCCCCAAGTAGCTCTCGGCTGCGGACGGCCAGCTCGTTGTATGCGCTGCGCTTGACGCATTCACCGTCCGCCACGGCCTGGAGCAGGACCGCTCGCCCTAGGCCAGCCTTCTCCCCTTCCTGCAGGTGGTACTCGAGGCAAGGGTGGCAGCCAGCGCCGATGCTTGCACCGATCGCCACCAATTCGGTTTCGGTTGCCGTCAGTGTCGCCGTTCTCAAAGTCATGATGGTCTCCTTCTTCTCTCGTGCTATACCTGGTTTAGTCGTCGACGAATCGACTGTGCTTGCAGTTTTCTGCCGCGCGTCGGCGGGCCAAATGACCGGCTCACATTGACACTTCATTGCTTTGTCCTCTCAGTTACACTCGTTACTTGCCGCATATAGTTGATCCCGATGCCACAATGACACATCGGTAAGGGCTCAAGCACGATGCCAACGCCCCGTCTCGGGGCAGCCATTTGGCACTTTGTGACCGCACGGTTGGCTCCCTACCTAATCCCCCGGCGCTGCGGCGATCGTGGTCTCGCCGGCGCTTGCCTTGAAGAATCGCCCGCGGGCCCAGAGTGATACGTATACAAGTCCGACAAGCACAGGCACCTCGACCAAGGGGCCGACGACGCCGGCGAGAGCCTGCCCGGATGTAACGCCGAACGTCCCAATTGCCACGGCGATGGCCAGCTCGAAATTATTTCCGGCAGCCGTAAAGGCAAGCGTCGCGGTCTTGGGGTAGTCAAGACCCTGGGCCCGTCCCCAGGCAAAAGCTGTCGTCCACATCAATGCAAAATAGAACAGGAGCGGGACGGCAATGCGCATCACATCAAGAGGATTAGACGTAATCGCGTCGCCCTGAATCGCGAACAGGATCACAATCGTGAACAGAAGACTGTACAGGGCCACCGGCCCAATGCGTGGCAGGAACTTAGTCTCGTACCAGAGGTCACCCTTTCGGCTGCGGCCGACTGCGCTTGTGACGAATCCGGCGAGGAGTGGTATGCCAAGGAAGATCAGGACCGACCTGGCGATCTCCCAGAGATCGAAATCAACCGTGGTTTGGTTCAGCCCCAGCCATCCGGGCAACAACTCGAGGTAGAAGTAACCCAGCAGTGCGTACGCAGCAACCTGGAAGATGGAGTTCAGGACCACGAGCACAGCCGCGGCTTCCCCGTCTCCGCAGGCCAGCGCATTCCAGATGAGCACCATCGCGATGCAGCGCGCCAACCCGACGAGGATGAGACCTGTCCTGAACTCGGGCAGATCGGACAGAAAGATCCAGGCAAGAGCGAACATGAGGGCCGGACCGACGATCCAGTTCAGCAAGAGCGACGATATGACCATCGGTTTGTCGGCCGTTACGCTACCCAACCGGTTGTATCTCACCTTGGCAAGAACCGGGTACATCATCCCGAGCAGGCCGATGGCGATCGGCAGCGACGTTGTGTCAACCTTGATCCGGTCCAGGGTGTCGTTCAGCCCGGGGAAGATCCGACCAAGCGCGAGGCCGGTGGCCATCGCTAGCCCGATCCAGACAGGCAGAAACCGGTCGAGGGTCGAAAGCTTTCGGAGAACTGACGTCTCGAGCGCCAACGCCGGCGATGCAGTGGCCAATCACCACCGCCTTATCTGAGGGCGTACCGGATCCGATACTCCCCATTGCAGGGCTTCGGGATTCACAGGCCCACCACCGCCTGCTTAAGCCAGACCAATGCCTCCCTGTTCAGGCAATAGCCGGCGCGCGGGCCGGGGCCACACGGCTGGATCAGCCCCGCCTCCTTGAGCACGCGCAGGTGTTCGGAGACCGTTGACTGTGCCAGGGAAACCTGACGGGTTAGGTCCGTGCAACTCGCATCACCGGCTTGCGCTAGCGTCCGGATCATTTCGATCCTGACGGGATGCGCCACGGCACGGAGCATCGCCGATAGCCTATCTACGTCCACAATCTGCTGTTGCATTCCATCGCCATGTTACGATATACAAGCCGACGGCGGCAACCCAATCTCGCGGGATGGAGTCCCGGCATCGATCTGGTCTTGGTCGCGCTGGCACCTAATCAGCTACCCTGTCAGCAACAACTTTGGACCGGATCAACGCAGGGGGAGAATCGCATGGAACGACCAACGAGTTACGAGATCGATGCTCACACAATAGATGAGGTCGTTTCGGAAGCCTCGTGCAAGTCGGTGACCGTGCGGTTCGACAGCTCGCCCGGAGTCAGCGCCGATCTGCCTGGACCGGCTGAGCTCTTGGCAATGGCGTTCGCCGCTTGCGTTCTCAAGAACGTGTCGCGATATTCGGAGATTCTCTCGTTTGCGCAGCAGGGGCTTCGATTCATGTGACAGCTGACCGTCAGCAGTCGCCGCCAAAGATGACACGCATCAGCTACGTGCTCAGGCTGAAGACAGATGAATCAGAGCATCGCATCGAACTGCTTCACAAAAACATCGCGAAGTTCGGCACGATCTACAACACCCTGGCCGAAGTCTGCGCAGTGTCGGGGGAGATCGTCGCCGAGCGGCCCTAAGACGGTGCGCGACGCGGGAGGCCGTCGTGCGCGGGCTCCCGGTCTCACCGCCCCCGTTTGATGAACGTGGCGACAAGCCCCTGAAGTAAACCTAGCAGCCCGAACGACACCAGGATAATTGCGACGATTGCAGGCGCGGAGATCGCGGTGAGGACCCCTGCGATCAACAGCAGTATCACCGATTCCTCTGCTGGCCTACTTCGCCCTCATGTGGACTACGGCGTTCGCCTGGGGCAGGTTTCAGAACCCGGGTTATCCAAAGACGGCGACCCTCGCATTCACAGCCGCCGGAAACAACTTCGAACTGGCTATCGCCGTCGCCATCGCGACTTTCGGCGTCGAGTCCGGGCAAGCCCTAGCTGGGGTCGTCGGCCCATTAGTGGAAGTCCCGGTGCTGGTCGGCCTGGTGTACGTGTCTCTCTGGGCGAGATCACGCTTCTTCAGTGAGGTGCCAGCACCCATCGCTTCCTCGTGACCTGGGCCTGTGCGGAGCCTACCGAAAAAGCCTGCGCAACCAGGACCAGCCGCTCATGTCGTCCATCACCTCACGTTCACTACCACGATAGCATCCTTGGGTACGCGCGCCATTAGGTTCCTAAGTCACGTAACCAGTGGCCGAATGGCTGCTCCAAAACGGGTTCCGGCGTTTGCTGCGCAATCTAGAGTCGAGTTGGATCGATCGATCCTCGCCTGGACGAATCGCCACCTGGTTCAGCGACTGGTATACTTCTGTTCTGTATCAGAGCTTCTTGTGAGAAAGCGAGGTGCGTGATGGGATGTTACGTTTGCGCCCGAGCGGGGCAAGAATCGAAGGCTGTCGCAATTTGCCGGTTCTGTAGCGTCGCTCTGTGTATGCAGCACCTGGCTGAAGCACAGTCGGTCACCCAGGCCGGCATGCGATATGCATGCAATCATGTCTTACCTGCACCCGTGGCCTCGGCAACATAAGGATTGCTCATTGGAGAGACCCCACGGAGGCCTGCGCTGCTGAAGCAGCCCTTCAAGAGGCGTGACGTGGATCTCGTGGCTTAATCAAGAATGCGGCAGGCGCGGCCAAGCACGCGACCCTCGGCGATGCCATGGCCATCTGCCTCCGTTTCAGATGCCTCAAATGGTATCTAGTGAAGTCAGATGGACGGGTGCTAGATACGGAACGGAACACCGGCTAGGCGGACGCAGCAGGAGACGTCGTTACGAGCAACCTCGCTGAGATCAGGCAAAATCGAAGCGATCGAGATTCATTACCTTGTCCCACGCAGCGACGAAGTCACGCACGAACTTCTGCTGCGAGTCGTCACATGCGTAGGCTTCCGCAATCGCTCGGAGCTCGGAGTTCGAACCGAAGACGAGGTCGACGCGGCTTCCAGTCCACTTGAGGTCGCCGGTCCCGCGGTCGCGTCCCTCGAACACGTTCTCAGATGCGGAAGATGCCTGCCACTCTGTGTTCATGTCGAGCAGGTTCACAAAGAAATCATTGGTCAGAGTTCCTGGCCGTCTGGTGAAGACGCCCTGATCGGACTGCCCGATGTTCGCATTAAGGACGCGCATACCGCCAACGAGCACCGTCATCTCGGGAGCGGTCAGCGTCAGCAGGGTCGCCCGCTCGATCAGCAACTCCTCTGCCGGCTTTTGGTGGTCGGCGCGGAGGTAGTTGCGGAACCCGTCTGCGATGGGTTCAAGCACCGCAAACGACTCCACGTCAGTCCACTCCTGCGACGCGTCCGTGCGCCCCGGCGTAAATGGGACCTGTACGTTGTCCGCGGCGCTCTTCGCTGCCTGTTCGATGCCTGCACACCCGGCGAGGACGATCAGGTCCGCGAGGGACACCCTCTTCCCACCGGTCTGGGAACTGTTGAAATCCGTCTGGATCTGCTCCAGTGTCTGGAGCGCCTTCCGCAGCTCGGCTGGGTTGTTCACTCCCCAATCTTTCTGCGGCGCGAGGCGGATGCGCGCCCCGTTCGCCCCACCGCGTTTGTCGGTGCCGCGGAACGATGCCGCCGACGCCCAGGCGGTCGAGACCAGTTGCGAAATGGACAGTCCCGATGCGAGGATCTTGCCCTTGAGGACAGCGATATCCTGCGCCCCGATCAACTCATGATCGACGTCGGGCGTGGGGTCTTGCCACAACAGCGGCTCTGCGGGAACCAACGGGCCGAGATACCGACTGCGGGGCCCCATGTCGCGGTGCGTCAGCTTGAACCACGCCCTGGCAAAAGCTTCTGCGAGCTCCTCCGGGTGCTCGTAAAAGCGCCGTGAGATCGGCTCGTAGATCGGGTCCATGCGGAGCGCGAGGTCCGTCGTCAGCATCACCGGGGCGTGCCGCTTCGACGGATCGTGAGGATCGGGCACCGTGCCCGCCGCAGATGGATCCGTCGGAACCCACTGAAACGCACCACCGGGGCTCTTGGTCAGATCCCAGTCGTATTTGAACAGGGTCTCGAAGAAACTGTTGTCCCAGGTCACCGGGGTAGGTGTCCAAGCCCCCTCCAGCCCGCTGGTGATGGTGTCGTCACCCTTGCCGCTGCCGTAGCTGCTCTTCCAGCCGAGGCCTTGCTCCTCCAGGGGGGCACCTTCTGGTTCCCGCCCGACGTACTTGGTGGCATCGGCCGCGCCATGGGTCTTGCCGAACGAGTGCCCGCCGGCGATGAGCGCAACCGTCTCTTCGTCGTTCATCGCCATGCGGCTGAACGTCCGGCGAATGAACTTCGCCGCTTCCAGCGCGCTGGGGTTACCACCCGGCCCCTCCGGGTTCACGTAGATCAGGCCCATGTGGTCGGCGCCGAACGGTCCCTTGATCTCCCCGTTGTCGCTGTGGCGCTCGTCCGCAATCCATTCGGTTTCTTCCCCCCAGTCCGTCTCGTCGGCCTCCCAGACGTCCTCGCGCCCGAAACCGAAACCGAAGGTCTTGAATCCCATCGACTGCAGGGCGACGTTGCCAGCGTAGATGATCAGGTCGGCCCATGAGATTTTCCGGCCGTACTTCTGTTTGATCGGCCAGAGCAGCCGGCGCGCCTTGTCGAGGTTCGCGTTGTCGGGCCAACTGTTGAGGGGCGCAAAGCGCTGGTAGCCGGAGCCACCACCGCCGCGGCCGTCGCTGATGCGGTAGGTACCCGCCGCGTGCCAGGCCATCCGGATGAAGAGCGGCCCATAGTGGCCGTAATCGGCCGGCCACCAGTCTTGCGAGGTCGTCGTCACCTCAATGATGTCGTTCTTCAGTGCCTCCAGGTCGAGTGTCTTGAACTCCTCAGCGTAGTTGAAATCCCTGCCCATGGGATCGGACAGGGAAGAGTTCTGGCGGAGAATCTTCAGGTTCAACTGATTCGGCCACCAGTCTTGGTTCGAAGGCATTTCTTTGCTCCTTACTGGCTGCTCAATGCGGCGCAAAGCAATTGGGGATCAAGCCTAGCTCTAGGCGTCATCGTGACCACCTCGTCCGAGCCACGAAGGCGTTCGAGTACCTGGGTGGAATCGACTAGGTCGGGTTACTTAGCCTTTACTTTTGCCAGGCTGTGAGGACATCCGTAATCCATTGCACCAACGTTGTACGTCCCCGCCTCTTCCAAGTGTTGAAGGCACGTCGCGACGCCGCACTTGGTGTATGGCTACAGAGATGGGCTGGTCACTCCGTCCTTTGAGCACGTAACAGTTCATCTGGTTTGCTCCTGATACAGCTAGCGTTCCTAAACGCTATTCTAGACACCGGGTGGTTGGTCGGCAAACACCAATTGAGTGAACCAGGCTTGCATGTTGCTCACAGCATATGACTGGGCTAGTTTTGGTTATCCCCCCTCAGGTATCGGGCTGGGCGGGCCTCTCCCCGCCACACACAACAACCCATCTTAGTGTCAGTCTCCTGGACTGCCGGAGCGGCCTGCCTCAACGTATCTGCGCTTCGCAGGCAATATAACTCTCGCTACGGCCCCTTTGCCGTCCCCCGGCGTAACACTCGACAGGGGCGGGTCGTCCACCATACGAGGGCCGGTTGCATGAGCACGCATTCTCGTAAGCAGATTCTCATCCTGGGGCTGGGGGCGCTGGCATTTGTCCTGGCCGGCGCCATCACCGGGCTTGTCGTCATGTCCTCCGGCGGCGGGGGCGCCGGCTCCGTGCGAGATCTGGCCCTGCAGCCGGCGGACCTGCCCCCGGAGTTTTCCCTGGTCGAGGAGACGCTGTTTAGCCGCGAGGAGCTGATGGTGGAGCTGCCCGCCGACGCCCAAGTCGCCGAACAGGGATTGAAGGAGGCTGTCCACCTCATCTACGAGTCGGAGGAGGGCTTCCCGATCGTGGACGTGTTCGTGTACTCCTACGAGGACGAGGCCGCCGCGGAGGCGGCGCACAAGTCGGCCGGGCAGCCAGAGGAGGACGAGCTGCGCCCCGTCGACCTGGGCGACGGCCTGACCGGGTACGCGTTCCCGGACGGCCTCATCCTTGAGGGCATCGGCGAAGACGCATTTCTTATGACCGGCTACCTGGACCCCGACGATGAGGGCGAATCCCCGGAGGTGCACATCTACTTCATGCGCAGCGGCAACGCCCGCGCGGAGGTGCTCGTCGCCGGCGATAGCATATTCCTCCAAGACCCGGCGACGGCGGCTCGGAGCCAGTACCTGCGTCTCGAAAGACCGGACCTGATCGCCGCTCCCCGGGACCCCTGAGCCGGTGGAGCGCACCGGAGTCCAGTACGTTAACCCGCGGGCGCTGCTTCTCGCCGCGCTGATAGCCATCGTCGCCTTCGCCATCGGCGCCATCGCTGTGCTCTTCGCCCCGCTGGGCGAGGACAAGCTGCCGGCGCCAGAAGAGGTCCTCGCGATCTCCGCCGAGCGCTTTCACGACGAGCCCGAGAGCATAGAGGGCACGTTCGGCGCAGAAGTGAAGATGGAAGGCCTCGAGATCCGCTACGACGGTGAGTTCTCCTTTGCCGCGCCCGACCGGATTCACGTCACGATCGACTCCGTGGGAACGAAGACGGAGATCCTGCTGACCGGCGGCGATTCCTATCTGCTGCCTGACAGCGACGACGAATGGTACAGGCTGGAGAGCGACTGGGAAGGACTGGACCCGGACACGCTGGAGCTGTTTCTTGAGTCGAGAGGGTTCCTCCACTACGGCAACGTCGCCAACCGGCTGCTCCGCCTGGAGCAACTGCCGGACGAGAGCCTAGACGGCCGGACGTACCTGCACTACTGGGGGTTCGTCGAGCTCCAGGACCTGGCCGACGTGGCCCTCACAGGGCTGACGGGGCAGGCCCCGGCTCCCGCCTACGCGGGCACGGAGGGCGGCCCGGCGGAAACACACCTCTGGCTGGACCGCGACACGTTTCTCCCCCGCCGGGTGGAGATGAGCGGGGAGTGGACGCTGGACGATTTGACCGTGAGCCAGAGCTTGACCTTCGATTTCTCCAATTACGACGCAGACGTGACCGTGCCTGACGCTCCGGCCGACGCCAGGCCGCTGGTCCAGTCCCTGCAGCCTGGCGGCATCCTAGGGCTGCGCTGCGGCTACGCCACGAAATTCCTGCGTGAACGCTACGACCTTCCCGAGGGCCGGGGCTGCGTCACGCTGAGAGTGGACTCGCCCAGCGCGGCGGAGCAGGCCGGCTTCCAGCTCGGCGACAAGATAGTCGAGATGGACGGGATACCCATTACCAGCGGCCGCCAGTTCTCCCTGCTGTTTGAGGACGTTCCCGGCTCCGGCCACCACTCGTTCGTCGTCCAGCGGGGAGACGAGGAGCTGACGCTGGAAGTCGATCTCGCCCACCGGGCGGGGGAGCCCGAGGAGGACCCGTATTTCTACTATCTGCGGGCGAAGAGTCTTTCCGCCGAATCCCTCGACCTGGAGGCGGACCTCGACCGGATTGTCGCCGACTACACTCGTCAGATAGATCAGGACCCCGACTTCGAGCTTCCGTACGTGTACAGGGGCGACATGCTGATCGGTCGCGACAACGAGGCCGCCCGCGCCGACCTAGAGCATGCTCTCGCCCTCGACCCAGCGCTGACGGAGGCCCATCGCGCCCTGGCCCAGGTCGCGGCCGACGAGCGTGATTTTGACGCCGCCATCGACCAGATCGACCGCTCGACCGAGCTCAACGGCTGCGGCGACGCGCTGGAGTCCTGGGACCTAGACTGCGCGGAGGACATCACCAACCGCACGGGGTTCTACCTGGCCCGCCTGCAAGAAGGCGATGACCAGATCATCGAGCGCGACCTGGACGCGCTCGAGGGCGTGATCTTCTACGAGCCGATGCTGGTCTGGGGCAGGGCGCAGCTGGCCTTCCTGCGCGGCGACGACGCAACGACGCGCGAGCTCGCCGAGCAGTTCGTCGAGATGCCCCTAACCCGGATCTCCAGCTACCTGGAGGACCGTCAATTCCGGGTAGAGAAGGAATTCGTCGCCGCGCAGGACTTCTCGGCCTTCGCCGTGCCGACCTGGATCGTCTCGTTCGTCAACACCTTCGACTACCCGCAGGACCCCGTCACCGAAACGCGCGTCACCGGGTCGAGCGAGAGCGGATTCTCCTTCGCCATCCGCGCTGAGTTGCCATCGGCGCCCACTCAGGTATCCACGCTATCGGGCGACTTGTGGCGCGGCTCGTACCGGCTCGCCAGCTTCCAGCTGGCCGGCGTGAAGGAGAAGTACTTCCACGTCACGATCCTGGCGTTCACCGCGGAGCGGCCGACCGGCTCCTACGAGCTGCGCGTCTACCTAGACGGAGAGTTTCAGACCACCGTTACTCTGGACGTTACTAACCTCCCGTGACCCCGGCCTGCCTCCTGGCCGCTCTCCCTTTACAATAGAAAAGCCGAGTGCTCCCTGCCCCGCGCGCGCTCCGGACGCTGTGCCGCCCTTGCTCCTCGCCGCAAGCGCTTCCTGTTCCAGGCACGCTACGTGGTCTTAGTGTCAGACCCGGATCGTGACCTCCCTGGAGTCCGAATCGCCGAAGACCGCACTTCTCAGATCTGAAAGGTGCTCCTCCCTGGGCTCTTCCTTTTTCGGAAACCCGTCGATCCGTCCGGCCATCTGATCGAACAGCTCCTCCAGCTCGGCCCGGATGCCGACCAGCGTCTCCCGAACCTCCGGCTCCAGCGGGTCCTCCCCGTCGAACTCCGCCGCCACCTCGTCGAGCACCTTCTCCACCGCCACCAGCTCCTGCCAGCGCTGCTCGAAGTTCCGCCGCAGCGCCGCCTCCAGCCTCTCGACCAGCTCGTCGCCCCACGGCGGCGGACTCCCTGACTTCCTCATGATTTGCCGGATCACCCCGCTGTGCGACGGGCTGGCCATGATCGCCTCCTGCGCCCGCCTGCGCAGGCGTCGCGTGCCTTCCACCCGCTCTCGCTCGGTGTCCGGGAAGACCTCGAACTCGCTGCCCCAGTCCGGGTACACGGGGGCTTCCTCACCCAGCCAGCCGTAGAACGAACCGGCGTTGACCCGCAGTCGCTTCCCCGTACCGCTTCCCTGCAAGATGCCTTCCTTGACCAGCCGCGCCAACTCGGCCCGCTTCTCGCCGATCACCCGCCCCCAGGCCGCGTCGCTGACCAGCGGCTCCCCGTCGTCCGGGTCCTCACCCTCGAAGTCGTCCTCCGACCAGCCCTCGTGCCTCTCCATCAGGAGTTCGGCCAGCTCGTCGACCGGCGCCATCTCCGCCCGCGCCGCCTCCAGCCTCTCCCGGTACTCGATCTCGGTGACCGGCTCCTTGGTGTGGAAGAAGACGTACTCCGCCACGCTCCACATCCGGACCGACCAGACGTCCAGGGTGACCAGCCAGGCCCAGCGTATCCCCATCTGTTCCACCAGCGCCCTGAGGCCGCCGACGTAGGCCCTGAGCGCCGTCGTCCGGTTCATCAGGTCGATGTAGCGGTTGAACTCGTTCACCTGCAGGTCGGGCATCGTGAGGCGGACGAGCTGGTCCTCATCCCTCCCCTCCTTGAGGGCGCGCAGCACCAGCACCGCCCGCTCCCGCGCCGTGAGGGACGGGTACAGCTTCTTGAGCCGGTCGTCGCCCCGCGTCATCGCCGCTTCCTGGCCACCAGACGGGGGCCGACGGCGGCCTCCAGGGCGGCCAGCCGCTCCCCGAAATCGCCCACCTCCAGCAGCTTCGTGGCCGTCTGGGCCAGATAGGCGAGCGTCCGAGACCTGGCCACCGAGTTCTCGAGGCCGAGCGTGTCCGTCACGGCGATCTCCACAAGCCTGCGGATCTGCTCTACCGTGGCCAGGCCTTCAAAGTCGTAGGCAACGGCGACGGTCCTCTCTTTGCGGCGGCGCAGGCCGCCGAGCCTCTGGGCTTCCGCCAGCTCTTCGGCGTGCTCGGGCGAGTGCCAGAAACAGTAATCGCCATTGGTGAGAGGCGGCGCCTCACACCGGCTCCCGTCCCGTTTGGTAGCCTTGCAGACCCGACCGTTCACCTTCTCGCCCCTTACCATCCATTACCTCTGCTAATCAGGGCCGTTGGTAACCCACAAGCGGGCAGGCCCCCGAAGGGGCCCGCTCTCGCCATTTGGCTGTCGCCCGGCGCTCAGTCCGGCGTGTGGCCCTTGGGGCAGCCCTGCGGCTCCACCCCCTCCGGCGCGTCGAACGACTCCATGCAGGCGTTGCAGAAGTAGCGCCCGTCCTCCAGCCGCTCGATCAGCCCGTTCCCGCCGGGGTTCTTCTTCGCCTTGCCGCCCTTCTTCCCGGGCGCCGCGCCCTTCTTCGGCTTTGCGGCGGCCTTCGGCTCCGTCCCCGCCACGCTCCAGAACCGCCAGCCGTTGCAGGCCGAGCCGTTCATCACCGCCGACCCGGCCGAGGACGGGCTCTTGAACTCCCGTCCGTCGGCCAGCCGGTAGCGCAGACCCTCCTCGGTCTCCACGACCTTGGCGGTGTGCTCCTCCCCCCTGTACCGGGCCACCAGCTTCGTCCCGGCCTTCAGGTTCCTGTCCTCTATCGCCATCAGTCACCTCCTGAGTACTGAGTCCGTTCGGCGACACACTACTCACTCCGGTCGCGAACGAAGTCAACGGGTCAGGCGGCGTACTCGAGCCCTTTCTGCGTTCTTCGGCGCCGTTACGAACGGTAACGGGCGTTAGTGTCGGCGTCTTCATTCCTCCACCCTCTGCGCTCGTTCCCCCGTGAACGCCTCCCAGCGGGCGATCGCCACCCGGCAGTAGCGGGGGTCGATCTCCATCCCGCAGCAGCGCCGGCCCGTCCGCTCCGCCGCTATCAGGCTCGTCCCCGAACCGAGGAAGGGGTCGACCACCACGTCGTCGGGGCGGCTGCTGTTCTCGATGGCCCGCACGCACAGCCCCACCGGCTTCATCGTGGGGTGCTGGGGCGAGGCCTGGGGCCGCTCCTCCTCCCACACCGAGTCCTCCTTGCGCGACCCCTGCCAGCTCGTCTTCCCCTTCCAGCCGTAGAAGACGTGCTCGTGCCGGTAGTGGTAGTGGGAGTGGCCGAGGACGAGACGGTCCTTCACCCAGATCAACCACTGGTGGTGCTCGATGCCGGCGGTGACGATGGCCGCGCACAGGGTCTGGATCAGCGGCCCGCTGGGGGAAAATACGTAGGCGTCCCCCTCCAGGGGCCAGGCCGCGAACGCCTTCGTCCAGAACTCCGCCTGCCCCTCGCCCAGGGCGTCGTTGGCGATGGGGCGCTTGCGCTTGCGGCCCTCCGGTGCGTAGGCCACGCCGTAGGGAGGGTCGGTGACCATCAGGGACGCCGTCTCTCCCGCCATCAGCCGCGCCACGTCGCCCCTGTCCGCCGAGTCGCCGCACATCAGGCGGTGTCCGCCCAAACGGAAGACGTCTCCCCGCTTCACGCCGGGATCGGCGGTCGCGGCCTCCCAGGCGGCGTCCATGTCGAACGCCTCCGGGCGGTCGCGTCGCTCGCGGGCGTCCAGCGTCCTCAGCAGCTTCGCCACCTCGTCCTCGCCGAAGCCGGTGAGGGTGACGTCGACGTCCGGCGCCTCGTCAAGCTCGGCGAGGAGCCGGGCCAGCAGCTCCTGGTCCCACTCGCCGCTGATCTTGTTCAGGGCGACGTTCAGGAGCTTCGCCTGCTCCGGGGAGAGGTCGAGGTAGACCACGGGGACGGCCTTCAGCCCCAGCCGCCGGGCGGCGACGAGACGCTGGTGGCCGCCGATGACGGTGCCGTCCTCGCGGCGGGCGATGATCGGCTGTACGAAGCCGAACTCGCGGACGCTCCGGGTCAGCGCCTCCAGCTCGGCGTCGGAGATGCGACGGGGGTTGAACGGGTCCGGCCGAAGGTCGGCGATGGGAACGTGCTCGATCTCGATGGTCGGCGTCGTCATTGATTCGCCTCCTCCCGCAGGAACTCGCGTGGGTCCGGCCCCTCGCGGTGCCCCGAAATCACGCGAACCACCGTCCGTCCGCCCGGCGCCGCCGCCGGCTCGATGGGGCGCCGCGACAGGGGGAGCAGCGCGGTGGCGCCCTCGTCCTCACGCCCCAGCCAGCGCTCGACGGCCTGGACGGCGGCGGTGTGCGCGGGGAGCGGCTGTGTGCGGCGTCGCTGGCGTCTACGAGCGCTCACGTTCGCCTCCCGGAAACCGTTTGCGGAAAACCTGCGCGCAGGAAAATCATCATGCCCCGCGGTACGCGGGATCGACGAACCCGGAACTTCAGACCCCCCTTCCCCCCTAGAGACGTCATCGCGACCTCCTTCCGTCGGCGCTGAACAGCACGTGCCCCGCAACCGGGTGCGTCGGGTCGGGATGGCAGACGCCGCACACCCATTGGCCGTCGGCGCGTTGCCACCAGGCGTCCGCACGGCAACACGGACAGAGCTCAGCCGGCAGTGACGGAGTAGCCGGCCCCTTTAGTGCGGGCAAAGAAGCGTCGGCGGCGTCGGTACCGTCGGGGCGTATCTGGGAAAAGGCCCGCGTCCCGACGCTACTGAGAGCTTCGCTAGCGGCAGCGTCGGTGGTAGCGTCGGGCGAAAGCGCCCCTGGCCGTATCTGGCCGACGCTACCGACGCCACCGACGGCATTCTCCGTACCCTCTGGCGGCACCCTTCGGATCGTCACCGCGCGGTCGTCGGCGCGGCCGGCGACGATCTCGATCCCCAGGTCCACGAGGTTGGAGCGAACCTCGTTCAGCCTCCGGGTGAGGATGTGCGGCGCGCCCGGCCAGCCCTTGGCTTGAACCTTGCCGTTCGCCGCGCGCCTGAAGAGCTTGGCGTCCTCGCCGGCCTCCTCCAGCGCTGCGAGGAGGTCTGAAGGCGTGCCCGCCCACTCGCCTGCACTCTCGATGAGGGCGAGGATCGCGGCGCCAACGGCATGCCCGCGCACCGCCTCTCGGGTCTGAACCTGAAGGTTGCCTCCGTAGGCGTCGAGGAAGGCGTTCGCCCCGTAGCCCAGGGCCTGCGAAATCGCGGCTCCCCAGAGCGTAAAGTCGGCCATGCGCTCAAGGGCCGGGAGTTGCAGGTCGGGATAGATCGCCAGCGCCCTCGACAGGGTGTCGAAGATGCCGCCGAGGATGGCCGGCCGTAGCTCCTCGAACTCCCGCCAGAGGGCGCGCTCCTCTCTGCGCTGGGTCCTTGGGATACGGTCCAGGGCGATGAGGATGCTCCTGTCGAGAAGGTCAGGTCGCTGGGGCACCACGTTCACGCCGTTGAGCATCACCACCCGGCGGTAGCTGTAGATGACGTCCTCGTCGTCCGAGTACAGCTCCCGCTTCGAGAACCCCTCGCCCGTAATCGCCCGGCACAGGATGTCCGACACCCAGTTGGAGAGACCGTCCACGTTGTCGTAGAGCGGGGCGTAGTGGTGCGACAGCTGCTGCACGAGTTCGCGGACGTCGGCGGGAAAGGAGAGCGACTCCACGCTGGAGGGGTCGATGAGGCGGCGCAGCACCCTCTGGCCCGCCGATTTGCCCGATCCCTTCTCCCCGTGGAAGTCGGGGATCGGATGCGGTATCTCCGGGACATAGGCGCTCACCAGCCAGCACAGAAGGAGCAGTCTATCGTCGGGACGAACGTTCAAGAACTCCAGGACGGCTGCCGGATCACCACCGTCCCTAGGCTCCACCTGCGCCATCTGGTGCTGATACCTGCGGAAGAGGATCGGCGGGGCATCTACTATCGACCAGCCGCTCGCGTCGATACGAACTGCCCGCCATTTGGCGTCGGTCAGGTCGTAGTAGATCGCCCCGTCGTGCCAGGCTACCCGATTGTGCAGCTCGTGCTGGGGACGGTCGAAGCAGGCCACTCCGTCGAGGACACCGCAGGCGGAATTGACTGCCTCGCTGTTCGGGGCCTTGCCGTAGCGCCAGTGGTGCTCCCTGCGCAGCCAGGAGCGGAAGCGCTTCGACGCCAGAGACCAGGTCTCGGCGTGGCCGGCTACCCGCAGGCGGGCGAACGCGGCCCCGGCGGGATCGTGGAACAATTCGGTGCCGAGGCCGATCTCCACCAGCGCGTCGGCCTGCGACTCTGGGCGTTGGCCTCGTTTCGCAGCGTCCGGCAGCGCCGTCCTCCACCACGAGGCCAGGGCGCGCGCCAGGTCGGGTGAGACTGCTTCCAACGTCGGCAGCCCGCTTATCTCCTCACCGTTCTTCAGGCGGCGGACGGTGGTCCTGACCGCCTCCTCGCGGTCTCGGAAATCAGCGTCCGCAGCGACCGTAGCGACCGCCCGCATCACCACAAGCAGATCGTCCTCGGCCAGCCGCCGCGCCAGGAAGCCGGCCAGCGCCAGCGCGAGGTCGTGCCGCGAGCCCTGGGTCCAGAATTCAGAGGCGTAGGCGACGGTTGCGATCGTGGCGGCCAGCCTTTGGAGGCGCGCTGCCTCGACCTCGCAGGGGTCGCAGTCCCGCACCCACTCGTAGGCGAGGCCGTCCTCATGGACGGAGGGCGGGAAGACGGTCTGTGCTCCCTCGCCGCGCAGCTCCAGAAGCGTCGAGCCGTCCGCCCTCTTGAACCTCCGTGTCGCCACACCTCTGGCTCGCACGATGAAGTGGGGACGTTCGCCGTGCTGGAACGCGGCGGCCTCGGCCAGTTCGGGCGGCGCGAGCGCGCGCAGGGCCGAGCCGCGCCGCGCGCTGCATCGTATCGGCCGCGCTGCTGCCAACAGTGCACCAGGCACTCCTGGTACAGATCATCCGCGTCGAGGTGGTACGGCGGCGCCTGCTCCGCGAGGAAGTCGGCTACCTGTCGCTTGATGAGATCAAGTTCCCATCGCTCGAACTGCTCGCGGTCGGGCCTGTCCTGGGGGGCGTTGTGCACCCCTTTCTATTAGGCAGGATTCAGATCGCCGCCAACGCGGGCCTAGCGCTCGCCGAGCGATGGTCAACCTGGGATCGCGACGCTTGGGATACTGGTAACGACTACGCTGTGTCCGTGCACAGGAGAGCCCCCGACTCTTCGCTGGTGTAGGGCCAATTGGGCGACCATTGCCTAACGGCCGACGCTATGTTTGGTGGTAACTATCCCTTGTAGCCAGCGTCATTGGCGTGGACGCAGCCCCGGCTGTATGTCTGTAGGCGACAACTGGCCGAACGTCTCGGCTACGATCGCACCGTGGGCGGCGGCTATCGCCCGGATGAGATCGTTCAGCCCCAGCGGCAGCCCCGGAAGCGGCTCCCTTCAAGGACTATGTCGTCGGCCCAGCAGGGCCCGTCGGCAAGTCTTACGGTAGGCGGCCAAGGACGATCTGGGCGATATTCTTCGCTATCTCCAACTTGGCGGCATCCGGGTCGGAAGTGTACATCGTGACGTCGAACCAAAAGTCACCCCGAAGGACAAGAAGTGAGCCCCCTGTCCAGAATGCATCGTCGCCGATACCCGTGACCGGGGTGGGCGGCGCCGGATATCTGTCCCGGAACGAACTGAACTCCTGCGCGCCTCCTGTCGTATAGAATGCAAGGTTGATCCCTATACCCGCAGGGTTCGGCGCGCCCGCTGGCTGCATGGAGTCATCGTAGACACATGTCGGCTGCCCCGCCGCGTTTCGCGGGTCTTCCACTGGTCTGCCCAGCACGGCCTCAAGCTCTGACTTCGTGACAAGGGCGCAGGGGTCGATGCTGGTGGGGGTGAGCCCAAGCGTCGGTGACGTCGTGGGCTGTTGCGTGGGTTGGGCAATGGCCGTCGGGCTCGCGGCCGATCCAACGTTAGCCGCCGGATCCGAACCGCCCCCGCTGGCTACGATCACGGCGACCGCCGTCATCGACCCGATTCCCACCGCCGCCAGCCCCGTCGCCACCAGCGCCTGCGCCAGTGTGCTCTCCCGCAGGCCCGCCGGCAGCAGGTTCATCACCGGCGTCGTCACCTGTCGAAGAAGCTCCTTCGCCTGTGCCGTCAGCCCGGTCTGGCTCGATACCTCCTTCGCCACCGATTTCAGCCCGCCCCGCAACATCTCGCACGACCTGGCGATCCCCTCCTTCGTCGGCTCCGTCACCTCCGCCGACGACTCAAGCAGCCCGCGCGCGCCCGCCGGCAGCACGTCGGCGAACTCGTCCAGGACCGGGCTCAAGTATTTCACGACGTTCGCCCGCCACTCGTCCACTGTGGCGAACTTCTCGCACGCCGTGGTCAGACGCCCGCGCGCCCCCCTCAGGGCCGTCGCGGCCAATCGCCTGCGTTGCCTGTCCTGGGAGCCGTCTCCCTCGGCCATCGCGCCTCCTTGCCGGTCCGCTGTCCGCCGTCAGAAACGCCAGCACGTCCTGCTCGAACTGGCGGCCCCGATGGAATATCGCGTTGTGGCCCACCTCGTCGTACAGGATCGACTTCGAGTTCGCGATCTCCTGCTGTGTCATGATAGAGCGAGGTCCAACGCCAAGGATTCGATGGTGCGCCAAGAGAGAAGGCGTGTCAACCTGCGCTTCTGGTGAGAAGCAATTTCGTCTCGACCGACATTACGTTTTCTCTGTAGCCTGCTACCTGAGGGAGGCGGAGGGAGCTGACTCGAATAAGTTTCGGCCTCGTGCCTTGTAAACCAACGTGTCGCTTCCTTCGCAGGGCTCACAGGGCTTGACAGTCAATAAGTGTGGTTAGTGTCCTGTATATCAAACTCTGCCTCCCGCCGGTACGTCCAGGGACCACCCTCCCTCGAATAACGAATAAGTAAAGCGGAGCATTCACTGCCTCCGCAACGCCTGGGGGCAGCCCCTAGAAGGCGCGCGCCGCTAATTCCGGGCGGGACCGTATCTGCGCTGCAAGTTGTGCTGGAGCCTCCAGGAAGCGGACGGCGAACGTGTTACGGAAACGGTGGGGGTGCGCCGAGCGGTTCGGAGACATTGGGCGAAATTCTTGTCATATGGCTCCCCGGGCAGGACTCGAACCTACAACCTAGCGGTTAACAGCCGCCCGCTCTACCATTGAGCTACCGGGGAGCGATCCCACCTGTGGCTGCGGAGCCAGGATTCGAACCTGGACCATGGGATCCAAAGTCCCGTGTGCTACCGTTACACCACTCCGCATCTAATCGTCTGGCCAACGTTCCTGTGGTGCCGAAGGCCGGACTCGAACCGGCACGAGGGTTGCCCCCCAGCAGATTTTGAGTCTGCCGCGTCTACCAATTCCGCCACTTCGGCCTCAGCTTGCAGGCAGAAAATGGAGCGGAAGACGGGATTCGAACCCGCGACCCCCTCCTTGGCAA
>JBBDNA010000010.1:0-20925 GCA_040877915.1 Dehalococcoidia bacterium
GTCACCATCGGCTTCGGCGGCGGCAAGATCCTCACCGACTGCGACCTCAACGTCAACGCCGGCCCCTGGAGCCTGCCCGACAACGACGCGATCGCGGCCGATTGCCCCAACACCGCCGCGGTGGTTACCCTCACCTTCCACTCCAGGGCGATCAACCTCCCCGCCGGCAGCGTGACGGACAGTGAGGGCGGCACCTACGGCGTGGGGACCATCAGCGGTAGCCCCAACCAGAACCAGGTCACGGTGACGCGCACCGCAGGCACCAACGTCGGCACGCCCTGCACCGTCAGCGTCGATGATGTTAACGCCAGGCGGACACCGGTCCTCCTCAGCGCTCAATAGGTAAGCGTAGCGTTCCCCCGGGGCGGCTGAGTGAGCCGCCCCGGGGGAACGGCTTAGATTAGTAGACGGGAAACCCAAGTCCCGAGTCACACAGGGGGTGCGGCGATGAGACCAGACAAGACCAGGCGCAAACTCAGAAGAAGTACGGTAGTCATAATCACTTGACAAGTTCTTAACCGAGGCTATAATTTGGCCAAGCATCAAGCGGCAATAACGGACCAAGCGGCAAGGTTCTAGGTACACCTAAAGGGGGTGCGGCAATGGCAACAGCGTTTGCCAAAAAGAGGTTTTTCTTTGGCGCGGCCGTATTCGCGATAGTATTCGCGCTCGCGGCTGCCCTCCTACTCTCGCAGGGCGGGTCATCTGATCCGGTCCATGCGAGTCACGACGCGGTTACGGCGGCAACGCCAGGCCAAGACATCGCGTTCGACATGACCACCGCTGGCAATACGGCCACCGCGCTCGGGGTCATTACGCCCTGCGCGTCCGTAGTCTCAGACGGAGACCCCACCACGGCGGACGTCACCTTTGACGCCGTCTACGATGGGTTGCCGGCCGCACAGGACATAGGAGGATACAACTACATTATCCTCCCCAAGCCCGGCCACGTGTTCCCGGCCGCGCTGGAAGTCCGGACGGCCAGCCACGCCCCCTCGGCTGAGGTGATCCTCTCACCGGCCACGGGCATCGTGCTGGTACTGGGAAGCGTTACCCCGTTCCCCCTGTCCGG
This sequence comes from Dehalococcoidia bacterium, assembly GCA_040877915.1. Lineage (GTDB taxonomy): Bacteria > Chloroflexota > Dehalococcoidia > SM23-28-2 > RBG-16-64-32 > JBBDNA01. The sequence continues at coordinate 1,073 of JBBDNA010000010.1, forward strand.
CTTCGCCGTCGCGGACGCTGACCTCGGCCCGGCTGAGGTAGGCCCCGTAAGCGGCGTTCTCAACCGCTTCGGCGTCAACACCACCGGCGTCGCTGCCGGCCTCTACCCCATGGTCTTCTCCGGCGGCCAGATCTTCGACTCCACAGGAGCCGTTGAGCGCTTCGACGTTGGGGACCAGGACGCGGACGCCACCGACGACGACGGAGACACCCTCACCGACGAGGACAGCTACATCGACGCGTTTGACGGCTTCGGCGTCATCGCCGTCGGCGTGCCCTGTCCTCTCGGCGCAGACCTCAAGAACCAGAGCTTCAGCGGCGACATCCCCGGCGCTCCTCTGGACCTCAACGGCGACACCATCGCCAATGACATCCCGGTAAGCACCAGCATGCCGGTGATCGTCACAGAGGACATCCACAACAACGGCCCGGAGAGCCCCGCCGTTGCCAACATTGACATCACCTGCGCGGCCCCGGAGAGCATTCTCGTTCCGGCCACGCCCGGTGGCTCCTGTTCCTTCCACGTAACGGCAGACCTCTACTTGCCGCCGTACGTTGGGGACCTGGAAGTCACCATCAACGGCGCAGTGGTCGCCACCAACCCGGCCGTCAGCACCGTCTTTGACGTGCCCTGGCCGGACGTGCTGGACGTTCACAAGTCCGTCAGCCTCGCCGTGAGCGCCGACACCATCCTCAACGAGGAGTTCGACGTCCACTGCTACGAGCCCAGCACCCACACCTGGGAGTTCGACAAGGTCATCTCCTCCGACAGCCAGTTCGTTGTTGACCCCGACCTCGGCAACAACAGCGGCTCCTTCGACCTCACCAAGAACTGCATCGCCGAGTCTGACCTCAAGGTCAGCCAGGTCGTAAGCGTCACCGACCCCACGCCCCTGACGCCGGTCATCTCCGGCGACACCTTCGACCAGGACGGCGACACCCTCAAGGACGAGGACGGCGTAGGCGACTGTGACGCCAACGGCAACCCCGACGACGACGGCGACACCGTCGTTGACGAGGACGGCGGCGACTGCTACATCGTCAACGTGGACAAGACCCTCCACAACAACGGTCCCTACGGTCCCACCGCCAGTCTCCTGATCCCCACAGTGGTGATCACGGCGCCTGACGGCGGACCCATCCTTGCCGGTGGCGGCTGCACGGCCACACCGCTGGCCAGCAACGACCCGCTGGTCAACGTCCTTCCGGTCAGCGGCGTTAGCCTCGCGGCCGATGAGGACTACGTCATAGACTGTCCCGCCCTCGGCTACCTGGTGGACGACGACATGGACAGCCCCGACGGCCGCAACAAAATCGACGAGGACTGCCCCAACGGCTTCGACGACGACGGCGACGGCCGCGAGGGTGAGGACTGCTCCGTCAGCATCGAGGCGGTAACGGTGATCAACGTCATCGTGCCGGTGGACCCGCACGTAGTGGACGCTGACCTGGCGCCACCGTGTAACCCGGCCAGCTTCCCTGCCGCTACGTTCTTCGCTTGCGGCGACAACGTGGACTTCGACACGGTAGTGGTCCAGGACATCCGTCCGTTTGACCCGTCCTTCACCACCAACCAGTCCTCCATCAACCCGGCCACCACCGCCCACCCGGGTCCCAGCATTGACTGTCTAATCACCCTGCCCTGCAAGATGGCGTTTGACTACGCCCTGCCGGGCGGCAACCCGCTGGCCGGAACCAACCTGCTGGTGCCTTCGCCCGCGTTCACCATCACCAGGCCCAGCACCTTCGCGCGGGTCGGTCACATCACCGCCATCGCCACCATCGACCCCGGCGTCGGCGTCTGCTCCACCCCGTTCCCGGCCGTGATCAACCTGGACAACGGCGCCCTGCCGGCCACCGGCGGCGCCAACGAAGCCTTCCTGATAGCGGCCACCGGCGGCGTCTACACCCCCAAGGCGATGCTCCTGGGCCAGGCCGCCGACGACGGCACGGACGGCGCGGCCCAAGGCGCACCGTCCGACCTGGACGTCCTTGTTGACGAGGACCCGCCCGACTTCCTGGGGGTCGGCGGCATCAGCACCGACCAGGACGGCGACACCCGAATCGACGAGGACGACCCCAGCTCCATGGCCAACTTCACCCGCTGGTCGAAGCACCTCAACTCCGGCGTCCTGGCCATCACCGCGGGCAACCCGACAGCTGACCTCATCATGAGGAAGGTCGGATTTACCATCGTGGTCGGGACCGTCGTCCCCATCAACGTCCTGGTCTTCTTTGACCCCAACGCCTACGGTCCCGGCGTGCCCGGCTACATCGAGTCGGCGATCACCGGCGACCTGGACAGCGATGGCGACTTCGTGGTCAGCTTCGCCGACCCCGACGACGACAATGACGGCATCCTCGACTTCCTCGACCTCAACGACGACAACGACGCCCTGGTTGACGCCCTGGAGATCGCCCAGTGCACTCCGCTGAGCGTCAGCCTCATCGAGTTCGGCGAGACCGCGGACAACCCCAGCTTCCCCTTCGACCTTCTGGGCGAAGACATCATTGTCTGCAACGAGATCGACACCCTGCCCGGCCACACATTCCTGGCCGGCTTCCGCAGGCTGGACATCGGCACCACCAGCGTCCTCACCCACCAGCAGACCTGCTCCGGCAACAACGACGTGTCGCAGACGCTGGACAAGGACGAGAACGTTGGTAACGGCGCCGACGTCGGCTTCAGCGTCGACAACGACGGTGACACGCAGTTCGATGAAGACCCACCTGGCGGTGGCGACGACGACGGTGACAGCAGCGTCGACGAGGACGGCGTGGGCGACCCGGCCGGTCTGCCCGTGGGCATCCCCGTAGGCGTGGAAGTGGCCGTCACCATCACCAACGGCAACGTCCCCAGCGTCGTCCACGAAGAGCTCTCCATCGTCTCCCACGACCCCTGCGTCGCGGAGTGGGACGTCGGCAGCCTCGGCGGTGACGGCACCCAGGTTAACGTGGTGCTAAACCCGCTCTTCAGCGGCGGCCTCGCCGGCAGCCAGACCCACGTCAGCCTCCTGGAGTGGGACGAGCAGGGCGACACGCCGCCTCAGATGGACGACAACGAGTCGGTGACCGTGACCGCCAAGTACATGATCACCTGCTCCGCCCCCAACACCCAGACCCTCCAGATAGAGTCTGAGGCAGCCTCCTCACCGTTCCTGCCTGACGACGAGCCTCTGGACAACGAGGACCAGAACAACCCGCAGGTCACCGCCGGCCCCACAGACGTGGACGGTGACGGCGACGCCAACGCCAACGACAACTGCCCGTTCGTGGCCAACGCCAACCAGCTGGACACCGACGGTGACGGCCTGGGCGACGCCTGCGACCACGACAACGACGGTGACGGCATCGACGACGGTCCCGACGCCTGCGACAACCTCCCAGAGGACCTCGACGGTGAGATGGACGGCGACGGCTGCCCCGAGACGGACATGGTCATAAGCGTTGACCGTGACCACTTCGTGGACGTCGACGTCAGCGAAAACGCCACCTTCACCGTTGACACCACCGCCACCAACGGCAACTACGGCCTGTTCGGCAGCAACGGCGTCATCTTCTTCAACATGCTGAAGTCCGACGTCACCGACCCCGCCGACAAGTGCGTGGCCGACTGGATAGCGCAGCCTGGCGACCTCAAGGTTACCGACACGGTCACAGACGTGTTCCGCATCGACACCAACGGCGACTCCACGCCTGACACGGACGTGCCCGGAGCCTCGATGTTCATCAGCCAGCTGCAGGTAACCAAGAGCCCGCTACCCAACTTCAACAGCACGCACGAGATCCGCGACTACACGCTGCACTGCAACGCCCGCAGCGACCACCAGATCTTCCTTGAGAAGGGCATAGCTCCTACAGCCCCGATACAGGACCCCAACGTCAACAACAACGTCTTCAAGACCAACGTCCACATCGAGGCGTTCGACCTTGCCGACATCAAGATGCTCAGCCACGACGTCCACGACGTTACCGCTCTGGGCAACGTCATCGAGGACGGCGACGGCGACTCCACCGTCGACTGCGACGACGTTGACGACACCTGTGAGAGCTTCACAGTCATCGTCAAGAAGGTCCTCCACAACAACGGCCCGTCCGCCACGGACGCCGAAATCACGGCTGACGCCGACGTTCCCGCCGACTGCACGGCCACCCTGGTCGACCCGGCCACCAACCCCTACACCGTCAACGTCCCGGTCAGCGTCCAGACAGTCGTGTTCGAGGAGTGGACAGTCGAGTGCAACGCCACCAGTGACCACACCTTCAGCTTCAACAACGATGTGGAAGCTGACGAGCTGCACGTCCGTGACGACGACCCCTCCAACGACAGCGGCTCCAGCTCCGTGGACGTCGAAGTCTTCGGCACCGAGGTCCTCAACCTGGCAGCGCTAACCGCACTGCCGCCCACCACGGCCGACGTGAGCGAGGACGAGACCTTCCCGGCAGCGCTGGTTATCCGTAACCAGGGTCCGTTCCCCATCACTCCGCTCGTGGAGCAGAGCATCTCGGCCACCGGCGGCAACGCCGATGACTGCGAAGTCTCCTTCCACGTCACAGCTGCCTTCCTTGCCGACATCATCGGCGGCGGACAGGGCCTGACCATCGAGGCCGATGGCGTGGTCCAGAGCCCGCCGACACCCGCCGGCTGGGAGTCCAGCGACCGTGTGGAGAGCGCCCTTGGCGGCAACATCACCATCAGCTACGAGGTCGACCTCTCGGCTCACGAGCAGCTGATTGTCGACACCTCCTGGGACAAGCACTGCTTCGCTCCCAGCACCCACACCTTCCAGCTGACCGCCGACGCCTCTGACGACGGTGACACACCGCACGTCAGCTACAACTCCGACTCCAAGGTGTCCCCGTTCTCCGAGGACATCCTGGCTGACGCCGACATCAAGATCAGCAGCTGGTTCTTCCTGGGCGACGTTGTCCAGCTCGACGCCGACAGCTGGTTCCGTGAGGTTCCGCTGACCCCCGGCGACCTGGACGACTACGACCTCGACTCCAAGGAGAAGCTGCACAACAACGGTCCGTTCGGCCCCGTGGAGAGCACCGTCAGCATAGACGCCACCCCGGCCGCCGGCTGCAACGTCAGCTACGAAGTCTCCGGCAACGAGTCCGACATCCTCGTCAACGGCATCTCCGTTGGCGCGGTGAGCCCGGGCGACGTTGTCGGCCCAGTCAGCAACCCTGACGTTCTTACCGTCGAGATCGACGTTACCCTCCCGGTCAGCGTGGATGTCTGGCTGACCGAGCGGTTCGGCGTCGGAGTCGACGACCACACAACCAAGCAGTGCAGCGTTGACCTGGACAAGGACGCCCTGTCCGGCGACCCGCACATCGACGACGCCAACGGCGCCACGGCCAGCAGGGACGTCACCGTCTGCCTCGACACTGACGAGGACGGCGTTGCCGACGCCTGCGCGGTCAACGGCGAGCAGGACAACTGCACCGACGACCCCAACCCCGGCCAGGAAGACAGCGACGGTGACGGTCTGGGCGACGCCTGTGACAACACCGACGTCCACGACCTGGTGGTCAAGTACTGCATCAAGGTGGGCCCGGCCCCGGTCAACCTCTCCGACAACCAGGGTCACTACATGTGGACCCTCTGCGAGATCGGCAACTTCTCCGACCACGATGAGGCTGTCACGATCACGCTGACCCTTGAGGCCGCACCTGCCGGATGCGACGTCGACACCACCAGGATCCTCCCCGGCCAGAGCACGATCCTGCTCGACGGTGAGCACATCGACAACGACGGCGACACCGATGTCAACGAGGACGGCTTCCCGGCCGACGGTATCGACGACGACGGTGACTCCACCGCCGACGAAGACCCGCCGGACGGCGAGCAGAAGATCATCCTGTTCCGCACTCGCTTCGAGTGCCACGACCCAGCCCCCGCCCAGCTGTTCACGATGGACCTGAGCATGTGCGTCGACCACGGTGACCACGCGGTCGGTGCGGATGACGACGGTGACACCGTGGCAGACGAGGACGACCTGGACGGCATCGACAACGACGGCGACAGCTCGGTTGACGAGGACCCGCCGAACGACGGCGACCCGCCACCGACCTGCCACGACCAGGAAGAGCAGGTGATCATAGACGACCCGCTAGCACCATAGTCGCCCATCGGCGCGAAAGCCGAGACCGAAAGGCGGGAGGGGGTAATACCCCTCCCGCCTTTGCGTTGAGAACCGGACAAGTAACGAAACAGCGGCAGAACAATTGAAAGGTTGCAGGGATGTGGCGCCAAGCCCCCGCGAGCCAAACAGGAGGAACGCCCGAATGAGGAAGGTGCTTATAGCAACTGTCCTGGCCACTATCCCGGCTGCCTTGATCCTCATCGCAGTCCTGGCGCTGGGCGCCGGAACCGGAACGCACACCGCCCAGGCCAATCACGCCGTGACCATAGGCCTGGACTTGAACCCCTCGGCCACGCCGGCCAACACGGCAACGTCGCTCGGCTCGAACGAGACCTGCCGTGATGTCCCCCTGGGCCAGTCCTTCACCTTCGACGTGTGGGTGACCGGCATCGGCCACAGCGGCAATCCCGGCCTCAAGGTGTTCAGCCTGCCCATCTCCTTCAACGAAGCCGTCATCGAGATTACGGACGTGAACGTCAACTACTTCCTCACGTCCGCGGGCAACACCGTCTTAGACGGCTCCGACCCGCAGCCCGACGACGATGGCCTGTGGGACACCGCCGCCGCGGACATCTCGGAACCCGGCGCCGCTGAGAACACCGGCAGCGGCGTCATGGCCCGCGTCACCGCTCAGACCGTGGGGGCCGGAGAAAGCCCCCTGGATATCGTTTCCCTGGACATCAACGGCGACACGCAGTTGGACCGCGCCCCCTTCCTCCGCGACGCCGACGACGGCTTCATCGGAGACACCAACAGCGACACGTTCTATGACGGGCCCATCACGGAAGCAACGATCGCCGTGAACAGCCCGTCAACCTGCAACCCGGACGACGACGGCGACACAATCCTGGACGTCAACGACAACTGCCCCAACAACGCCAATCCCACCCAGGCTGACATGGACAGCGACGGCCAGGGCGACGTCTGCGACCTTGACATCGACGGCGACGGCTACCACAACACCCAGGAGACCGCCTTCGCCTCCAACCCCAGCAGCGCCGCCAGCCTCATCGAGGTCTGCGATGGCGCCGATAACGACGCCGACACCGTGGTGGACGAAGACGGCCTGGACCACGACGACGACGGCAACCATAACGACGCCGGTCCCGACGCCGACGGTGACACCATCAAGGACTGCCTGGACACCAACACCAACACCGATGGCGACGGCACGATGAACCCCAGCGACAGCAACGACGACAACCCTATGGCCGCCACCAACGACCTGTTCACAGACGTCGAAGAGAACTGGGTCGGCACCGACTCGCTTGATGCCTGCTCCAACGACGTCACGGACAACGCCTGGCCCGCGGACACCAATAACAGCAAGAGCGTCAACATCGGTGACGTGATCCTGTTCAAAGACCCCATGCTGACCGCCATGGGCAACCCCAAGTACAACCGCCGGTTCGATTTCAACGCCAGCTCAACCGTGAACATCGGTGACGTGATCCGCTTCTCGGGCATCATCCTGACATCGTGCACCTAGGGCTCGCGATTTATGTCAGCAACCATGCGCACCAACAGAACCGAATGGCGAAGAATGAGAGGGCGACATTCGTAACCTCACGCGGATAGGCCTTGCGGCCGGCCCGCTCATCGTCCTCGCCCTTCTTGCCTGCCTTTCGGTTCTGGGCACGATACCGGCGGGGCGGGCGCAGCCCGACACCAACGTCGGCATCGACGTTAATACCGCGGGCAATACGGCCACGTCCCTGGGCACGCTGAACTCCTGCGTGTCCGTCTCTCCCAGCCAGCAGTTCGCAATCGATGTCTTCATCGATGAAGTCCCTCCCGCCACCACATTCGCCGGCTTCAACTACCAGCTCACGTTTGACCCTACCCGCGCCAACGTCAGCGCCCAAAACCACGCCTTCTTGCTGGCCACTCAGCCCGGCAGCAACCTGGCCGACCTCAGCGAGACCGTCCCGGATGCCAACTCCCCGCACGATGTGCTCGTAGCGGACTTCGGCACCGCCGAACCCGGACCCGCAAAGGGCGTCCTCGGCCGCTATACGATAGACATCCTGCCCGGCGCACCGGCCGGGAGCTTCCCCCTGACCTTGACGACTATCGATCTGGTAGACGGCGCCTTCAATCCCATCCCCGTCGACCTGGTTATCAACGCCACCATCGCTGTGGGCGTAGCCTGTCCGGGGCCGGGCACGCCAACGCCCACGCCCACACCGACGCCCATCGGCACCACAACGCCCACACCCACACCTACGCCCACGCCCACACCCACACCTACCCCCACCCCCGGCCCCGGCGACACCACCATCGGGTTCGACGCGAACCCGAGCCAGACGCCCGCCAACACTGCGACTTCGCTCGGCACCCTGGAGCCCTGTCGGGCCGTGCTCCGTGGCCAGCAGTTCACCATAGACGTTTACATCAATGAAGTGCCGGCGGGGAGCAACCTTGGTGGCTTCAACTACCGCATGCACTTCAACAACCCCAGCGTCAAGATCGTCGGGCAGGACCACAACCAACTCCTCGCCTCCCACGCCGGCAGCAGCCTCTTCGATCTGAGCGATACCGTGCCGGACACGGCCACGCCGCATGATGTGGCCGTCGCGGACCTGGCCGCCGGCGGCGCGGAGATCGGGCCCGTCTCCGGCGTCCTCGGGCGCTACACCCTTGAAGTGCTTCCCCTGGCCCCCGTGGGAACATCCACCATCACCCTCACCAACGTCGATCTCACCACAGAGGGTGGGCAGCCCGTGCCCGTAGACCAGATCCTGGTCGGGACCATCGCCGTCAACGTAGCCTGTCCGCCCGATGCTGACGCCGACGGAGTGCCCGACGCGACGGACAACTGCCCAACTTTCAACCCTGACCAAACAGACACAGACGGCGACGGCGCCGGCAACGCCTGCGACCCCGATGATGACAACGACACGGTGCCGGACACCATCGACAACTGCACCACGGCTTCCAACCCCGGCCAAAGCGACGTAAACGGCAACGGATTAGGCGATGCCTGTGACGACATCGATGGTGACGGGCTGACCGATGCCGTTGACAACTGCATCCTCGTAGCCAACCCCAGCCAGCTGAACACGGATGGGGACACCAAGGGCGACGCCTGTGACTCCGACGATGACAACGACGCCGTACCCGACATCATCGACAACTGCAAGCTCATCCCCAACTCGTTCCAGGAAGACACGGACGGGGACGGAGTAGGCGACGCCTGCGAAGACAGCGACGGCGATGGCGTCCTCGACGCCAACGACAACTGCCTCCTCGTCTCCAACGCCAGCCAGGTCGACACGGACTCGGACGGCCTCGGCGACGCCTGCGACTCCGACGACGACGCCGACGGCATAATCGACATCTTCGACAACTGCGTAACCACCTTCAACCCCACCCAGACCAATACCGATGGCGACAGCCTGGGCAACGCCTGCGATCCAGATGACGACAACGACGGCCTCCCTGACGCCAACGAGACGGTTACCAACCCCCTCAACCCCGACAGTGACGCCGACACCATTTCCGATGGCCCCGCTGATCCTGACGGCCCCGGCGGGCCTATACTCCCCGGCCCTGACAACTGCCCCTTTACCCCCAACGTCACTCAGGCAGACAACGACGGCGACGGCAGCGGCGACGCTTGCGACAACGACGACGACAACGACACCGTCCCCGACGGCTCCGACAACTGCCCTACGACATCCAACCCCGGCCAGCAGGACGCGGACAGCGACGGCCAGGGAGACGCCTGCGACGTCGACAGCGACAACGACACCATCCCCACCGCCTCGGACAACTGCCCGATAACCCCCAACCCGGGCCAGGCCGACGGCGATAGCGACGGCGTGGGTGACATCTGCGACAACTGTCCCGCCACAGCGAACGCCGCCCAGACCGACACCGACAGCGACGGCCAGGGCGACGCCTGCGACACCGACGACGACAACGACACCGTGCCCGACACCACCGACAACTGCCCTCTGAACTCCAACCCCAGCCAGACAAACACGGACGGCGACGGTCAGGGCGACGCCTGCGACTCCGACGACGATAACGACACCGTCGCCGACTTCCTGGATAACTGTCCGGTAACAGCGAATCCCTCACAGCAAAACGCCGACGGCGACGGCCTCGGCGACGCCTGTGACGACTCCGACGGCGACGGCGTCCTCGACGCCACCGACAACTGCTTCAGCGCCCCCAACCCGGGCCAGCAGGACGTCGATGGCGACGGCCTCGGCGACGCCTGCGACGATTCCGACGGCGACGGCGTACTAGACAGCACCGATAACTGCCGCACTACTCCCAACCCCGGCCAGGCTGACTTCAACTCCGACGGCCAGGGAGACGCCTGCGACGACACCGACGGCGATGGCGACCTCGACAACGCCGACAACTGCCAGACCATCGCCAACCCGACACAGCTCAACACCGACGGTGACGCCCTCGGCGACGCCTGCGATCCCGACATTGACAACGACACCGTGCCCAACGGCAGCGACAACTGCCCCAGCGTTGCCAACCCGGGCCAGGAGGACGCCAACAGCGACGGCACCGGCGACGCCTGTGACAACGACATAGACGACGATACCGTCCCCAACCTCGTTGACAACTGCCCCTCGGTCTCCAACCCCACTCAGGCCGACGTGAACCAGGACGGCCAGGGAGACGCCTGCGACGACACCGACGGCGACGGGATCCTCGACGATACTGACAACTGCTTGCTTATCTCGAACCCCACCCAACTGGACTCAGACGGCGACGGCCTCGGCAACCAGTGCGACTCCGACGACGATGGCGATACCGTCATCGACGCCATCGACAACTGTCCCAGCGTCGCCAACGCCAACCAGCTCAACACGGACGGCGATGCCCAGGGCAACGCCTGCGACCCGGATGACGATGGCGACGGCCTCAACGACGGCATCGACAACTGCCCCATCAACGCCAACCCCGGACAGCAGGACGGCGACACCGACGGCGTCGGCGACATCTGCGACAACTGCCCGGCCAACAGCAATCCCGCCCAGACCAACAGCGACGGCGACGGCCTCGGCGACGCCTGCGATTCGGATGACGACAACGACACGCTGGCCGATGGCGTTGACAACTGCCCTACCGTAGTCAACCCCGGCCAGGCCGACTTCAACGGCGACGGCCAGGGCGACGCCTGCGATGACACCGATAGTGACGGCGTCTTCGACAACGCCGACAACTGCCAGCTCGTCGCCAACCCCAGCCAACTCAATACCGACGGCGACGCCATGGGCGACGCCTGCGACTCCGACGACGATAACGACACCGTCGCCGACGTCATCGACAACTGCCCCCTCACTTCCAACCCCAGCCAGGCCGACACCGACGGCGACGGCGTGGGCAACGCCTGCGACACCGATCTGGACAACGACACCGTGCCCGACGGATCCGACAACTGCCCCAGCGTCGCCAACCCTACCCAGACGAACACCGACGGTGACGGCCAGGGCGACGCCTGCGACACGGACGACGATAACGACACGGTCCTCGACGGGTCCGACAACTGCCCCACCGTCGCCAACTCCACCCAGGACAACACGGACGGCGACGGGCTCGGCGATGCCTGCGATCCTGACCTGGACGGCGATACCGTCCCCAACGCCTCAGACAACTGCCCCGGCACGCCCAACCCCGGTCAGGCCAACTTCAACGGCGACGCCCAGGGCGACGCCTGCGATGACACCGACAGCGACGGCGTCCTGGACAGCACAGACAACTGTCCCACCGTCTCCAACCCCGGCCAGCAAGACACCGACACCGACGGCATCGGTGACGCTTGCGAAGACTCGGACACTGACGGCGTCCTGGACGCCCTGGACAACTGCATCAGCGTCCCCAACCCCAGCCAGACCAACACCGACGGCGACGCCCAGGGCGACGCTTGCGACACCGACGACGACAACGACACCGTCCTTGACGGCGCCGACAACTGTCCGATCGTCGTCAACGCCGGCCAGGCCGACTTCAACAGCGACGGCCAGGGCGACGCCTGCGACGATACCGACTTTGACGGCGTCCTCGACACCACCGACAACTGCCGCAACGACGCCAACCCCGGCCAGACCAACACCGACGGCGACAGCCAGGGCGACGCCTGCGACACCGACGATGATAACGACACCGTTCTCGATGTCTCTGATAACTGCTCCACCGTCGTCAACCCCAGCCAGACCAACACTGACGGCGACAGCCAGGGCGACGCCTGCGACACCGACGATGACAACGACACCGTTCTCGATGTCTCAGACAACTGCCCCATCACACCCAACCCCAGCCAGGCCAACTTCAACGGCGACGCCCAGGGCGACGCTTGCGATGACACCGACGGCGACGGCATTCTCGACAGCACCGACAACTGCCGCACCATCGTCAACCCCAGCCAGGCCAACCTCGACGGTGACTCCCTCGGTGACGCCTGCGACCCCGACATCGACGGCGACACGGTCATGGACGCTACGGACAACTGCCCCACCGTCGCAAACCCCAGCCAGACCAACACCGATGGCGACGGCGCCGGCGACGCCTGCGATTCTGACGACGACAACGACACCAGGCTGGACGCCTTCGATAACTGCCCGCTAAACGCCAACACCGGCCAGGAAGACTTCGACAGCGACGGCATCGGGGACGTCTGCGACAGCGATCAGGACGGCGACACGGTGCCCAACGCCACCGACAACTGCCCCACCGTGCCCAACCCAGGCCAGCAGGACACGGACGGTAACGGAGTCGGTGACGCCTGCGCCGACGGCGACAGCGATGGCGTCCCCGACTCCATCGATAACTGCCTGTTCGTCCCCAACCCCAGCCAGACCGACACCGACAGCGACGGCCTGGGCGACGCCTGCGACTCCGACGACGACAACGATACCGTCTCCGACTTCGCCGACAACTGCCCCCTGGCCTCCAACCCCACCCAAACCGACACCGACAGCGACGGGTTGGGGGACGTCTGTGACCCTGACAACGACAACGATACGATCCCCGACGTCAGCGACAACTGCCCCAACAACTCCAACGCCGGTCAGGCCGACGCCGACAGCGACGGGATCGGCGACGTCTGCGACCCCGATACCGACGGCGACGGGATAGACAACGCCATAGACGACCTGCCTTCCACCTTCAGCGACGACTTCAGCGACCTCCCCGGCGGCACAACCTTCGGCACGATCACCGATAGGGCCGGCCTCACCGTTACGGTCCAGGACGAGCCTGATCCCACCGGCGTCGAGCTCGCCGCCACGGGCACGGGTGGTCCCGCCACGGTCAACGTCTGCGGGATGGGCGATGTCGTGCTGGGGCCCAGCGATGTGGTGGTCACCACCTGCAGCAGCGTCGATGTCCAGGTCGTGAGCGGCCCGGTTGAGATCGTCTTCGGCTCCATAACTGCCACCCTTCCCACCGCTACCGCCGCCATCTTCGACGAGACCGCGCCCGGCGTGCTGGATGTGGAAGCAGACGCCGGCAACACCGCGGACATAGTCGTCGGCGGTCAGACCGTCAGTCCCGGCCAGCAGGTCACCCTGACCGACTCCGATGGCGACGGCACGGTTGACTCCGCCGACGCCGACGATGACGGCGACGGCGTGAGCGACGGCGCCGACAACTGCCCTCTGACCCCCAACCCGGGCCAGCAGGACTCCAACGGCGATGGCATCGGCGACGCCTGCGACAGCCCGCCGACAGCCGCGAACGTCAGCACGTCTACCATCGAAGACACACCGGTAGCGATCACCCTCACCGGCTCCGACTTCGAGACCTGTGAGCTCACGTTCGCCACGGGCGCTCCCACCAACGGATCCCTCGGCGCCATCACCAACAACGCCTGCACAGCCGGCGCCCCCAACACAGACTCCGCATCCGTCACCTTCACCCCTACGGCCAACATCTGCGCCCCGTCCCAGGGCTCGTTCACCTATACCACCAGCGACGGCGCCGCCACCTCGTCCCCGGCCACCGTCACCATCACCATCACCTGCGCCAACGACGCGCCCACGGCCAGCCCCGTCTCCACTTCCACCAACGAAGACACTCCGGTGATCGTCACCCTCACGGGCCTGGACGTCGAGACCTGCCAGCTCACGTTCGCCACCGCCGGGCCCACAAACGGCGCCCTCGGCGCCATCACCAACAACGCCTGCACCCCGGGAACCCCCAACGCAGACTCCGCATCCGTTACCTTCACCCCCACGGCGAACATCTGCGCCCCCTCGCAGGGCTCCTTCACCTACACCACCAACGACGGCGCCACCACCTCGGCGCCCGCCACCGTCACCATCACAATCAACTGCGTCAACGAACCGCCTACCGCGGCCGGTCAGTCGGTATCCACGAACGAGGACACGCCTATCCCCCTCACCCTCACCGGCTCCGATGTCGACGGTTGCGCGGGCCAGAGCTTCACGTTCAACGTCACCAGCGGGCCCACAAACGGCGCCCTGGACTCCAGCTTCGGTCCCATGAGCTGCTCCGCTGGGGCCCTCAGCGCCAGCGTCACCTACACGCCCAACGCCAACGTCTGTTCCCCGGCGCAGGGCACTTTCTCCTTCACCACGGATGATGGCCCGTTCACGTCCGCCCCCGCCGCCGTCACCATCACCATCAACTGCGTCAACGATGTCCCAACCGCCAGCAACGTGACCGTCGGCACAAACGAGGACACTCCCGTAGTCGTCACCCTCGCAGGATCGGACGTAGAGACCTGCCAGCTCACCTTCGCCACCGCCGGCCCCACTAACGGCGCCCTCAGCCCCATCACCAACAACGCCTGCACCGCCGGCGCCCCCAACACAGACTCGGCGTCGGTCACCTTCACGCCCAGTGCCAACGTCTGCGCCCCGTCTCAAGGATCGTTCACCTACACAACCAACGATGGCACCGTCCCATCCTCGCCCGCCACGGTTACCATCAACGTTACCTGCGTCAACGATGCCCCCACCGCAGCCAGCATCACCACCTCCACCAACGAGGACACGCCTCTGCTCTTGACGCTCACCGGCGCCGACATGGAGACCTGTAATCTCACCTTCGCCGCTACCGTCCCCACCAACGGCTCGCTCAGCGCCATCACGAACAACGCCTGCGTAGCCGGCTCGCCCAACACTGACTCGGCCACTGTCACCTTCACCCCCAACGCCAACGTCTGCGCCCCCACTCAGGGCTCCTTCACCTACACCACCGACGACGGTACGGCGACTTCGTCGCCCGCCAGCGTCACCATCACCATCAATTGCCTCGACGACGCGCCGATCGCCGACAGCAAAGTCGCCTCCACCGGCGAAGACATTCCGGTCGCCATCGCCCTGACCGGCTCCGACCAGGAGACCTGCGAGCTCACCTTCGCCACAGCCGCCCCCACGAACGGCACTCTCGGCGCCATCACCAACAGCGCCTGCACGCCGGGCTCCCCCAACACCGACTCCGCCTCCGTCACCTTCACTCCGACCCTGGACGCCTGCGATGTCCAGGGCTCCTTCACGTACACGACGTCCGACGGCGCCGCCACCTCCACTCCCGCCACCGTCGCCGTCAACATATCCTGTGACAACGACCCGCCGACCGCCGCTAGCGTCTCCACCTCCACCAACGAAGACACATCCGTCCTAATCGCTCTCTCCGGCTCAGACCTCGAGACCTGTGAACTTACGTTCTCCGCCGCCGCCCCCACCAACGGTTCCCTCGGCGCGATCACGAACAACGCCTGCGCCGCCGGCGCCCCCAACACAGACTCCGCCTCCGTCACGTTCACCCCCAGCGCCAACGTCTGCGCCCCCTCCCAGGGCGCGTTCACCTACACCACGGACGACGGTACCTTCACATCGACTCCTGCCACGGTCACCGTCACCATTACCTGCGTCAACGATTCGCCCACCGCGAACGATGTCACCACATCGACGAACGAAGACACGCCGGTCGTCATCGCCCTCACCGGCGCCGACGTCGAGACCTGTGAGCTTACCTTCGCCACCACGACCCCGTCCAGCGGCTCCCTTGGCGCCGTCTCCAACAACGCCTGCGTAGCCGGCTCCCCCAGCACCGACTCGGCCTCCGTCACCTACACCCCCGCAGCCAACTTCAGCGGCGCCGCCGCCTTCACCTACACAACCAACGATGGCTCGACCACCTCGACCGCGGCCACCGTCTCCATCACCGTCAACTCCGCCAACGATGCACCCACGGCCAGCCCCGTCTCCACCTCTACGAATGAGGACACGCCCGTCGTCATCAGCCTCACCGGCGCCGACGTCGAGGCCTGCGAGCTGACCTTCGCCGCATCCGCACCCACCAACGGCGCCCTGGGCGTCATCACCAACAACGCCTGCGTGGCCGGCTCGCCCAACACAGACTCGGCCTCCGTCACCTTCACACCCAGCGCCAACGTCTGCGCGCCGGCCCAGGGCTCGTTCACCTACACCACGGACGACGGCACCGTCGCTTCCTCGCCCGCCAGCGTCACTATCACCATCAACTGTGTTAACGACACCCCCACCGCCAACGGCGTGTCCGTCTCAACCAACCAGAACACGCCCGTAGTTGTCACCCTCACCGGCTCCGATGTCGAGGCCTGCCAGCTCACCTTCGCCACTGGCGCCCCCACCAACGGCTCCCTCGGCGCCATCACCAACAACGCCTGCGTAGCCGCCTCGCCCAACACAGACTCCGCATCGGTCACGTTCACACCCACCCCCGGCGTCTGCACGCCCTCACAGGGGTCATTCACCTACACGACCAACGACGGCACGACCACCTCCACTCCGGCCAGCGTCACGATTACCATCAACTGCACGCCCAACGCCAATAACATCACCATCGGCACGAACCAGAACACTCCCGTGGCCGTCACCCTCACCGGCGCCGACGTCGAGGCCTGCCAGCTCACCTTCGCCACTGCCGGACCCGTCAACGGCACGCTGGGCGCGATCACCAACAACGCCTGCGTAGCCGGCTCCCCCAACACCGATTCGGCCACCGTCACCTTCACTCCCACCCCCGGCCTCTGCACGCCATCACAGGGGTCCTTCACTTACACCACTAACGATGGCTTCGCCACTTCCTCCGCGGCCACCGTCACTATCAACATCAACTGCGCTCCTACGGCCGATAGCATCTCCGCCTCGACTAACGTGAATACGCCGGTCGCCATCACCCTGACTGGCTCGGACGTCGAGACCTGCGAGCTTACCTTCGCCACTGGAGCCCCCACGAACGGCTCCCTGGGCGCGATCACCAACAACGCCTGTGTAGCCGGCTCGCCCAATACAGACTCGGCATCGGTCACCTTTACGCCCGGCGCCGGCGTCTGCACTCCCTCACAGGGGTCATTCACCTACACGAGCGGGGACGGATCGGCCACCTCCACTCCCGCGGCCGTCACCATAAGCATCAACTGCGCCCCCACAGCCGATAGCTTCGCGGTATCCACCAACGAGGACGCTCCCGTCGTCATCACCCTCACCGGCTCGGACACGGAGACGTGTCAGCTCGCCTTCGCCGTCGCCACTCCGCCAACCGCCGGCTCCCTGGGTAGCGTCACCAACAACGCCTGCACGGCTGGCTCGCCGAACACAGACTCCGCCTCCATCACCTATACACCCAACGCCAACGTAAACGGCCCCGACTCCTTCACCTACACCGTGGGCGACGGTTCCCTCACGTCTCCCACCGCCACCGTCTCCGTCACGATCAACCCCGTCAACGACCCGCCCACGGCCGGCGCTGTCTCCACATCGACCAACGAGGATACGCCGGTCGTCATCGCCCTCACCGGCCTTGACGTCGAGACCTGCGAACTGACGTTTGCCACGTCCGCTCCGGCCAACGGCGCCCTGGGCACCATCACCAGCAACGCCTGCACGCCCGGCACGCCCAACGCGGACTCCGCTTCCGTCACCTTCACGCCCAGCGCCAACGCCTGTGCCCCCACTCAGGGCTCGTTCACCTACACCACCGACGACGGCACAGCCACTTCGTCGCCAGCCACGGTTACCATCACGATTACCTGCGTCAACGATTCGCCGACCGCCAACAACGTCTCCCCCTCCACAAACGAGGACACGCCGGTCGTCGTCACGCTGACCGGCTCTGATGTCGAGACCTGCCAGCTCACGTTCGCTACCGCCGGTCCCACCAACGGCTCCCTGGGCTCTATCACCAACAACGCCTGCACGGCAGGTTCCCCCAACACCGACTCCGCATCCGTAACCTTCACTCCCGGCGCCAACGTCTGCGCTCCTGCCCAGGGCTCCTTCACCTACACGACCAACGACGGGACCGTCACCTCCGTGCCGGCCACCGTCACCGTCACCATCAACTGCGTGAACGACGCGCCCACGGCCAGCCCCGTCTCCACGGCGACCGACGAGGACACTCCGGTCGTCGTCGCCCTTAGCGGACTTGACGTCGAGACCTGCGACCTGACCTTCGCCACAGCCAACGCCACCAACGGCTCCCTTGGCTCTATCACCAACAACGCCTGCACGCCGGGCTCACCCAACGCGGACTCCGCATCCGTCACCTTCACCCCCACCGCCAACGTCTGCGCCCCCGCACAGGGCTCCTTCACCTACACCGCAAGCGACGGGCCAGCCACTTCCTCTCCCGCCACCGTAACCATCACTATCAACTGCGTTAACGACTCGCCCTCCGCCGCCGACAAGACCGTCTCGACCGGCGAAGACACGCCGGTGGCCATCACGCTCACCGGCGCCGACCAGGAGACCTGCGAGCTCACATTCGCCACCGGCGCACCGACGAACGGCTCTCTCGGCGCCATCACCAACAACGCCTGCGCGCCGGGTTCGCCCAACACCGATTCAGCGTCCGTCACCTTCACGCCAACACTCGATCTGTGTGACGCGCAGGGATCCTTCACCTACACCACCAGCGACGGGACCGTCACTTCGACACCGGCAGGCGTGACGATAAACATCTCCTGCTCCAATGACGCGCCTACAGCCGACAACGTATCCACCTCGACCAGCGAGGACACGCCCCTGGTTGTCACCCTCACCGGCTCAGACTTCGAGACCTGCGAACTGACCTTCTCCACCGGCGCGCCCACCAACGGATCCCTCGGCTCCATCACCAACAACGCCTGCGCACCCGGCGCTCCCAACACCGACTCGGCCACCGTCACCTTCACCCCTTCTGCGAACCTGTGCTCCCAGTCCCAGGGGTCCTTCACCTACACCACCGATGACGGCACATTCACCTCACCGCCGGCGGCGGTCACCATCACTATCAACTGCGTCAACGACCTGCCGACCGCCAGCCCGGTTTCCACGTCAACCAACGAGGACACCCCTGTCGTCGTCGCCCTTGCCGGCCTTGACGTCGAGACCTGCGAGCTCGTCTTCGCCACCGGCGCTCCCGCCAACGGCTCGCTCGGCTCGCTCACAAACAACGCCTGCACCCCGGGCTCCCCCAACGCCGACTCCGCCTCCGTCACCTTCACACCCAGCGCCAACGTCTGCTCCCCGTCCCAAGGTTCCTTCACCTACACCACCAACGACGGGTCCGTCACCTCCGCCCCGGCCACTGTCACCATCACTATCAACTGCGTCAACGACCTGCCGACCGCCAGCCCGGTTTCCACGTCAACCAACGAGGACACCCCTGTCGTCGTCGCCCTTGCCGGCGCCGACATCGAGACCTGCGATCTTATCTTCGCCACCGGCGCTCCCAGCAA
>JBBDNA010000011.1:0-20870 GCA_040877915.1 Dehalococcoidia bacterium
CGTCCGCGTCGTGACGGGATACTGAGAATAAGGCGAATGCTAGTGCGAGTGCTAGAGAAAGAAATACTGCAACCTTGAGCTTGCCGGTCATAGACCCCTCCCTTTGGCTAACTACTTACGCCGCTCTGGGCTTCCTATAGAACGCCAGTTGGGCTATGCGTTATAGGCAGCTCCTCCGTGGTAAGTTGTCGGGGGTATTATAGCTCGGTAGCGGTTAATGTCAATCAATGATGACGACATAATGATTCGTCAGTACGACATAATTCCTTCACCGTTCGCGCCTTCGTGCCGGGGGCGTCTCATTATGGCGGCTGCATGACTCCTTCGACGAGGTAGACGCGGCCGGCCTCCGCCAGGCCTCCGGCGCCGGGAGCGGAGGCGGCCACGGCGGCGAGCTCCGGGAGGCCATCGCCGTCCAGGTCGGTGATCAGCAGGTTCGCACCGAGCCCGTCGCCGGCGACGCCGTAGACGGCGGCCAGGGTCGCGTCCCCGTCCAGGTCCAGGACGCCGCTGTCCGGGAGGGGGCCGACTACGCGCGCCTCGCCGCCCACGAAGCGATCGTTGACCGGGCCCTGGCCGAATCCCGTCCCCAGGACCAGCTCGTTGGCGCCGTCTCCGTCCAGGTCGCCGACTGCTTCACTGGAGCCGAGGAAGTCACCGGTGTCGGCGCCGAAGATGGTGACGTCGGCCGGGGACTCGGCCAGGTCCAGGCTGGCCGGGAGATCGTCGCCGCCGTAGAGGACGTAGACCTCGCCGGCGGCGTCGCGGCGGTTGTCGGGGCCGTCGGCCAGGCGGGCGCCCATGATGATGTCGTCGACGCCGTCGCCGTCCAGGTCGCCGCTGGCCAGGGAGAAGCCCAGCGTGTCGTGGTCTTCGGCGGCGTAGACGCTGACGTCGGCGTCGCCGTCGGCGAGGTGGAGCTCGCCGCCCAGGCCGGGCGAGCCGAAAAGGACGTGGACCTCGGCGGCCGTCTCGCGGTCGTTGTCGGGGCCGTCGGCGGCCTCGGCGGTGGCGATGATGTCGTCGATTTCGTCGCCGTTGACGTCGCCGACGACGACGGTGTCGCCGAGCTCGTCCAGCCTGTCAGGGGCGAAGAGGACGGCGTCGTGGTCGCCCTGCTCGGTCTCCAGCGCGCCAGGAGCGAGGGGGCCGAAGAAGGTGTAGACCGCGCCGACCTGCTGGGCGTCGCGCGCCTCGTCGGAGGCGAAGGTGGCGCCGACGACGAGGTCAGGGGCGCCGTCGCCGTTGAGGTCGCCCACGTCCATGGAGTCGCCGAAGAGGTCGGCGCCGGTGCCCGCGCCGCGCAGGGCCACGTCCTGCTGGCCGGCTGCGAGATCGACGACGCCGGCCAGCCCGGCGCGGCCGAAAACGACGTAGGCGATGCCCCGGCTCTCCGCGAAGGGCGCGGCGACGATGATGTCGTCGATGCCGTCGTCGTTCAGGTCACCGGCGGCCGCGGCGAAGCCGAGGCCGCCGCCGTTCACCCCGCCCAGGATGGTCAGCCCCTGCTCACCGGCGGCGATGTCGACGGAGTCCGGGAGCTGCTCGCCTCCGAAGACGACGTAGGCCTCGCCGGCGTCCTCGCGGGCCTCGTCCGGGCCGTCGGCGAAGCGCGCTCCGACGAGGAGGTCCTGGAAGCCGTCGCCGTTGAAGTCGCCCGCAGCCATGCCAGGGATGTCAGAGCGCAGGTCGCCGCTGCCCCCTCCATATATAGTAAGGAGGGGAGAGTCGCTGGCCAGGTCGATGGCGGGCGGGCCGCCGGCAGGCGGCGTAACCGGCACGCCGCTCGGCTCGCCGGTCGGCGCGGCCGTCGGGGAGGGCGTGGGTGAGGCCGGCGAGGAGGAACCGCCGTCGCAGGCCCAGAAGGCCAAGAGCGCTATGAGGACGGCGACAGCGAAGAGGGCGGCCGCCAGTGGATGCCGCCCCTGTCTCGCGCTGAATCGGGTCAGTGTGGTCATTGCGGTAATTATATGTGGAGGGCCCTCGGTTGCGCCTCGTTTCGGGCGGCTTCTATGATGGGTGGCATGACAATGACGAGTTCGTGGCGGCGTTGGGCGCCGAGCCTGGTCGTGCCGGCATCGCTCCTCGTGCTGGCCCTGGCCTGCGACGGCAACGGCGGCTCCACCCCGGCCACGGAGACGCCGGGATCCACGCCGTCCGCCGGCACGCCGGGCGCCTCGGCGACTCCACGGGACATCACGCCTCCAGAGGTTCAGTGCGTCGAGGTGGAGGCAGTGGCGCGAGAGTCATCGATAGCGCTGGACCAGGCCCTGCCCCTGGGCAGGATAGCGTTCGTGTCGTTCCGCGATGAGTTCGAGGGCAATTCGAACCGGGAGATCTACCTGATCGGGTCTGACGGTAGCGGCCCGACCAACCTGACGCGTAACTCCTGCGCCGACGACGAGCCGGACTGGGCCCCTGACGGCAGCAAGATCGCCTGGGAGTCCGACCGCGACGGCGATTTCGAGATCTGGGTGATGGACGCCGACGGCGGAAATCCCACTCAGCTCACGACGAGCGGCGGCCTGGCGCCACGCTGGTCCAACGGCGGCGACAGGATAGCCTATACAAGGGGAGCGGCCCTGACGGTGATGAACGCCGACGGCAGCGACCAGCGCGTAATCCTGGACCCGGCGATAGGCGAGGACAGACCCTGCGCGTCCGGCGGCTTCCCCGGCGGCTGGTCGCCGGAGGACGATCGTGTCATCTACTATGCCACGGTCCCCCAGGCCAACTCCGAGCTTGGCCTGGGCGTCATCTGCACCGTTGACGTGGAGAGCGGCGCGCTGGAGGAGATCGTGCGGCAGGATGGAGTGCTGAACGTGGAGCCGGTCTGGTCACCGGACGGCGGATTCATCGCCTATCGCTCGATCCAGGAGGGCAACAGCGACATATACGTGATGGACCTGGCGACGAGGACCGCGACGAAGATCACGGACTTCGAGGGGTTGGACACGGAGCCGGACTGGTCTCCGGACGGGGAGTGGATAGTCTTCGGGACGAACCGCGAGGCGCAGACGACGGACATATACGTGATGCGGAGCGACGGCAGCGACCTGCGCCGTCTGACCGATGACGAGGCGAAAGACAGCTATCCGGTCTGGGCGCCCTGACGCCCCCTCTAACGCGAGAGGATAACGTAGGCCTCGCCGGCGTCCTCGCGCGAGTTGTCGGGGCCGTCGGCCAAGAGCGCGCCGGCGATGACGTCTTCCTTGCCGTCGCCGTTGACGTCGGCGCTGATCAGGGAGAAGGCCAGGTCGTCCTCCGCCTCGGCGCCGAACACTGAGAGGTCGTAGCCACCGGCGCCGAGATCGATGAGGTCCGGCCAATCAGCGCGGCCAAAGATCACGTAGGCCTCGCCGGCATCTACCGCCAGGTCGTCGCAGCCGTCGCCCAGGGCCGCGCCCAGCAGGAGGTCCGGTATGTCGTCTCCGTTGACGTCGCCGGCGGCCAGGCTAATCCCCAGCGAGTCGTTGAGGCCAGCGCCGACTACGGTGACGTCGAGTCGCTCCTTGGCCAGGTCGATCGAGGCGGGCAGGTCGCCGCCGCCGAACAGGACGTGCGCCTCGCCGGCGTTGTTCCTTGAGTCGTCCTCCCCGTCGGCGTCCCGCGCTCCGATGATGGCGTCATCGGAGCCATCGCCGTTGATGTCCGCGGAGGTCAGGTAGAAGCCGAATCCGTCGGCGTCCGTGCCACCGCGCAGGCGGGTGACCCGCTCGCTGTCGCCCAGGTCTAGCTCCTCGCCGGCGTCCTCCGGCGCCACGACGATGTAGGCCTCCCCTCGCGGCTGGCCTCCTTCAGTGACGAGGCCGGCCGTGGGGGCGCCTATCAGCACCTCGTCACGGCCGTCGCCCGTGAGGTCTCCAGCGGCGAGGTAGTTGGGAATCAGGTCGTCCGGCTCGGCGCCCCAGAGGGTGAGGTAGGGCTCTTCCTCCCCGAGGTCGATGCGGGCGGGCAGGTCCTCGGACCCGGCGACGACGTAGGCCTCGCCCGATTCCTGGCGTCCGTTATCGGGCCCGTCGCCGCCGGCGGCGCCCAGGATGATGTCGTCGATGCCGTCGCCATTAACGTCGCCGCTGCCCAGGGCGATGCTGAGGAAGTCGCCGGGGTCGGCGCCGACGATCGTCAGGTCGGGCTCGCCGGCGGCGATGTCCAGGGTTCCGCCAAGATCGCCGCCGCCGAAGATGACGTAGGCCTCGCCTTCCCCGGACTGGGCCTCCGCGCTGGGCCCGGCGAACCGAGCGCCCACGATCGCGTCGTCGATGCCGTCGCCGTTGACGTCTCCGGCGGCTACCGTGAAGCCGAGGTTGTGGCCGCCGGCGCCGCCGATCACGGTGAGGAGGGCGGCGTCCTGCGCCAGGTCCAGGTCTCCGGCCAGGTCTTCTTCTCCGGGCACGACGTAGGCCTCACCAGCGCTGGCGCGGGAGTCGTCGGGCGCGTCGGCGAGGGGGGCGCCGACGAGGATGTCGTCGATGCCGTCGTCGTTGAAGTCGCCGCTGGCCAGGGAGAAGCGGTCGGCCAGGAAGTCGCCGGCGCCGGCCCCGAACAGTGTGGCGTCCGGCGCCTCGGCGGCGAGGTCGACGTTGCAGACGCCGGACGCGCCGGGCGTGGAATCCGCTGGCGTCACGGAGCCGGCGGGTGTCGGCGATTGCGTCGAGCTGGAGCCTCCGCCGCAGGCCGCCAGCAGGGCGGCCAGGGTGAGGGCAATGGCAAGGGTAAGTGGCGGGAGAGCGGCGGCTGCGGGGCGCGGGGCTCCCACCGGCGGGACGTTATCCTGCGGGCGAGCCTTCGGCCGGGCCGAAGTAGAGGTCGTCGTAGTAGACGTCCGCCTCGGCCGGGTCACCGGGCACCTTATCGTCGTAGCGCACCTCAAACAACAGGCGAACGCGCTCGTAGCCGGTGGGGACCTCTCCCCAGAGGTCCAGGAAGTCCTGCTTCACGTTGACCTCGAACGGCACCCACTCTCCCTGTACGGGCTCCTTGCCGTGGATGTAAACGAATTTGGCGTTGGCGATCTGGAATGGGTCGCTATCGATGCCGGTGAGGAGGTAACGGATCTGGTGGTTGCCGAATCGCTCCCCGTTGGGGTCCGTGGGAGCGTTCGCCGCGCCCCAGACGATGACGACGAACTGGAGGTACTGCTTCTCCGTGCCGCGCTTCCAGTTGTCCACGCGGTACGCGCCGGAGATGACCTCCGGGAACTCCGTGGGGTTCACCTCCTGCACCAGGTAGTTGATGGCGACGCCTTCGGCATCCGCTGCCTGTCGCATCTTGAGGTGGACGCTCCTGTCGCCGGAGTGCGCCTGGTCCGATGTCACCTCGAAGTCGGGTGGCTTGAGGGCGAACCATTCGCCACAGGGGGTGACATCGGAGTCGGGGCAGTCTTCGAAGCCGGGGTGAGTGAAGACGTTCTGTGACGGATCGGATTCGGGCGGCTGCGGCGAGAGCTGTATGGCGGGCTCCGGCGATCCTGTCGCGGTCGCCACGCTCGTGGCCCCGGGCGCGGGCGTGTCAGATGCGTCCTCGTCCGCGCTCTCCTTGCAGGCTGCGGACAAGGCGGCGGCGAGCAGAATGGCGCCGCCAAGAAGAAGGAGAGGGCGAAACCTGCGAGTCAAGGATCCCAACCGACTAAACCGCACTGTGGCCGTAATTGTAGGCAACCCTGTATCGAGCGTCAACGCGAGGGAAGCCGCCTCTGCCTGCGGTCACTCCTCGAAGGAGACGTCCACGATGTAGACGGCGCCGGAGTCGGCGCGGTCGCCGGGGCCGGCGGCTCTGGTGGCCAGCGCTATGAGCCGAGGCCCCTCGCCGCTGACGCTGGCGATGGTGACGGCGGCGCCGAGGGAGTCTCCTTCGGCCGCGCCCACGACGGCGAGGCCGTGGCTGCCGGTGGCCAGATTGGCCGGGCCTATCTCTTCGGCGCCCAGCACGACGTAAGCGATGCCGGAAGCGACGCGCTCCGCTGACCCGGCGGCGAAGCTGGAGCCGACGACGATGTCGTCCACGCCGTCGCCGTTGAGGTCACCAACGGCCAGCGCCGAGGGGACAAGGGCCGCGGCCAGCCCGCCGAAGATGCCAACCACACGGCCGCCCGGCAGCCCGCCCTCGCCCGCCAGGTCCACGCTATCGGGAAGGTCGCCGCCGAGCACGAGGTAGATGGCGCCGCTGCTCTCCTGCAATCCGCCCAGGCCGCTGGCGCCGCGCGCGCCCAGGCCGACATCGTCCACGCCATCACCGTCAAAGTCACCGGCGACAATCGGCAGGCCCAGGTTGTCGGTCTCGCCGATGCCGGGTATTAGCACGTCCTGAGCGCCGTCCTGGATGCTGATGCGACCGCCGAGGTCTGCGCGTCCGAAGAAGATGTAGGCCGCGCCCGCATCCGCGATGCCGGAGGGTGGGTCGGCCTGGGGGGCGCCGGCGATGATGTCGCCGATGCCGTCCTCGTTGAGGTCCGCCACGGCGACGGCGGCGCCGAACTGGCCCTCTTCCTCCTGGCCGCCAATCGCGAAGTCCTGCTGGCCGGTGATGATGCTGGTGTATCCGCCGAAGCCGGGCCCGCCGAAGATGGCGTAGACCTCGCCCACGGTGGTGCGCTCGCTGCCGGGCGGTGTATCGGGATGGCGGCCGGCGAAGGGAGCGCCGAGCACGAGGTCGTTGTCCCCGTCTCCGTTGACGTCGCCGGCGGCTATGGCGTGGCCCACGCGGCTGAACCCCTCCGCGCCGGTGATGCGGGCCGACTCCGGCTCTTCGCTGATGTCCAGGGACCCGCCCAGGTCCTGGGCGCCGAAGAAGACGTAGACTTCACCCTGGTCGGTCCGGGGGTCTTCGACACCGGTGGTGCCCGGCGCGCCGACGATCACATCGTCGACATCGTCTCCGTTAAGGTCAGCGCCCAGGACGGAGAAGCCCAGGTTGTCGCCGACGGCGCCGCCGAAGATCGTGACGCTTCGCTCGTCCGTGGATGCGAGGTCGATGCTTTCGGGCAGATCGTCGCCGCCGAAGATTACGTAAGCCTCGCCGGCGTCCTCGCGCGAGTTGTCGGGCCCGTCGCCGAAGGGAGCGCCGATCAGGACATCGTCGAGGCCGTCGTCATTGAAGTCGCCGTGGGCCAGCTGGGATAGGCCGTCCGCGAAGTCCTCGCTGTCGATGCCGAAGACCGTGGTCGGCGCCGGGTCGGCGGCGAGGTCGCGGGTCGGGCCCAAGATGTCCAGGGGCGCCGGCGGCGTCTCCTCCGGCGGCGGCGTGGCCGTTTCGTCCGATGACGAGCCGGAGCCTCCGTTGCAGGCGGCGAGCGACGCCGCGATGAGGATCAGGGAAGCCAGTAGGGCCAGGCATAGGGGCCGGACTCTGCGTGAGGACATGGCGTCATGTTATTGAAGCGGCGTTGGCTGAGTCAACGAATTGGGCGAAACACGCCGATAGGCTAGAATAGAAACGATGCTTTCCAGAAGTAGGTGGCTGATCCTGGGCGCGCTGGTCCTCCTGGTCGGGCTGGGCGCCGCTTGCCGTGGCGGTTCGTCCGCGACCGATTCGGACGACGATGAGCCGCCGCCGACGCCGGTGCTGGAGCCTTCGGAGGAGACCAAGGCGTACAAAGGGGAGACGATAGCCTTCAGCCTACCGGACAACTGGTTCATCCTGGACAAGACCTATGAGGAAGTGGGGCCGGAGGAGACGGTGGTGGCGGCGAACATCGCCAGGGACGTGAAGCCGGAGGACCTGCCGGAGGGGGCGATTCGATTCGAGTTCACAGGGCAGCTGGCGGAGCCGGCGGAGGTGGAGCCGGGCGAGGTGGTGGAGGAGCTTCAGATCGAGGGTGTCCGGTTCACCGTGCGAGAAGTGGAAGACATCGGCTGGACGGTCACCGGTCAATTCAAGATCGGCGGGATCAACTACGCCTACAAGGCGGTGGCGCAGATGAATACCGAGGAGCCGGAGACGGATCTGATTGAGCCGATTCTGCAGAGCTGGGTAGTGGGCAGCACGAACAACCACCCCCAGCGCACATGCATCTCGCCGGTGGACTGCCCGTAACCAGCCTCCGGCGCGCTTGGCAAGCATAAGGGAGGTGACCATGCGGACCGCTATCCTGACTTTCGCGGTCGCGCTCCTGGGAGCGGCGATGGTGTCCGCGTGCGATGGATCGAGCTCCGATCCGGTGGCCGAAGTGACGGAGCTGTGTGAGCCCCTGGCCAGAGCGGGCTCGTTCACCTACACGATAGACTACGCCCTGGACACGCCGATGCTGGAGGGGGAAGTGGACCCGGACGTTGACATCGGCGATTACGCGCTGCAGCCCGGTTCGCCGGACTTCAGCCTGAGCCAGAAGCTTGACGGCACCTACCAGAGGCCGGACAAGCTCGACGTCATTGTGGCGACCGAGGGTGGCGGCGAGTTGCACCTGATTTTTGTGGGCCAGGAGCGATGGGCGTTCCTGAACGATCGCTGGACGCCATCACAGCAACCGGTGCCGTTCCCGATCCTCGACGTGTGCGATGGCGCGCTCACCGGCGTTGAGCTCGAGGGGGTAACTCCCGAGGAGGAGTCGGTAAACGGCGAAGACACGCTTCGCTACGAGCTGAAGGGCCTGAAGCTGAAGACGACGGCCGACCTCTGGGGCCCGAACAGCGACATGGGGCGCGTGCTGGACACTTTCGACGTGACCCTGTGGCTGACGGAGGATGGGGAGGTGCCGGTCCGCATCGAGTCGCGCGCTGACGCGGCGTACCCCAGCGGCCGCCAGTTCACGATGGACCTGACGGTGGACATACGGGACCTGAACGGCGACATCTCCGTAGAGCCGCCTAGCTAGCGTTAACGTTCAGGAGATGCCGGCTCTATTACCCGGGCCGGCGTCCCCTGACGTACCAGCCGGCTGCGATCGTGGCTACGGCAGCGGCCGCGATCCCCGCGATAGCTCCGGCCAGGGGCAGCGAGAGGCCGCCGGAGGACTCGCCGGATTCGGCGGGAACGGCGCCAGACTGATCATCGGCGAACTCCACGGTGCCCCCCACGGAGGCTTCCAGGAGCTGGCCGCGGATCTCGCCACCGGGATTTGTGACGGTGTGCACGTTGATGTACAGCAGGCCCGCCTTCAGGTTCGCCACGTCCGCGGGCGTAAGGGGCCAGGGCAGGCCCACGAAGCCCCCCTGTGTCGGTAGCGGGAAGACGATTGGCCCGTCCACGCCCGGCGCCGCCGGTCCGTGGATGTGCGCGTCTATCTGCGGGCTCAGCAGCTCGGAGGCCGTAAAGGCCAGCGTGATGGACGCCATGGTCTCCGCGTCGTTGAGGACCACCGTAGCGGTGCCGGTGGCCGGAGACGCCGTAGGCGGCACCTCTTGCGCGCCGTCCAGCTCCGCGCGGAAGAGCGAGCTGGCCTCCGCGGAATCAGCGCTATAAGCGAACAGCGCCGTGGCCAGGACAAGCATAGCCAGGGCCAGCCGCAAACGAACGATGTTCAAGTACCGCATCGCGCACCCCCAATCCGAATTGTCGATGCTGGAATATCATACGCCGAAGGGAGGCGCACGGATTCGTGGTTCAGGGGGTAATTCGCGGGAAAATCGGGTTTCCGGGGCCCAGGTGCGGCGGCGCTAGTCCAGCGCGTAGTCCGGCAATGCGTAGTCAGCGCTGATCACAGGTTGTACCTCTGGATCGGTCTGGCAGAAAACGCCGACGTCGCCCTCGCTTATGATCATGGCCCGGCACTTGACGGTTTCACCTTCCAGCGGCTCGTCCAGCAGGTAGATGTCGGTGTCCTGCGCGCTGCAGTCTACGATGCCCGTTTCCTGGTCGTAGTCACAGGGGAGCGTGGTCTCAATCACTTCGTCGAACTGGGCACGGAAGGCTGGCACGTCGGTTTGCAGGGCTACGGGGGTACCCTCCCCGTCGGGCGGCGCCGGTGTTCCGTCCGGCGCCGGGGTGGCCGTCGCCTCGCCGGTGGCTTGCGGCGACTCGTCCGCCGAGGGGCTGGCCGAGGGGGTGTCGCCGGAGGAGTCGTTGTCCTTGTTGTCGCAGGCCAGGGCCAGCAGGAGCAACGCCAGGACCGGCAGGAGCAGAGCCATCCTTCGCAATCTCATGTTGATATTAATGGTAGCCTCTGCCATACGCAGCCGCAAGGAAGGGAAATCCGCGATCACAGGCGCCGGGCAGGGTTATATATTCAAGGGCTGAGGGGTTATATATTGTGGAAGACGCGCCGCGCCCGGGTTTTGTGGATTGGTGGTGCGGCGGGAGGAACGAGAGGCGGCACATGAAATTGAAGACGGATGTACGGTGGCTGGTACCGCTGGCCCTGCTGGCGGCGCTGGCGATGGCCGCGTGCAAGGGCGGGAACGGCGGACCCCTGGAGCCGGAGGAGGCGCTTCTGCGAATGGTGCTGGCCGCCGAGGACATTGGTGAGCCGTACGTGGAGGACAGCGCGGTAACGACGACGAACGAAGACCTGGCCCTGGGCGACGAGGAGCGGCTGGCGGAGCTGGAAGACCAGGGCCGCATCCTGGGCTACAGCGTGGCTATGGCGCGAGATCAGGCCGACGAAGTGGAGTTCCCCGTATTCGGCGTTGAAAGCGCGGCCAGCCTGTACGAGGGCGCCGGCGGAGCGGGCGATTCCTTCGCTGAGGATGTGCAGGAGGCGCGTGACGCCGACTGGGCGGACATCCTGGGCTTCGGGGAAGATACGGAGATCCAGGAGATCGATCGATCCTTCGCCGACGAGACGTTCTGGCTGCGCGTCTCGGCTGTAGTGTTGCTGGGCGAGAATCAGACGCCGGTGCTGGTGATAGACGATCAGATAATTCTGCGGCAGGGCGAAGCCAGGGGATTTCTGCATATCTCCTCGGCCATTGACGGATCGGACGATCGTGAGGCCCTGATGGACCAGGCTGCCGAGCTGGCGGAGCTGCAGGCCAGCCGTATGAGGGACAACCTCGACTGAGGTGGCGTTACTGGGCGGTCCAGACGGGGTCGCGGTCGGCGCCGGGGTTCTCGGTCAGGCGCGCCTGGGCCGCGCCGCTCGCCTCCATGACGTAGATCTCGAAATCTCCGTCTCGGTCGGACACGAAGGCGATGAACTCCCCGTCGGGGGACCAGGAAGCGAAGGCGTCGTTGGTCTCGGGCGCCTCGGTGATCCTCACGACGTCGCTGCCGTCCGGCCGCATCGTGTAGATGTCGGACAGGCCGTTTCGGGTGGAGTGGAAGACGATTCGCTCGCCGTCCGGAGACCAGGCCGGGTAGGAATCGGAGGCCTCCAGGGTGGTGACGTTGACGGGATCCGAGCCGTCGGCGTTCATGACGATGATCTCCGGGTTCTCTTCACGGATGGAGACGTAGGCGATGCTCGCGCCGTCGGGCGACCAGGCTGGCTGGGAGTCCGCGGGCGGATCCTCGGTCAGGCGGACAGGGTTGGCGCCGTCGGCGTCCATCACGTAGATGTCGGGCGTTTCGTCGCGCCCGGAGACGAAGACGATCTGCTTACCGTCGGGCGACCAGGAGGGGTTGGAGTCGCTGGATTTGTCTGTGGTTAGCTGGGTCACGTCGGAGCCGTCTGCGTTCATAACGAATACGTCCAGGTTGCCGTCGCGGTCTGACGAGAACGCGAGGCGAGAGCCGTCCGGGGACCAGGCGGGGTCGGCGTCGTTGGCGGGATTCTCGGTCAGGTTGGTACGATCGGAGCCGTCGGCGTTCATGACGAAGATGTCCGCGGCCTTGTCGACGATGGAAGCGAAGGCGATCCTGCCCGTGACCTCAGAGCGGAGCGCCTCGGCCGTCGCTTTGGCGTCCTCGCTGAGCTCTGCGGTGGGCGTAGCGCCCGGCGTGGCGTCATCGCTGTCGCCGTCAGCGCCGTCGCCATCGCCGTTGCCGTTCCCGTCACCGTTGCAGGCGGCGGCCAGGAGCAGCGCGGCCAGAAGCGAGACCGTGGCGGCCAGGAGCGGCATCGTTGCCCGCCGCGGACGTGTCGCCTGGGTTCGTGGGTTAGTCATGGGGTATGCTCGAATTCTACCGTTGCGTGGTGGTGACGCGCAATCGGCGGCCAGGCGTCCCCTATATATAAGGAAGAGTGCGGGATGAGGCTGGGCAGATCCTGCGCGCCAATCGCGAAGCTGCCGGTTAGGGCCGGCTGGCCGGCCATCTTCGCCGCGTTGGGGCTGGTGATCGCCTGTAACGGCGGCGGCGGCCCGGCCGGGACTCCGGACGCTTCGCCGACAGTGGCGCCGGCGTCCACGATAGAGGCGACGCCCGTTTCGACGGTGGAGGCTCGAGACGTGAGGCCGGGGGAGCGAGCGTCCTTCTACGCTGCCGAGACGGGTGACAGCGCCGCCGGCCTGGCGCTGGGCGACTTCAACGGCGACGATGTGCCGGACCTGGCGATGGCAGCGGCGCGGGCCGATGGCCCGGATAACGGCCGCGCCGACGCCGGCGAGGTCTATGTCTTCTACGGGCCGCTGGAGCGCGGCGTGGCGCTGGACGCCGCCGCCGGCGAGCAGGACGTAACCGTCTACGGAGCGGACGCGGGGGACGACAGCGGCCGTGCCCTGGCGGCGGGCGACCTCAACGGCGACGACATCGACGACCTCGTAGTCGGGGCGCCGTCCGCGGACGGGCCGGACAACTCGCGCGCGGAGGCCGGGGAGGCGCGTGTCGTGTTTGGCTCACCCGATCTGCCGCCGGTCGTAGACCTGGCGGAGGGTGGGGACGCGGTGGTCTTCGGGGCGGAGTCGCAAGACTTCGCGGGGTTCGCGCTGGCCGTGGCCGACGTTAGCGGCGATGGACTCGGAGACCTGGTCATCAGCTCATTCTGGGCGGACGGCCCGAACAACGAGCGAAATCTGGCCGGGGAGGTGTACGTGGTGTTCGGCTCGCCGGCGCTGGCGGCGGTTGACGTGGCGGCATCCGGGCAGGACGTGATCGTGTATGGGTCTGAGGCGGACGGGCGTCTGGGGGAGTTCGTGGCGGCGGGCGATGTCAGCGGGGACGGCGTGGCCGACCTGCTGCTGCCGGCCCCGTTCGCCCTCAGCGGCGCCGGTGAGACGTACGTGATCCCGGGCGGCGACTCGCTACCGGCGGAGATCGACATCGCCGGAGAGGAGCCGCGCGCCACAGTGCTGGGCCTGGGACCGGGAGACCAGGCCGGCCACTCCGCCGCCTCCGGGGACGTCGATGGGGACGGGTTGGGCGACTTGCTCCTGGGAGCGGTCAGCGCCGACGGACTGGACGACGGTCGTAACCTCTCGGGCGAAGCCTATCTGGTGCCCGGCCGTCTCCTGGCGTCCGGCCGCATCAGCGCGGCCTCCAGCGAGGGCGCGACGCGCATCCTGGCCGCCGACGAGGGCGACCGTCTCGGTCGCGCGGTGGCGCTGGCGGACCTCAACGGCGACCGGCTGGCCGATCTGCTGCTCGTGGCGACGGGCGGCGACGGGATGGACGGCTCGCTGAACAACTCCGGCGAGGTGTACGTCTACTTCGGGTCGGCTGGGCTGCCGGATACGCTGGACCTGGCGGCGCAGGCGCCGGACATGGTGCTATCAGGCGAGGACAAAGACGATACGCTGGGAAGCGGCGTATTCGGACGGCTTTCGCTGCTGGTGGCCGACGTTGACGGCGACGGCCTCAACGACATCATCGTGTCGGCGGCGGGCGGCGACGGGCCCGATGGGAAGCGCATCGATTCCGGGGAGGCGCACATCGTCTTCCTGGAGGCGGGCTAGGCGCCGTCTGTACAGTACAAATCCCAGCAGCTACACTGGTTGACAGCCCATGTTCAGATACGGACTCGTCCTCGCGCTGGCATCTCTGGTGCTGTTTGTGGCCGCCTGTAACGGCGGTGGCGGCGGCTCCGAAACGCCGTCAACCTCCGGAGAGGGAACTCCAGGCGCGGATTCGACGGAGAGCGCCGGTGAGGGGACGGCTTCCCCGACGGAATCCGGCGAGGCTTCCCCTTCGCCGGACGAGACGCCGGACGGCGAGGCGACTCCCGAGGAGACGCCTTCTGGGACGCCGCTGGCCGAGCCGACCGCGGGCGACGCAGTTGAGGACACCGGCGTCCTGGTGGAGTGCATCCTGGACCAGGAGGAGTCCGTGGCTACCTGCGGCGATGAGGGTACCTACCAGATAGACCCTCCGCTTGGCGCCGGTTATACGGACTGCTCCCTGTATGTGATCCTGGAGCAGCCCGCTTTCCTGACCTGTCTGGGCAGCGAGTTCTTGCCGACGGTCCACTACGTGATTCCGCCCCCCTAGTCGGGAGCGGCTTCGGTCAGGGTGAACGGGATCGAACCCGAGCCAATCTGTGCGGCGAGGATGTCCGCCGCCGGCAGCGGTAACCCGGCGATGACCAGGAGCCCGTCCAGGATAGCCTCCTCTACGGTGGGACCGGCCATCAGCTCGCCGTCTACGAATATCCCCAGCGGGAAGCCGAGGAGACCGGCGGTTATCTGCTGCAGGTTGACGGTTCCCTGCGAGTCGAGCGTGATGAATACCGCCGCAGCCTGGGTCCTGTCCACCTCCGCGCTGGCTACCGCCAGGGGAAGACCCACCGTCGCTTCCGCCCCGGGGTTCGCCGGCGAGGCCCAGACTATGTCGCCGGTCTGCCCCCCTTCGCCGGCGCACCGGGGGAGGGGACGGGCCGCCGGATCGCTCGTGTCGTAGGCAATAGCCTCCGTCGGTACGGCGAACCGCTCCCCGCTCGCAGGCTGGCACACGATGTTTCCCTCCGGGTTCCGGAACGGTTGCCGGATGTCAAGGATCCCCCGCTTCAGGAAGACCTGACGCGCTTCATCGGCGGACATGCCGCTGCCCAGTGTGGCCGTGAGCCGCGTGCCGTCTATCTGGATATCGATCTCCTTCGCACCGAAGGCCTCCGCCCGGCGCTCAAGCACCGCGGCGATCGACTCCATAAGCGTTTGCGGTTCTATGTCTGCCGTCTCATCACCCAGGTCCGCCTCGATAAACAGGACAACCTCTTCGCTCTCCTCGTCTTCGCCGCCGCCGCTGCCGCTGCAGGCGGCCAGGCCCAGGACCAAGGCCAGCGTGAGGACAGTCAGGGCCAGGCGAGCATGACGACTTGCAGGGCAGAACACACACATAGGTTCAGATTAGCACAAGCGGGCGATTGACGGCCTTCCGGCGCGAGACTACCATCTCCTTACCAAGGGGGTGAGTGCGATTTATGGCAGCGTGGGACGGGAGCGGCTCGACATGAGATGGCGCGCGGCTGTCCTGAGCATGCTGCTCGTAGCGCTGGCGACAGCGCTGGCGGCAGGGGGCGGCGGTGGCGCCGCATCGGGCACGGAGTCCGGATTCCGGGCCCTGGCGGGCCGGCAGGCCGCCGAGTTCGAGGTTCCCGAGGACACGCGCCTGGTTACGGCGTTCGACCTCGAGGCATACGGCCTGACCTACGAGCGCTATCAGCAGACGTTCGGGCCGGCGGAGGTGCTGGGGGGGCAGCTGACCGTCCTGCGCGACAGCTCCGGCGCCGCGAGAACAGTCGTCGGTTCGTATTTTCCGGATATCGTCGCGCTCAACTCCCGCGAGATAGCGTCATCGCTCGCCGTCCAGATCGCCGGCCGAGAGACGGGGCCGGCGCAGTTCCGGCGGACGGAGCTACTCATCGACCCTCAGAGCCGCCGTTACCTGTACGAGGTCGAAAGCCGGCAGCCCGGCAACCGCTGGTTCCACCGGATAGACGCCGCCAGCGGCCGCGTGCTGGCCCGCTACAACGCCGTCGATACGAGTGAGGGCACCGGGGTCAAGGGCGATACGAAGGACCTGA
Source organism: Dehalococcoidia bacterium (assembly GCA_040877915.1). GTDB lineage: Bacteria > Chloroflexota > Dehalococcoidia > SM23-28-2 > RBG-16-64-32 > JBBDNA01. The sequence goes on from JBBDNA010000011.1 coordinate 15,770, forward strand.
CCGGCCTGACGAGTGTCATTGGCCCGAACTTCCGGCTCCTGTCTGCGGATGGCCGCCAGCACACCTACGACTATGGCAATAACGGCCCCTTCATCGAAGACGCGCTTGATGCGAACGACGAGTGGGACCTGGTAACCGGCAACCGCCAATCGCCCGGCCAGCCGGCACTGGTCGACGCGCACTACTACGCCCATGAGACGGACGAGTATCTGCTGGCAGCGCACGGGCTGGACTGGATAGCCGATTGCGGGTACTCCGCGATGCAGTCCGTGGCGCACTACGGCTTCAACGTGAACAACGCCTTCTGGGACGGGACATACACCGTCTACGGCGACGGCAACGGCGCCAACCGCAGGGAGTTCAGCGGCGGAATGGACATCGTCGGGCACGAGCACGCACACGGGATCACGGACTGCACGTCCGATCTGGTGTATCAGGGCGAGCCCGGGGCCCTGAACGAGGCGTTCTCCGACATCATGGGCAGCAGCCTGGAGTTCTTCGCGCCGGAGCCGGACTCCAGCAACTGCGTGAAGGCCGCCGGCCAGCTTACCTGCGCCGACTGGTGGGTAGCCGAGGATGTGACGCTGGGCCTGGACAGCGTCCCCGGCTTCCGCAATATGGCCGATCCGGAAGAGGACGCGGACCCGGACCACTACCTGGAGTTCATCGTGACCGGCGAGGATAACGGCGGCGTCCATTCCAACAGCGCGATTCCCAACCATGCCTACTACCTGCTGGTGGAGGGCGGTCTCAACGCCAGCTGCGCCAATCCCCCCGGTCACAGCTCCGCCCACTGCAGCGACGGTGATACGCAGGACAATGACCTGACGGTGACAGGAATAGGGATTGCGGACGCGGAGCGGGTGTTCTTCCTGGGCTTCGCCGCGTTGCCCTCCACCGCTGACATGTGCGATTCGCGCGCGGCCACGGAGGCCGCGGCGGAGACGCTGTTCGGGGACGGATCGCAGCAACAGCTGTCCACCCGCGACGCCTGGGTGGCGGTGGGCCTGACGGATCTCCAGTGCGGCCTCGGGCCTACGCCGACGCCAACGCCAACGCCGACCCCCACGCCGGCGCCGGCACCCACGCCCACACCCACCCCGACCCCGATCCCGTCGCCCGACGGCGACGGCGACTCCGTGGCCGACGCGTTGGACAACTGCCCGTCGATGGCCAACCAGGGCCAGGAGGACACAGACGGTGACGGCGACGGCGACGCCTGCGACCCCGATGACGATGGCGATGAGCACTGGGACGCCACGGAGGCGCAGAAGGGCTCGGACCCGCTGGACGCCGGCAGCACGCCGGAGGTGTGCGACGGTGTGGATAACGATGGCGATACGACCAGCGACGAGGCGCCGCCGGGGGCCGAGTGGGACATCGACGGTGACACCGTCCGGGACTGCCTCGACCCGAGCGTCGACACGGACGGTGACGGTACCCTGAACGCGTCCGATACAGACGACGACGGCGACGGGATGCTGGACGCGCAAGAGCAATCGATGGGCACCGATTCGCTCGCCGCCTGCCCCGCCAATGGCGACCACGACGCCTGGCCGCCTGACTTCGATCGCGACGGTGACTCTGACATCGGCGACGTGCTGGCGGGCCTATCGGGACGCATTCTCAACCCCAACGGCAATGACGCCCGATCGGACGCCAACGACGACGGCGACGTGGATGTCGGCGACCTCATCGCGTTATTCAGCGGCAACATCCTCTCCTCCTGCACCCGCCTATCGCTGGCCAACGAGAGCGGTGGCGGAGTGGACGGCGTGCAGATCGTCTGGGGCGCGGCAGTTACGCGGATAGCGATAGTCAGAGACTCGGAGCTATCCGGCTGGAGCGATCGTGTTCTGAGCGGCGATGGGCTGTCCCTGGAGGCGGGGAGGCCCGCCGGCTATCTGGGCGGCGGCGGCACGCTGATCCTGACGATCGTCGGGCAGAATGCCGGCATATCGGGCTGTCAGTGGCAACAGGATGGGGTCAGCGTCGGCCCGTGCTAGGGGGATTGAGCGCTACAAAAAGAAGGGAGTCGGTCGTCCCGATACGACCGACTCACCCGTTCACACTGACGGAGGGAGGGGGGTGCGGCTTCTGAAGCCGCTCCGTCGTGTGTTTGAAATGAATCTACCACCGTCTCTGGAGCCTACGGTTAAGGGACGGTTAGAGAGCGGTAACAGAACGGTGAGAAGCGGACATAACAGCGAATCGGTGGGCCGGCCGCGATAGACCTGGCGCGGCGGTCACATGTACAATTGGGGATACGAAAAAGATATGGCATTCCATTCCGGTAACAAGGTTCTAACGAGGGCGGCGCCTTGGCCAGAATACTCGTCATAGAGGACGAGCGCGGCATATCGGACTTCATAGAGCTGGGGCTCACCCAGAAGGGGTACGAGGTCGCGGTCGCGTCCACGGGGGAGAAGGGGTTGGATGCCGCCCGCGAGGCGCCGCCGGACCTGGTGATCCTGGACCTGATGCTGCCCGGGATCGACGGCGTGGAGGTCTGCCGCCTCCTGCGCCGCGAGAGCGACGTGCCCGTTATCATGCTGACCGCTCGCGATTCTGTGAGCGACAAGGTGAACGGGCTGGACGCCGGCGCCGACGACTACGTCACGAAGCCGTTCATCTTCGACGAGCTGCTGGCCCGCGTCCGCTCCACCCTGCGCCGCCGAGAGGGCGAGGCGCAGGAGGTGTTGACCGTTGGCGACCTCTCGATCCGGCCGGCCAGCCGCGAAGTCGTGCGCGCCGGTCGCGGCATCGACCTCACGGCCCGGGAGTTCGAGCTGCTGGAGTTCCTGGCCCGCAACGCGGGCACGGTCCTGGGCAAGGAGACGATCTTCGAGAAGGTGTGGGGGTACGACTTCGAGATCGAGTCGGACGCCATCAAGGTGTACGTGAGCTACCTGCGCAAGAAGCTGAACGGCCCCGGAGAGCCCGACCTGATCCACGCGGTCCGCGGCGTGGGATATATGCTCAAGGCCTAACGGATGTCCCTGAGCATCCGCTGGCGGTTGACCCTGTGGATAACGGGGGCGCTTCTGGCTGCACTGGTGGTCATCTTCCTAGTTCTCAGCTTCGCCCTGCGCACCACGCTCACCAGCGATCTGGACGACGACCTGACCGCTGACATCGACCAGGTGGTTACGCTGGTCTTCATCCGCGGCGTGGAGAACGAGGCCGCGCTTCAGGATGTGGTGGACAGATTCTCAGTGGGCGGCCTCAGCTCCGGCTTCGTGGTCCTCCTGCGCGATGCCGATGGCAATGTTGTCGCCGCCAGCCAGAGCATCGACCCCGAGGAGTTCGCCCTGTCGGACGGCGAAATTGAGAGGGTGCTGGACGGGGAGGCGGTCAGCCGCAATCTGGACATCCGTGGCGATGAGCAGGTGCGTGTCCGCGCAGTGAGCGTGACCGTCGGCGGGGAGGTGCTGGGGATCGTGGAGGTGGCGGAGAGCACGGACGCAATCTCGGCCACGCTCGACCGCCTGCGGACGCTGTTCCTGGCGGTCGGTGGCGTCGCCGTCGTCGTCGCCTTCGCGGTGGCCTACTGGCTGTCGCGGTGGTCCCTGCGTCCGATCGAGGAGGTGGCTGCCGTCGCCGCCCAGATCGAAGCCTCAGACCTCACGCGGCGACTCGAGGCGCGGGGCCAGCCGTCCGAGGTACAGCGCCTGTCCGACACGTTCGACGCGATGCTGGAGCGGCTGGACCGCGCCTTCCAGCAGCAACGCAACTTCGTCCTGGACGTCGCCCACGAGCTGCGCACGCCGCTGACGGCCCTGCGCGGCAATATTGACGTGCTCCTGATGACTGAAGGTCTGGACCCGGAGAAGCGGGCGCAGCTGGAGCGCATGTCCGGGGAGACCTCGCGCCTGATCCGCCTCACGACGAACCTGCTATACCTGGCGCTGGCGGAGGCCGGCCACGAGCTGGACCGCCGGCCCGTAGAGCTGGACGTCGTTTGCCTGGAGGTGTACCACATCATGCGTGATCTCCAGCCCGAGGTGAAGCTGCGGTTGGGTAACGAGGACCAGGTCAGCGTCACGGGCGACCGCGACCTGCTGAAGCAGCTGATCCTGAATATCGTGGAGAACGGCATCAAGTACACGCCGGCCGGCGGCCAGGTGACGCTCTCGCTCTTCCGGGACGAGGTCAGCGCCCGAGTGGTCGTCGAAGACACGGGGCGAGGGATCCCCGCCGACCAGATTCCGTTCATCTTTGAGCGGTTCCACCGGGTGACGGTGGCCGGATCGAGGGGGAGCGGCGGGGCCGGCATCGGGCTCGCTATCGCGGACTGGATCGCGCGCGCCCACGGCGGTGAGATCGTGGTGCAGAGTGAGGTCGGCAAGGGGAGCGCGTTCACGATAGTCCTGCCGGCGGAACCTCTGGGCGCATCCGTCCACCCGGCGGCCGAGCCGGGCGCGCCAGAGGCCGAGAACGTAAGCAGCCCTCAGTAGGGCGATTCGAGACTAGAGCGCTGCGCGAGGCCGGTTCGGTCTAGCCGAGCCAGCGACGCCGGCCGACCCAGGCGCCGACCACGATCGTCCCGGCCGCGAGCGCCACCAGCATCAGGTAGCGGGCAAACGGGCTCTCGTCGCGCGCGTCCGTCGCGTTCTGCGAAGGCGCGGGCTCGCCTGCCGGGTTAACGAACTGCTTCACTACGCCGCCGACGCCGCCGGCGCCTTCCATCCGGTTCACGAAGGTGCAGATTATGTTCTCGCCGGCGTCCAGGTCGATCGCGACGTTGTCCTCGCCAAGGATCGACCCCGAGTCGGCGTCGCCGCTGCAGGAGATGTCGTACACCGTCCAGCCCACGGGCACCGGCGTCTCCGTCACCGTGTACGTGCCGGGGGTGACGCTGGGGCAGGTGACGGAGTTGAGGAACGCGCCGTCCGCATCGTCATCCAGCGGGCCGACAGTGCAGCCGGGGATGTTGTCGGTGAACGTGAAGTCCTGGGAGTCGTTCGGTTGCGCGTCCTTGACTATCGTTATGGATCCGGTGGTGGGCGTGGCGGTGGGCGTGGGCGTGGGAGTAGGCGTGGGAGTAGGCGTGGGAGTAGGCGTGGGTGTTGGGGTAGGCGTCGGCGTTGGCGTTGGGGTG
>JBBDNA010000012.1:0-14004 GCA_040877915.1 Dehalococcoidia bacterium
ACTGCCGCGTCGTCCTGGGGCACGACGCCTGGCCCCCGGACGCCGACGCCAACGGTACGGCAAACGTCGGCGACGTGGTGCAGCTGTTCGGAGGCGGCAAGATCCTGACGGCCGCCGGCCAGCCGTTCTACTCGCGCCGGTCGGACGCGGACGCCAGCGGGGCGGTGAACGTGGGCGACGTTACCCAGATGTTCGGCGGCGGCGTCATCCTGACGAGCTGCTGAGCGGGGCCCGGCCCGGCCAATACGAGTTGACGGCGGGTGTGACCGGCGTATGATGGGGGCGCGGCAACCCTATCTGACGGAAAGGCCGGAATCAATGGCTAGAGTTATGCGTGTCCTGGTACCAGCGCTCCTGGCGCTGTTCCTGCTGTCCAGCGCCTCCACGGCCGCCGCGCCGCCCGCGATCATCGATAGCGCGAGCGTGGGCGCCGGGCCACTGGGCGCGGCGATCAACCCGCTGACCAACCGCGTCTACGTCTCGAACTACCACGACGACACTGTTTCGGTGATCGACGGGGCCACGGACGCCGTGGTCTCGACGATACCGGTGGAGGACGGGCCGATAGCGATTGCCGTGAACACCGCCACGAACCGCATATACGTCACCAACACCAACTCGTCGAGCCTGTCGGTCATCGACGGCGCCAGCGACACTGCGATCGGCACGATCGGGCTGCCGCTGGGAAGCCTCAGCGGGACTGCGGTATCGGTGAACCCTGAGACGAACAGGATCTACGTTCCGAGCATCTTCGACAACGCCCTGGCCGTCATCGATGGGGCCAGCGGCAGCGTAGTCGACGTGATCGACGTGGGAGTGTTCCCGGTCGGCGTCGACTTGAACACGGTCACGAACACCGTGTACGTGGGCAACGGCGGCGAAGGCACCGTCTCAGTAGTCGATGGCGCCACCAACACCGTCACAACCACCATCGACCTGGGCGCCACCCACGCCCCGATGGGAGTAGGCGTGAACCCGGTAACGAACCGCGTGTTCGTCGCCACTTTCGATCCGGCAAGCTCAACGATACCCGGGACGGTGGACGTTATCGACGGAGGCACTGAGCAGGTGCTCGCCTCGATCCCTATGGACACCAGCTCGCCCAGCGGAGGCTTCGCCCAGGGGCTGAAGGTGGACCCGGCCATCAATAAGGTCTACGTGACGGATAGCACCGTCGTGACGGGCGCCCTGCAGGTGATCGACGGCATGACATCGACGATAGCGTCCACCACGGTCCTGCCGCCGCTGCCGGAAGGCGTGGCCGTGACACCCCAGACCAACCGTATCTACGTCACCCACGGGTCGAACCCTGGCGTGCACGGCTCGGTGTCCGTGCTCGGTCGCGAGGGTGACGGCGACGGGGACGAGTTCATCGACGGCGCCGAGCTCAACATGGGGACCGACCCGATGGACGTGTGCCCGGACAGCCCAGCGGAGGACGCCTGGCCGCCGGACTTCAACCAGGACACGGACGCCGACATCGGCGACGTGGTGCAGGCCTTCATGGGGAAGATCCTGAACCCACCCAACTACGACCCTCGCTCTGACCCCAGCGGTGACGGCGCCATCAACATCGGCGACGTAGCGCAGTTGTACGGCGGCGGCAACATCCTGTCGCAGTGCACGGAGGTCACGTTCACCAACAACACCGGCATGCCCGTGGATGAGGTCCACATCGAGTGGAGCGATCCTGTGCGGTCGGTCTTCTGGGCTCAGGACTCGCAGTTCGTCAGCTGGTCTAACCAGGCGTTCAGTGCTGGCGGGACGGTCCTGGACATCGACCGTCCGGACGGGATGGGTGACCTGGCGAACGGGGGCACGTTGACGCTCGTTGTCCAGACGCCGCTGATGATGCCGACGATCATGTCCTGCGAGTTGAGGCTGGACGGGGCGTTCCAGGGGATGTGCTACTAGCGCGGTCCGACCCCGACGCCAGCGGCGCCGTGAACATCGGCGACGTGATCCAGATGTTCGGCGGCGGCGTCATCCTCACCGGCTGCTGAAGCGGCTCGGCGCGCCAGGGGGCCGCCATAGCGCGTCAACGCGCCTCCCTGCTATAATTCCCCCACGATGGCGCGTCCGCTGGCAGGGCTGCTGATCGCCCTCGCGGCGGCCTGCCTCGCCTCCTCCGGCAGCTCGCAGGACGCTGGCGCCGCGCCCCCGCCATACGACTTCTCGGCCGTCACCACGCTGCTCCAGAATACCGTAAATTCGCAGGGCCTCGACGGCGCGTCGCTGATCCTGGTCAAGGACGGCCAGGTCATCTACGAGGAGTACTTCGGCTCCTACACAGAGACGACGGTCGTCCCTATCGCCTCTTCCACCAAGTGGCTGAGCGCCGCCACCTTCATGACGCTGGTCGACGACGGGCTCGTGGGCCTCGACGACCCTGTCTCCCAGTACCTGCCGGAGTGGACGGGCCAGATGGGCGCCATCACCATGCGCCAGCTCTGGTCCCACACCTCCGGCCTCGTGGACGACCACGCGTGCATGGACGACTACACCATCACGCTGGCCAACTGCGTCGAGCAGATCCGGCTGGCCGGACTCGTCGCGCCACCCGGCTCACAGTTCTACTACGGCGGCGCCTCGATGCAGGTCGCCGGGCGCGTCGCCGAGGTCGCCAGCGGCCAGCCGTGGGCGCAACTCTACCAGGAGCGCCTGCGCAACCCGATGGGCTTCACGTTCACCGGCTACGGATTCACGCAGAACCCACGCATCGCGGGTGGCGCCTTCTCGCACCTCCATGACTACGCTTCGCTCCTGCAGATGTTCCTCGACGGCGGCACCTACAATGGCACCGTCATCCTTTCGCCCGGCACTGTGCACGAGATGCAGAAGGACCAGACGTTCGGCGTCCCGATCGCGTACAACCCGCACCCCGACGGCCGGCGCTACGGCATCGGCGAGTGGCGCGACATCGTCGACGCCAACGGCAACGCCATCCAGCTCAGCAGCCAGGGCAAGTTCGGCTTCTCCCCCTGGATCGACAACCAGCGCGGCTACCTGGGCGTCTTCCTCGTCGACGACCTGCTGTTCCCGAACCTCTACCCGGTGATCGAGACCGCCGAGGCGATGATCCGCAACGAGATCGACGCCCTCGACACCTTCGACACAGACGGCGACGGCACGCAGGACTTCGCAGACACGGATGACGACGGCGACGGCTACTGGGATGCGGACGAGGCGGCCAAGGGCTCGGTGGTGCTGGACGCCGCTAGCACGCCAGAGCACTGCGACGCCGTAGACAACGACGGCGACGCTATCGTCGACGAGCCGCCGGCGCTGAGCGGGCGGGCGACGCCGGACCCGCTGTGCGGCGCGGGCGTCGACGCCGACGGCGATACGGTCACCAACGACGCCGACACAGACGACGACGGCGACGGCTTCCTGGACGCGAGCGAGCGGGACATGTCGACGGACGAGCTGGCGTCGTGCCCGGCGTCGGCAGGCCACGACGCCTGGCCGCCGGACGCCGACGCCAACGGGACCGCCAACGTCGGCGATGTCGTCCAGCTGTTCGGCAGCGGCAAGATCCTGCAGACGGCCGGCCAGCCGTTCTACTCGCGGCGGTCCGACGCCGACGCCAGCGGCGCGGTCAACGTGGGCGACGTCACCCAGATGTTCGGAGGCGGCGTCATCCTCACCAGCTGCTGAGCCCTCCGCGCGGTTGACGGGCTCGCCGGCGCCCTCAGTGGCCTCGCCGGGCGGCCCCGTGACGGTTGACAACTACGTGTTTGTGCGTATGATTACGGCATCGTCACATCGCCCGTCGACGAGCCCAAGGGAGGGCGGCTGTGTATTTCGCGTCTCCGCATCGAATCCCCATCGCCCGTACGCTGCTGGTCGGCGCGATAGCGCTGGCCGTAGCCGTCGTAGCCTTGATCGGAAACGGCGCCCCACCGGCGTCGGCGGCCTTCCACTGCATGCGCGTGGGCGCGGTAATGGGCGGGGCGAACGGCAACGCGGACATCCAGTACGTAGAGCTGCGCATGAACGCCGGCGGCCAGAACCTCGTTGGCGGGCACACGATAAGGTTCCGCGACGCGACGGGCGTGGCCCAGGTCACCTTCACCTTCCCCACCAACGTCGGCGGCGCGGCGATGGGCGCGTCGATCCTCATCGCCACGGCCGAGTTCGACGCCGTCGCCTCCGTCAACCCGGACTTCCTGTTCTCGGACGGGACCGTCATCGATCCCGACACCCTCATGACGGTACCCTCGAACACGACCGGCGTGGGCGACCGCAACCACCCGGTGCAGGCGCCCGACGGTAAGGTATCGTTCGAGGAGGCGTCCACCAGCTGCCTGGCCGCCGGTCCCCCGGTCGATTCGGTCGCCTACGGCACCGGCTACAGCGGCACGGTGGACTACGGCAGCGCTGTGAACGTAGACCTGCCCATCACCGGCAAGCAGGCCATCGTCGTTGACAACCTCGGCCTCACTCCGGACGACAACTCGATGGAATACTCACTCCAGACGATCCCCGAGCCTATCCCGCCGCCGTCCGGCCCCAACACCCCCCGCAACAACGGCGGGGCGACCGGCGACATCGGCGGCGACGCCGACGGCGACGGCGTCGACGACTCGGTCGACAACTGTCCGAACACGGTCAACCCCGACCAGGAGAACGACGTCCACCCGGGCACCACCGCCGGCGACCACTGCGAGGACCCTGACTCCGACGGGGATATGGACATCGCCGACAACTGCCCGGACAACGCCAACGCCGACCAGCGGAACACCGACGGAGATGGCCTGGGCGACGTGTGCGATCTCGACGTTGACGGCGATGCCATCCTCAACACAAGCGACATCGATGACGATGGCGACAACTACCTTGACGCCGACGAGACCTCGAAGGGCTCCGATACGATCAACCCCGGCAGCACGCCGGAGCACTGCGAAGGCACCGACGACGACGGTGACACCGTCATCGACGAGCCGCCGGCACTCAGCGGCCGCTCTACGCCCGACCCGTTGTGCATGGGAACCGCCGACCCCGACGGCGACACGATCATGAACGCCTCGGACACCGACGACGACGACGATGGCTTCTCGGACGTGGTTGAGCAGTACATGTCCAGCGACGAGCTGGACGACTGCCCCGGGGCGATGCCGGACATCCAGGACGCCTGGCCGCCGGACGCGGTCCCCAACGGCACCGCCAACATCGGCGACGTATCCTTCATGTTCGGTATGGGGAAGATCCTGCAGGCCGTGGGCCAGCCAAACTACTCCGCCCGGTCGGACGCCAACGGCAACGGCCAGGTCAACGTCGGCGACGTGGGCCTGTTCTTCGGCGGAGGCGTCATCCTCACCAGCTGCTAGCCGGGCCACTATCGGCGGCGGGCGTATAATTGCCGTACCCGTAGCGGCGGTGACGCCGGCGGGGTGTGGCGATGCGGCATACTCATCTTCTTCTGCTTATCGCGGGGCTGCTGGCGCTGACGGCGCTATCAGGCGGCGGTAGAGTCGCGCCCGCGTCGGCCGTATCCGTCCAGCAGGTCGCGTCCGGCGCCTTCCACACCTGCGCGCTGACCACGGACGGCGGCGTCAAGTGCTGGGGGAAGAACGCCAGCGGCCAGCTGGGCGACGGCACGACGACGGACCGGACTGCGCCTGTGGACGTCGTAGGGTTGTCTAACGGCGTGACGGCCATCGCCTCCGGGTTCAACCACACCTGCGCGTTGACCGCGGCCGGCGGGCTCAAGTGCTGGGGCTACAACTTCTGGGGCCAGCTGGGCGACGGCTCGACGGCCGACCAGCCCACGCCCCGAGATGTGGCCGGGCTGACCGGCGGCGTGGTGGACGTGGCGGCGGGCGGTTCCCACACCTGCGCGCTGACGGCCACCGGCGGCGTCAAGTGCTGGGGCTACAACCTGTACGGCCAGGTGGGCGACGGGTCGACCTCGCAGCACCCGGAGAACATCATCGCGTCCGACGTCCTGGGGCTGACGAGCGGAGCAGCGGACGTGGCGCTGGGCGAGAACCACTCCTGCGCCATCACCGATGGCGGCGGGCTGAAGTGCTGGGGCTACAACATCGGCGGCCAGCTGGGTGACGGCTCGACGATGGACCGCTGGACGCCGGTTGACGTCGTGGGGCTGGCCGACGGCGTGGCCGCGGCGGACGGCGGGGCGCAGCACACCTGCGCTCTGACCGGCGCCGGCGTCGCCAAATGCTGGGGGACGAACGCCAGCGGCCAGCTGGGCGACGGCACGACAGAGCCGAAACTGACGCCGGTGGACGTGACCGGCCTCGGCAGTGGCGTGGCCAGCCTGGACACGGGGTTCGATCACACCTGCGCGCTGACCGGAAGCGGAGGCGCGAAGTGCTGGGGGGCCAACTTTTGGGGACAGCTGGGCGACGGCACAACGTCGGCCAGCCCGTCGCCGCTGGACGTATCCGGCCTGGCCAGCGGCGTGGCGGGCGTATCGCCCTGGCTCAACCACACCTGCGCCGTGCTCGACAGCGGCGGCGCGATGTGCTGGGGCAATAACGTCAGCGGCCAGCTGGGAAACGGCACGACGACCAGCAGCCTCATCCCGGTGGAGGTGCTGCTGGAGCCCCCGGACGCAGACGGCGACGGCGTGCCGGACGCCGGTGACAACTGCCCGGCCGTTGCCAACGCCGGCCAGGAGAACTCCGACGGCGACGGTCTGGGCGACGCCTGCGACCCGGACGACGATGACGACGGCTACTGGGACATCGACGAGGCCACCAAGGGCTCGCTGCCGCTGAACGCGGGCAGCCGGCCGGAGCGCTGCGACGGCGCCGACGATGACGGCGACACCTCGATCGATGAGGCGCCGGCCGGCGCCCAGTGGGACGCCGATGGGGACACACAGGTTGACTGCCTGGACCCGGACGTGGACACGGACGGCGATACCGTGGTCAACACGTCGGACGGCGACGACGACGATGACGGCTTCTCCGACCTCCAGGAGCGCGGCCTGCGCTCCGACGGGCTGGCGGGGTGCCCGGGCGCGGCCGGCCACGACGCCTGGCCACCGGACCGCAACGGCGACGGCGACGCCGACATCGGCGACGTGATCCAGAGCTTCGCCGGGAAGATACTGAACCCGGCCGGATACGACGCACGCTCCGACCCCAGCGTGGACGGGGACAACGACATCGGCGATGTCATCGCCCTGTTCGCGGGGTACACGCCGGCCGGCTGTCCGGGCTAGCTTTTCGCCGTTCAGGAAACGGTCAAGTCCTCACGAGGCGTCCAACCTGAGGCCGGTTGACAGCGCCGGCAACGGGGGTAGCATGGGTTTGTACGGGGGTGCGGCTGTCCGGCAGGCTCGATTCGTACGGCGTACGAAGGACGGTGAGCGCGATGTCGCGGAAGGCGAAGGCACCCTCGCTGCGGCGGGACCTCCTGATGCTGGGCGACCTGTATCTAACGCTGGGCTGGCTGGCGGTTCAGCGTCTGCGCTTCGGCCCCCTGTGGCCCTGGGAAGCGCGACCACGCAAGCGCGGTTCGGCGGCGTCCCGGGGCGTCGTGGCGCCGCTGCGGTCGCACCGGCGCTAACGCCCTACTCCCGGAAGCGGGGCAGTATCTCCGCCGCGTATCGCTCCACCTGCGGCATGAAGTCCGCGATCGTGTCCACGATGGGAACGAGCAGGAAGTGCCGCGCGCCGGCCTCCGCGAAGTCCGACAGCCGCCGCGCGCAATCGTCGGCCGTCCCCATCACCACGTAGCGGTCGACTATCTTCTCGAACGGCTGGTTGTAGCGCCGCGATAGGTCCGCGCTAGCCCGCTCTTTCGCTTCCTCGTAGCTACCGGCCAGGCAGATGAACTGGTATAGCGCCGGCTCGATGGCGTCGGGGTCACGACCGGCCTCCTCGGCGGCGCGGCGGACCTCGGCCAGCCCTTCCCGGTAGCGCTCCGGCGAGAAGAGGTACGGCATGTAACCGTCGCCCAGGCGCCCGGCGCGCCGGATGGCGGCCTGGGAGCGCCCGGCGATCCAGAGCGGCGGGCCGCCGGGCTGGAGGGGCTTGGGCATCAGCGTCACGCCGTCCAGCTTCGTGAAGCGGCCGTGGAACGTCACGTTGTCCTGCGTCCAAAGCGTACGCAGCACCTCGATAGCCTCGTCCGTGCGGGCGCCGCGCTCCTTGACCGGCGAGCCGACGGCCTCGAACTCCTTGGGGAACTCGCCGCCGACGCCGATGCCCAGAGTCAGGCGTCCGCCGGAGATGACCTCGACCGATGTGATCTCCTTGGCGGCCAGCGCTGCCGGTCGAAGCGGCAGGAGGAGGACGGCCGTGCCCAGCCGGATGCGAGTGGTGAGCGCCGCCATGGCCGCGAGCTGCGTCAGGGCGTCGAACGTGGGGAAGTAGAAGAAGACGTGCTCCGACGTCCAGGCGGAGTCGTAGCCCAGCTCCTCGATGCGGACGACGTCGCGCCACTGGTGGGGGTAGAGGTTGACGCCGAAGCTGAGCTTATCACCGGGGGACATCGCGGGAAACAGCGTAGCACGCTCGACAAATCGCGGGCCAGCGCTAGCTATCGCAGCGTCGCGCCGTCGCTGACCGTTCCGCTACGCCTGGTCCCTTTCAGGACCGGATGTCGTTCAAGACGCCGCAGTCCTCGGGCTCCGACAGCGCGGCGGTCGTTTCGTCGTCGAGGGCGTCGTAGGCGGCCAGCACCGCGGCATCGGCCTCGTTCTGCGTCTGGACGAACACGTCGTTGGCCTGGTTAAGACGCTCGGCAGACTCCGACTGCTCGGCCTCAGTCACCAGGTCCTGCCATATCGAGGCGACGTCGAGCATGGTTATGCGCAGCACCTCGTTGAACTCGGCCGCCTCCTCCGGCGGTTCCAGCCGGCTGATGTCCTGGCCGGTCTCCTTGAGCGCCCTGGCCCGCGGCGCCAGGACATCGGCGGCACGCTGCTTGCGTTCCGCCAGAGTCAACGTCTCGGGGTCCTCCGGGCCGGGCACGTCCAGCGTGTCGGCGGCCTCCACGGCCAGGGCGCAGACTTGCTCAATCCAATCGTCGAGGGCCAGCGTGGTGGGGCTGGCGGCCGGAGCCGGGCTGTCTTCCCTGTCTTCGCTGTCGTCGCCATTGCCGCTGTCGCCGCCGTTGGTGCAGGCGACGAGCGCGGCGACGACGGCGAGAGCGCAGCCCGCGACGAGCCAACGGCGCCGTCTGGGCAGGCGATCGATTGCGTATTGGTTCATGGCTTGACTCCTCCTGCTGCGTCCATCGCCGGGGGACATAGAGGGAGACAGCGTAGCACGCTCGACAAATCGCGGGCCAGCGCCTACTATCGCGGTATCGCGACGCGCCCCGTCGCACCACACGGCGCTGAGCCAAAGGAGGCCCCGCATGGCAACCGACTACCCCGTGATCTTCGACGTCCAGCGGCCGGAAAAGTTCGACCGCGCCCAGCTGTTTCTACGGCTCGTCGTAGCGATTATCGCCTACGCTGTCCTCTCGTTGATCGGCTGGGCGATCTACCTCGTGTTTCCAGCATTCGCTGCCGTGCAGGCATCGAACAAGGGCGGCGAGAAGTATCTGGAGGAAGACGGAGAGCGCGTGGCCGGCTGGTTGCGATGGTTGATGGCGGTGAGCGCGTATCTGTACCTAGTGATCGACAAGTTCCCTTCCGAGAAGCCGGAGGAGTTCGTTCGCTTCGAGGTGAGGACGAGCGGCAGCCCGACCGTAGGTTCCGCCCTGCTTCGGCTCATCTACAGCATCCCCAGCTATTTCGTGCTGAGCATTCTGGGGATCGTCTCCTTCGTCATCCTGATAATCGCCGTCATCTCGGTGCTGATAAACGAGACGTACTCCGAGGGGCTGTACAACTTCCAGCGCGGCGTGCTGCGATGGCAGGCCCGCCTGCTCGGCTACCACGCATCCCTGGTTGACCAGTATCCCCCGTTCGCGCTGGACACCGCGCCGGAAGGCGAGCCGGGAGCCCCCGCTCCTACGCCCACGCCCAGCGCGCCGCCGCCGGATGCGCCCCCGCCGCCGGCGGAGAGCGGGCCGGAGTCTCAGGCGTAGCGAATGCGCGGGTCCAGCCAGGCGTAGGCCACGTCTACCATCAGGTTGATGACCACGTAGGCGAAGGCGAATATCAGCACCAGCGTCTGCACTACCAGCAGGTCGCGCAGGAGGATCGATTGCAGGGTGTAGAGGCCGATGCCGTTCAGGCCGAACACGGTCTCGACGACGACCGTGCCGCCGATGAGCCCGCCGACCTGGAGCCCGACTATCGTCACGACGGGTATGAGCGCGTTCTTCAGGGCGTGGCGCATGATGACGGTGCGCTCGCGCAGCCCCTTGGCCCAGGCCGTGCGGATGTAGTCGTTGCGCAGCACCTCCAGCAGGGCGGAGCGGGTGAGCCGCATGATGCCGGCGGCGATCGCCAGGGCGAAGACGAGCGAGGGGAAGAAGAACTGCTGCAGGTTTAGCCAGGGGTCGTCGAAGAAGGATACGTAGCCGTGGTAGAACTGCGGCGGCGTATAGCTGAACCATATGAGCCCAAAGGTGACGACCAGCGAGCCCAGCCAGAACGTGGGGATGGAGAGCCAGAGCACGCTGCTTACCCGCGCCAGCCAATCGAAGACTCCGTTGGGGCGGATGGCGGAGATTATTCCCGGCGGTATGCCCAGCAGAAGCGAGAACATGACGGTCATGACCATCAGCTCGGCGGTGACGGGAAAGCGCCGCTCCAGCTCCGTCGTCACGGGCAGGCTGGTGAAGAACGATTCGCCAAGGTCGCCCTGCGCTATCCCCCACAGCCAGTCGCCGTACTGCACGTACCAGGGGCGGTCCAGGCCCAGGTCGTGACGGATGTCTTCCAGCACCGGCTCGGTGCAGTTGAAGCCGCAGAAGAACGGGGCCGCGTCGCCGGGGATAACGCGGAACATGAGGAAGGTGAGGAAGGAGACCGCCAGCATGATCGGAACGACGAGAGCGAGGCGGCGGAGGATGAAGTTGCGCATGCTGATGCCCCCGAAAAGCGGCCCAATTATACACCCGCCGTTCGGGTTGTCGAATCCCTGACGCGCGCGTAAACTAACCTACCGAGCGGTCACTTTCCGCGATGCGAGGAGGCGCCCATGCCCACGGCCAAAGTCGGCGATGTCAACCTGGAGTACTACGTCGAAGGCGAGGGCCCGCCGCTGCTCATGATCATGGGCCTGGGCGGCCAGGCCCGCTCCTGGGGCGAGCCCGCCCTCGACGAGATGCGCAAGCGCTTCCAGGTCATCCGATTCTCCAATCGGGGCACCGGCGCCAGCGACAAGCCGGAAGCGCCGGTGACGATCCGCATGATGGCCGACGACGCGGCCGGCCTGCTGCGGGAGCTCGATATCCCGAAGGCGCACGTCCTGGGCATCTCCATGGGCGGAATGATCTCCCAGGAGCTCGTCCTGAACCACCCGCAGATGGTGCAGGGGCTGGTTCTGGGCTGCACGTTCTGCGGCCCGGCCCACAGCGTGCCGGCCCCACCGGAGGCGGTGGCTCGCTTCGGGAGGGTCATGACTCTGCCGCTGCAGGAGCGGATCCAGGAGTTCTGGAGGCTCACGGTCTCTCCCGAATTCCTGGGGCGCGGGCAGGCGTTTCTGGACGAAATCATTCGCATCCACCTGGACACGCCGACCCCCTGGGAGACGTTCGGGAAGCAGTTCGTCGCCGTGCAGGGCTTTGACACCTTCGACAGGCTGCCGCAGATCAAATCGCCGACGCTGCTCATCCACGGCGATAAGGACCTTGTCATCGCTCACGGGAACATGGAGCTGCTGGCGGGGCGTATCCAGGGCGCGAAGACGCATACGGTGCGCGGCGCCGGCCACATGTTCTTCTGGGAACAGCCGTCCGAGGTCGCCGGAGTGGTCTCGGAGTTCCTGGCGAAGGTACCGGCGGCTGCCTAGGCGCGTTGGCCAATCTGTGTCCATCTGTGGCTAGTTCGATCTGGCCAATCTGCGGCTACCAAAGGAGGAATCATGCGACTCAAGGACAAGGTAACGCTGATCACCGGCGCGGCGTCGGGGATCGGCAAGGCGACGGCGCTGCGGTTCGGGCAGGAAGGCGCGAAGGTGATGTGCGCCGACGTCAACGGTGAGGGGGTAGAGCAGACGGCGCGCCAGATCGCCGACACCGGCGGCGAGGCGGCCTCGGTGCGGGTGAACGTGGCGGTGGAGGATGACGTGCAGCGGATGGTGGGGGAGACGGTGGAGCGCTGGGAACGCCTGGACGTGTTGTACAACAACGCCGGCATCGGCTTCGGGCTGCCGATCACACAGGTGCCGGAGTCGGAATGGGACCGGCTGATCGATATCAACCTGAAGGGCGTCTACCTGGGCTGCAAGCACGCCATCCCACAGATGATGTCGCAGGGTGGCGGCGCCATCGTGAACACGGCCTCGGACGCCGGCCTTCGCGGCTACTCCTTCCTCTCGACCTACTGCGCCTCCAAGGGCGGCGTCGTCCTCCTCACGAAGTCGCTCGCCGTGGAGTGGGCGCAGGCGGGTATCCGCGTGAACTGCGTCTGCCCGGGGGTGATCCGCACGCCCATCCTGGACCCCATGATCAAGCAGAGCGAGGTCACTCTGGGCATCACCGAGGCGCAGATGTGGGAGCGCATGGCCCGCTCGCACCCGATAGGGCGCGTCGGCGAGCCGGAGGAGGTCGCGGCAGCCGTGCTGTTCCTGGCCTCGGACGACGCGTCGTTCATCACGGGGATCGCCCTGCCGGTGGACGGAGGCGTGGAGGCGGGCCCGCCGATGGCGCAGAACCTGATGCAGGGGCCCAGTTGACAGCCCAATGACAGCCGTGATACAAACTGACCAGTCGGTATGTCTTGGATAGGAGCCGCTCCGTGAAGTTCGGAATCCTATACGAGCTCCAGATGCAGAAGCCGTGGAACGGCGATTCCGAGTATCGCACCTACCACGACGCCCTGGAGCAGATAGATCTGGCCGACAAGGTTGGCTTCGACTACGTCTGGGAGGTGGAGCACCACTTCCTCTCCGAGTACTCCCACTCCTCGGCGCCGGAGGTGTTCCTCTCGGCCGTCAGCCAGCGCACCAAGAACATCCGCATCGGCCACGGCATCGCCCTGCTGCCGTACCCGTTCAACCACCCGATCCGGGTGGCCGAGCGGGCGGCGGCGCTGGACATCGTCTCCAACGGGCGAGTGGACCTGGGTACGGGGCGATCGGTCACGGAGCAGGAGCTGGGCGGTTTCGGCATCGATCCGGCGGACTCGCGGCCGATGTGGGAGGAAGCGGTCCGCATGATCCCCAAGATGTGGACGCAGGAGACGTTCTCCTGGGAGGGCGACTACTTCGTGGTGCCGCCCCGCAACGTGCTGCCCAAGCCCATCCAGAAGCCCCACCCGCCGATGTGGATGGCCTGCACGCAGCCGGACAGCTTTCGCATCGCCGGCGAGAGCGGTCTGGGCGCGCTATCGTTCGGGTTCATCGTTCCCGGCGTGCTGGAGGCCAGCATCGCCATGTACCGCAACGCCGCGGCCAACGCCAACCCCGTGGGCGAGTTCGTGAACAACCAGTTCGCCGCCACCTCCTTCGCCTGCCTCGCCCCGACCGATGAGGAGGCGTTGGAGTACGGCAAGCCGGCGGCGCAGTTCTTCCAGGAGTCCCTGGGCATCCTGTTCGTCCCCTGGGGCAAGCGGAAAGACGCCCCGCAGTCGTACCAATACTACGTGAGCCTGGCGGGCATGGTGGAGGAGCGGCTCAAGGAGAGCGGCGACTCCCGCTTCGACGAGGCCTGGGAGACCGGGACGTTCTGCATCGGCACTCCGGAGCGCGTGCGCAAGGTCGTCGAGAAGTACGCCGAGGCGGGCGCCGACCAGCTGATCGTGATGTGCCAGGCGGGCCGGATCCCCCACGAGAAGGTCATGCAGACGGTGGAACTGTTCGGCAAGGAGATCATCCCGCACTTCAAATAGCAGCTCTCATCGCACCCATCCCTTTGGGCCCCTCGCCTCGCGGCGAGGGAGCGGCGGGGCGCGCCCACGTACCCCCC
>JBBDNA010000012.1:14014-140691 GCA_040877915.1 Dehalococcoidia bacterium
CGCGGCTCGTCGCCGGGCTCGTTGTGTCGTATGCCCGCGGCGAGGGAGCGGCGGGCCGGCCAGACTCCCGGCCCGCCGCAGCCTTTGTGGGACGTACGCTAGTGGGCCGCCGCTCGTCGCCGCGACAGCAGGAAGTACCCGCCGCCGAGCGCGGCCGCCGCGGCGACCGTACCGGCAACGATACCGGCGATGGCGCCGGTACCTAGGCCGCCATCATCCGCGGCGTCCGCGGCGCCGTCCCCGTCTCCGTCGCCGGGCGGCGCGACGAACTGCATGTCGCAGATCTCGGCCGGCGCGGCGCCGCCCGCGCCCACGGGGACAGGGCTGAACACGCAGCCGGCGTAACCTACGGCCCCAAGGCGCGGGGGCTCCAGTGCGCCGTCGAGCCCGTCCTCCGTGTAGCAGGCGTCGCCGACGCCATCGCCGTTGGTGTCGCGCTGGTTGTCGGGCGCCTCGGCGTTAGCCACCCAGGGGCAGTTGTCCTGGCGGTTCAGGAAGCCGTCCTGGTCGATGTCGACGCTGGTGTCCGCGGGGTCCAGGCCGCAGGCCTCCAGCGGCGGCATGTCGTCGAACTCGCGGGGGTCCCACTCGAACTCGGCGGGATCCCAGAGCCGGTGCCGACAGGGGTCGAGATCGTTCTCCAGGCCGTTGCGGTTCGTGTCCCAGAGGCTCAGGGCGAAGGTCGTGAACTGGTGGTCGCCGTCGCCGCCCGGGTTGGTACGGTAGGCGCCCCCGCCCTGGTCGCCTTCGATGTCCGGGTTGTCGCGTGTCTCGCCGAAGGTGATCGTCTCGGACGTGAGGGGCGTGCAGAAGTCGGTGATGGCCGCCGGTATCGCCTCGGCGCCGGGGTCGCCGGTGTTCTGGAGGACGGTCACGGACGGGTAGCCCATTGCCGGGTCGGGGTTGAACGGACCGATCGGCGTGCCCGGCTGGAACAGCACGAAGTTCAGACTAACCGGGGTCTCTCCGACGAGGGTCTGGGCGTACTGGCGGGAGAGCGGCGTGATGGCGGCCAGGTCGGCGTCCACGAACATGCGGGTGAGGTAATCGGGGTACTCGGTGACGCCGCGGGGCAGGCCGTCCAGGACCGCGAACTGCTCCTCGAAGGGGACGAGGGCGTCGGCGCTGGTGGTGGCGTCCATGAAGGTGAACCCGGTGGGGACGGGCGTGTTGCAGGCGCCGCCGATGAGGCCCAGGGTGGACATAGAGGTGAGCTCGCCGGTCACGGCGCCGTCGGGGATGTCACTGTCGGAGGCAACCTCCCAGTCGGGCGGCAGGAAGGTGACGATGAGGCGGAAGTTGTACTGGGGCGCGAGCAGCTCGAGGGAGACGGTAATGTCGGACTGGGCGCCGGGCGCGGGATCGGCCAGGGAGACCGCTACCTGGGGACAGAACCGCTCGTCGCCTCCGGTAGCGGGGTCGCAGAGCGGGTGCAAGCCGGGCTCCACCTCCGGCTGCCCTCGGGCTTGAGAGCCGCCCGTCATCGCCAGCAGGGCAACTACAGCGGCGACCGCCACGGAGACGGTCGCCGATCGCGATATCTTCATCACAACCTCCTCGCCGTGAGTTCTATAGTAAGTATAGACCTGTTCTATCGCGCCCTGGTTAGAGGGCCGTTAGGTGGCGGTCAGAAGTCGGTAAAATCGGCGGCGGCTCATCATCCGGGGCCGGGCACTTTTGCGCTTAGGTCTTCCCGTAAAATCCGGCCGGATTTAACATAAGGGCCGCCACAGCGTGGCGCGGCATCGTTATAATGGTGCCGTTCACTCCGCGAAAATGTTCACGCATTTACACGTTCACACCGAATACTCCCTCCTCGACGGGTTATCCCGTATCCCGCTCCTGATGGACCGCGCCAAGGAGCTGGGCCAGGAGGCGATAGCCCTCACCGACCACGGCGTGCTCTACGGCGCCGTCCAGTTCTACAAGGAGGCACGCGAGCGCGGCATCAAGCCCATCATCGGCGTCGAGGCCTACGTAGCGCGCGGATCGCGTCTCTCCCGCGACCCGATCGATAAGCAGCAGTACCACATGACCCTCCTCGCCAAGAACGAGGCCGGCTACCGCAACCTCATCGCCGCGGTCACCCAGGCGCACCTGGACGGCTACTACTACAAGCCGCGGATGGACAAGGAGCTGCTGGAACAGCACCACGAGGGGATAATCGCCCTGTCCGGCTGCAACTCGAGCGAGATCTCGCGGCTGCTGGAGGAGGGCCGCTACGAGGACGCTGTGAAGGCGGCCCGCTGGTACCGCGAGGTGTTCGGCGACTTCTACATCGAGATTCAGCGGCACGGCATCGAGGGCGAGGACGATCTCAACCGCAAGCTGGTCGACCTCTCGCGAGAGACCGGCGCGCCGCTGGTCGCGACCAACGACCTTCACTACGTGAAGCCGGAGGACGCCCCGTATCAGGACATCCTGCTCTGCATCGGCACCAACTCCACCGTCGACGAGGAGAAGCGGCTGAAGATGGCCGGTGACGACGCCTCCTACTGCCTGAAGTCGGAGGAGGAGATGCGCGCCCTGTTCGCGGACCTGCCCGAGGCCTGCGACAACACCTGGCGCATCGCCGAGATGTGCGACCTGGAGCTGGAGTTCGGGCGCCTGCGGCTGCCCCAGGCGGAGGTGCCGACGGGGACGACCGCCAAGGAGCACCTGGCCGCGCTCTGCCGCGAGGGCGCCTCGCGCGTGTACCCCGATGCCGGCCAGGAGGTCCGCGATCGCCTGGACTACGAGCTGGACGTCGTCCGCCAGACCGGCTTCGCCGACTACATCCTGGTCGTGAACGACTTCGCCCAGTACGCCCGCCACAAGGGAATCCGCATGGCGATCCGCGGCTCGGCCGCGGCCTCGATCATCCTGTACTGCCTGGGCGTAACCGAGATCGACCCGCTGGAGCACAAGCTGGTGTTCGAGCGCTTCCTGAACGTGGAACGCCGCGAGATGCCGGACGTGGACATCGACTTCGCCGAGGACCGGCGCGACGAGATGATCGCCTACGCCGCCGAGAAGTACGGCCACGACCGCGTGGCCCAGATCATCACCTTCGGCACGCTGGGCGCCAAGGCCTCCCTGCGCGACGTCGGTCGCGCCCTGGGCATGACCTACGCCGATGTCGACAACGTCGTCCGCCGCGTGCCGGCGATGCCTGCCTCCTGGGGCGTCATGACCATCGAGAAGGCGCTGGAGGAGGGGCCGGAGCTGCGCGAGATTTACGAGGGCGACGCCACCGTGCGCAAGCTGCTGGACACGGCGAAGGAGCTGGAGGGGGTGGCGCGGCACGCCAGCACCCACGCCGCCGGCGTCGTCATCGCCCCCGAGCCGCTGGTCAACTTCGTGCCGCTGCAGCGGCCGTCGTCGGGCGACGAGTCCGCGCTGCCAACGACCCAGTTCGCCATGAACGACGTCGCCGAGCTGGGCCTGCTGAAGATGGACTTCCTGGGCCTGACCAACCTCACCATCCTGGGCCTGGCCGTGGACGTCGTGCGCGACGTGCACGGCGTCGACATCGACCTCGGGAAGCTGCCGGACGGCGACGCCAGGACGTACGAGATGCTGACGGCCGGCGACACGTTCGGCGTGTTCCAGCTGGAGTCGGGTGGGATGCGGCGCGCCGTGCAGGACCTGCGGCCGACCTCGATCAAGGACCTGGCCGCGCTCGTCGCCCTGTACCGGCCGGGCCCGATGCAGCACATCCCCACCTACATCAACGCCAAGCACGGCCGCGAGGCCATCGCCCACCCGCACGCCGACGTCGCCGAGATTCTGGACGAGACCTACGGCGTCATCGTCTACCAGGACCAGGTGCTGCACATCGCCCAGAAGTTCGCCGGCTACTCGCTGGGCCAGGCCGACATCATGCGCAAGGCGATGGGCAAGAAGATACGCCGCATCATGGCGGCGGAGGAGAAGCGGTTCATCGATGGCGCCATAGAGCGGGGGTACGCGCCGGAGCTGGCGCGCCAGATATTCGACCTCATCGAGCCGTTCGCCGGCTACGCGTTCAACAAGGCGCACGCCGTCTCCTACGGCACGATCGCCTACCAGACGGCCTACCTCAAGGCCAACTACCCCGAGGAGTACATGACGGCGGTGCTGATCATGGCCGGCAACCACCCGTCCGGGGCGTCTCAGCGCGTCGCCGAGGCCTACGCCGAGTGCCGCCGTCGCGGCATCGACATCCTGCCCCCGGACGTGAACCGCAGCGGCGTCAACTTCTCGCTGGAGGCGACCGGCGACCCGGACGGGCAAGCCCCGGACGGGCAGGCGGCGCGGCGCGCCATCCGCTTCGGGCTGGCCAACATCAAGAACGTCGGCGAGGGCGTCGTCGAGGGCATCATCGAGGCGCGAGGTGCCGGCGGTCCATTCGCCACCGTCGACGACTTCTTCACGCGGGTGCACCACTCGAACCTCAACAAGCGGGCGCTGGAGAGCATGGCCAAGGCCGGCGCCTTCGACTCGCTGTGCGAGCGGGCGTCGCTGCTGGCCGGGCTGGACCGGGCGATCGCGCAGGCGCAGCAGAGCCAGCGGCAGCGGGAGGCGGGCCAAGGCTCGCTGTTCGACATGCTGGGCGAGGAGGACCGCCCGGCGATGAGCGGCATGACGTTCGCCGACGTGCCGGAGGCGTCGCAGCCGGAGCGGCTGGCCTGGGAGAAGGAGCTGCTGGGCGTCTACGTATCGGAGCACCCGTTCGCGCGGGTGGCGAAGGCGCTGGGGCCGCACCTGACCTGCCGCCTGGCCCAGGTCTCGGCGGAGATGGACGGCAAGTCGCTGGTCCTGGGCGGCGTGGTCATCGGCACGCGGCTGCTGTCGACCCGCGACGGTCGCGCCTTCCTGGCGGCGACGCTGGAGGACGAGACCGGCGGCACGCTGGAGCTGACCGTCTGGCCCGAGGTCTACGAGTCGACGCGCGATATGTGGGAGGCCGGCGCGCAGATCGTCGCCTCGGTGCGGGTCAAGAACCGCGACGGCGACCCGCGCAGCGACCGGCTCTCGGTCGGCGTGCAGAAGGCGGTCGCGTACGTCGAGGGTGAGTTCGACCCTTCGGCGCTGCGGTCGAACGGGAACGGTCGCCGCAACGGGTCGTCGAACGGAAACGGGGCGGCGGCGAACGGGAGCGTCGAACCGAACGGCGCGGCGCGGCCGGCGCCGGGGCCGTCGTCGCTGCGCATCGTGCTGGACGAGACGGACGACCACGAGGGCGACGAGGAGCGGCTGCGCTCCCTGGTGAGCGCGCTGCGTCAGTACGAGGGCGACGGCGTGGTGCAGCTGCACATCCGCCAGCGTGGCGGCGACGAGGTGGAGCTGGAGCTGCCGCGGGCGCGCCACTGCGCGGAGCTGGAGCGGGCGCTGTCGGACATCGTGGGGCCGTGGGGGAGTGTGGGGGGTTAGGGGCGGCGAGCAAGCGCGGGGCGCCAGCCGGCAAGCCAAGCTTCAGCGAAGCGAGCCTCTCTTTCCTCAACCTGCTGGTCCAAGAAACTCGCATCGCCATTTGCCAGCCGCTCTAGCATCCAAGCGGCGTAGAAATAAGTGGCCCGCCTGCCTACTGCGTCGAGATCTGGGTGCTCACGTCGATCGATTTCTTCCACTTCGCGCTCGAGCTTGGCGATCTGATTCTCGAACTCCTCGTCAATTTCTTCGTGAGCGGCATCCAGCTTTGCTTTTCTCTCTCCCTCAAGTCTCTCCAGTTGCAACCGCTGCGGATGACAGCTGCAGCCAGCCCTCTCGAAGGCGAGGTGAATGCGCCACTCCGCGTCCTGAGCCATCTTCCTAACGGATCTAACCACTTCCTGCCGAATGGTTTGCTCTGTCCGGTTGCCAGCAGAAGTCGACTTCGCCATTTTCAGCCTCCAAAAGTTTGAGATCGATCGGATCTTACTGATCCCTAGGCGGCTGTCAAGAGGATCTGACGCCAAATTGACACCAAGATCACACCTTTCTACAGTTGGGACACCGTGGCCTACTTCTTACTCGCGGTCTCAACCCGACACAACCTAGACCTGTGCATAAAGCACGCTCTTGCGGGCTTTACCGATAGCATCAGTGGGCTCTGGACGTTCCTCGACATCCAAGAGGGCGACTTCGTCTCGTTTCTCTACGGCGCCCGCGCATACAACCTCTACCAAGTCTCCAGAAGAGCGGCCTACAAGAACTCGCAAGGCCTGCCGCCGTGGCCTCCTCTCATCCTCAAGCCATCAGGTCGAACGTACCACTTCCCGTTTCGGCTTGAACTGACCCCCGTCCGCGCGCTGGAAGAGCCGCTGGTGCGGGCTGAGTTCGCATACGTGGCGGAGAATCTGCTGCTTCGGGGAGGCTACCGGAAAACGCACTTCCAGGCCGACCAGACGACTCTTCAGCACGTCTCGGAGATGGGTGTCCCGTCTTCCCCCCAGCCAGAACCACTCAATCTGGGGAACGCAGAGACGTTTACACCAGGTCTCGTCCGCCACAGAAAAGATGCGCAGCCGCCCGCGACCTTCGCGCTCCGAGAGTTGATAATTCAGACACTTCTCCGCAGACACCTTTCTGCAGCTGGCACCCTCAATCAGTTTCTAACCGGCGCAGGGATACACCGACTCGATACGACGAAACTGGAAGCCTTGGGCGAGAAGGCCTTTCCTGAGGGTCATGTCGACATACTCATCAAGGAAGCGACGCCGATGGGCATGAGCCGGAAGGTCGTGGTAGAGGTGAAGTTCGGCGCAGCCACCAGCGCCAATATTGAGCAGTTGCGGCTGTACATGGAGCGACTCGGCGAGGAGTGCGCTGGTGGCGTCCTCGTCGCGGGCAGCTTCGGGAAACGTATTCTCAACCGAGCAGCAGAACATGGAATCGCCTGCTCCCAGTATTCGCTGGAGGGTATCGGAGAAACGCCGCTAGACTGCGACTCGCTGCTCAGTCACTTTCGCGTGACCCCAGTCTCAGCGTAACCCCCTACCCGCGCCCCCTCCGCGCGGAGGAGCGCCGCCTTCACCGGCAGGCCGGCCTCGTAGCCGCGGAGAGTGCCGTCGGCGCCGACGACGCGGTGGCAGGGGACAACCACAGACAGCGGGTTCGTGGCCATGACGCGCCCCACGGCGCGGGCGGCCCGCGGCCGGCCCACCTTGGCCGCCAGCCAGGCGTAGGTGCGGGTCTCGCCGGACGGGATGCGCAGCGCCTCCTCCATCACGCGACGGCGGAACGGCGTCAGCCCCAGCGAATCCCAGTCGATGCGGGCGGCGAGGCCGTCCACGCACTCGGCGTTGGCAACGGCGGTCACGAGGGCGACGGCGTCGCGGGCCTCGGCCTCGGAGGCGGGGACGGCGCCGGTCTCAGCGACTCGCCGCAACGCGTCGTCGCGGCTGCGCTGGGGCGTCGTCGTCGCCCGCAGGCCGCGCTCCGAGAAGACGACGCCGATCCAGCCCGCGTTCGTATCGCAGACGTAGAAACGCCCCGTGGTGGGGTCCGCTAGCTTCGTCGCCACGGCCTGCGCAGCACCTCGCCGATGAGCGGTCCGCGGAGGTTCCGCCAGACCCGCTCCAGGCGGCCCGCTTCCTCCGGGTCCGAGTCCTTGTGGCCGAAGCGCGAGCGGCTGTAGGCGCCGGCGAGGTCATCGATGTGGGGGACGTCGCGGTGGCGCCGGGCCAGGTCGCGGGCGAAGGCGACGGGCGTCTGCCCCGGCGCGGGCGGATGTCCGGCCCAGGAGGCCAGCCGGACGGTCTTCTCCCACATCTGCTGCGACTGCGGCAGCCCGGCCAGGGATCGCCGCCAGCTCAAGGCGCCAGTAACGGCCACGCCGGCCAGCACGCCGAACGCGCCGAGCGCGATCCAGAGCGCGGGACCGGGGCTGAAGCCGCTGGCGCCGGAGCCGCCGCTACCCCCGGCCGTGGGATCGTCGGTGATGGGGAATACCGGCCCGATGGAGACGGGAATATCGGGAATGTCGCTGAGGCCCTGCGGCGGCAGGTCGACGCCCAGCTCTAGCTCGCGCGGGCCCAGCTCGGCCGGGCGGTCCGGCGAGGGGTTGAACTCCACCCAGCCCTGGCCGGGGAAGTAGACCTCCACCCAGGCGTAGGCGTTCTTGTCGCGCACGACCTGGGCGCCGTTCTTGGCGTCCAGGCTCTCCGTGTCGACGACGAAGCCAACGGCGAGGCGGGAGGGTATCTCCAGCGCCCGCAGCAGCACCACCATGGCCGACGCGTGGTAGTCGAAGTAGCCCTCCCTGGACTCGAACAAGAAGTAGTCGACAGTGTCGCGGCCCGGCGGCGTGTCGCCGACGTCGAAGCCCACCGGAAAATCGCGCAAGTACGTCTCGACGGCCTTAACGCGGTCGTAGTTCGACGTCGTGAGGCCACCGGCGACCTCGCCGGCCAGATCGCGGACGCGCTGCGGCACATCGTCGGGAAGCGAGAGGTAGGTGTTGCGCACCCACTGGGGGTACGTGGCGCCGGAGCGGCGGAGCTGGTCCGGCTCGATGTCGCTGACCAGACCGACGATGCTGTACGATTCCCCCTCCTCGATCCGCTCCTCGGGGGCCAGGACGGCCACGTCGGGAAGCTCGGACTGCCTGACAGCGCCGACCGCCTCCACGGCGTCATCGTCGCCGCGCCGGACGTACAACCCCTGCCAGCCGCTGGGAACGCTGGCCAGCACCTCCTCGTCGCTCAGGCCGGCGACGTTCCCATCGTCGGGAAACAGGAGGCGCGGCCAGCCGTCGGACACGGCCGGTATCTCCGTGATGGAGCCGCTGGACACGCGGGCCTCGCCGGGGACGGTGGCGGACAGCGGCCGGCCGGGCGTGAACAGCACGGTGCCGACGACGCTCTTGGCCTCGACGGTCACCGTTATGGGGACCACGCGCCCGTCCGCGGCATCCGCCGTCGCGTCGCCGGCGAAGGCGTCGCTGAACTCGATCTCCTGCCGGGCGCCCGCCTTCCAGCCGCCGGATGCGTACTGGTCGTACACGGCGCCGCGCAGGAGCAGCGAGCCGCCGATAGTCGGGTCGTCGACGCGGACGGCCAGGAGCTCGCGCTCGCGCAGCTCGATAGATCCCTGGAAGGGGAGCACAGCCGTGTAGTCGTGCACCGGGACGATCTTGTTGACGCGCAGCGGCCCGGCCAGGCGCACGAAGTGGACGGTGATGCTCTCGAACCGCTGGGTCAGCGAGTCGACGAGGCCGGGAGTGGGGAAGGGGCCGGTGGGGGCGATCCAGGCCGCGGCCAGGAGGAGCAGTCCGGCCCAGAAGGTGTAGTGGAGGAAGGACAGGCTGATCAACGGCGGGTAGTCCACCCCCTCGGCGCGCCAGCGCTGGATGCCGGCCATGAGGTTGGTGCGCATGACCAGCAGGAAGCCGCAGAGGACGAACATGAACACCGCGAACGGGATAGCGTCGTTGATGAAGGCCAGGTTGAGGAACAGGGCGAGTCCGCCGGGGATCAGGCCCAGCCAGCCGTTGTGCCAGCGGTAGACGGCCCAGCCGAAGGCGAACACGCCCAGCCAGGTAACGCCGACGACTATGACGTTGAAGGGGAGGGAGTCGTTGCTGATGCCGCCGCTGAAGGCCAGATCGAACCAGCGCTGGAAGCGGAAGTGGATCGCGTCCAGGCGGGCCTCGGGGCCGCCGGGGCCTACCATGACGTAGGTCTGCCAGAGCGTGACCGCCGCGCCCGTCAGGGCCATGAGGGCCCAGGCCGCGAGGCCGTGAACGGACGTCCGGGCCAGGCCGAACGCGAACAGCAGCGCCAGCACGCCGACGAGCGTCAGGGACGGCATCTCGCTGGACCAGCCGGCGTCCTCCAGGGAGACGGTAACGCCGAGCATCGCGCCCAGGGCCAGGGCGAAGGTGAGCCAGTCCTCCCAGTCCAGGTAGCGCTCGGCCAGGGCGCCGGAGAGGCTACGAGTGAGGGTAGCCTGGCTCATCGCAACCTCGCTCCCATGCGCTGGGCGGCCAGGTCGCGCTCGCCCAGGGTGCCGGCGGGCCCCAGCGCCAGCGACAGGTCGTCGCCGCGGCGCACGAAGTAGGTCAGGATATCGCCGGCGACGAGGTCGCTGAAGGGGAGGAGCGCGCTCTCCTGGGCCCCGAAGCTCCCTGGCTCCAGCAGGACGACGGCCGCCCGAGCCCCCCGCTGCACGAGCGATTGCAGCGACGAGACCCACTCCTCGCTGGCGGACGGCGTGATGACGATCAACGTGCTGTGGCGGCTGAACCGACGCTCGTCCTCGCGGAGGACGCCGGCCAGGGGCGCCGAGCCCTGGGCGGAGGCCAGGGCCAGCGCCTCCAGTAGGTGCTTGTGGTGTTGAGGACCGCGCGCCGGCTCCAGAACCGTATCCTGGCGCCCGTAGGCCAGCAGGCCCAGCATGCGGTTGTCGCGGAGGAAGCGGCTGGCCAGCGAGGCGGCGACGCGGACTCCGTATTCCTCGGTGCTGTCGTCGCCCTCTCCGGCCTGGACGTCGCTGTGGAGGTCCAGCAGGATCCAGATATCGCTCGTCGGATCCATCTCGAACGTCTTCACCATCAGCCGCCCGTGCCGCGCCGACGAGCGCCAGTGGATGCGGTTGTAGCTATCGCCGGGCTGGTAGTCGCGGATGCCGGACACGTTGGGTGTGATGTAGTGGGTGCGGCGACTCACGGCGCCTTCGCCGGGGAGCTGAGCGGGCGGCGCCCAGAAGTAGGGGAGCTCCTCCGGCAACGGCAGCACCAGCAGCGGCTGGCTCTCCCCGAAGCTGCGGCTGAACTTGAACAGGCCGAACGGGTCGCCGCTGCTTATCTTTATCGGGCCCACGGAGAACACACCGCGGCGTGTGCAGGGGAGCGAGACCCGCCAGTTGCGGGCGCCGCGGGCGGGCAGAGTCAGGACGGCGCGCGCCGGCTTGCCCGGCATGTCCGTCGCGTCCTCGGCTTCCAGCCACAGCCGCGTGTAGAAGCCGCGACTGGCGATGCGGACACGAGCTTCAGCGCGCTGGCCGACCTGCATCTGGTCGCCGGAGCGGTCGATCTCGACCTCGAGGCCGCGCAGGTTGGCGCGGGCCCAGATCCAGGCCAGCGGCACCAGGCCGCCGAGCACGTAGGATGCGCGGTAAAACGCCCAGTGCCCCGTGACCACGGCCAGGCCGATCATGCAGCCGAGGAGCGACAGAACGATGAGCAGGTTGTGGTTGCGACGGACGAAGCGGAAAGGCGCGACCAGTAGCCGCATGGCAGCTAGGCGCCGCGGGCGCGCTCCGACGAGCGCCCGTCCGGGCGCACTCCGGGAACGGGCAGCCGCTCCATACATTCGCGGACAGCGTCGGCGGCGGTCAGGCCCTTCACCCTGGCCTGGGCGTTCAGGATGATGCGATGTCCCAGGGCCGGGTAGGCCAGCGCCTGGATGTCGTCGGGGAGGACGAAGTCGCGGCCGTCCAGCAGGGCGCGGGCCTGACCCAGCCGCTGCAGGGCCAGCGAGCCCCGCGGCGAGGCGCCAAGGTACACGGAATCGTGCTCTCGGGTGGCCTCCGTTAGCGACACGATGTACTGCTTGATCAGGACGTCCACGAACACCTCCTGGACGGCGGCCTGCAGGGCCGGTACCTCGTCCGGCGCGCAGACCTCCTCCAGCTCCTCGAACGGGTGGCCGTGCAGCTGGCGGTCCATCATCGCCACCTCGTCGTGGGCGGCAGGATAGCCCAGCTCCAGGCGCAGCATGAAGCGGTCCAGCTGGGCCTCGGGCAGCGGGAACGTGCCCTCGTATTCGATCGGGTTCTGGGTGGCCATGACCATGAACGGGCTGGGCGCCTTGTGCGTCACCCCGTCCACGGTGACCTGCCGCTCCTCCATAGCCTCCAGGAGGGCCGACTGGGTCTTTGGCGTCGCCCGGTTGATCTCGTCCGCCAGCACGATCTGCGAGAGCAGCGGCCCGGGGCGGAACTGGAAGTCGCCGCTCTTCTG
The DNA here is from genome assembly GCA_040877915.1 of Dehalococcoidia bacterium. Taxonomy (GTDB): domain Bacteria; phylum Chloroflexota; class Dehalococcoidia; order SM23-28-2; family RBG-16-64-32; genus JBBDNA01. Next base: position 25,920 of record JBBDNA010000012.1, read on the forward strand.
GTCGTAGATGGAGACGCCGGTGACGTCGCCGGGAAGGAGGTCGGGCGTGAACTGGATGCGGGAGAAGGTACAGCCGCTGGAGCGGGCCAGCGATCGGGCCAGCATGGTCTTGCCGACGCCGGGCACGTCCTCCACCAGGAGGTGGCCGGCGCACATCAGCGTCATCACGGCCAGGTCGACCTGGTCGCGCTTGCCGATGATTACGCGCTCTACGTTATCGGATATGCGTTGGGCTATGGCTCTGGCGTCCAACCGGGGGCGACTCCCGTCAGGCGGCCGGTGGTCGGTCGGGTTCTGCATGAGTTTGGGGCGAAGGCCCCCGACCGCCGCGACCTCCACGATTTGTCATACGATTATAGCATCGCTCCCGGATTCGAGGCGGAGGGCGCTGGCCTGAACCTGAGACGCCGCGCTAACATAACATCGATGCCCCGGACCCGCCCCTCGCCGCTCCTGCATGCCACTATCGCGCTCGTCGCGCTGGTCATCGCCGCCTGCGCCGGCGGCAGCGCGGCCATTCCCACTCCCACTCCGCAGCCGACGCCGCTGCCGACGGCCACTCCCACACCGACGCCAGCTCCCACGCCGACACCAACGCCGACGCCCGCACCCCAACCCTTCGCCCGCTTCGTCGCCGAACGGACGAAGCAGGGGGGCTTCATCGTGGTGCGCTACGCCAACCCGGCGCCGGGCACGCAGGAAGTCTCCGCGCAATTCAACGGCGAAAGTTACTCGCTCGTCGCGGACGGCGTCGGCTGGACCGGCGTCATCGGCCTGCCCACGGTCCTTCCCGTCGGCGAATATACGGTCGACGTGCTGGCCGACGGCGCCCTCATCGACTCGCTGGCCGTCACTGTGGCGGACGGTGGCTATCCCTACATCGATCTCGCGGTGAGCGACGATACGTTCAACCTGCTTACCGACCAGGCCAAGATCGCGGCGGAGCACGAGCGGGTGCGAGACGTGTATACGACGTTCACGCCGGAGCGGCTCTGGTCGGGCGAGTGGCTGAAGCCGGCCCAGGGGCCGCTCTCCAACCCGTTCGGGGTGCAGCGGTCGGTGAACGGTGGGCCCTACAGCGAGCACGGCGGCACCGACGTCGTCGGGTCCGCCGGCGACCCCATCGTCGCCGCCCAGACCGGCCGCGTCGTGCTGGCCGAGCCGCTGTACCTGCTGGGCAACTCCGTGATCATCGATCACGGGGCCGGACTGCTCACCGGCTACCACCACCTGTCGGCCATCGCGGTGACCGCCGGTCAGGCCATCACCAAGGGCGACCTCGTCGGCGCGATGGGCACGACCGGCTTCTCCACCGGCGACCACCTGCACTGGGAGGCGCGCATCCACGGCGTCAAGATCGACCCGCTGCTCCTGCTGGAGGGGCCGCTGGACCCCTAGCGTACCCTCTCCTCTGTCCCCTCTCCCGCGTGCGGGAGAGGGGTGACCGCAGGTCGGGGTGAGGGAGATCCGGATTCTACCCCCTGCCCGCTCCCTCCCCCACCGCATCCATCACCAGCGCCGCGGCGACGATGCCAGCCGTCTCCGAGCGCAGGACGCGCGGGCCCAGGGATACGGTCGCGCAGCCGGCACCGCGGGCGAGCGCCGCTTCCTCCGGCGAGAATCCGCCCTCCGGCCCGATGAACAACGACACGGTGGACGGCCGCTCGGAGAGGGCCGCGAGAGCGGAGCGCAGGCCGGTGGACCGCTCCTCCTCCCAGAGGAGCAGCTTCAGGCCCGGCGCCGACGCCACCGCCTCCGCGAACCGCACGGGCGCGCCGACAGCGGGGACCCGTCCGCGCTCGCACTGCTCCGCCGCCTCGGTGACGATGCGCCGCCAGCGCTCGGCGCGCTGCGAGCCGCCGCCCGTCTTCACCTGCACTCGCTCGGTGATCAACGGCAGGAAGCGCGCCACACCCAGCTCCGTGCCCTTCTCCAGCACCAGATCGAACCGCTGCGGCCGGATCAGCGACTGGTAGAGCACGACTTCGACAGCCGGCTCCGGCGGCGACGGACGCTCCGAGAGCATGACGGCCGTCGCCGCTCGGGACGACACGCTAACCAGCTCCACTTCGTGGTCACGCCCGTTCCCGTCGGCGAGCACGATGCGCTCGCCGGGCTTCAGCCGCAAGACGCTGGCCAGCCGTCGCGCCAGCTCGGGCGGAAGCGAGACCTCCGGGCCGGTCAGCGTATTGGTCGGGACGAAGAACCTGCGCACGAGTGGAAGGTACAGGGAGCAGGGGGCAATGAACAAGGCCACGGGCAAGGTACAAGGAGCAAGGAGCAAGGAGCAAGGCCGCCGCCCCCCCCACCGGGGGGCTAGCGAAGGGCGACGACTGCGCGCCAGACGCCGTCGGCATCGACGCGCTCGACCTGGAGCCCGGCGTTCGTCAAGGCGCGGGAGATCGTCTCGACGGTGTCGTCCAGGAAGCCGCTGACGATAAGCGTACCGCTCGGGTTGAGCGCCGCGACGAAGGCCGGCGCCAGGCGTTCGATCGTCAACCCGCTGATGTTCGCGACGATCAGGTCGAAGCGGCGACCGGCCACTGCGTCCGGCAGCGTGCCCTCTTCGACGGCGACGGCAGACGCGACGCCGTTGGCGGCGACGTTCTGGCGGGCCGCCTTCACAGCCTGCGGATCGATGTCCAGGGCGAGGACGGCCGACGCCCCCAGACGGGCCGCGGCGATGGCCAGGATGCCGGAGCCGCAGCCCAGGTCGAGCACGGTATCGCCCTGCCGCACGCGCTCCTCCACCGCGCGGAGGCACATGGCGGTGGTTGGATGCTGCCCGGTGCCAAACGCCATCCCCGGGTCGATTTCGATCACGGTATCCCCGGCGGCGACCTCGTAGCTCGCCCAGGACGGCTTCACCACGAGGCCGCGGCCGACGCGCTGCGGCTGGAAATATCGCTTCCAGGAGTCGCGCCAGTCCTCCTCGCGCAGGCGGCGGGCGCGCCGCCAGCGGGGCGGAGACAGCAGCGGAGCGAAGCGGAGGGCGGTGCGCAGAGAGCGTCGCAGGCGCGCCGCGTCCTCACCGGGCGTAACGTACCCTTTCACCAGCGCCGGCGCGTCTCCGTCGACGACGTAGGCGTCGTCCTCGAGGCGGGACGCCGGCTCGATGGCGACGCCGCCGGAGCAGTGCTGGCGGAACGCATCGGCGACAGTCTCGGCGTCGATGCCCGCGACCTCGACGGCTATCTCGAGCCACGAATCGTCCCTCACGGGGCTCGCCCTTCGACGGGCTCAGGGCGAGCGGGGTCAGACGGTCGAGGCTGGGGCCCCGGCCTACGACTGGTCATGGGGCCGCTAGCCCAGGGCGTCCTTGATCTTGCCCAGCAGCCCCTTCTCGTCGTCGGAGACGGGGGTGCCGAAGCTGTCGGCCAGCTTCAGCAACAGCTCGCGCTGCTCGTCCGTGAGGTCGGTGGGCACGACGACTCCGGCCCGGACGAGGAGGTCGCCGCGGCCACCGCCGTGCAGGCGGGGCACGCCCTTGCCACGCAGCACGAACACGCGGCCGCTCTGGGTGCCCGGCGGGATGCGGAGGGTGTGGGGTTTGCCGTCCAGGGTTGGGATCTCGGCTTCCGCGCCCAGGGCGGCCTGGGGCAGGCTGACAGGCAAGTCGTAAATCAAGTCGTCCTCGTCGCGCTGGAAGTAGGGGTGATCGCGCACGGCTATGCGGAGGTAGAGATGGCCGGGCATGCCGCCGTTGGCGCTCACGTCGCCCTCGCCGGACAGGCGCATCTGGGCGCCATCGCCTACGCCGGACGGGATCTTCACGGCCAGCTTGCGAGTGTGCCGCTCGCGGCCGGCGCCGCGGCAGTCCTTGCAGGGCTCGTTAATCAGCCGCCCCTCGCCACGACACTGCGGACAGGTAGCGATGTTCACGAACTGGCCGAAGAAGCTGCGGGACACGCGACGGACCTCGCCGCTGCCTTCGCAGGAGGCGCAGCGGCTGAGCTGCGAGCCGGGCTCGGCGCGGTTGCCGCCGCAGCGGCCGCAGCGCTCGTTGCGGGTGACCTCGACTTCTTTCTCGACACCGAACGCGGCCTCCTCGAACTCGATCTCGATGTCCAGGCGGCGATCGGCGCCGCGCTGGGTCTCGCGGGAACGCCGGCCGGAGGCGCCGCCGAAGAAGGCATCGAAGATGTCGCCGAAGCCGCCGAAATCGAACCCCTCGAAGCCTCGCGCCGAATCGAACCCCTGGACTCCGGCGTGGCCGAAGCGGTCGTAGGCGGCGCGCTTCTCCGGGTCGGAGAGAACCTCGTACGCCTCGCCGATCTCCTTGAAGCGGGCCTCGGCGCCGTCCTCCCGGTTGCGGTCGGGGTGGAACTGCATGGCCAGCTTGCGGAACGCCTTCTTTACCGCCTCAGCGGAGGCGTTCCGGGGGACGCCCAGCGTCTCGTAATAGTCGCGCTTGGTGGCTCGGGCCATATCTAAACTATTGTATCAAAGGCTGAGGCGGCGGTGGGACTCGAAATCAGCAGGCGCAGGCGGCGGGCGCGCCGGACACCAGAATCACGCCGGCCAGGACGATGAGCGCCAGCCCCAGAGGGGCGCTCAGCTGCCGGCCCCACGGCATGTTCTTCTCGATCGCCATGACGGCGCCCAGGGCCAGCATCCAACCCACGTTGCCAACTCCTAGCGCGAACATCAGCAGCATGAGCGACCAGCAGCAGCCGACGCAAAACAGGCCGTGGCGCAGGCCCAGGCGGAGGGCGGAGCGATGCTCGTCGCCGCCGCGCCAGTTCTCGGTGATGAAGCTGAGCGGCGAGCGGCACTTCTCCAGGCACATGTACTTCAGCGGCGAGAACTGGTAGGCCCCGGCCAGGGCCAGCGTGCCGGCGCCGATCACCCAGGCGTGGCGGTCCAGCCAGGTGACGTTCTCCACCACGACCTGGTGGAGCGTCCAATCGCCCAGGTGAGCGGCGACGCCGAACGCCGCCCAGACGGCAACGTACCCGGCGACGACGAGGGCGACGAGCCGAATACCGTTCGGCCGCCGCAGGGTCATTCGCCGGAACATCCGCAACAGCGGCAGGCTGGTCGGCAGCATCATGGCGAATGTCATCAGCGTCCAGCCGGCCACGAAGGCGAGGGCGAACAGGGCAGCGTCGCCTCCGAGGCCTATCTCGACGTCGGCCAGCTCGCCGTGGTCCAGGAAGCGCTCGTACGGGGACCGGCCCCACAGCCAGAGGATCGCCCAGGCCAGGGCCACCAGCCCCAGCAGGAGGCCGGCGAACAGCTTGTTGTCCTGAAGCCTTGGCCAGAACACGAGACAGATGCGGGGGGCGCGGCGAGCGCCGCGCCCCCGCTAGTCCGTAACTCTACGCGGCGAAGCGGAACGTTCCCTGGATGGCGTTGTGGCCCTCCAGGTCGAGGTCTTTCAGGCCGTACTTGGAACTGTTGCGCTTGTAGGACGACGCCTTGGCCACCCAGGCCGGAGAGCCGGGGATGGTGGAGAAGATGCTCTCGTTCAGAGTCGTCACTTCGCCTGTCGGGCCAAGGTAGGGGGCCATTTCGGCCTCGACCACGGAGCCGATCTTGAGCGTGCCCTTCCCTTCCTGGACCTCGAACGTTATCGGCGCCCGCTCGATGCTCACGATCTCCCCCCAGAGGTCGGCCAGGTCGGCCAGCGGACCGCCCAGCTTGCCGGTGAAGGCGTTCGTCAGCGCGGCCTCCTGCTCCGGCGTGGCGCGGTCGTCGACGAAAAAGGCGCCCTTGAAGTTGCCTTGCAGGATGTTCCCCGGAATGAAGCCGATAGCGGCCCAGGTCAAGCCCGACACGTCCACGCCGTCTATCGTTCCCGTGTCAAGGTGGTAGCCCAGCACGGCGTCGCAGGTGCCGTTGTCCGGGTCTTCCCCCACCCAGCAGGGGCATAGGATGTTGCAGTTGCAGACTTCGAGAAGCGTTCCTTCCATTTCGTACGCCATCGATCTTCTCCTACTCTACAGTTCAGGGCTGGACGGCTCGTTCGACTGCGCGGCTATCGATAGGGTTACCTCCCGCTGGGCTATGGCGGACCGATTTGCGCTAGCTGGGGCGTTGGGGTCGCGGGGCTGCAGATGCGTACCTGCCGAGGTTCGCGTCCAGAATGTACCGCCGGAATCACCCGCGTGTCAATGGGAGACGCCGATCCCGTCGCCGGCGTTAGCCGATCGCCGCTTCGCCGGCGAGCTGGAGCACAAGCCCGGTGATAAACAGTATCCCGAAACGCCGGTTGTGGACGAAGGCGATGCCGACGAACCAGAGCGGCCAACCGCGGTACCCCTCCGGCGGCTCCCTGGGCTTCGGCTCGCTGTACACTCGCATCAGCAGGAACAGCAGCGGTATCGCGCCGGCCACCAGCAGCAGGCCGGGCATCGTCTGCCAGACCGCCAGGGCGATGACCGACCCGTACATCGCCACGCTCAGGACCTGCGTGAACCGCCGGGCCAGCGACTGTCCCAGCAGCATCGGCATCGTCCGGATGCCGTGCTCCCGGTCGAACGCCAGCTTGTCGAGGTGCTTGCCGAAGAGCACGGTGGTGACACCCAGGGCGTAGGGTACGGAGGCGAGGATGACCCAGGCCGGGAGCGTCTGGTCCATGACGTAGTAGGTGCCGCCGATCATCAGCGGGCCCCAGACGATGAACACGGCTACCTCGCCGAAGCCGAAGTACTTCAGCGGCAGCGGTCCGCCGGAGTACAGCATGAGGACGAACGCCCCGCTCAGCGCGAACACCAGCAGGAGTGGCCCGGTGACGGCGGTCAGGTAGATGCCGATGGCGGCGGCGACGGTGAGGATGGCCAGCGTGACCAGCACGAACGACCGCCAGGCGGCGGAGCCCTCGGTCAGGGGGTGCGGGCCGTAGTTGATGCGCGGCGAGTCCTCGCTGTCCGTCCCGCGACGGAAGTCCCAAAAGTCGTTCACCAGGTTGGAGCCGGCGTGGGCCAGCACCAGGCCCAGCGCCGTCAGCAGGAACAGGCCGATGTCGAATACGTCGTCGCGGATCGCCAGCAGCCCGCCGATGAACGCGGAGGTCGCGGTCATGATGACGACCGAGGCGCGCGACAGGATGAGCCATCGCGTGATGGGGTCGACGTCGGCCAGGGCGACGCCGGGGATGTCGACTGTCTGCAGCGCCTGCAGCCACAGCCGGGGCGGGAAGCGCCTCGTCGTCGCGGGGCGAGCGGTGCTGGTCACGGCTGCATTCTAGCAGGGCGTCGGCGATTAGTGAAGGCGGTCACAGAGGGGCGCCCTCGCCCCATGTCCAGCTGAGCATACGCGAACGTGGCGCCGGCGTTCCGCCGGCCGACTCGTAGGTCGCGATGGCGGAAGCGTTGTCGGCATCGGCGAGGACCCACATGCCGTAGCAGCCGGCCTCTCGCGCCGCTGCCGCCAGCCGCTCGACCAGCGCCCGGCCGTACCCATGCCGCCGCTGCTCCTCGGCAACGCCGAGCTCGTACAGGAACATCTCGCGGCCCTTGTCCGGGTGCGCCATCAGGACGCCGCTCACGAACCCAGCGGGGGCGCCGCCGTCGTCATACGCGAGGAAGAGGTAATGGTCAGGGCGAGCGAGGAAGTCGGCCGTCGCGTCAGCGCGAGGCGGGTTGTCGAACAGCGACGCCGCCTCCAGCACGCGCGACTCGTCGCCGGGCCCGAGGCGCTCTATGCGCATCGCTCTACACCTCCCGGTACTCGCCCTCCACGGTGCCCTCTTCGGTTGGGCCCTGGATTACTTCCCCGATCTCCGCAGCGATTTCCTCAACAGTGTGGGTGCCTGTGCTACGCGCGAGTTTGTCGGCAAGAGACGGGCTGTACTCCATGACCTCCCGCTTGGAGACTTTATGCCAGATCGGAAGCAGAATTTGATCACCAGTGACGGCACGTGTGACAAGACCATCAAGCTCGTAGTTGGGCCAGCCTTTGTCAAAGAAGGCCTGCGAGAGGATTACGACTCCGAAGCGACTGCTAGCAAGCCCCCTGTCGATCTTTCTGCGAAGACTATCCCCTATTCGCAGCTCAAACTCGTCATACCACACCTGAAGGCCAGCCGCCTGAAGCGCGTGAGCCAGTGGCCGCGCGACGACCTCCTTGTCCTCCGAGGCGTGAGCGATGAAGACATCGTACTCTCGGTCATCCGCGCCGGACTGCGGTAGGCCGACGTCATCATGCGGTCGCTGGACTAGCGAGGGCACCGATGACAACGGAACCTCCCTTAGCGGCTGAAGCCGGCCAGGCAGGACTTGGACCCCCGATCGGACAGTGCCGGAATATCCGCCTAGGTCAATGGCTACGTGCCAATGGCCCGGTCGAGGGATCCGCAGCCTGACCGGTGAGCGCTTCACATGTCCGCCGTAGAAGCGATGGCGTCTGCCGCTCCGATAGCTTTGGAGATTTGAGCTGTCCAGCAGCCGAACGTTAGCCGCCGTCCCCTTAAGAGTAACCTCCACGACCTCACCGGCTCGCCGCTGCCCAAGATCGTAGTGCTGGAACTTCATCGTCCTACACCTCGCGGTACTCGCCCTCCACGGTGCCCTCTTCGGCCGGGGTTTCGCCGTCCTCGCTGCCCTCGGGTGGGGCGCCGCCGACCTCGGTCTCGTCGCCGGGGCCGCCATAGACGGCGGAACCGGCCGCCTGCAGCGACGCCGACAGCGCCTCGACGGCTGAGCGCATGCGTTCGCTGTCGCCCTGGGCGGCGACGGCGTCGCGGACGTCCTTGACCTTTGCCTCGATGTCGGCGCGAATCTCGGCCGGGATCTTGTCGCCGGACTCGCGCACGGTCTTCTCGGCCGTGTAGGCCAGGGAGTCGGCCTGGTTGCGCAGCTCGATCTCCTCGCGGCGACGCCGGTCGTCCTCGGCGTGCGACTCGGCGTCCTGCTTCATCTTCTCGATCTCGTCCGGCGACAGGCCGGTGCCGGCCTGGATCGTGATCTTCTGCTCGCGGCCGGTCCCCTTGTCGCGGGCGGAGACGTGGAGGATGCCGTTGGCGTCGATGTCGAACGAGACCTCGACCTGGGGCGCGCCGCGCGGCGCCGGCAGGATGCCGTCCAGGATGAACCGTCCCAGCGACTTGTTGTCGGCGGCCAGGGAGCGCTCCCCCTGGACCACGTGGATCTCGACCGAGGTCTGGTTGTCGGAAGCGGTGGAGAACACCTGCGACTTCGAGGTCGGGATCGTCGTGTTGCGGGGGATGATCGTCGTGGTCACGCCGCCCAGCGTCTCGATGCCCAGCGACAGCGGCGTCACGTCCAGCAGCAGCACCTCGCGGACGTCGCCCTTGAGGACGCCGGCCTGGATGGCCGCGCCCACGGCGACGACCTCGTCCGGGTTCACGCCCTTGTGGGGCTCGCGGCCGAAGAACTTCTTGACCGTCTCGACGACCAGGGGCATGCGGGTCTGCCCGCCCACGAGCACGACCTCGCCGATCTGGTCCGCGGTCACCTTGGCGTCCTCCAGGGCCTGGCGGCAGGGGTCGATAGTGCGTTCGACCAGCTCGCCGACCAGCTGCTCGAGCTTAGAGCGGCTGAGCGTGATGTTGAGGTGCTTGGGCCCCGACTGGTCGGCGGTGATGAAGGGCAGGTTGATTTCCGTCTGCTGCGTGGTGGACAGCTCCACCTTGGCCTTCTCCGCGCCCTCCTTCAGGCGCTGCAACGCCATGCGGTCCTGCAGCAGGTCGATGCCCTGGTCCTTCTTGAACTCCTCGATCAGCCAGTCGATGATGTGCTGGTCGAAGTCGTCGCCGCCCAGGTGGGTGTCGCCGGCGGTGGACTTGACGTGGAACGTCCCCTCGCCGATCTCCAGGATCGACACGTCGAACGTGCCGCCACCGAGGTCGTAGACGGCGATCGTCTTCTCCTCCGCCTTGTCGAGGCCGTAGGCCAGGGCGGCGGCCGTGGGCTCGTTGATGATGCGCAGGACGTTCAGCCCGGCGATCTCGCCGGCGGCCTTGGTGGCCTGCCGCTGCGAGTCGTTGAAGTAGGCGGGCACGGTGATCACGGCCTCGTTGACGGTGTCGCCCAGGTAGGCCTCGGCGTCCGCCTTCAGCTTCTGTAGGATCATGGCCGAGATCTCCGGCGGCGAGTACGAGCGTTCGCCCATCCAGACGCGGGCGTCGCCGTTGTCGGCGCCGTCCAGCTTGTAGGGGAGGACCTTGACGTCGCGCTGGACCTCGGGGTCGTCGAAGCGGCGGCCCATGAGGCGCTTGATCGAGAAGATCGTGTTCTCGGGGTTGGTGACGGCCTGCCGCTTGGCGACCTGGCCGACGAGGCGCTCGCCGCCCTTGCCGATGGCGACCATCGAGGGGACGGTGCGCCCGCCCTCCGCGCTGGGGATGACGGCGGGCTCTCCGCCCTCCATGACGGCGATGGCGGAGTTCGTCGTCCCCAGGTCAATTCCGATAGCTCTAGGCATGGGGGTGCTCCTTCCGGAGGGAACAGGGTTCAAGGCTCAAGGAACAGGGGGCCTCCCCACCTCCGCGAATTGGCCGCAGATTAGCGCAGATGGGCGCAGATGCTCGGGAAGAGGGGGCTCTTCGCCCTGGTCCGTCCCGATTATTTCGTTCAAATATCATCGCTTTCATGTCTTCAACCGTTTCGTAGCTGCAGGGCTTTGGCCCTGCTGGCAGGCCTGAAGACCTGCAGCTACGTGGGTTCGTCCCTTTCGCCGCCGCTTCCCTTATCCTCCGCCGTCTGTCCACTGTCCACTGTCCCCTGTCCACTACCCTTCCCCACCACCACCATCGCCGGGCGGAGGACGCGGTCGTGCAGCTTGTAGCCGCGCTGCACCTCGGACAGCACGATGCCCTCCTCGCCGTCCGTGTGCATCACCGCCTCGTGCTCGCGCGGGTCGAAGGCCTTGCCCACGGCCTCGATGGGGGTGACGCCGGCGTTGTCGAGCAGGATCAGCAGCTTGCGGTGGATCAGGGCGATCCCCTCGAACCAGGTGAGCGAGGCCAGGCGGGCGTCCAGGGAGCCCAGCGCCCGCTCCAGGTCGTCGATGATCGGCAGGGTGTTGGCGATGAGCGACACGGAGGCGTAGCGGCGGGACTCGTCGCGCTCCTGTTCGACGCGCCGCTTGTAGTTCTGGAAGTCGGCCTCGGCGCGTTGCCAGTTGCCCAGGTACTTCTGGGCGTCCTCCCGCGCCCTGGCCAGCTGCTCCTCGAGGGTGCCGGCGTCGGAGGCTCGCCCTTCGACAGGCTCAGGACGAGCGGGGTTAGCGCCGGCCTCAGGACGAGCGGGGTTGGCGCCGGGCTCAGGGCGAGCGGGGTTAGCGCCGGGCTCAGGACGAGCGGGGTTGCCGCGAGGCTCGGCCTCGGGCGCGGCGGCCTCGGGCGAGTCGGGCTCCGTGGGGCGGGGGTTATCGGTCATGGTTCCTTGCCGACGGTCTAACGGAAGTAGGCGTCCAGCAGCTCCTCCATGACGCCGCTCATGTAGCGGACCATGGACACCGCCCTGGGGTAGTGCATGCGGGTGGGCCCCAGGACGCCGACGGCGCCGCGCAGGCCGGCCGGGCCGCTGTAGCGGGAGACGATGACGCTGCAGTGCCGCAGCGCGTCCTCCGCGTGCTCCGCGCCGATGACGAAGGTGACGTCCTCGCCGGCCTGAGCCAGCGGTATCGCCTCCAGGGGGTTGGCGCCGGCCAGCAGGTCCAGTATCTCCAGGATCGTCTCGCCGCGGGCGAACTCGGGCTCGCGCAGGAGCTCGCGCAGCCCCTCCAGGAACGGCTCGCCCAGGTTCTGCCCGTCCTGCGCGTCCATCAGGCTAAGGACGGACTGAATGGCCTCGGCCTCGACGGACGGGTGCTCGATCTGCATGGCGCGTATGTCGTCGGCGCTGTGGCCAGCGTACAGGGAGTTCAGGCGAGCCGAGATCTCGGTCAGCTCGTCCTGCGTGTGGGGCCGGTCCAGGGTGATGGTCTGCTGGACGACCAGCGTCTCGCGCAGGACGACGACGAGCAGGGCGACGTATTCGTGGACGCTGACCAGCTGGAGGGAGCGCAGGTGGGAGCTGGCGGCGTGGGGGGCGGTGACCAGCGCCCCGTAGCTCAGCCGCGAGGCCAGAACGGAGGCGGCCAGGCGGGCCCACTCGGCCGTCTCGGCCGTGGCCTGGTGGAACTGATGCCGGATCGTCTGTTTGACGGAGTCCGGGGGCTCCTTGGGCCGCATCAGCTCCTCCACGTAGTAGCGGTAGCCCCTGTCGGACGGGATCCGGCCGGCGGAGGTGTGCGGCTGCTCTATGAACCCCTCGTGCTCCAGGCGGGCCATCTCGTTACGGATGGTGGCGGAGGATACGGGGAGGCCGGAGCGGCGCTCGGCGGCGGCGGAGGCCACCGGCTGAGCGGTGCGCACGTATTCATCGACGATGAATTGCAGGAGCCGGTCTCGTCTCTCGGTCAGCATTGTCAAGCGCCTTAGCAATTAGCACTCTCAATAGGCGAGTGCTAACGAAATCAGGGTAGCATCCGTATACAGAATGTGTCAAGGCCGCGTGTTGACCGCCCTTTCCGCCGCTTGTTATACTCAGCGCGGCCCCATCCCGTATCCGCGAGTCCAAAGGAGTGCGTCCCGCATGACTGAGACAGAGCAGGCAGAAGCCCCCGCCGAGCCGAAAAAGAAGGGCGGCCGCAAGCGCCGGCTCTTCGCGTTCCTGGCCATCATTGGCGCCGTCGTCGCGGCGATGATGTGGCGACGCCGCCAGAGCGCCGACGACGACATGGAAGACTTCGAGTAGCCAGACGCACCCCGGCTTGTCGGCAACCCCCGCGTTCCCAAGGAGCGGCGCTTCCGCGTGGACATAACCTGGCTGGGCCACTCCTGCTTCCGCCTGCGCGGCCGCGAAGCCACGGTCGTTACCGACCCCTGCCCTCCCTCCAGCGGCTACAGCATCGGCAAGCCGAACGCGGACATCGTCACTATAAGCCACGACCACGAGAACCACTCCTACAAAAAGGGGGTGGCCGGCGAGCCGGTGATCCTGGACCGGCCGGGCGAGTACGAGATCCGCGGCGCCTTCGTGACCGGCATCGGGACCTACCACGACACGGACAAGGGAGCGACGCACGGGCCAAACACGGCGTTCGTCATCGAGATGGAGGAGGTCCGCGTCTGCCACCTGGGCGACCTGGGTCACACGCCGACGGCTCAGCAGGTGGAGGAGATCAGCGGCGTGGGCGTCCTGCTGATTCCCGTCGGCGGCACGACGACGATCGACGGGGCGACGGCGGCGGAGGTCGTGACCCTGCTGGAACCCGCGATTGTCATTCCAATGCACTACCAGACGGAGGCAACCAAAGACAAGCTGGCCTCCGTTGACCGCTTCCTTCAGGAGATGGGGGCCAAGGACGTGGAGCCGCTGTCCCGGCTCTCGGTCACGAGAAGCTCGCTGCCGCAGGAAACGAAAGTTGTCCTGATGGACTACCGGGGCTAGCGCCCGCGGGAAGTCACGAACACGCCGGCGATCGCCGCCAACCCCAGCAGCCCCGCAGGAATCGCGATCGCCAGGAGCAGGGGCACGTTGGAATCGCCCTCGTCTTCCCTCGGTACCGGAAGCAGGCCGCCGCGCCCCAGCGGCGCCTCGATCGCCTCCTCCACCGCCACCGGCGCCTCGTAACCCTCCGGCAGCTCCGGCTCGCGACCCTCGATCGTTGCCAGCACCAGTTCCGCCATGAGGGCGTGCCCCTCGTCGTTGGGGTGCACGAAGTCGTCCGACACGAGGTCGGGGGCGTGGCCGCGGAACACTGGGTAGACGCGGACCATCTTCGCCCCCACGTCCGCCTCCACAACGGCCCGCTCCGTGGCCGCGTTCAACCCCTCGATAGCGAAAGAAGCGATGATGTCGGCGGGGCCGCCGCGCCCTGAAAGCGGGCTGTACAGGTCCATCACGATGATGTCCGCGGCCGGCGCGGCCTGGTCCAGACGCTTGAGTGTGTGAATGAGGTTGTCCTCAAGGTCGCCCAGCATCCCCAGGTAGAGCTCCTCACACTCGGCCGAGAGCGGGTCGTCGAGGCAGGGTGAGTCCTCGGCGCCCAGGGAGAGGAAGTCGTTGCCGCCGACGTTCAGGGTGATGATCTCCACGTTGTCGTCGGCGGAAGAGTCGTCCTCCAGCCGCTCGCTTATCTCGTCGGCCGCCCGATCGACCTGCCCGCCGGGGAGGAGGAGGTCGGCGCTGGTGGCGCCCGGGAAGGCCAGGTTCAGCAGCTCCAGGCCGCGCTGGTTGTAGCGGTCGCCGCGGGCCAGCGCGTCTTGAGTAAGCCCCACGTAACCCTTCGTGGCCGGGTCGGACGCACCGACGCCGAAGGCCAGCGAGTCGCCCAGCGCGATGTAGGCCGGCGCCTCCTTGGCGCGTGCCGGCGGCGCCGGCAGGAGGAGGGCAAGGGACAGAAAAGCCGCCAGAAGCGGCAATAGCTTGGCCATGGTCTTAGAAGATTTTAGGGCAGGTAGGCCAGCGGGTCTACCGCCACGCCGCCAACGTGTACCTCGAAGTGAAGGTGGGCGCCCGTGCAGTAGCCGGTGCAGCCGATGGCGCCGATAGTCTCGCCCTGTCCCACGACCTGGCCCTGGCTCACGTACGCCGACGAGAGGTGCGCGTAGAGCGTCTCCGAGCCGTCGGCGTGCCTTATTACGATGTAAGTGCCGTAGCCCCAATCGAGGTAGGAGACGAGCACGACGGTGCCGGAGGCTGCGGACGCGACGGCGGCGCCGTAGCGACCGAAGGCGTCGATGTCGATGCCCGTGTGGTAGGAGCTGCCGCCGCGGTACTCCCCGAAGTAGGAGGAGATGCTGCCGCTGAACGGCCATGCGTAGCCGCTGAAGGTGCTGGGCGGGGGCGCGGGGGCCGGCGCAGCCGGCGCCGGCTCGGGCTCCGGCTCCGGGTTGGTAGCTTCCACCGCGGTGACCGCGGCCGGGATGGGGGGTGGCGGCGGCGGCGACGCTCCCGGCAAGACCAGCACCATCCCCTCTATCACGCTGTCCGCGGACACCAGGCCGTTCGGTATGAAGGCCAGTATGCTCTGGACGTCCAGCGCATAGAAGGAGGCGATGTCGGAAAGCGTGTCGCCCAGCTTCACGTTATAGATGAGGCCGTTGACGCTGGGCACCAGAATCTTGGAGCCAACCAGCAGGAGATCGGGGTCCTCATACAGGTCAGGGTTGTTCCACAGGATGTAATCCTGGTCGATGCCGTAGGCGCCGGCGATGGATGCGACGGACTCCCCGGGCTGGACCGTGTGGACGATGAAGGCGGGCTGCGGCTCCGGAGTGGGCTCGGGCGTGGCGTCCGGCGTGGGCTCAGGGGTCGGGGTGGCCTCGGCCTCCTGACCCTCCGGCGTGGGGTTGACGAAGTACATCCCGGGCGAGGTGGCCAGCACGACCGGTGGCCGCAGGTATCCGGCCTCGTCGGTTTCGGCGACGGCCTCGGCCTGGGGATCGTCAGCGGGGAGGAGGGGCGAGGCGACGCGTCCCAGCGCGCCGGTTGCGGAGAAGATGACGGCCACAGCGGCGAGGAGGAAGAAGACGCCGTGTAGATAGAGGCTTCGGTATTCGGTTAGCGGCCTGCCCGAGGGCCGCGGGTCCGACTCGCCGTGATCCCGGCTTGACAGCCGGTGCGGGGCGTGCGGGTCCCGAATAAGCTTACCTCCTGCTCAATCCTCCATTTGCCAAGACAGCGCCCCTTTCCTGGCGCCGTCCCAGAAGCTTGCTCGTAGCAAATCGGACGAATTATACCCCATTTGTCAAGTTCATCACAAATTGACGCATTATACGGGGCAGCGTGACGCCATCGTGGGTGAATACGGAGCGGGATGGGCCAGATCGTATCTGGCGCTAGACGGCGTCTTTGATCGTGGCCAGGAACTCTTCGTTGTTAGCCGTACGGGTCAGCCGGTTGAGGATAGCCTCGGTGGCCTCCGTCGGGTTCTGCGAGTTCTGGGAGACCATGGCCGTCATGCGCCGCAGCAGCAGCACCTTCTGGTAGGTCTGCTCGTCCAGCAGCAGGTCATCGCGACGAGTGCTGGAGCGCTGGATGTCGATCGCCGGGAAGGTGCGCTTCTCGGCCAGGCGGCGGTCCAGGAACAGCTCCCAGTTGCCGGTGCCCTTGAACTCTTCGAAGATCACCTCGTCCATGCGGCTGCCGGTGTCGATCAGGCAGGTCGCGATCATGGTGAGGCTCCCGCCCTCCTCCATGCAGCGGGCGGCGCCGAACAAGCGCTTGGAGGGGTGCAGGGCTACCGGGTCGATGCCGCCGGACAGGGTGCGACCGCTGGGCGGCAAGGCCAGGTTGTAGGCGCGGGTCAGCCGCGTGATGCCGTCCAGCAGGACGATGATGTGGCGTCCGCACTCGACGAGGCGGCGGGCACGGTCGATAGCCATCTCCGCGACGCGGGTCTGCTCCTCCACGGGGTCGTCGAAGGTCGCGGCCAGGACCTCGGCCTGCTCCACGGAGCGGCGCCAGTCGGTGACCTCTTCCGGACGCTCGCCGATGAGCAGCACGATGATGTGGATGTCCTCGTAGTGCTCGGCGACGGCGTTGGCGATGGCCTTGAGGAGAACGGTCTTGCCGGCCTTGGGCGGAGAGACGATGAGCCCTCGCTGGCCCCGCCCGATTGGGGCGATCAGGTCGATGATCCGCGTGGACAGGTTGCTGGAGCCGGCCTCCAGGTCGATGAGCTCGTTGGGGAATATCGGCGTCAGCTGTTCGAAGTAAGGGCGCCTCTTCGCGGCCTCCGGGTCCAGCCCGTTGATCGCGTCGACGCGGAGGAGGCCGTAGTACTTCTCGGAGTCCTTGGGCGGGCGCACGGTGCCCATGACGTAGTCGCCGGTGCGCAGGGCGAAGCGCCGGATCTGGGTCTGCGATACGTAGACGTCGCTGAGGCTGGGGCGCAGGCCGTTGGAGCGGAGGAAACCGTAGCCGTCTGAGGCCATCTCCAGGATGCCGCCGGCGAAGTAGTTGCCCTCCGCCTCCGCCCTGGCCTGCAGTATCTTGAACACCAGGTCAGCCTTGCGCAGGGAGGTGGCGCCGCCGACGTTCATCTCTTTGGCGACCTCTACGAGGTCGTCTCTTGTCTTGGTTTCGAGTTCTATAAGGTTCAACGATGACTCCGGGGATGATCGTAGGGTCTGGCCGTCTTCGACCAGTTCGGTGGGTTGAGAGTTGCCGGCGTCTTGGCCGGGCAGCGTGCGTCTACGTGCCACGATTCAAATGTGGGGAAGTAGGAACAACATACATCATTAGGTTCAAGACGCGCAAGGGGCATCCGGCGTTAACGGGCCGGACACGGCTTTCTTGCGTCCGAGCGATTTCGGGGTTCATCTGGGTTCCTTACTACGGCCTGAACACTGCCAGGCAAGCCATAACCGGCAAGAGCAACGTCGCGATGCCGCTAAATACGATCGGGACGTTGTCTGCGAGCGCCTCTTCCAGCTCCGGTGTCACCTCTCCGGTCTTCTCGGCACGGAGGGCAGCTATCCGCGCTCTTCGCAGTCCCAGCCCTATCAGGGGCAGGCACACCAGCAGGCTGACGATGTACAGGGCTTCCAGCGCGATGAGCCAGCCGGTGGTAATTAGATTGTAGTCCATCTGCGTCCACATGAAAACCCCGCTGATACCGGCGGCGATGACCCCGGGCACCAGCAGCAAGCCCTGGTAGTGCGAAGCCTCGTCGAAGGCGGCGACCCGCAGCCTCAGCTCTTCCAGGCGCCAGCCTCGGATCAGGGGAAACTGCACTGCCGCCAGCCCCATGACGTACCAGAACACGGCGACGATGTGCAGCCAGGTCAGCGTGTCGTCGACGATCACGCACGAGCGGTGGAGGAGCGCTTTTCGCGCCCGGCGACGGCGGCGGGGTGGGCGCCGCGGCCGCGCGGCCGCGGCGGTCGAGCGCGCGCCAGCGCCGCGCTCACAAAGCCGTCGAACAGCGGGTGCGGGCGGTTGGGACGGGAGCGCAGCTCGGGGTGGAACTGAGTGCCCACCATCCAGGGGTGGTCGCGCAGCTCGCAGATCTCGACCAGGGAGCCATCGGGCAAGGTGCCGCTGGCGACGAGACCGGCCTGCTCCAGCGGCGCCTTGAACTCGTTGTTGAACTCGTAGCGGTGGCGGTGGCGCTCCACTACCTCGTCGACGCCGTAGGCGGCGTGCGCCTTCGTGCCGGGCACCAGGCGGCAGGGGTAGCCGCCCAGCCGCATCGTGCCGCCCTTCTCCTGCACGCCCTCCTGCTCCGATAGCAGGCTGATCACGGGGTAGGCGCTCTCCGGGTGGAACTCCGTGGAGTTGGGCTCGTCGCTGTCGAACACCTTGCGGGCGAGCTCGACGACCATGACGTGCAGGCCGAGGCAGAGCCCGAGGTAGGGAACGTTCTTCTCGCGGGCGTACTTCGCGGCCTGGATCTTGCCTTCGAACCCGCGCTCGCCGAAGCCGCCGGGGATTACGATGCCGTCGGCGCCGGCCAGGATTTCGGACACGTCCGGGCGGTCCGTGTCCTGAGAGTGGATCCAGCGGATGTTGATGCCGGCGTTGTGCTTGACGCCGGCGTGGATCAGCGCTTCCTTCACCGAGAGATAGGCGTCCGGCAGCTCCACGTACTTGCCGACCACCGCCACCTCCAGCTGCCGCTGCGGGCTCTTCAAGCGCTCCACCCACTCCCGCCAGTCGTCCAGGTCGCCGGCGCCGGCGGGAAGGTTGAGCTTGTCGACCACGAAATCGCCGAGGCCGGCCTCTTCCAGGACAAGCGGCACCTCGTATATCGAAGGCATCGTCAGCAGCGGTATGACGGCGTGGGGCGGGACGTCGCAGAACAGCGATATCTTCTCGGCCAGGTCCGGCGACATCGGCCTATCGCTGCGGCAGACGATAACGTCCGGCTGGATGCCGAACGATCGCAGCTCGCGGACGCTGTGCTGCGTGGGCTTCGTCTTCAGCTCGCCTGTAGTGCCGATGTAGGGCAGGAGCGTAACGTGGATGGACAGCGTGTTGCTGGGGCTCTCCTCGTTGCGCATCTGGCGGATCGCCTCCAGGTGCGGCTGGCTCTCGATGTCGCCGACGGTGCCGCCGACCTCGACGATGACGACCTGCGCCCCGGTGTTCTGGCCGATGCCGCGAATGCGCTCCTTGATCTCGTTGGTGACGTGGGGGATGGGCTGGATCGTGCGGCCCAGGTAATCGCCGCGGCGCTCCTTGCCGATCACCGCCTGGTATATCTGGCCGGTGGTCACGGAGGAGCCGCTGGTCAGGTCCTGGTCCAGGAAGCGCTCGTAGTGGCCGAGGTCCAGGTCGGTCTCGGCGCCGTCATTAGTGACGAACACCTCGCCGTGCTGGTAGGGAGACATCGTGCCCGGATCCACGTTGAGGTAGGGATCGAGCTTCTGGATGACGACGGGGACGTTGCGGGACTTGAGGATTCGGCCGATGGCGGCGGTGGTGATGCCCTTGCCTACTGAGCTTACGACACCGCCGGTCACGAATATGTATTTGGTTGCCATTTACCCCCTTTGGGGGGGCCTCCTCAGCCCGATGATAATAATACAGGATTGCCCGCTCCTAGTGTCAATACGACACGAACCGTTAACGGCGAAAAAGCGAAAATCGTTTAGCGGTTCTCGTGTGGAAAACCGGCGGGGCGTGCTTGACACCTCATAGGACGCAACGTACTCTCAGCCTGAAATGAGCCGCAACTCATACGATCTCGCTGCCGCAGTTCTGTCGTGCCTCGCCGCATCGCTCCTGGTTGGAGCGTGTGCTGGCCAGAGCCCAGGCGCTTCGACCCCCACCGGCGCACCTAACCGAGCGAGGGTCAGCGACGAGAGCGACGGCCTCCGGTTGGTTCTGCAACTGCCAGCTCGCGTCAGCGCGGGCGAACCGGCTTCGGCCACAGTCGAGCTCATCAATGAAAGAGACAAACCAGCACGTGTAACAGGAACTTCCTGCACCCCCGAGTTCGGGTTCTGGATCACGGACAATCAACAGGAAGAGGCGGTATTCAGCTGGGTTGAGTATTGGGCGGAGACTGTACTCGGTCCTGGTGAACACTTCTGTTCTGACGAAGCGCATTTCATTGACCCTGGCCAGTCGATCGCGAACAACATCACCTTTGTATTGCCGAATGCTGGCGGCTTCGATGTCTTCGCGACCATCGAACTGACTGAAGGCGCCAGCTTGACTCTGGGCACGCCCATCCCACTGGAAGTACGCTCCACGCTTAACGCACGCGAGTAAACCACGAGCCGCCAACTCCTTGGCCTCTAGGCCTTGGTCTGCTTTCGCGAGAATTAGGCGCTGGCCAAATAAAGGGTTGACAAGCGGTCACCCTCGGACTATTCTCTACCCGCTGCAAGCGAAGGACACCGTTCCTTCGGGGGTCCAATGCCAGATATCGGTTCTCTCACAACTTTCTCGGGCCTCATGGCCTTCTTCGGAACGCTATGTCTCCTGTCCCGGCAGTTTACTGGAGCCGGACTTCTCCTTCTTATCTCTGGCGCCGCCGGCACCGGCATATTCTGGGACCGCTGGTCCGAGCGTGCGGGCGATCAAGTCCACGTGACGGCGCTTTTCGCCGGTCATCCGCCGTCGCCTGACGAGACGGCGATGCTGGCTACTCACCTGCCCTTGCTAATTCTCGGCGGCTCGCTGGTGGTGGCCGTCGCCTGGCGGAACTACAGGCAAGGTGCGACGAAATGAGGTCACGTGCTGGCAAGACGATGCGGGCCGTCGTCTCCCTTGCGGTGGCTTCGACCGTGGCCTTCCTCGTCGGGACGCCGGGCACAGGCGGCGGAGGGGGTGACATACCCCACATCGCGTTTTCAGGAACGAGGGCGATGCAGACCTTTGCGAACGAGGTCGACTTCTTTGCCTATCAGAACGTCGAGTACATTGGCCAGACAACCACTGGTATCTACATCGACAGGACCCGAATGCACCTGAATGTCTACTGGCAGGATCCCGGCAGTCTCGTATGTACGGGGAACCCCGTGGATCCCCCACGCCCATCGGATGGTGCAAACTGGGGTTATCGTGATTTAAGCAACAATCCCGTAACGAAGTACAACTCGCCACGGTTCGTGTCGGTGTACTGGCAGTCGCACTTCGACAAGACCGAGGGACAAACTACGGTGGCTGGTACTCCCGCCACGCGGCCGCCGATGCGCTCGAATACAATGGGTTTGGCCTCGGGCCAACCTGCCTTCCAACGTTCGGTGGGCTGAACCCGTTTGTGCCGCGGATAGGTTCGCTTGCCTCCCTCGGTCTGACCGGCGAGCTAGCTTGGTCTCATGATTTCTGCGTACGTGCCGAACTGCCGTTCGGCTGTCACTAAGGCGGACCCGTGAGCAGGTCACGAAAGGCGTTGATAGCAGTATTGGGAATAGTCGCAGCCTTTGCGCTCGCCGCATTCACTCAGGCGGCGATGGGCGGTGGCTTGGTCTCGAGGGTTATTTGGCCCGATGACGAACAGAGCCCCGCTCATACGGTTTCCGTGGATCAGACGGTGACCTCCGGCCCGCTTACAATTAGACTGACCGAGGTGGATCTCTCGGCGACCCGTACACGTGCGTCCCTGGAGATCTCGAACGCTAACCTTCCCGATGCCAAGCAGCGCTCGGTCATGTTGCACCAACATCTCATAAGGGTCGATGGGGTCGAGAGCAGGGGGGATGATCTGGTCATCTCTTATCGCATGGCAGACGCCGACACGGTGCTGTATACACTCGAATTCGGGCCGGCGTCCAGTCCCAACACGCCCATCACGATCACGATCGATAAGATATGGGCTCTTGAGAGCGAGTCGTCGGGATCGTATGTTGATGGCCCATGGGTCTTCCAACTGACGCCCGGCGGCGCTGCCGTGGATCCGCTGGCTCGAGTCATCGAGGTTGATCGCTCGAAGTCCGCTGACCAGAAGACAATATTCTTCGATCAAGTTCGTACGTCGTCCGACGAAGTAATCGTTGCTTATAACTTCTCTTCGCCCGAGAACCTGTTGGGGCCAGCCAGCGCCCCTGCTCTAATGGTTTTCCCCGACGGTTCGTTTGCGCCTGGGCTGCCGCTAAACCGCGCTCCTGATGACACCGGCAGTCTGCTCCTATCGTTTCCACCCCTCCCCAACGGGGCCACGACATTCGAGATCCGCTTCGGGCCCTACCTCACGGACACGCCTGGCTCTTACACATTTGAAATCGATCTACCGCCCACGGTCAGGTCGGCGGATCCTTCTGAAGAGGCCACGTTGATCGTTGGCCAACAGTTCGAGATCCGGAACGAAAGTGTGGAGGTAAGCGACATTCGCATTGAACCGGATGGCTTCACGCTGCGATTCGCGCCCCCGTCAGGCACCTCAGTGGAATATGCCGGAATGTCCCAAGCTGACAACATCTACGCGGTAGACGACCTAGGGAACACGTACTTCCCGGAGATCGTCGAGGGTGGCTTCGGTAAGGACGACCAGGGCAACGTGTTTTTCAGGGAAGACGTAGTACGCTTCGCGCCGGCTCTCGATCCCCAGGCGGAGAGCCTGAAGGTGCGGGTGTCCAGTTTCGCGGCACTCGACTACGGGCCCTGGGACTTCCAGGTTTCAGTCGCGGAGTGACCAGGGCACCCCTGTGATCCGCTCATCTCTGGTTCGCCTCGCAATCCTGTTCGGCCTGACGGCTGGCTCGGTCGTTGCGTTTCAAGCGATTGAGGTTCGCTCGTCTCATACTCCGGGGTCACCTCGGTTCGAGCCTGTCACCGATTATAGGCTCTGCAACGCTCTGTCTAGCGGCTTTGACGGCCCGGAGCCCTTGTCTCTTGGATCGAGTTCAACGTGCCAAGAGGTGACGGACCAGGGCGCCAATCCCGATCTCTCGTTCAAATTCGAACTCCCGATCGGGCATCTTAACCTCTCTCCCGATACTCTCGTTATGACTCTGTCGGAGGGCTTCAGCGTGGCGAATGACGCCGCGTTCCCGGATGGCACAGTCGTGGGTGGGGTTGAGGCTGACTTGAGAATTGGGCTGATTAACGGCCCGTGCAATACACCTATATCCGCTGACTTTATTCTGTATGACAGCACAACTGATATCGACAATGTCCTCGTCATGCAGGATTATCCACCAACAGTTATCGCGTATGACGGGGACGACCCCTACTCAGGTAAGGCCGACAGTGCGTCCCCGCCCGTCCATTTCTACCCTGACGTCAACAACCAGATCTTCGATCCCGACGGTTCAGGGGACGCGAGCGGCGGGTATGAGCCCGTGGCACCCTACGCCCGCTATTCGGGAGCCACTGAGGTTTGGGGGGAGTGGCAGTTGCTTCAGGTCTTCATATTCCAACCAGGGGCCATTAAGGCCGCGTTCGACGCCAACCCCGCCAACGCCACCCACCCCTTCAGCCGCCTCCACTCCACCCTCGGCTGGACTAGCGTTGCGCTTATCAACTTCCCGATTGGGTTCGGCAAGACCCCTCTCGAGGTTACTGATACCTGCTCCTCGCTGGGTGCAACGCTGGTTTTCCTGGGGCGAGTCGATACCAACGGTGATGAGGTGCCCGACGCGGATCGCCTCATCAGCCCCTCCGCCGTTGGTGGCATAGATGGCGAGGGGACGCACCTGGCCCAGCACTATACCCTCAGCTTGCGGGACACTGACGAGGACGGAGTCGACAATGGTCTTGATAATTGTCCCAACGCCGCGGACCAGGAGGATGCCTGGTTGAACAACGGCCCAGACTCAGATGGCCTGGACTCGGTGTGCGACCCGGCACCCAGCACAACAAGCACGGCGGCCCCACCACCGAACGGCGTCGACAACGATAGCGACACTTTTGTTGACGAGGACCCCACGGATGGTCTCGATAATGATGGAGACACGGCGACTGACGAAGATGGAAATTGCCCCGTCACCGCCGCCCTTCCAGACGAGGATCAAGACTGCTACTCCAACCGCCAAGACAATTGTCCGATCTCTTTCAACGCCGGCCAGATTGAGAGTGAATTCCTGACAACCAGGATCCTAGCCGCTCCGGACGGCGGCCCCTGGAATGATGAGATAGGCGACGCCTGCGACTCCCAGCCCACCGTGGCCAACGGGCGCTTCTTCCACTTCTTCGACTCCGACGCCTTCTGCATCAACGATACGCCCGGCGCGGACGGGGACGGCGACGGCTGGTGTCACATCGCCGCCGGCGCCGACCCGGACGACAGCGACGCCAACAAGACCGGTCGCAAGCTCCAGGACGCCGACAAGTACCTGTTCGGCGTCCAGCCCGGGCACGCCCACTCGAACTACAACGAGGTCTGGATGCAGACGGACCCCCTCGCCGACTGCCCCGAGGTCGTCGGCAAGCACGACGCCTGGCCCCCGGACTTCACGAAAGACCGGCTGGTAAACACCGGCGACACGATTGCCGGTTTCGGCCAGGGCCAGTTGCTGACGTCCGAGGGACAACCGGGCTACGACAGGCGCTCCGACGCCAACGCGGACGGCCAGATAAACGTGGGCGACGTCACCGTGCTGATGGGCGGCGGCGTAATGCTCACGTCCTGCAGCCCGTCGTAGCTCGTCGCTTTCCCCACGGGCTTCTCCTCCGCCGTGACCCTCACAGCGCGAGCCGATATACTGGGTCATGGTCGCGACGACGGCAATCGAGACCTTCCCGGCAGGCGAAGACTAGAAGGACACAGCGATGAGTATCACCTGGGAGATCAGCGAGCTCGATAACGGGCTGCGCATCGTCACCACGCCCGTGCCTACGGCGCAGTCGGTGAGCGTGAACCTGTTCGTGGGCGCGGGATCGCGCGGCGAGGACGAGCGCACCAAGGGGCTGGCCCACTTCCTGGAGCACATGGTGTTCAAGGGCACCGAGAAGCGCCCCACGGCCATCGACATCGCCGAGGCGATCGAGGGCGCCGGCGGCGTCCTCAACGCCTACACGTCGAAGGAGATGACCTGCTACTGGAACCAGGTCCCGTTCGACCGGCTGGAGCTGGCCGTGGACGTCGTGACCGATATGCTGATGAACCCCCTGCTCGACCAGGAAGAGGTCGACCGCGAGCGCTCGGTGGTGCAGCAGGAGATCCGTCGCGGCAAGGACCAGCCGGGGGCCTGGTGCGGCGAGCTCCTGGGCCAGGCGATGTTCGGCGACCAGCCGCTGGGCTGGTCGACCGCGGGGACGGAGGAGACCGTCCAGGAGCTGCAGCGCGGCGACTTCGCGGCCTGGATGGACACCTGGTACGCACCCCGGAACATGGTGCTGGCCGTGGCCGGCAACGCCTCCCACAAGGACGTCGTCGCGCTGGCCGAGGCCTGTGTCGCCAACGGCAACCGCGCGGCGGCGCCGGACGTCCTCCCGGTCAACGGCAACCTGCCCGCCCAGCGGGTGATCTCCGAGAGCCGGCCGATCGCACAGGCCAACCTGGCCCTCAGCGTGCCCGGCCTCCAGCGCGACGACCCCGACCGCTACGTGTTGCAGGTCCTGAATTCGGTGATGGGTCGCGGCATGAGCTCGCGGCTGTTCAAGGAAGTGCGCGAGAGGCGCGGGCTGGCCTACTCGGTATCGTCGTCGGTCAGCCGGCACAAGGACATCGGGGCGTTCACGGTGACGGCCGGCGTGTCGCCGGAGAAGCTGGACGAGGCGATCACGGTGATCCTCGAGGAGCTGGCAAAGCCCACCGAGGAGCCGGTGCCCGCCGAGGAGATGACCAAGGCCAAAGACTACACCGTCGGCAGCTTCCGCCTCAGCCTGGAGACGCCCATGGCGCTGGGCCAGCGCACGGGCGAGCAGCTCCTCACGATGGGCGAGATCGAGCCGATCGAGACGGTCGTCGAGAGCGTGCAGTCGGTGACGGCGGACGATGTGATGCGCCTGGCGCGGCGGATACTGGTCCCGGAGAAGGTGGCGCTATCGGTCGTCGGGCCCGAAATCGACGAAGGTCGCCTGCGCGGGCTGCTGGCGGCCTGATGCCGCGCCGGGAGATCGCGATGTAGCGGAGGCCTTCAGGCCTCCACGATGCCCTTCGACTCGCCCCGACAAGCCGGGGTGGCTCAGGGCGAACGGGTGGTGGTGTGGGGCCCAAGCTGCGTCTGCCTGCCGGCAGGCAGGCGATTCATCGCGCAGTACTGCCGTCCGGGCGGACGGGGCGGAGGATGGCGATGGAACCATCAGAAGTCCAGCGCGCAGTTGAGGCCGGGGTGTCGGCGGCCTCCGCGCTAGGCCTTCGAGTCGAGGATGCGGCCGTTGTCCACAACTCGAACCGCATCGCCGTTCGCCTGACCCCTTGCGACGTTCTCGCCCGGGTTGCGCCGCTCGCGCATCAGAACCATGACGACCTCGAACTCGAGGTTGCCCGCCGTCTCACCGAAACCGGTAGCCCCGTGGCCGGGCCTGAGCCTCGGGTGGAGCCGCGTGTCTATGTGCGTGACGGGTTCGCTGTCACGCTGTGGACCTACTACGAGCCTGTGGCGTCCTCGGACATCGCACCGGCCGAGTACGCGCAGGCACTCGTCCGGCTCCACGATGGCCTGCGCCAGATCGAGGTGAGCGCACCGCATTTCACCGACCGAGTCGCCGAAGCACAGCGGCTGGTTGCCGACCAAGAACAGACTCCAGAGCTTCCTGACGCCGGCCGGGAACTCCTCGGCGACACTCTGAGTCGGCTGAGCACCGCGATCAGCAAACACGGCACTGCCGAGCAGCTGTTGCACGGCGAGCCGCATCTGGGCAACTTGCTTCGCACCCGAAAAGGGCTGCTTTTCATAGACTTTGAGACCTGCTGCCGTGGTCCGGTCGAGTTCGACATCGCCCATGCCCTCGGCCCGAGCGAGGACGGGCGCATGCTGTCTGCCGAAGGACTTTGCGAGCACTATCCGGGGGCTAACGAGGATCTGATTGACCAGTGCGGCATCCTCATCCGGGCGATGGTAACGACGTGGCGCTGGCAACGAGACGACCAGCTCCCCAACGGGCGCTACTGGAGAATCGAGGGGCTCAACCAGCTTCGGGCAGCCCTCTTATAGTGTAGGAGGGAGCACGTTTCATCGGACTCCCTCCTTGGGTTCGTGTAGAGCCACGCCGCGCCGGCCAGGGCGATGTACCACTGGCAGCCTAACCGCCATGTGGCCAGCCCCCAAATACGATGAGGCCCTCATTGCCTCCCGGCGAGGGCCTCATCGCCGCACCCATGATGCCCACGAGTGTTGGCGAAATTCAGTAGGGGAGATGTGCACGCACCCCGAGTCCTTGCGGACGTCTCACCAGCCCCGCAACTGGTGAACTTGAGCTATTCACATCTCCCCTAACCCCAGAACAGCCCCCCTTCGGCGCTATTACGCCCGTTCACCCAACGTTTACTTTTCGGCCCCCTGTTATACTGATTCGCGCCCCGACGGGCGCCCGTCTGGGCGCATCTGACCCAGCCGCTTCGCGAAGGAGGAGCCGTGCCCGCGTTCCAGAACATCCTGTACGAGAAGAAGGGTCGCCTGGCCTACGTCACCCTGAACCGCGAGGAGCGCCGCAACGCCATCGACCCCGCGACCTCCAAGGAGCTATTGGAGGCGTTCAGCGACTTCAAGGACGACGACGACGTCTGGGTGGCCATCGTGACCGGCAGCGGCGACGTGGCCTTCTCGGCCGGGGCGGACCTCGTGGCGATGTCGCAGGCGTTGCGCGGGGAGGGCGGCGACCCCGGCTTCAGCGTCCCCTTCGCCGGCATCACCCGCGGCTTCGAGTGCTGGAAGCCGATCGTCGCCGCGATCAACGGCTATTGCCTGGCTGGCGGCCTGGAGCTGGCCCTTACCTGCGACGTCCGCATCGCCGCCGAGCACGCGACCTTCGGGCTGCCCGAGCCGAAGCGGGCCATCATCCCCGGCGCGACCGGCACCCAGCGTCTGCCCCGCGCCATCCCCATCGCCTACGCGATGGAGCTGCTGCTCACCGGCGACAGGTTCGACTCGGCCTGGGCGCTGCGGGCCGGCCTGGTGTCACGCGTCGTCCCCAAGGACGAGCTGACGCCGACGGTCGAGGACGTGGCCCGTCGCATGCTGGAGTGCGGGCCGCTGGCCGTGCGCGCGATCAAGCAGGCGGCGCTCCAGGGCCGCGACCTGCCGTTCGAGGAGGGGCTCAAGCTGGAATCGAAGCTGGCCGGTCAGATCTTCCGCACGGAGGACGCCCGCGAGGGCCCCACGGCGTTCGCGCAGAAGCGCAAGCCGGAGTACAAGGGGCGCTAGTCGTCGCGGCTGCGCCAGCAGTAGTAGGAGTAGTCGATCTCGCCGGGGCTGTGGCCCAGCTCGGTCAGGATCATCGCCGCCTCGCCCCGGTGCTGCATCGCGTGCGAACCCAAGCTCAACGCCACCTGCCAAGCCGGCCGCTGCCAGGTTCGCCACTTCCCGTCCTTGGTCGGGTTATGCATCTCCATCGACGCGTCCAGGCTCTCGTCCGTCAGCGAGTCCACCAGCTCGCGCAGCGTCGCGTGCACCCGCGAGTAGGACTCGCGCATCGCCTCCGCGGCCTTCCCGGACTCGACCTTCGCCAGCGCCGGCGGCTGCATCTTCCATGTCGCGATCGCCACCAGATGCGAAGCCAGGATGTGCATCAGGATGTCCTGCAGACTGCCGCAGTCCGGGCCGCGTACGCGCGTTAGCTCCTCTTCGCTCACCTGCGAGGCAGCGTCGAGCAGACGGTCGTTCGCCCACTCGTTGTGCTCGAACAGCGCGCGTATGAGCTCAGCCTTGCCCACGGGCAGTCCTTCTAGTTCGCCGCCGCCAGGGCCTTCGCGTCCAGCGGCTCGTATCGGGTGACCGGCGCGAACAGGTCCAGTACCGAGCGGTCGCCGGAGATGCCGCGCAGACGGCGGTCGGTGAGGTGCTCGCGCACGAACAGTTGCGCCACGGCCGCCTTGCGGGCCGAGCCGTCGCGTTCAAGCTCGTCGGCGGCGGCCTCGGCCAGCAGCGCGGCCTGAGCCAGGTCGGCCAGCAAGCCGGTCAGCCGTCGCGCGTTCAGCAGCTGCAGCTCCTGCGGCATGGACGCCATCGCCGACAGCGCCTCCACCGCCTCCGCGCGCGCCGACTGCACCGCCCCAACGACGCCCGACAGCTCGGGCCGGTCGGCCCTGGCCAGCGCCTCGTCCACGCGGCCCAGCAGGGCGTCGTGGGCCTGCTCCTTGCCGATGGCGCGCAGCACGTCCAGCGAGAGAATGTTCTCCGTGCCCTCCCAGATCGTGTGGCACTGGGCGTCGCGGAACTGCCGGGCCAGCGGCCAGTTCTCGATGTAGCCGTTGCCGCCCAGGACTTCCAGCCCCTGGCTGGCGATCTCCAGGCCACGGCGGGCGCCGCGGAACTTGGACAGCGGCACCAGGATGCGGTACAACCGTCGCGCCTCCTCATCGCCGGAGCGGCCGGCCAGCGACGACGTCTCGAACGCCATCGCCGACGCGGCCTCGACCTCGACCGCCATCTGGAGCAGCGTCTCCTGCACCAGCGGCAGCTCGTCCAGCCGTCGGCCGAAGGCGGTGCGGTGAGCGGCGTAGATCGAGGCCTCCAGGAAGCAGCGCCGGGCGATACCGAGCCCCATGAACGCCACCCCCAACCGCGAGCCGTTGACCATGCTCATCATGCGGTTCAGGCCGCGCGACTCGGACGAGTCCGATTTGGGGTTGCTCAGGATGTAGGCCTCGGCGTCCACGAAGTCGACCTCGGCCGTAGGGACGGATCGCGTGCCCAGCTTGTCCTTCACCCGCTTGATGCGAACGCCGTTGGGCGAGCCGTCGGCGCGGGTGACGGGGACCAGGAACAGGGCGAGGCCGCGCAGGCCGGGGTCGGCGCCCTCCGGCCGAGCCAGCGTGGCGATGGCGCTGGCGTCGACGTTGGAGCAGAACCACTTCGCCCCGTTCAGCAGCCAGCGCTTCTCGTCGACGGGCGTGGCCACCGTCTCCGACGACGCCAGGTCGGAGCCGCCGCGGATCTCGGTCATGAACATCGCGCCGTCCCAGCCGTCGTCGTAGGACGGCGCCATCAGGTGCGACATCAGCTCCTCGCGAACGCCGGCGGGCGCGTAGCGGTCGACCAGCGAGATGACGCCGCCGGTCATGCCGGTGGCGCAGACCATCCCCGTGTCGGACTGCGAGAGCAGGTACGTGAAGGCGGAGCCCAGGACGGCGGGGATGTCGCGGCCAGCCGCCTCGTCGGCGTGGGGGCCCTCCTCCCAGATGTAGCGCTTCGTCTCGATGGCGCTGGGGTGGTGGACCACGCGGTTCGTCTCGTTGCCCCACTGGTCGTAGCGCTCCAGACGCGGCGGGTTGCGGTCGATGACCTCGGCGTTGGCGGCGATGGGGCCGCCGCAGATCTCGCCCCAGCGCTGCAGCCGCTCCTCCGCCCAGGCGCGGTCGCCGGGCGAGAGGTGGCGATCCATGAGGGATCGCAAGTTGGGGTCGGCCTCGTACCAGTTGAGGCCGATGGCGGAGTCTAGCTTGGCGTAGTCGATAGGTTCGGTCATGGCGTTCCTCGCTGGCTGGTCGATTTCGGCTCTGCTAGGTTAGCAGGCAGAGGGAGAGTTGGAAAGGGCGCGCCCGCCGGGCGGAAGTGCTGGCGGTGGGGAAGGGAGTGCTGCCGGTAGTAGTAGGGGCGCATCGCGATGCGCCCCTACGGCTTCCGCATCCGCCGGCTTTTGAGGGGCTGCGGTCGCCTCTAGCCGATGCCGCGCCAGCGGCGTCTCCGGAAGTACCAGACACCCATGCCAAGGCAGGCACCAAGCGCGGCGACGCCGAGCGCCACGACGGAGACAGACTCCCCATCGCCGCTGGCCTCCTGGCGGTCCGAAGAGCCAGGCTGTGGCGCCAAGAGCTCGACGATTCCGCCAACAGCCATCGGCGTGGGGGTCGCCGGCGGCGCGGCGCCGCAGTAGGGGTCGCCGCAGTGCAGGACCTTCAGGTCGGCGTTGGTGACGTCGAAGTAGCTAACGACGGGGTTCCCGGAAGGATCGAGCGCGAGCGAGGTGAAGAAGCCGACATCGCCTGCCGTGTCGGGTGAACTGATGACGTTGCCCGAGCTGCAGCTGGCGTCGCCGCAGTGCAGCACCTTGAGGTCGGCGTTGGTGTTGTCGAAGTAGCTGACCACGGGATTGCCGCCACCGTCCAGAGCCAGCGAGGTGAAGAAGCCGACATCGCCTGCGGTGTCGGGGGAGGTTATGACGTTGCCCGAGCTGCAGTTGGCGTCGCCGCAGCGTAGAACCTTCAAGTCCAGGTTGGTCTGATCGAAGTAGCTGACGACCGGCTTGCCGCTACCATCCAAAGCCAGCGAGGTGTAGAAGCCCACCGCGCCGGTCGTGTCCGGAGACGTTATGACGTTGCCCGAGCTGCAGTTGGCATCGCCGCAGTGCAGCACCCTCAGGTCGCCGTTGCTGGCGTCGCCGAACGTGTAGCTGACGACGGGGTTGCCGCCGCCGTCTAGGGCGAGCGAAGTGTACTCACCAACGCTGAGAAGAGTGTCCGGCGAGGTGATGGAGTTGCCGGAGGTGCAGTTAGGATTGCCGCAGTGAAGCACCTTCAGATCCTGGTTGCTGGCGTCCCGATAGCTGACGACGGGGTTCCCGGAGGCGTCGAGGGCGAGCGAGTTGTACCGGCCGACATCGCCGGCGGTGTCTGGCGAAGTGATGGAGTTGCCGGAAGTGCAGTTGGGGTTGCCGCAGTGAAGCACCTTGAGGTCCCCGTTGGTGCTGTCGAAGTAACTGACGACGGGGTTCCCGGAGGCATCGAGGGTGAGCGAAGTGTACTCGCCAACGGTGCCGGCGGTGTCTGGCGAGGTGATGGAGTTGCCCGAGCTGCAGTTGGCATCGCCGCAGTGCAGCACCTTCAAGTCGCCATTGCTGTTGTCGAAGTAGCTGACGACGGGGTTGCCGGAGCCGTCCAGGGCGAGAGATGTGTGCCGGCCCACGCTCCCGGCGGTATCTGGCGAGGATATCACGTTGCTCGCCGCTCTCGACTTTGGGGCGGTTGACAGCACCCCCACGGAAAGCGCCGCTACGAGCAGCACGATAGCAACAGAATAACGCGGAATGCTCCGCATGTCCGCACCCCCTTTGGTTCGATCCGCAGTGGGGTTATCATGGGCCTAGGGGCCCTAGTTGTCAACAATCCGTGACAGCGCGCCCCACCCCTTGACCCGCCGCCACTAGCCCCCTATACTCCCTGCGGAATCCGGAGGAAGGAGTGCCCCGACACGGTCGGGGTTATTGTATGCCAGTCATCGTAGTGGTGGGCGGCCAGTGGGGGGACGAGGGCAAGGGTCGCGTCGTCGACCTGCTGGCCCAGAAAGCCGACCTCGTCGCCCGCTACTCCGCCGCCAACAACGCCGGTCACACCATCGTCAACGAGCTGGGCGAGTTCAAGCTCCACCTCGTGCCCGCCGGCATCTTCTACCCCGATAAGGTCTGCGTCATCGGCAACGGCGTCGTCGTCGACCCCGCCGTCCTCCTCGAGGAGATCGACCACCTCGAGTCGCGCGGCGTCTCCGTCCAGGGCCGGCTGTTCCTCAGCGACCGCGCCCAGGTGCTGATGCCCTGGCACCCGATCATCGAGCAGGGGGACGAGGAGATGCGCGGCAAGGGCGCCATCGGCACCACCGGCCGCGGCGTCGGCCCCGCCTTCGTCGACAAGGTCGGCCGCAGCGGCGTCCGCGTCGCCGACCTGCTGGACGGCGAGTCGCTACTCCAGCTGCTGTCGTTCCTCGTGCCCTACAAGAACGCGATGATCGAGAAGCTGTACGGCGGCGCGCCGCTTTCGCTGGACGATGTGCACGCCGAGTTCGTGGACTTCGGCAAGCGCCTGGCGCCCTACGTCGCTGACACGACGACGCTGGCGCAGGACGCGATCGCG
This sequence comes from Dehalococcoidia bacterium, assembly GCA_040877915.1. GTDB lineage: Bacteria > Chloroflexota > Dehalococcoidia > SM23-28-2 > RBG-16-64-32 > JBBDNA01. The sequence continues at coordinate 58,722 of JBBDNA010000012.1, forward strand.
CAGGGGGAGACGGTGCTGCTGGAGGGGGCGCAGGGCTCGCTGCTGGACCTCGACTTCGGCACGTACGAGTACGTGACGTCGTCCGTGCCGTCGTCGCTGGCCGGGGGCGCGACTATCGGCATGGGCGTCGGCCCGACGCAGATCGACGCCGTGCTCGGCGTGTACAAGGCCTACAACACTCGCGTCGGCAACGGCCCGATGCCCACGGAGCTGAACGACGAGACCGGCGCCCTCCTGCGCGAGGGCGGCCCGCGACCGGAGTACGGCTCGACGACCGGCCGGCCCCGCCGCTGCGGCTGGTTCGACGCCGTCGCCGCCCGCTACACCGCGCGAATCAACGGCGTAACGGCGATTGCCCTGACGCGGCTGGACGTGCTCGATGCGCTGCCGGCGATCAAGGTCTGCACCTCCTATCGCGTGGACGGCGCGATCACCGACTCGCTGCCGGCCAGCGGCGCCGCCCTGGCGCGCGCCGAGCCGCAGTACGAAGAGCTGCCCGGCTGGCGACAGGATACCTCCGGCGCGCGACGCTTCCAGGACCTGCCGGCCAACGCGCAGGCCTACGTGCGCCGCATCGAGGAGCTGCTGGAGGCGCCGGTGCACCTCGTGTCGGTCGGCCCGGAGCGAGACCAGGCGATCCCGATGAAGGCGCTGCTCTGATGTCTGACGCCATCACCCCCTGGATCCACATCGTCGCCGTGGCCGTCTGGCTCGGCCCCCAGTTCTTCCTCTTCCTCGTCGCCGTGCCGGCCGTGCGCATCATCGAGGACGCGCAGGTGCGGATGAAGGTGATGCGGGTGATCACGCAGCGCTTCGGCTGGCTGGCCTGGGGCGCCATGGCGGTGATCGTTCTCAGCGGGATATCCAACCTGTTCCAGGTCGGCGGCGACGTCGCCATCGACATCAGCAGCACGGACTTCCGCTACTACCACCTGTTCTCGCTGAAGATGGTCATCCTGGGGATAGTCGTAGCGCTGACCGCCGCCCACAGCTTCTGGATCGGGCCGCGACTGCTGGCCATCCAGGAGGACATGGGCAGCGACGCCCCGGAGGCGGTGCGGCTGCGGCGCGTATCGATCATCCTGAGCTCGCTGGCGCTGCTGGGCAGCATCGCCGTGGTGTACCTGGGCGCGCTGCTGGCCAACCACGACTACTCGCTCCAGCCGACGTAGGCCGAGCGGTTGGCGGCTCCCCGCGTCGAGATCCGCTATTGCACGCAGTGCCGGTTCATGCTGCGCGCGGCTTACATGGCGCAGGAGCTGCTGATCACGTTCGAGAAGGAGCTGGGGGAGGTGGCGCTGGTGCCCGGCGCCGGCGGGATATTCGAGATCGCCCTGGACGGCGAGGTGCTGGCCACCAACCGCGAGACGAAGCGCTCGCCGGAGGTGGCCGAGGTGAAGCGCCTGCTGCGCGACCGCATCGCCCCCGAGCGGCCGATCGGCCACGACAGCCACTAGCTGTCCGCTGGCCCCAGGCGGCCTGGCCCGATAAGCTAGAGCCAGCCCATCGTCCCGGACCTAGAGGAGGCCGCAGTATGGCAGCAACGCTGTCCGAAGGCGTCAAGAAGCTCTTCCTGGAGCGGAACTTCGCTCACCTGGCCACGCTCATGGCCGACGGCTCGCCGCAGGTCACGCCGGTATGGGTGGACCAGGAGGGCGAGCGCATCGTGGTGAACACGGCCGAGGGCCGCGTCAAGCCGGCCAACGTCCGCCGCGACCCCCGCGTGGCGATCTCCGTGTACAACCAGGAGAACCCGTACTCCGCCGCGTTCGTACGCGGCCGCGTGGCGGAGGTACGGTCCGGCGGCGCCGAGGCCCACATCCACAAGATGGCCCAGAAGTACATGGGTCAGGAGCGCTACCCCAACCTGCAGCCGGGCGAGCAGCGGCTGCTGCTCATAATCGAACCGGAATACGTCGGCACGATGATGGTCGACTAGAGCAGTGCGAGCGTCATTGCGATGAGCGAAGCGACGCGGCAATCTCACGAATGACTGGACGCTCCGCATTCTCATGGATGGATGGCGTGAGGAGGTTCGCGATATTGCTTCGCTCCGCTCGCAATGACCGTCATAGCGAGGGGCGAGGCTACGCGGCAATCTCACGTGGACATGACCGCCAACGGCATTACCGGCAACCGTAACCAGGGCGCCGGGGGCGACATCTTCTCCGAACGCCTGCTGGGCCTGCTGGACGACGTGATCGAGGGGAAGGCCCCCAACGCCGGCCGGTTCTGCGCCCGCTGCTACCACCCGCTGACCGGCGAGGTCGACGACTGCCCCCACTGCGGCACGTCGACGGGTGAGCGGGCAGCGGTCACCCGCATCCCCGACGACGTGTTCGCCATGTACCGGGCGCAGCGTTCGCGCGAGGGGCTGGTGGTGCGCGGCATCGCCTGGGGCGGGCTGACCGCCGGCGTCGTCCTGGGGCTGCTGCCGCTGGCCTTCTACGATGTCACCTGGTGGTCGGTCGCCGCCTTCTTCGGGATCATGGCCCTGTTCTACGTGGGCTCGGCGAACCTGGCCAACAGCGTCGGCGACTCGCTGGGCTACCGCTGGGGGCAATCGGAGCTGCGGCGCCGCTGGGCGGCGTTCGAACGCGGGCGGGAGGGCTAGCCGCTCTTCTTGCGGCGGCGCGGGCGCGGTCGGGAGTTGGCGGCGGCGGCCACCGCCTCCCTCTTCGGCTGCTCGGCGATGTCCGTCGCCTTTCCCAGAGCCGCGATGAAGTCCCGCGGGTCCTCGATCGACACGTACAGCCGGCTGCAGTTCAGCGGGAAGAACATCCGTACCCGCTGCGGCTGCTTGAACCGTATCTCGACGATGTTTACGTAGGTGCCGATCAGCCCCACGTTCCCCCGGAAGTTCGTGCGCCAGCCGATCCCGCCCAGCACCGGCCAGTGCGAGGGTGACGCGCCCTCGACCTCGTCCAGGGGAAAGCTTTGCTTGAACGGCCAGCCGAAGCGGACGTTCAGCTCTCCGTTGGCGATCTCCACGAACGCCCGCTCCGCGTTGGCGCCGAGAGGCAGCAGGAAGTACCGCCAGAACGGGCTCGTCAGTATGTTGAATCGCATGCGGGTCCTCCTAGACGCCTACGGCCAGGTCGATGTGGTGGCGGCTCAGCTCGGCACGGACGCGCTCGGCGGCCTCCGCCGAGGGTTCGACGAGCGGGAGACGCGGTTTGCCAACGGGGAATCCAGCTTCGTTGAGCGCGAACTTCACGGGCATCGGGTTGCTGGCGACAGTCATAATCGTCTCGATCAGCGGCAGCAGCGCGCGGTGGATACGCGCGGCCTCGTCGACGCTACCGTCGACGTAGGCGTCGATCATGCGACGGACCTGCGTGCCGGTGAGGTGCGATACGACGGCGACGGCGCCGTAGCCCCCGAGCGACAGGATAGGCAGGGTCAGCTGGTCGTCGCCGCTCCAGACCCGGAACCCCTCGTCGCACTCCTCGATGATGCGCGATATCTGGACCAGGTCGCCGGAGGCCTCCTTGATGCCGACGACGTTCGGTATCCGCGACAGGCGGACCGTCGTCTCCGCGGTCATGTTGACGCCGGTGCGAGACGGTACGTTGTAGGGCACGCAGGGGAGGTCCGTGGACGCCGCTATCGTCTCGAAGTGGCGGTACAGCCCCTCCTGCGGCGGCCTGTTGTAGTACGGCGCCGTCAGCAGCAGGCCGTGCACGCCGACGCGGGCGGCCTCGGCCGATAGCTCGACGCTCTCGGCCGTGCTGTACGTGCCGCTGCCGGCCAGGACGGCGCCGCGCCCGCCCACGGCCTCGACCACGGCGGCGAACAGCTTCAGCTTCTCGTCGTGGGTCAGCGTGGGCGATTCGCCCGTCGTCCCGGCAACAACGAGTCCCTCGCTGCCGGAGTCCAGCAGGGCTACGGCCAGTCGCTGGGCCTGCTCGTAGTCCACCCGCCCTTCGCCGTCGAAGGGGGTGACCATGGCGGTTATCAGTCGTCCTAGCTCCATAATGGCAGTCCTATTATTGCCACAAATCGGCACAGATGAACACTACCAGGCCAGGAAGGACAATTCTGTGATCTGTCTGTGCTCATCTGTGGCCAGTCCTATAACAGGCCGCGGTTGATCATCTCCTCCGCGATCTGGATAGCGTTCAGGGCGGCCCCCTTGCGCAGGTTATCGCTGACGATCCACATGGCGATGGCGTTGGGGCTGGACACGTCCTGCCGGATGCGGCCGACGTACGTGTCGTCCTTGCCGGCGACGCTCCAGGGCGTGGGGTAGAGGTTGACCGAAGGCTCGTCCTGAACGGTCACGCCGGGCGCGTCGTGGAGGATGTCCTGCACCTCCTCCGGCGTTATCGTGCGGGTGAACTCCACGTTCACCACTTCCGAGTGGCCAACGTAGACGGGCACTCGGATGCAGGTGGCGGATATCCCGATGTCCGGCGCGTGCATGATCTTTCGCGTCTCGTTGATGATCTTCCATTCCTCTTTCGTGTAGCCGCTGCCCAGGAACACGTCGACGTGGGGCAGCAGGTTGAAGGCGATCTGGTGGGGGAAGACATGCGCCTTGGCGCTGTTCCCGTCCAAGACGGCGCGGCTCTGGTCCGTCAGCTCCTGCACAGCCTGCGCGCCGTGGCCGGAAACCGACTGGTACGTCGCGACGATGATCCGTGTCACGGGATTGGTGACGTGGATCGGCCAGAGGGTCTGCACCAGCGGCGTTGTCGGGCAGTTGGGGATGGCGATTATTCCTTTGTGGCCCTCGAGGTCAGCGGCGTTCACCTCCGGCACCACCAGCGGCACGTCCGGCTCCATGCGCCAGGCGGCGCTGTCGTCTATGGCCACGGCGCCCGCCTTCACGGCGGCCGGTATCATCTGCTTCGAGACCTCGGTCGTCGCCGAAAAGAAGGCGAGGTCGACTCCGGCGAACGACTTGTTCGTCGCCTCCTCGACCTCCAGCTGCCACTCGCCGACCGTGACCTTGCGCCCGGCCGAGCGGTGCGAAGCCAGCAGGCGCAGCCCCTTTACGGGGAAGCCACGCTGCAGCACGATCTTGAGGAACTCCTGCCCCACGATCCCGGTCGCGCCGACTACGGCTACGTTGTACTGCTGCCTGGACACTGGAATACGCTCCGAACGTGTGCCGCAGCCCCAAAATCGGGTTGCGGCCCGACCATCTTATCCGATTCGCCGCAGCCGTCGCAACGGACGGACGCCTATCTGCTGGGCCGGCGCTAGAACCAGCGCCAGAGCCAGCTGCGGATGAACCCCTCCTTGGCCCAGCGCCAGAAGCGGCCGGGCGGGCGCAGGCTGACCTCCGGATCCGGCTCGGCGAAGAACTTGCCGGTCACGTAGGCGGCCTTGCCGTAGCCGGTCTCCAGGAAGCAGGCGCCCTCGCCGCCGAACGCCCAGGCCTCCGTCCCGCCTCGGATCTCCGCCGCCAGGTTGCGGGCCACGACCTCGGCCTCACCGTGCGCGAACACGCCCGCCTTCGGCAGGCTCATGCCGTTGGCCAGGGGAACACTCGTGATGTCGCCGATGGCGTACACGTTCTCGAACGACGTCTGCAGCGTGTCGCGGTCCACGGCCACCCAGCCGCCGGCCTCGGCCAGCCCGGCCTCGCGGACGACGGTGGGGACCTCGTGGAAGGGGACGGCGATGAGCAGGTCGTAGGCGGCCTCCGCCCCGTCCTCGAACTTGAGCGTTCGCTTCTCGGGGTCGACTTCACGCAGGCGGGCGCCGGGGCTGAACCAGACCTGGCGGTGGGCCAGCAGCTCCGTGACCTCGTGTCCCACGGCCGGCCCGGCCACGGGCAGCGGCGACGGCTCCGGCGTGAACAGCCGTATGTCCACTGCCTCGCGGAGACGCTTACGGCGGAGGTAGTGGTCGAGGAGGAGCGCGCCCTCGTAGGGGGCGGCCGGGCACTTGTAGGGCGCGCCCGGGACGACGATGGCGACGCGTCCGCCGGCCAGCTTCGATATCTCCTCGTGCAGCGCCTCCGCGCCCTCCAGCGTGTAGAAAGTGTAGGCGGTGGCCAGGCCGGGGACGCCGCCGGCCGAGTACTGCGCCCCCATGGAGACGATGAGGTAGTCGTAATCCAGGTCGCGGTCGCTAAGGTGGACCTTGTTCTTGGACGGCTCGATGGCCGTAATCTCCGCGGCCACGAACTCGATGCCCTTGCGCTCCAGCCGGCGCAGGTCGCGGCTGATGTTGGCCGCGCGCTTGTCGCCCAGCATGACCGACGTGTATCCCGGGGCGAACGTGTGCAGCACGTTGCGGTCGACGAGGACGACGCGGTGCTCGCTCGGCAGGAGGCGTCGCAGCCGGTTGGCGGCGACGAGGCCGCCGACGCCGGCGCCGAGGATGACTATCGTCTTGCCCGCCATCACCTGCTCCAGCCCCGCGCCAGACTCAGAACGATAGCACCCTGTCGGAGTCCGCAATCCAGGCGACAAGGTCCTTCATCCCCGCGGATTGCGCCTCCGGCATCGTCTCTCCCGCGCCGATGCCACAGCGGTTGAGACAGGTCTGGCAGAGCCGAACCTCCGCCCCGTCCGCTATCAGCCGTCGCAGCATCTCCGGCAAGTCGAACTCCGCGCCCTCAGGGGCGGCGCCCTGCCGCGCCAGATCCACGCCGTCGTTCATCAGGAACATCCTCACCGCCATACCGGCCTCGCGGGCCGTGCCGGCCAGCCGCAGGGCGTTCCAGACGACGTCCGTCCCATCGTATGGAGCGTGACTGATCACGAGGAGCAGGGTGGTCACGTCGCGCTCCGCATCCTTTACTCTATCCCGAGGAGCGGTTCCAGGCCGAGCACCAGCTCTTCGCGCTTCATGACCTCTCGTATCGCCAGCAGCACGCCCGGCATGAACGACTCGCGGCTCGTGGAGTCGTGGCGGATGGTCAACGTCTCGCCGGGGCCGCCGAAGATCACCTCCTGGTGAGCGACGAGGCCGGGCAGTCGCACGCTGTGGATCGTCACGCCGTCCACGGCGCCGCCACGCGTGCCCTCCACCGTCTCGCTGCCGGAGGGCGGGCGGTGGAAGGGGTCGTCGCGAGCGCCGGCCATCTTGCGGGCGGTGGCTATGGCCGTCCCCGAAGGGGAATCGGCCTTGCCCTCGTTGTGCATCTCGATGAGCTCCGCGCTGTCGAAGAAGCGCGCAGCGATCCCGGCCAGGTGGGCCATGACCACGGCGCCCAGCGCGAAGTTGGCCGCGACGATCGCGCCCAGCTTGCGCTCGCGGCACTCGCCCTCCAGCTCGTTGACGAACGCCTCGGACAGGCCCGAGGTGCCGATAACCAGGCGGGCACCGGCCTCCAGCGCCTCACGCGAGACGCCCGGGGTGTACTCGGCGTTGGTAAAGTCGACGACGACATCCGGCCGTGTGCGCGAGAACAGGGAGGCGGCGTCAGCGCCGAAGGGGATGAGGCCAGAGCCGTCCGGCAGCGACAGGTACTCCTCGCCGGCGTGGCGAGAAACCACGCCGACCGGTTCCATGTCCGGTTCCGCTGACACGGCGGCCAGGACCTGCCGCCCCATCTTACCCGTGCCCGTCACCAGGACCTTAATGGGCATGGGGCCGTTCCGTATTCGGGTTTACCAGCGCCGCTCGGGCGGGCTGGGCGGGGGAGGCGGGGGATCGCCGGGCTCGCGTCGGAAGCTCGTGCCGCCGGGGCCGGGACCGCCGCTGCCACTGCGGCCGCCGTAGCCACCGCCGGGGGGGCCACTCCGCCGGGGGCCGCCGCCACCACCACCGCCACCGCGGTATCCGCCGCCACCGCCGCCGCCGCCACCGCCACCGCGTGGCCGGTTGTTGCCGCCGCCACCGCCACCACCGCTGCGACCGCCGAAGCCACCGCCGCCGCCGCCACCACCACGGCCACCGCCGCCGCCGTAGCCGCCACCGCCACGAGGACGCCGGTCGCGCTCACCGCCGCGGTCCCCACGGTCACCCACTGACGCCATCTGTCCCTCGCGGGAAGCTTCGCGGGCCTGCTCCAGGGTCAGGCCTTCGAGGACGGCGCGGCGGGAGAGGTTGACGCGGCCCAGGTCATCGATCTCGATGACCATGACCATTATCTCGTCGCCGATGTTGACCACGTCCTCGGGACGCCGGACCGGCGTCTCTGACAGATCGGGGAGCCGCACCAGGCCGTCCTTGCCGGGCAAGATCTCGACGAAAGCGCCGAAGGAGGTGAGACGGCTGACCTTGCCGTTGTAGGTCTCGCCCAGCTCCACATCCTTCACCAGGTCTTCGATGGCGGACATCGCCTTGCTGGCCTGCTCCTCGTTGGGTGAGCCGATGAACACGGTGCCGTCGTCCTCGATGTCGATCGTGCAGCCCGTCTCCTCGATGATGGAGCGGATCATGCGACCGCCGGGGCCGATGACGATACCGATCTTTTCGTGGGGGATGGTCATGCGGTACATGCGCGGCGCGTAGGGCGAGAGTTCCGCCCTGGGCGCGGCTATGGTGTCCTGTATCTTGCCCAGGATGTACAGACGCGCCTCGCGGGCCTGGGCCAGCGCCTCCTTCAGGATCTCGAAGGTCAGGCCCTTGATCTTGATGTCCATCTGGAGCGCGGTCACGCCCTTCTCGGTGCCCGCGACCTTGAAGTCCATGTCGCCCATCGCGTCCTCAAGGCCGGCGATGTCGGTGAGGATGCGGTAGTTGTCGTCGCCCTTGATCAGGCCCATGGCGATGCCGGCCACGGCAGCGCTAATGGGAACCCCCGCGTCCATCAGCGAAAGGGTGCTGCCGCAGACGCTGGCCATGGAGGTGCTGCCGTTACTGGACAGGACCTCCGACACGAGGCGGATGGTGTAGGGGAACTCCTCTTCGTCGGGGATGATCGGGAACAGGGCCCGCTCGGCCAGGGCGCCGTGGCCGATGTCGCGCCGGCTGGGGCCGCGCAGGAATCGCGCCTCGCCCACGGAGAACGGCGGGAAGTTGTAGTGGTGGAGGAAGCGCTTGCTCTCCTCCGGCTCGATGGTGTCCATCCTCTGGCGATCGCCCACGGAGCCCAGGGTGGTGATGGCGAGGACCTGGGTCTCGCCGCGGGTGAACAGGCCGGAGCCGTGGGTGCGCGGCAGCAGGCCGATCTCGCAGCTGATGGGCCGTATCTCGTCGCTGGCGCGGCCGTCCGCCCGCTTGCCCTCCTCCAGGATGCCGGAGCGAACGGAGGCCTTCATGACGTCCCGAAGGGCGGACTTGATGTGCCCCTCCTCGTGCCCGTCTCCCAGCGCCTCGATAAGCTCCTGTTCTCGCTCGCCGACGACGGCGTCGCGTTCGTTCCTGGCGGCGCCGATGAGATCCCAGTCCTGGGCCTGTACGAACTCCCGCACGGCGGCCAGTGTCTCTTCGGGCAGGGAAGCGATGTGGGGCTCCGCCTTGGCCTTGCCGATGCGTTCCGCCATCTCCTGCTGCAGCGCGATGAGGTCGGCGTTGGTGTCCTGTCCGATGCTCAGCGCCTCCAGGAGCAACGGCTCGTCCATCTCGGAGGCGCCGGCCTCGACCATAACGATGGCCTCTCGGCTTCCCGCCACGACGAGGTCGAGTTCGCTATCGTTGAGCTGGGCGAAGGTTGGGTTGATGATGAACTCGCCGTTGACGTAGCCCATCCGCGTAGCCGCGATGGGTCCCTCGAACGGGATGTTGGAGATGGTGAGGGCGGCGGACGCGCCGGCGATCATCAGGATGTCGGGGTCGTTCTCCTGGTCGGCGGAGAGCACCGTGCCGATGACCTGCACCTCGTCCCGCATGCCCTTGGGGAACAGCGGGCGCAGCGGCCTATCGGTCAGGCGGCAGGTGATGATCGCCTGGCTGCTGGGCCGGCCCTCGCGGCGGAAGAAGCTGCCGGGGATCTTACCGGCGGCGTACAGCCGCTCCTCGTAGTCCACGGTCAGGGGGAAGAAGTCCGTGCCTTCCCGGGGCGGCCCCATGACCGCCGTCACCAGGATCATGGAATCGCCGTATCGCACGACGACGGCGCCGTTGGCCTGACCGGCCACGCGCCCCACCTCCATACTCAGCTCTCGGCCGCCAATCGTACGGCTGAACGTCTCTATCATTGTGTTTTGGTTCCTCTCCTCACTCACTCTGGAGTGGTTGTGCGCACCCCGGCCTCGGCCGGGGAGGCTATATCTATACCGGTCCTATGGTCTGAGCGAGGAGCGCCGCTTTGGGCGGGCGGAGCGTGTTCCGCTACTTGCGGATGCCAAGCGAGGCGATGAGCGCCTTGTAGCGCTCTGGCTCTGTCCTGCTGAGGTAGCGCAGGAGCCGGCGTCGCTTTCCCACGATCTTCATCAGGCCGCGCTGCGAGTGATGGTCCTTGCGGTGCTCCCGCAAGTGATCCGTCAGCTGCCTTATCCGCTCCGTCAGGAGTGCTACCTGAATACCGGTGGAGCCGGAGTCCGTAGCATGCAGACGATGCGCACCGGTGATGTCTTCCTTCGCGGTCTTGGTCAGCATGCTCGCGTGGCCAGTGCCTTACGCGTCTTTCCTCCTCTTTCTCTTTCGCGGCGAGTATAGCACAGCCAAAGTGACCCTTGCAATTGGGCCGGGGTATACTTGACCGGGAATAACCACCCGCAGGCAATCATCGATCTTACATATATGGCCAAGGTTGCGCTCGTAACCGATAGTTCATCGTGCCTTCCGGCTGAATTGCTGGCGGCGCACGAGATCACCGTCGCGCCGCTGGCTATCCTGTTCGACGGCGAGATGCGCCAGGATGGGACCCTCAGCGGACGCGAGTTCTACTCCCTGCTGCGAGGCGTCCGCGAGTTCCCGACGACGGCCTCGCCGGCGCCCGCCGCCTTCCTCGATGCCTTCCGCGACGCCTCCCGCCGGGCCGAGTCCGTCCTCTGCGTGACGATGTCCTCCCGGTTCAGCGGGACCTACAGCTCGGCGCTGACCGCCGCCGACATGGCGCGACAGGAGTTGCCGGAGTTATACGTCCGCGTGATCGACTCGCGCAGCCTGGCCATGTGCCACGGCTTCGCGGTGCTGGCAGCGGCGCGGGCGGCGCAGGCCGGCGCGGACATCGACGAGGCGGAGGCCGTCGTCCGCGACGTCGCCGCCAGGGCCTACCTCATCGGCGTCATCGATACGATGCGCTACCTGGCCAAGAGCGGCCGCGTCCCCCTGGTCATGCACTGGGCCACGTCGCTCCTGCAGATCAAGCCCATACTGGAGGCCCGCGGCGAGGAGGTCCACGCCGTCGGCCGGTCCCGCACGATGCCCCGCGCGCTGACCCGCCTGCTCTCGCGCCTGGGCGAGGGTATGGCGGTGGAGAGGCCGCTGCGCATGGCGGTGATGCACGCCGACGCGCCGGAGCGGGCGCAGGAGGTGGCGGTAGCGCTGCGAGACCGCTTCCAGCCGGACGAGTTGCTGGTAACGGAGTTCACCAGCGTAATGGGCGTGCACGCCGGCCCCGGCTTCGTCGGCGTGGCGCTGGTCGCCGGCGATCCGGCGCCCGCGATGCCAGTCGGGACGGCGGCGTCGGCGCAGGGAGAGGACGTCGCCAGGCTCGAGGAGTCTCTCGGCGACCTGCCGGCCCCCGCCGGCAGGCCCTCGCTCGTCGTCGTCGCCGGGCTGCCCGGAAGCGGCAAGAGTCACTTCAGCCGCGAGCTGGCCCAGCGACGCCCGCTGGCCCACCTGGACAGCGACGCGTTGCGACGAGCCCTGTTCGAGCGGCCCACCCACAGCGCCGAGGAGAGCGCGCGCCTGTTCGCCGCCGTGCACGCCCTGATCGAACGGCTGCTGGCGCGGGGAGCGAGCGTCATCGTGGACGCGACCAGCGCCAGGAAGGCCCACCGCCGGCTGCTGTACGAGATCGCCAAGCGGGCGGGCGCGGGGCTCGTCGTCGTCGAGACGGAAGCGCCGCCGGACGTGGCCATCGAACGGCTGACGGCGCGAACGCGACGGGCTGACCCCGGCGACGCGTCGGACGCGACGGTGGCGGTCTATAATAGGATGCGAGCGGCCTGGGAGCCGATCGAGCGGCCCCATGTGCGCGTAGACACTTCGAAGGACCTTGCGCCAGCGATCGAGGAGGTGCTGCGGCGGCTGGAGAACGTAGGCCAGAGCGTGGCCGGTTGAGGCTTGCGGCGCTCGCCCTAGCGGCGGCCATCATTGTGGCGCTGGCCGGCTGCAGCAGCGGCGGCGGACGTCCGGAGTATGCCTACGAGGTCCAGACGTTCGAGGACAAGGGACGGGAACACCTGCCTCAGGGCCAGGAGTACAGCTTCTACAACAGCAACCCGCCCACCTCCGGCCCGCATGCGCCCGCCCCGGCCCCCTGGGGCGTCAGCGATACGACCCTCCCCAAAGAGGTGCCCGTCCACAACATGGAGCACGGCGGCGTCGTCATCTGGTACGACTGCTCGGCGGGCAGCGCACCTCTGGACGAGGCGGGCTGCGGCGAGCTGCGCGACCAGCTCAGAGGCGTGACCGAACGCAAGATCGACGAAGGGAAGCAGGTTCTGACCGTGCCCTTCTCTAGCCTCGACCACCGCATCAACCTGACGGCGTGGACGACGCTCGACGGCTTCGACGAGTTCGACCAGGAGCGGGTGGAAGCGTTCATCGACGCCTACGACCGCTGGTTCAACCCGGAGGGGTTCTAGTGCTTGGCTTAAAGCCCTACCTGATCGTGCGGGCCAGCGTGGACCCGTCCGTGATGGACGACTTTTACCGGTGGTACGAGCAGACGCACCTGCCGCACGTGATGGAGATCCCGGGCATCGTCAAGGCCTATCGCACGAACTGGGGGCGCGGCCCGGCCAACTGGACGGCGTTGTACGAGTTCGACAACGAGGAGTCAGTACAGCGGGCGCTGAACAGCCCCCAGGCCACGGTGGCGCGGCAGGACTGGGAGCGCTGGCTGCCCCACGTCAGCGAGCTGACGGTAGAGGTGTACGCCGTGCTGGGCCCCCTGCCCACGTACCACCACTGGAACTAGGCCACGTATTCCTACGTGCGGTGTAGCGCAGCCTCGTAGGTTGGGGGCTTCAGGCCCCAACTTGCGGGGGTCTTGAGACCCCCGCCTACGTTGCCGGGAGACAGGTGTAGGGGCGCAGCGAGCAGCGCCCCTACAATCGTGGATCCGCGGGCGGGCGACCCGAAGGTCGCCCTTACGTGGGTCTGGGACGCCCCCTAAGGGGCCGCTAGCCCCCGATGCTTGGCTCGGGAGGGCGCAGCGAGCAGCGCCCCTACAATCGTGGATCTGCGGGCGGCCTACCTCTAGTGCCTGCCCTGAGCCTGTCGAAGGGTCGCCCTTACGTCTGACGCGGGCCAGCCAGCGCTAGCCCCGGCTCAGGCCAGCCTCAGCCTCCGCGCCCGGTTCGGAAGCCTCGCCGGTGTCGGCGGGGAGCCAGCCCCGCAGGGCCGGCCAGGGGGAGCGCTCCATCGCCTCGATCATCGGTGGGTATGCCCAGCGTCGCAGCGCGAAGGCCACGCCCAGCCCGGCCAGCGCCACGACCCCGCCGGCCGCCGCGTCGAGGAAGAAGTGGTTCGCCGTCGCCGATATGGCCGGGATCTGGCTCAGCGGCAGGAATACCCCGATGGGCAGCGTGATCCACATCCAGGGCTGCTTCCAGGACGCCCAGACGATACCGATCCCCAGCAGCAGGTCCCAGCCGAAGTGCAGGCTGGGCATCGCCGCGTAGGGGTTCACGAACGCCTTCGTAGACTGCGCCTGGTAGCCGTAGCCCAGGTACTCCAGCATCGTATCGAAGAAGCCCTGGATGTAGACCGGACCGCCGTTGTCGAACTCCGCCGCCAGCTCCGGCAGCACCCGCGGCGGCGCCACCGGGTACAGCCAGTAGATGACCAACGCGATCGCGCCCGAGGCCAGGAAAGCGTCGCGCATGAGCGTGTACTTACGCCGCTGGCCGTAGTACAGGTATATCCCGAAGGCGATGATCAGCGGGAAGTGCAGCCAGAAGTAGACGATGTTCGCGGTCTGGGCCCAGAATCGACGCTCCTGTATCCACTCGTTCATGTCGTCTTCCCAGAAGATGCCCAGCCAGCGCTGGGCGTCGATCACGTCCAGGGCGTGGCGGTAGGCGACTTCGGGACGGTCGATGACGGCGCCGCGGACCGCGAAGTACAGGAGAAATCCCAGGCCGACGATCAGGGCCTCGACGAGGTCACGCCGGCTGAACAGGCCGACGAAACGGCTCCAGGCTGACCGGGCGCGAGAGGGCAGGCTCAGGTCAGACACGGCATTGTAATACTACACCCCGCGACCAGAGTCTAGGCCGAACGAGGATACGTTTCAAGATGGCGCGGGCGGCTTTGACCCTCGGCGAGGCGCTCGGCTATGATTGCCATTACATCGCCGGGAAAGGGGACAATCGTGGACATTACTGTCGAAAGAGGTGACATCGCCGGCAGCGACGCCAGCGCGGTTATCGTCAACCTGTTCGAGGGCGTCAAGAAGCCCGCCGGCGCCACCGCCGCCGTCGATGCCGCGCTGGACGGGGCGATAGGCCAGCTCATCGCCGACGGGGAGATCAAGGGCAAGCGCGGCGAGGTGACGCTCATCCACACCCTGGGCAAGCTAACGGCCCCGCGCGTCCTCGTCGCCGGCCTGGGCAAGCAGGACGACTTCAACGCCGACGGCGCCCGTGACGTGACCGGCACGGCGCTGCGGCGCGCCCGCGGCCTCGGCGCGACGACGGTCGCCACCGTCGCCCACGGGGCCGGCGTCGGCGATCTCGACCCCGCCACCTGCGGCCAGGCGATAGCGGAAGGCGCGATCATGGGGCTGTACCGCTTCGACCGTCACAAGAAGCCCGACGAGAACAAGAAGGATATCGAGTCGGTCGCCATCGTCGAGATGGACGGTCCGAAGCTGCGCGGACTGCGGCGTGGCGTGGAGCGCGGCCTCATCCTGGGCCAGGCGGCCAACCACGCCCGCGACATGGCTAACGAGCCCGCCAACCTGCTCACGCCCACGGACATGGGCCGCCGCGCCCAGCAGCTGTGCAAGGACGCCGGCGTCGAGTGCCAGGTGCTGCTCAAGGCCGACATGCAGAAGATGGGGATGGGCGCCCTGCTGGGCGTGGCCGCCGGCTCCGTGGAACAGCCCCGGTTCATCATCATGCGCCACAAGGGGCGTCGCGGCCGCGCCACCGCCGGCGGCATCGGGCTACTGGGGAAGGGGATTACGTTCGACTCCGGCGGCATCTCGATCAAGCCGGCGGCGGGGATGGAGGAGATGAAGGGCGACATGTCCGGCGGCGCCGCCGTCATCGCGGCGATGTGGGCGCTGGGCAAGCTCAACGCGCCGGTCAACGTCACCGGCATCGTGCCCACCACGGAGAACATGCCCTCGGGCTCGGCGACGAAGCCGGGCGACGTCCACACGGCGATGAACGGCAAGACTATCGAGGTCATCAACACCGACGCCGAGGGCCGCCTGGTCCTGGCCGACGCGATCTGCTACGCCAAGGAGCAGAAGCTCTCGCCCCTGATCGACGTGGCGACGCTCACCGGGGCGATGCAGATCGCCCTGGGGCCGGGCGCGACCGGCTTCATGGCCACCGACGACCGCCTGGCGGCGGCGATCACAGAGGCGGGCACGGCCTCCGGCGAGAAGATGTGGCGGTTCCCGCTCCTCGACGAGTACAACGAGGCGCTGCGCAGCAACGTGGCCGACATCAAGAACATCGGCAACCGCTACGGCGGCGCCATCAGCGCGGCGATGTTCCTGAAGTTCTTCGTGGAGGACACGCCCTGGGTGCACATCGACATGGCGCCCACGGACCACGTGAGCAAGGACAAGGGGGCCTGGGTGAAGGGCGCCACCGGCATCCCCGCTCGCACGCTGGTCAACGTGGCGCTAGCTCTGGGCCGAGGCCGGCGGTAGGGCCAGGGCTACCGGCGCCGGAAGACAGCGCGCACGATCATCCAGGCCCCAAAGACTGTCAGCCCGGTGGTGACGATCCGCGTCCAGTCCATGATCGGCACCAACCGCGTCTCGTCCGGCGTGATCTCCAGGACTCCGACGGGCTGGACGCGAACGCCGCCACCACCACCGCCGCCGCTGCCGGCCCCGCTCTTTGCGCCGTTGCCGCCCGGCTGCTCACCGGCGCCCGAGCCGGCGCCCGCGCCGAAGCCGTAGGCCACGGCCGCCACCGGGATCAGCGTCTTTTCGCCGATCTCCCTGGGCTCGCCGAACACGACCTCCACCTTGGCCGACCCTCGGATGCGATCGGCCAGGTCCGTGACAATGCGCTCTCCGTAGGCGCTGGACTCCTGCATGGCGGGGACCTCCTTCTTCGACAGGCCGGACGGGGCGGGCCGTTACTCTTTGCTGGCGACTACGAGCAGCCAGTTACGGGGCGAAGTCTGCAGCTCCAGCTCCTTGAACGCCTCGCGGGCGCCGTGCTTCAGGGCCGCGCTGCCCTTGTCCAGGGGCACGCCGGGCAGCGCGCCTTCGATGAACAGGCTGTACTCGCTGATGTCCTCGAACCCCTTAAGGGTCATGGGCACGGGGATCACTTCGTTCTCGCGGATCCGGAAGCCGTTCGCCTCCAGCAGACCCACGTACTCCTCCCGGGTGAGCGGCTGGCGGGCCATCGCCCGGACCTGTCGGTCAGGCGAGAGGCCGTACTCCTGCCGGGTGTAGCGCAGCGCCTTCGTCATCCAGCGCCGGTAGAACTGCATCGACTCCGGGGGCTCGGCGCCCATGAAAAACGACGTGTTGAAGGAGAACGTGCCGCCCTCCCGCAAGGAGCGATAGATCTGCTGCATCACCGCGGTCTTCTCCCTGACCAGGTGGATGGCGTTGCAGAAGAAGACGGCGTCAACCGGCTTGCTGACGAGCTGGGAGAAGCGCTCGGCGCCCCCCTGGACGAAGCGGACGACGGCGTCGCCGATGTTCTCAAGGTTACGGCGGGCCACCTCGATCGCCGACTCCGAGGGCTCGACGGCGATGACTTCCGTCCTGGAGCCGTTCGCCCCCACCTCAGCGACGATCAGTTGCGTCACCGCGCCGGTGCCCGCGCCCAGGTCTACCACGCGCAGGCCCGGCGTCAGGTGGGCAAGCGCGACAAGCCGCTTGTTGACCTCCTGGTAGAAGGGGTTCTGGGAGAACTTCTCAAGCGTGAAGGCATCGGTCATGGCAGACTCCTCCTCTTCAGGCAGGCGCCGCCGCTATCTTCGGGCAATAGCGGCCACGCGGTCAAGGATTCGCTGGGCCACATCATACTTGCCCATCAGGGGCAGCTCCTCCTCGCCGTCCCTGTCGATGAGGGTGACGCGATTGGTGTCGGCGCCGAAGCCAGCGTCGCCGGCCGTAATATCGTTAGCGGCGATCAGGTCCAGCCCCTTGTCGTCCAGCTTCCTGCGAGCGTTGGCCAGCAGGTCCTCGCTCTCGGCGGCGAAACCCACCTTAACCAGGCCCTCGCGGCGGGCCACCTCGGCGATGATATCCGGCGTGTGCACCAGCGAGAGGCTGAGCCCTTCGCCGCGGCGCTTGATCTTCTGTCCTATCGGCTCCGCCGGCTGGTAGTCGGCCACGGCTGCGGCCATGATCAGCACGTCCGCGTCGGCGGCCTCGGCCAGGACGGCGTCGCGCATCTCGGCCGCGCGGCGGACGGGGACCAGGCGAACGGCGTAGGGCTCCGGCAGCGCCGTTTCGCCGGCGACGAGGACGACCTCGGCGCCGCGGTCCCGCGCCGCCTCCGCCACCGCGTAGCCCATCTTTCCCGATGAGTAGTTGCCGATGAAGCGGACGGGGTCGATGGACTCGCGGGTTCCGCCGGCGCTGACCACCACCTTTTTGCCCGCTAAGTCCCCTCCCACACCCAGCACGTATCTCAGCGCGCCCATAATCGTGTCAACCTCAGACATTCGCCCGGCGCCGCTATGACCCGACGCCAGCCGCCCCACTTCCGGGCCGATGATGTGGACGCCGCGATCGCGCAGAGTCTGAAGGTGGCCCTGCGTCGCCGCGTGCTCATACATCTGTGGGTCCATCGCCGGACAGACGGCGATCGGCGCTCGGGTGGCCAGCGCCGTTAGGCTGACCATGTCCTCGGCCAGACCGAGGGCCAGGCGGGCAATCGTCGTGGCGCTGGCGGGGGCGACGACCAGCACGTCGGCGCGGCGGGCCAGCTCGATGTGCAGCTCGGAGGCGCCGGAGGCCGTGTCGAACATGTCCACGTAGGCGGGGCGGCCGGTCAGGCTCTGGAACGTCAGGGGCGAGACGAACTTCGCGGCCGCCGGCGTGAGCACGGCATCCACGGCGGCGCCAGCCTGCGTCAGCTTGCTGGCCAGGCCGGCGGCCTTGTAGGCGGCGATGCTGCCGCTCACGCCCAGGACCACGTTCTTATCGGTCAGGTTGTACATTCGTCCATCAGCCTCGGTTCATCTCATAGATTATACGCAACCCCTGCAGCGTGAGGTCAGGATCGACGATATCGATGACCTGCGTTTCGCTGGCGATGAGCGCGGAGTAACCTCCGGTGCCGATGACGCGGGTCTTCGGCCCCAGCTCCTCCTTGAAGCGGGCCACGATCCCCTCGACGAGGCCGACGTAGCCAAAGACGATGCCGGCCTGGATGGCCGTGACGGTGTTGCGCCCGATGGCCGCCGGCGGGCGGACGAGCTCCACTCGGTGCAGCTTGGCGGCGCGCCGGAACAGCGCCTCCATGGCGATGCCCAGGCCGGGAGCGATGGCGCCCCCCACGTAGTCGCCGTCCTTGCTTATGCCGTCGAACACGGTGCCGGTCCCCAGGTCGACCACCACCAGCGGCGGCGGACCGTGAAAGTGCATGGCGGCCACGGCGTCGGCCACGCGGTCCACACCCACGTCGCGGGGGCTATCGTAGAGGATGCGCAGGCCGGTCTTGACCCCGGTGCCGACGATCAGCGGGTGGACCTTGACGAAGCGCTCGCACACGGCCTCGAACGTCGGGTCCAGGTCCGGCACCACGCTGCCCATGACCGCCCCATCGATGTCGCCCGCCGCTATCCCATCGTGAGCGAGGAGACTGGCCATGAGGACGCCGTACTCGTCGGGCAGTTTGCCCACATCGGTGGAGAAGCGCCAGGTTGCCCGGAGAGAGGCGTCGTTGAAGACGCCCATGGTGACGGTAGTGTTGCCCACATCCAGCGCTAGGAGCACTTGAAGCCTCTCACGTCCACAACAGCCAGGCCATTATAGCAGGCGTCCAGCGCTGTTGACGGGCGCATTTTTGGGGCCGCGTAGGGCGGTAAGGAAAGGGAAAACTTTCCACCCCGGCGGGGCGGTTTTCCCCCGTACACTTGTCATAATAACGTTGACCGCCCTGCCAGCGAAGTTGTACCGTTCCGCCATCCGCTCCCTTCGAGTCGCCCCGACAATTGATGTGACGGAGGGAAACCCATGGAAGACCCGGCAGCCATCCGAGCATGGCGCACTGCCCTCGGCCAGCTGCAGCTGCAAGTCACACGTCCCAACTATGAGACGTGGCTCAAGGATACCGTAGGACTGCGCGCTGAGAACGGAACCTTCGTCGTCGGCACACCCTCCGACTTCGTAAGCGAATGGCTCGGCGCCAAGATGGGCCCCGTCATCGCCAAGACCGTCGCCACCATCCTCGGCCGCGAGGTCGAGATCCGGTTCCAGGTCATCGGCACCAACGGCAACGGCCACTCCAACGGCGACGGCGACGCGGCGGCCGCGCGGACCACCCTCGATCAGTCTCCCAACGGCGCCCGGACCCCGTCACCCGTCCCCTTCGGCCAGCCGGTTCACCGCCGCCTCAACCCCAGGCTCACCTTCGAGCGCTTCGTCGTCGGCGAGTCCAACCGCCTGGCCTGGGCGGCCGCCACAGCCGTCGCCGACAAGCCGGCGGAGGCCTACAACCCGCTGTTCATCTACGGCGGCTCCGGCCTGGGCAAGACCCATCTCCTCCAGGCCGTCGCCCACCGCCTCACCAACGCCAACCTCCAGGTTACCTGCACCACCAGCGAGCAGTTCACCAACGAGTTCGTGGCCGCCATCGGCCAGGGCCGCCAGGACGAATTCCGCCGCAAGTACCGCACACCCGACGCCCTCCTCATGGACGACATCCAGTTCCTCGGCGGCAAGGAACGCACTCAGGAGGAGTTCTTCCACACCTTCAACGACCTCCACCACGACGGCCGCCAGGTCATCGTCACCTCTGACTGCAGCCCGCTGGAGATCGCCGGCCTGGAGCGGCGGCTTTGCTCCCGCTTCAACTGGGGGCTCATCGCCGACATCCAGCCGCCCGATGCCGAGACTCGGCTGGCCATCCTCCGGCGCAAGGCCAGCGAGCAGGAGCTGGAGGTCGCCCCGGAGGTCGAGGCCCTCCTCGTCGACCTCGCCCAGGACAGCGTGCGCGACCTCGAGGGCCTGCTCAACCGCGTCGCCGCCTACGCCCGTCTCATCAACGCCCCCATCACCAGCGACACGGCGTCGCGTGCCCTCAGCGCCCTCACCCCGGCTCTCCCCAGCACGCCACCCCCTCCCAACGTGATCATCGAGGCCAGCGCCCGCTACTTCAACGTCACCACGGAGGCCCTCGCCGGACCTTCACGGGCCAAGCCTAACGCCGAGGCCCGACACGTGGCCATGTACCTCCTCCGCCACGACGCCCAGCTGGCCCTGAAGCAGGTCGGCCACCTCCTCGGCAACCGCGACCACTCCACAGTCATCCACGCCTGTCGAAAAGTCCAGGCGCTCGCCAACACCGTCAAGGGCCGGCAGCAGCTCAATGACATCCGCCGCCAGTACTCGCCCAACACCCGCTCGTAAAGGCTTGTCGTGGTCATCCCACCCCCGCCAACAGCCAGCGCCTGAAACCCCCACACACTCCACACCCAAACGCGCTCTATCGCCGCTACACTCTCCACACCGCCAACACCCCTACGTACTACGACTCTCACTCTCACTTCTCCTGTCGCATTACAATTAGTTCTCGGGAGAGCATGTACGTTGATAGATCGAGTGCGGATTAAGGCAATCGGAGGTGGAGGTGGAAACGGCTGCGTGAGCTTTCGCCGGGAGAAGTATGTGCCGCGTGGCGGGCCGGCCGGAGGGGATGGCGGGTCGGGCGGCAACGTTGTGATCGTGGCCGACGGGTCGGTGAGGACGCTGCGGGAGCTGGGGCGTAAGAGGATGCATAAGGCGGAGAGGGGGACGCACGGGCAGGGGTCGGGGAAGCACGGCGCGCGAGGAAGCGACACGGTGATCCGGGTGCCGGTGGGCACGGAGGTCCGGCGTCCGGATACCGATGGCGTGCTGGCCGACCTCGACCAAGTGGGCGCGAAGGCGGTCCTGGCGCGCGGCGGCCTGGGTGGCAGAGGGAACACGTGGTTCGCGCGGGCGGAGTACCGGGCGCCGCGGATCGCTCAGCGCGGGCAGCCCGGCCAGGAGGTGGAGGTCCAGCTGGACCTGAAGCTCCTGGCCGACGTCGGCATCGTGGGGCTGCCCAACGCCGGTAAGTCGACCCTGCTGGCGGCGATATCGGCGGCGCGGCCCAAGGTCGCGGAGTACCCGTTCACGACGCTGGAGCCGGCGCTGGGCGTGGTTGAGGCCGGCTGGGAGCGGTTCGTCGTGGCCGATATCCCGGGGGTGATCGAAGGGGCGCACGAGGGCGCCGGCCTGGGCCTGGACTTCCTGCGCCACATCGAGAGGACGAAGGTGATCGTGCAACTGGTGGACGGCAGCGGCGACGACCCTCTGGCGGACCTCGACGCCGTTGGCCGCGAGCTCCAGGAGTACGGCCACGGCCTGGCCGAGCGTCCGAAGCTGATCGTCGTCAACAAAGTCGACCTGCAAGAGGTAGCGGCGCGCGCCGATGAGCTGGCGTCCGCGATAGAGGGCCGGTTCGGGGAGCGCCCGCTGGTCATCTCAGCGGCGGCAAGAGTCGGGGTTGACGAGCTGGTGACGCGGATGACGCAGGCTCTCTCCCAGGCCGAGGGGCAGCCGGCGCCCGCGGCGGAGGGTGAGGAGCTGCCGGTGCTCCGGCCGCAGCCGCTGGCCCGCCGGTTCGAGGTGGAGCGGGAGGGCGCCGGATTCCGGGTCATCGGGCAGAGAGTCGTGGCGTTCGCGGAGATGATGCCCACGGGCGTGGAAGAGGGCCGCCAGGAGCTATGGTGGCGGCTGGGCCGCTGGGGGGTCAGCGGAAGGCTGCGCAAGGCCGGCGCGCGGCCCGGCGACCGGGTGCGGCTGGGCAGCGTGGAGCTGGAGTGGCCGGGGTGAGGCTCGGCGTGCTGGGCGGCACGTTCGACCCGGTGCATCGGGGTCACCTGGCGCTGGCCGCGGCGGCCCGCGACGAGCTGGCCCTGGACGAGGTACTGTTCGTGCCCGCCGGCCGGCCCTGGCGGAAGGCTGACAGCGAGATCAGCTCTCACACGGACCGGTTGGAGATGCTGCGGCTGGCCCTGGCGGGCGAGGACGCGTTCGCGGTCTCGACGGTGGAGCTGGAGCGCGAGGGACCGTCCTACACCGCGGACACGCTCCAGGCGCTGCACGACGAGCGCCCGGACGCCGAACTCTACTTCATCGTCGGGGCGGACGCGCTGGCGGACCTGCCGAACTGGGTGCGGCCGGAGCGCATCCTGGAGCTGGCCCGGCTGGCCGTGGCCCGTCGCGACGACGTCGACGACGAGGCCGTGCGGGAGGCCGAGCGGCGATTGCCGGCGCTCGCGACGCGCGTGGTCTGGCTGTCGATGCCGGTGCTGCCGGTGAGCGCGACCGAGATCAGGGAGCGGGTGCGCCGCGGCCAGCCGATCGAGGAGCTGGTGCCGGCGGCCGTGGCCGCCTACATCCGCGAGCGCGGGCTGTACCGGGACTAGCGGGCTCAGCCCGAGGAGAGCGCGGCCATGATCTGCTTCGCGCGTTCGCGGTCCAGGATCAGGAAGTGCCCCTCGTCGGCGTAGAACCGGGCGTCGCAATCGGGTATGGCGCCGGCCAGGTAGTGCGCGGCGGCGGACGGTACCAGGGTGTCGGCGTCGCCGTGCCAGAGGTGTACTCTCACCGGAATCTCCTCGACGCGGAAGCCCCAGGGCCTGGACAGCATGCCCAGGTCCCAGTTCGGGCCGCGGGTGCCGGTCCGGAACGCCTCCCTGAGGTCGTCGGCGAGAGCAGTCATGACCTCAGGGCGGCGGAGGAGCGCCCCGTCCGCGGGCGGCGACCTGGCCGCTAGCCGTGCGATCAGACGCTCGGGGTTACGGCGGGCTTGCCTTTCCAGCCAGTACAACGACAGGGCACTGGTCAGGGGCGTGTAACGAGCGATGCGGAGGAAGGTGCGAGCGCGCCGGGTCAGGGACGCCGCTACCCCCGGCCCGTCCAGGGGGGCGATGCTGCTGATCGCGGCGACGCCGGTGAGGCGTTGGGGGATGCTTTGGGCGCAGGCAAGGGCGTAGGGCCCGCCGCCGGAGAAACCGGCTACGGCGAAGCGATCGATTTCCAGCGCGTCGGCGGCCTCGGCAACGTCGGAGGGCCAGTCGTTGATCCGGCGACCTCGCTTGTAGTCCGATAGCCCGAAGCCCGGACGGTCGAGCGATATGACGCTGGCGCGGGAGCGCGAGGCGGCTTCGTACAGGACGTGTGCCTGTAGCCGGGAGCCGGGGAAGCCGTGGAAGAAGAAGAGCGGCCTGCCGTTAGGGTCGCCGCCGACGGCGTAACCGAGGGACCGGCCGTCGGCCAGGCGGAGGGTGCGACCCGAGGTGCTGTCCGGCACGCGGCGAAGCTAGCAGGCTACAGGGCGTAGGTCAACCGCACGCGGGCCCCGCGCGCGGCGGCCCAGTCCGCCATGGCGGCCAGCTCGCGCAGGCGGGCGGGGAGCTCGGGAAAGTCGGACGCCAGGTCGCGCAGCTCGTCGGAGCCCTCGAAAGCCTCGGCGACGGCGCGGGCGGCGCGGGCCAGCGGGGCCGGGTCCTGCCACACCGTCTCCAGCGCTCGCTCCTCCTCGGAGCTCTCGGTGCGGGCGTCGGCGAAGGTCAGCAGCGGGCCGAGGTCCAGTCGCAGCTTGTGCTTGAGGATGCGAGCGGCTTTGGCCAGCGGGTGGGCGGCGCCGTAGCGCTCGGAGTGGGCCATCGATATGAAGTAGACGACGTCCGAGCTGGGGCCGTAGAACTCGACCGGGCAGTCCTCGTCGGCCGTCGTCTCGAAGAGGAGCGCCGTCGGGCTGGTCATCCCGTGCGGACCGCCAGCCCCAGCCAGGCCGGCTCCATGATGAACGAGATGTGCAGCCGCGGGTGGCGCGAGAGCTTCTCCGCATAGGCCTGGACGTCGGTCGCCCAGTCCGGGCCGGCAAACTGTGACCAGTCCGTCGTCGCGTCGCCGGCGAGGGCGTGCCGCAGCAGGAACCAGTTCGACATGACGAGCAGTCCGCCCGGCCGCAGCAGGTCGACTGCTCGTTCCAGGTACGGGGGCTCGCGGGCGAACCAGCCGTCGTCGTGGATCAAATCGTACGGCCCTGGGAGCGTCTGGAGAAGCTGCTCCCCCTCGCCGACCAGGACCTCCAGCCGCTCCGCCAGGCCGGCCTCGGCGACGAAGCGGCGGGCCACTTCGGCGTGCTCGGGGAAGCGGTCTATCGTCTCGACACGTGCCTCAGGCCCGGCGGCATCGGCGAGCCAGAGGGCGCTATAGCCCAGCCCGCAGCCGATCTCGAGGATGCGCCTGGATGCGGTGGCGCGAACGAGGGTGGAGATGAACCGCATCTTGACCGGCGCGCCCGGGTAGACCTCGCAGTCCGGGCCGTGGGCTTCGCGGTGCTCGTTGGACGCGCGGTAGACGTGGGCGAAGGGGTCGCCGCCGTAGAGGTCGAGGAGAAAAGAGGAGATGAGCTCGGCGTCGGATGATTTCGGCATCTGTCCTCGATTCTAGAGCGTCCCGTCGGCCCGCCAGGCTAGACCACGTAGGCGGCGACGAGGGCGAAGTGGAGAGCGCTGCCGGCGACGACGAGCAGGTGGAACACCTCGTGGTAGCCGAAGACGCGGGGGAACGGGTCCGGCCGTTGGGCTGCGTAGACGATGCCGCCCAGCGTGTACATGACGCCGCCCAGGGCCAGCAACGCCAGCGGGAGGATAGTAAACCAGTCGAGGAGTTCCGTGGTGGCGACGAGGGCCACCCAGCCCACGCCGACGTAGAGCGCGACGCTGAGCCAGCGCGGCCCGTCCGGCCAGACCAGCTTCAGCGCGACACCGGCGCCGGCCAGCCCCCAGACCACGGCCAGCATGCTGATCCCCCAGGCCGTGTCGAGTACCGCTAAGCAGAACGGCGTGTACGTCCCGGCGATGAGCAGGAAGATCGTCGAGTGGTCCAGCCGCTTGACGATGTCGCGGAGGCGCGGCGTCCAGGTGATGCGGTGGTAGGCAGCGCTCGTGGCGTACAGCAGTACGAGGGATGACGCGAAGATCGCGCCGCCGACGTAGGCCGCGGGCGAACTGGCCAGCAGCACGAGGACCACGATGCCGACGACTGCGGCGAACGCGGCGACCAGGTGGAAGACACCACGGAGGAGGGGGCGCTGCTCGGGGCTGAGGAGGGCCTGGTCGGGAGCAGGCATACGGCGCGCTACCGGGCCGGGGCCTAGACGTCCAGGGTCGCCTGGTCGTAGTGGCTCTGGATGTAGTGCTTGCGCGGCGCCACCTCTTCGCCCATGAGCTGGCTGAACACGCGGTCGGCCAGCAGGGCGTCCTCGATGGCGACCTGGAGCATGGTGCGACGGGCCGGGTCCATCGTCGTCTCCCACAGCTGGTCGGCGTTCATCTCGCCCAGACCCTTGTAGCGCTGGACGGAACTCTTGCCGTCCTTGAGCTTGTCCAGGTAGCCGTCGCGCTCCTTATCGCTGTACATCCAGCGTATCTCTTTGCCGTGCTGGATTCGGTACAGCGGCGGCTGCGCGATGTACAGGTGTCCGGCCTCGATCATCTCCCGCATGTAGCGGAAGAAGAAGGTCAGGTGGAGCGTGCGGATGTGCGCGCCGTCGACGTCGGCGTCGGTCATGATGATGATCTTGTTGTAGCGCAGCTTATCGTTGTCGTAGTCCTCACCGAAACCGGCGCCCAGGGCCGTGATGACGGCCCTGATCGCCTCGTGGGCCAGCATCTTGTCGGGGCGGGCCTTCTCCACGTTGAGGATCTTGCCGAACAGCGGCAGGATCGCCTGGAAGCGGCGGTCGCGGCCCTGCTTGGCCGAGCCGCCGGCCGAGTCACCCTCGACGATGAACAGCTCGCGCAGCCCGGGGTCGCGCTCGGAGCAGTCGGCCAGCTTGCCGGGGAGGATGGAGTCGTCCAGTACGCCCTTCTTGATCACCAGGTCGCGGGCCTTGCGCGCGGCGTCGCGGGCGCGGGCGGCGGTCAGGCACTTCTCGACGATGCGCCGGCCGTCCGAGGGGTGCTCCTCCAGGTAGCGGTTGAACTCCTCGGCCAGCGCCGACTCGACGAGGCCCTTCATCTCGGCGTTGCCCAGCCGCGTCTTGGTCTGGCCCTCGAACTGGGGCTCCGGCAGCTTCACGCTGACCACGGCGACGAGGCCTTCGCGGACGTCCTCGCCCGACAGGTTGGCGTCGGTGTCCTTGAGGATCTTCTGCTTGCGGGCGTACTCGTTCAGTACGCGGGTGAGGGCGGAGCGGAAGCCGGTGAGGTGGGTGCCGCCGTCGATGGTGTTGATGCAGTTGGCGAAGGCGAAGATGGACTCCATGAAGCTGTCGTTGTACTGGAACGCCACCTCCACGACGCAGCCGTCCACGGCCCGCTCCATGTAGAACGGCTCGTGCAGGGCGTTGCGGTCGCGGTTCAGCCGCTTGACGAAGGACTTGACGCCGCCCTCGAAGTAGTAGGAGACCTCCTGGCCGATGCGCTCGTCGGCGAAGTGGACCCAGACCCCCTTGGTGAGGAAGGCCATCTCGCGGAAGCGCTGGGCCAGCGTCTCGAAGTCGAAGGCGATCTCGGGGAAGATGTCGGGGTCGGGGATGAAGCTCGTGGTGGTGCCGGAGGACTTGGCGCCGTTGCCCACCGCCTTGACGGGGCCCTTGGCCTTGCCGCGGGCGTACTCCTGCCGGTAGACCTTGCCGCCGCGGCGTACTTCCACCCACATGTTGGAGGACAGGGCGTTGACCACGGCCGCCCCGACGCCGTGCAGGCCGCCGGAAACCTTGTACGCCTGGTGGTCAAACTTACCGCCGGCGTGGAGGAAGGTCATCACCGTCTCCAGCGCCGACTTACCGGTGCGCGCGTGCTTGTCGATGGGGATGCCGCGCCCGTCGTCCGAGACGAGCACCGACCCGTCGCTCTTGATGCGGATGTCCACGGCCTTGCAGTGGCCGGCCATCGCCTCGTCGATGCTGTTGTCGACGATCTCGTATACGAGGTGGTGGAGCCCGCGGGAGTCCGTGGAGCCGATGTACATGCCGGGCCGGCGGCGGACAGCCTCCAGCCCCTCCAACACCTGGATGTCGGCGGCCGTGTACTCGTGAACCTTGGTTTTGGGCATAGGGGGCGCTAGGAGATGTATCTGAGTGACACGTACATTCTACCATATCTAAACGTATTGAGCAGCCAATAGTTTCCCTGTTCACAATAGGCGCGGCATGACCGAATCGCCTCTCAGTGTCGACGATCGCGACTCGCCCGTCCCCGGCGTCAAACGCCCGGTGTTCGTTCTCGGGGTCGTCTCCTTCCTTACCGACGTTTCCTCCGAGATGGTGTACCCGCTCGTGCCTCTCTTCCTCACGTCGGTGCTGGGGGCGCCGCTGGCGGCCGTTGGGTTGATCGAGGGGCTCGCCGAGGGTGCGGGCGCTATGTTCAAGACGCTGGGAGGCTGGGCATCGGACCGGCTGCGGATGCGTCGGCCCCTGGTGGTCGCGGGCTACGCGCTCTCGGCGGCGGCGAAGCCCCTGCTGGCGGCGGCGAGCGCTTGGCCGATGGTGATGGCCGTACGGTTCGCCGACCGTACGGGGAAGGGGATCCGCACCGCGCCGCGGGACGCCCTGGTGGCGGATGCCACGCCACCGGAGCTGCGCGGCCGTGCCTTCGGGTTCCATCGCTCGGCGGACACGCTTGGGGCGGTGGTCGGCCCGGCCGTCGCGCTGGGGCTGCTAGCCGCCTTCGACGACAACTTCCGGCTCATATTCCTCGTTGCGCTGGCGCCGGCCTTAGCAGGGGTGGCGCTGCTGGCGTTAGTCAGGGAGCGACCGCCGGCCCCGCCAGCCGAAACGCCACACCGGAGCTGGCAGGGGCTGGGGCCCGGCTTCTACTTGTTCCTCGCCATCAGCCTCCTGTTCGCACTGGGGAACAGCAGCGACGCCTTCCTCTTGCTGCGGGCGAAGGACCTGGGCCTGGGGAACAGTGAGGTAGTGCTGAGCTACGTGCTGTTCAACTGCGTCTACGCATTGGGGGCGATGCCCGCGGGCGTTGTATCCGACAGGCTGGGCCGCTGCGGCGTGATAGCCGGCGGGTTCGGGGTGTTCGCTGCCGTGTACCTGGGCCTGGCGCTGGCCGGGTCCAGTACGCCCGTGTGGCCCCTGTTCGCGGTCTACGGGCTGCACATGGCGCTCACGGAAGGCGTTGGCCGCGCCTTCGTCGCCGACTTCGTCCCGAGCGACCGACGGGCGACGGCATTGGGCGTCTACCAGGGCGCCCTGGGCGCGATGATTCTGGTGTCCAGCGTGATAGCGGGCACCCTCTGGGACCTCGTGGACCCGGCGGCACCGTTTGTCCTCGGCGGTGCGACGGCGTCTGCGGCGCTGATAGGGATGCTGATCCTGAGGCCGCAAGCCCCTGTATCCGCCGCGCGCCCCGGCTGAACGCTCGTGCGGTAGGAACGGTGAACGATGTCGCTCTCGTCGGCCCGGATCGGCCCATTTTTCGGCGAGAGCGTGGTTTGAATCGCTTGCTACTTTGGCAGCGAGACGAGGTGGCGCCGGTTTGCCCGGCGCAAAGCAGAGAGGAGAGTGCCAATGCTCAGCGTGACCGAGAAGGCCGTCGACGCCCTCGCCCAGAGTCTGGACGAGGCTGAGGCCAAGGACGATCAGAGCCTGCGCCTGTCCCGCTCTCCCAGGGGGGAATACGGGCTGGCTATCGACCAGGAGCGCGACGGCGACCAGGTCGTGCGTCAGAAGAAGCGGCCGATACTGCTTATCGACCAGGAGGTCTCCAACCGGCTGGACGGCGCCGTCCTGGACCTCATCGAGGCGCCGGAGGGCATTCGCCTCACCCTGCGCACGGAGGAAGCCAGGCCGACCTCCTAGCCTCACCTGGCATCGCCACGCCGCCCGCACTATCATGGGTGGGCGATGACCAGGAAACGCCGCGGCGACCCCTGGATGCCCGCCGACCGCTACGGCCGGTCGCTGCCCGCGTTCACGATAAACCTCATCGTCGCCGACATACCGCGCGCCGTATCCTTCTACCGCGAGGTGCTGGGTGCCCAGGAGCGCTACTCCGACCCGGACTTCGCCGCGATGCATGTCCTCGGCGTCGACTTTATGCTGCACGCCGACCACTCCTACGACGGCCACCCCTGGTTCGCGCGGCTGTCCGCGGGTGAGGGCCGCGGCCTGGGGGCGGAGCTGCGGCTGCTGGGCGTCGACCCCGACGCCATCGAGGCCACGGCGCGAACCCGTGGCGATGCCGTCCTCGCGCCGGCCACGGACAAGGGCCACGGCTGGCGCGAGACCTGGGTCCAGGACCCCGACGGCTACGTTTGGGCTGCCGGAGCGGCCAGGGGAGGGTAACGTATGCTGGACCGATTGCGCCGAATCATATCGGGGCCGGCGACGGTGGAGCCCCCGCCGCTGGACGAGATCACCCTGCGGCCGATCGGGGTGGTGCGCAACAGCGTGAAGGAGCCAATGTCCGGCGGCTGGGAAAACGTCAAATCGCGCATCGTCCTGCGGCCGGAGCTGGCGGACGCCCTGCTGGGGCTGGACCAGTATTCGCACATCCAGGTGCTGTTCTGGCCCCACCTCATCCCGGAGGAGGTGCGCGGCTCCAAGCCCCGTCTGCACCCGATGGACGACCCGGCCAACCCCACACAGGGAGTGCTGGCCACGCGCGCCCAGATCCGCTACAACCCCATCCTGCTGTCCGTCGTGCCGTTGGAGAAGGTAGACGGGAACGTGTTGCGCGTGCGGGGCCTCGACGCCGTAGACGGCTCGCCGGTGCTGGACATCAAGCCCTACATCCCGCCCTACGACGCGGTGGCCGAGGCCACGGTACCGGAGTGGATTCTGGCCCTGCGACAGCGCCGCGACGAGCGAGCGTGACACCGGGCGAGCGCCTGCTCGACGTCTACCGCCGCTTGCTCGACGCTTACGGGCCCCAGGGCTGGTGGCCGGGCGACTCCCCGTTCGAGGTGATGGCCGGCGCTGTCCTCACGCAGTCCGCCGCCTGGGCCAACGTTGAGAAGGCGCTGGCGAACTTGAAATCGGCGGGCGCGCTGTCCCTGGAGGGCATCGAGGCGCTGAGCGAAGCGGAGCTGGCCCGGCTGCTGTACCCGGCCGGCTACCACAACGCCAAGGCCCGCAAGCTGAAGGCGCTGGCAGGGCTCGTGCGCTCGCGGTTCGGCGGCGATCTCGGCCGGATGCTCGCCACGCCGGCGGCAGAGCTGCGGCCGCTGCTGCTGGCCACGCACGGGATCGGGCCGGAGACCGCGGACGCCATCCTCCTGTACGCCGCCGGCCGGGCGTCCTTCGTCGTCGACGCCTACACACGGCGTATCTTCTCGCGGCTGGGCGTCGAGCCGGACGCCGGTACGTACGAGGCCTGGCGGGCGCTGTTCGAGTCGAACCTGGCGCCGGACGCGCCGCTGTTCAACGAGTACCACGCGCTGATCGTGCGCCACGGCAAGGACGTCTGCCGCCGGGAGCCGTTGTGCGCGGGCTGCGTCCTGCTTGACCTCTGCGAGACGGGACGGGCTCGCACACTTGGAGCGTCGGGCTCCGGCCTGACCAGGGCCCCGGCTGCTATGATCGAGACGTGACTTCCATCAGCGACTCTCGCGGCGTCCTGGTCACCGCCGACGAAGCTGAGACCCTCCTCCTCCCCAACAACGTCACGAAACTATTCGCGGAGGGGGCGCAGACCGGCGGCGCCTTCAGCGCCATCCGCGCCTCGCTGGCGCCCGCCGCGGACGGCGCGCGCCCGCACCACCACGCCCGGGCGGCCGAGCTGTTCTTCGTCATCGGCGGCTGTGTCGACATCCTGGTCGGCGACGCGGTTGTTACGGCGAAGGCCGGCGACCTCGCCGTCGTCGCGCCGATGACGATGCACGCCTTCGCCAACGGCAGCAAGGCCGAGCCCCTCGATCTGCTTATCGTGTTCGGCCCCGGCATCGAGCGCTTCGACTACTTCCGCCTGCTCCGTGACGTGGTGGCGGGAAAGGCCAGCATGGCCGACGTCCTGGCGAACCAGGAGCGCTTCGACAACTGGTTCGGCGATAGCCCCGTCTGGACGGCGCACCGCCAATCGCGTCAAGACGGCGGGTGAGCGGCCAACCGCCGCTGGTGAAACATTCGCACGATATTAGCGTCTTTATATATCGACGTGAGATGCACGAAAGACGCCGGAGAACGCGTGTAACAACACGCGTGTCCGTGCGTCTATTGTTTTGGTCCCAAACCCTCCCTTTTGGGCTCGTCACAGGAAAGCTACCGGCAGCTTTCCTGTGATGCTTTTAGGGGCCTGAACACCGGCTCCTCAACCCCTCCCAACGGCCCCGCAACTCCCCTTCGCTCCCCGCTGTTGACCGCGCTCGCCTCGCCCGCATAACCTGCGCCTGAGGAGGCGCTATTGGACATCGCCATCGTCGGGCCGGCGCAGTCCGGCAAGACCGCCGTATACACGGCCCTGGCCCATGGCCACGCCCAGCAGGGCGGCGACCGTCGCGAAAGCGTGGCGACGGTCAAGATCCCGGACGAGCGGCTCGGGAAGCTGGCCGCGCTCGTCGGCTCGAAGAAGGTGACGCCGGCCGAGGTTCGGCTGTACGACCTGCCGGCTCTGTTTCAGGAGGGCCGCGCCGCTTCCGGCGAGGTGGCGGAGTCGCTGTCTCGCGCCGACGGGCTGATCCTCGTCGCGCGGGCGTTCCGCCGGCCCGACGTCCCCCACGCCAGAGGCGACGTCGACGCGGCGCGGGACATCGCCGAGTTCGAGGCCGAGATGCTCCTGCACGACCTCGACATCGTCGAGCGGCGGCTGGACAAGGTGGACACAACGGTGCGCTCGGCCAAGCCCGGCGAGCGCGAGGCCGGCCAGCGCGAGCAGGAGCTGCTCCGGCGCACCCGCGAACGCCTCTCGGCGGAGCGGCCGCTGCGCGACGACACTCCCGCCGACGACGCCAGGGGGCTCTCGAACTACGGGCTGCTGTCGTTGAAGCCGCTGCTCATCGTCGTCAACCTGGACGAGGACGACATCGGCCGGGCGGCGGAGATCGAGTCGGAGTACGGGGAGCGGTTCGGCTCGGCGAAGACGTTCGTCGGGTCGATGTGCGGGAGGCTGGAGGCGGAGCTGGCGGAGCTGGAGCCGGACGAGGCGGCGGCGTTCCGCCGCGAGCTGGGGGCGGGCGAGCCGGCGGCGCCGCAACTGCTGTCGCGGGCCCAGGAGATGCTGGGGCTGATCACGTTCTTCACAGCGGGCGAGACGGAGGCGCGGGCCTGGCCGCTGCCGGCGGGGTCCACGGCGCTGGAGGCTGCCGGCCGCATCCACAGCGACATCGAACGCGGGTTCATCCGCGCCGAGACGATCGGCTGGGAGGAGCTGCTGCAGTTCGGCTCGGAGGCGGAGGCCAGGAAGCACGGCCGCCTACGCGTGGAGGGCAAGGGCTACGTCGTCCAGGACGGGGATGTGCTGCACGTGCTGTTCAGCGTGTAGTCCCCTTTACCCCTCCCCCCGCGCGTCGTACGATAGCGCACGTTGTGAAAGCCGTCACGTTCCAGGGCGCCGGCAACGTCGAGGTCCGCGACGTCGACGAGCCCGCCCTCAAGGACCCCACCGACGTCATCGTGCGCGTGACGGCGTCCGCCATCTGCGGCACCGACCTCCACGTCTACCACGGCCGCATCCCCATGCCGGCCACCGGCTGGGTGCTGGGCCACGAGTACGTCGGCGAGATCGTCGAGACCGGCGAGGGCGTGTCGAGCTTCAAGCCCGGCGACCGTGTCGTCGGCGCGCCCTTCTCGTCCTGTGGGGAGTGCGACGACTGCCTTCGCGGCTGGCCCAGCCAGTGCCTCAAGCAGCTGCACTTCGGCACTTTTATGCTGGCCGGCGCCCAGGCGGAGTACGTCCGCGTCCCCTTCGGCGGCTACACGCTGGTGCTCGTGCCCGGCGCGCTCTCCGACGAGCAGGCGATCCTGGCCGGCGACGTGCTCTCGACGGGCTACTTCGCGGCCGAACGGGGCGACATCAAGCCCGGCGACAGCGTCGTCGTCGTCGGCAGCGGGCCGGTGGGGCTGGCGGCGCAGATGAGCGCCCGTCTGTTCGATCCGAGGACCGTCATCGCCATCGATTCGGTGCCGGAGCGGCTGGAGCTGGCCCGTCGCATCGGCTCCGAGCCGGTGAACTTGGCGTCGGACGACGCGATCGCGTTCGTGCGGGAGCGTACCGGCGGTCGCGGGGCGGAGGTCGTGCTGGAGGCGGTGGGCCGCGAGGACGCGCTGCGCAGCTGCTTCCTGTACGTGCGCCCGGCCGGGACGATCAGCGCCGTCGGCGTGTATTCGGAGCCGGAGTTCCCGTTCCCGATGTTCAAGGCCTATCTGCAGGACCTGACCTTCCGCATCGGCGGCTGCCCGGTGCGGGCCTACATGCCGAAGGTGCTGGGGCTCATCGAGGAGGGGAAGCTGGACCCGACGGTCATTCTCACCCACACCCTGCCCCTGGCCGAGGCCGCCCGTGCCTACGAGATGTTCGCCGAGCGAAGGGACGGCTGCGTGAAGGTCGTCCTGAAGCCGTAGGTGGCGGCGCCTGAGAGTACGGCGGATAATACCCCTAGATATGAGACGCATCGCAGCGATAGCCGCGGCCAAGACCGCCGCGGCCTTGAGCCAGACGCTACGCCTGGGCGGGGGCACCGCGCTCCCCGGCCTCGTCGCCGAGCGCGTCGACCCGAAGATCGTGCCGGAGATGGCGGGACGGCTGGGCCAGGGCAGCGTCATCGTCACCGGCACCAACGGCAAGACGACGACCTCGCGCCTGGTCCGCAGCATCGCGCGGGCGGCCGGACTGCGGCCGGTGGCCAACCGCGCCGGCTCGAACCTGATGCGCGGCATCGCCGCGGCGCTGGCGGAGGCGGCGCGGCTGGACGGTGGCTTCTCGCAGGCCAAGCGCTGCGTCGGCGTGTTCGAGGTCGACGAGGCGACGGTGCCGGAGGCGGCGCGGGCGCTGCGGCCCCGCGTCATCGTGTTCACGAACCTGTTCCGCGACCAGCTGGACCGCTACGGCGAGGTGGAGCACGTGGCCGAGATCTGGCGCCAGGCCGTGCGCGAGCTGGACCACCGCGCGACGGTTGTCCTCAACAGCGACGACCCTTCGATCGCGTCGCTGGCCCGCGTCGTGCCCGGCGACGTCCTGTTCTACGGAATGGAGGACACGGAGCCGGCGCAGTACACGCTGGGCCACGCCGCCGACGCCCGCTGGTGCACCTCCTGCGGCGGCGAGCTGGAGTACTCCGCCGTGTTCTACGGCCACCTGGGCCACTGGCGCTGCCCGCAGTGCGGGACCGCGAGGCTGGCGCCGCGCGTGGCGGCGACGCGGGTTCGGCCCGACGGCGAGGGCACGGCGCTGACCGTCCAGATGCTGGGCGAGGAGGTGCCGGCGCGCCTACCGTTGACCGGACTGTACAACGCCTACAACGCGCTGGCCGCCGTCGCTGTGGCCTCAGCCTTGGGGATCGAGCCGGCCGCCATCGGGCGCGGTCTGACCTCGGTCACGGCCGCGTTCGGGCGGCAGGAGCGGATGACCGTGGGCAAGCGGCGGGTGCAGGTCATCCTGGCCAAGAACCCGGCGGGGCTGAACGAGGTCCTGCGCACGATTACGGCCGATGGTTCGGACGTCAACGTGGCGTTGTTCCTCAACGATGACATCGCCGACGGGCGGGACGTGTCCTGGATCTGGGACGTGGACTTCGACCTGCTGGCCGGGCACGTGGGCTCGCTCACGGTGTCCGGTAACCGCGCCTGGGACATGGCGCTGCGCCTGAAGTACGCGGGGCTGGACTCGCTGCCGGACGTCGGCGAGGACGCCGCCGCGGCGCTGCGCCAGGCCCTCAGGTCGACGCCGGAGGGCGGCGACCTGTACGTCATCCCCACCTACACGGCGATGCTGAAGGTGCGGGAGCTCCTGGCGCGCTGGGCGAAGAAACCCGCCTTCTGGGAGGAGCGGTCGTAGTGAAGGCGACGCTGCGGCTGGCCCACCTCTACCCGAAGCTGATGAACATCTACGGCGACCGGGGGAACATCCTCTGCCTGGCGCGCCGCTGTGGCGAGCGCGGCATCGGCTTCGAGCTGACCGAACTGGAGCCCGGCGATCCGTTCCAGGGCGACGACTTCGATATGGTGTTCATCGGCGGGGCGCAGGACCGCGAGCAGCAGCGCGTGGCCGAGGACCTGGTGTCGGAGAAGGGCGAAGCGCTGCGGCAGGCGGTGGAGGCCGGCGTGACCGTTCTGGCGGTGTGCGGCGGCTATCAGTTGCTCGGCCGCTACTACCGCGCGGCGGACGGAGACGAGCTGCCGGGCGTCGGCGTGTTCGGGACCTGGACGGAGCACCCGGGCCCGGGCGCCGACCGGTTCATCGGCAACGTCGTCGTCGAGTGGAACGGCGAGACGCTCGTCGGCTTCGAGAACCACGGTGGCCGCACGTACCTGGACGATGGTGTGGCGCCGCTGGCGCGAATCGTAACCGGCATGGGCAACAACGGCCTGGACGGCGGCGAGGGTGCGGTCCGCAACAACGCCTACGGGACGTACCTGCACGGCTCGCTGCTGCCCAAGAACCCGGCCTTCGCCGACCACCTGCTACAGAAGGCGTTGCGCCGGCGCTACAAGGGCCTGAGGCTGAAATCGCTGGACGACCGCATAGAGGAGATGGCCCACGCCGCCGCCGTGCGCCTGGCCAGCGGGCGCGGTATCATTTCCTCGTAGGAGGACGCCCCCTTTCGAAATGGCTGAGGACTGGCAGGCCGGCGGCTCGCTGGAGATCGACGAGGCGCCGCAGCGGCGTCGTGTCTGGCGCGGCCCCTGGCGCAGCCTGGTACTCCCGCTGCTCGTCGTCGCGGCTATCGCCGCCGCGATCTGGTGGCTGGACTACCGCGACACCGGGTCGTCGGTCGAGGGGACCCGCTACGGGCCGGTTGACCTGCCGGCGGAGCTGGCGACGCCCGGCCTCGATATTGAGGCGAAAGAGGGGTCGCTGGCGCCGGACTTCCTGCTGGAGACGCTGGACGGCGACGCCCAGACGGGCGGGCGCCCGCCCGAGCTGCGCTTCAGCGACCTGCGCGGCAAGGCGGTGATCCTCAACCTCTGGGCCACCTGGTGCGAGCCCTGCCGCAAGGAGATGCCGCAGTTCGTGCAGGCCTACGAGCAGTACAACGACGACGGCCTGGAGATCGTGGCCATGAACGTGCAGGAGAGCGCTTCGATCATCCAGCCGTTCGTGGAGGACTTCGGGATGGACTTCCCGGTGGCGCTGGACACGAACGGCCGCGTCTCCGACGACTACCGCATCCTGGGCCTGCCGGTGACCTACTTCATCGACCGCGAGGGCGTCGTTCGCGGCGTGTTCCAGGGGCCGTTCCTGGACCGGCTGCGCGGCACGCAGGTGCAGGGCGCGATCGAGGAGGACGAGCTGTCCCGGCGCATCGAGGAGATCCTGGAGTAACCGTGGCCAAGGAGACGGCCCTCCGTGGCTCGTCGTGGCTCAGGCTGGCCCGCGAGCTGGACCCGTTCCGCGCCACCTGGCGGCTGTTCACCAACGTCCGCTGGGCCATCGGCATCATCACCTTCATGGTGCTGGCCAGCCTCGTCGGCGTGCTGGTGCCGCAGGCCCCGGCCAACGTCCGCGGCAGCGACGCCCTGGAGGCCGGCTGGCTGGCCCGGCAGGAGGAGCGCTTCGGATTCCTCACGGACGCGATGAACAGCCTGGGCCTGTTCGACGTGTTCCACGCCCGCTGGTTCGTGTACGCGCTGGGCCTGCTCGTCGTCTCGGTCTCCGTCTGCA
This sequence comes from Dehalococcoidia bacterium, assembly GCA_040877915.1. GTDB lineage: Bacteria > Chloroflexota > Dehalococcoidia > SM23-28-2 > RBG-16-64-32 > JBBDNA01. Next base: position 95,877 of record JBBDNA010000012.1, read on the forward strand.
CGGCCAGCCGTCTGCCCTCCATTTGGCGCACGGTGACCCGCCCTCGCAAGCGGGTGAACGACGCCTATTTCCAGTCGGCCCATCACCGCTACGACTACGCCACGCCCAGCGGCGCGCACGACCTCGAGGCGGCGCTGCGCAAGCGTCTGTACAAGGTCGAACGCTACGACGAGGGCGACACGTTGTACCTGTTCGCCGACCGCTTTCAGTTCGTGCAGCTGGCCACCTTCGCCTCCCACCTGGCGCTGATCGTGCTGCTGGCGGCGGCGCTGGTCAGCCGCTTCGATGGCTTTTCCACCGGCGTCATGCTGGCCGAAGGCTCGACGGCGCCGGTGTTCGACCTGGCCGATCCGGACCAGATGCAGGTGGAGCTCGTGGACACGGTGGGGCGCTTCACGGACAGCGGTCAGCCGCTGGAGTACAGCTCGCAGCTGGCGATCCACCGCGGCGGCGAAGAGGTGGCGCGCTGCACCTCTACCGTCAACTCGCCCTGCGGCTTCGACGGCTACCGCTTCCACCAGGCCGCCTACTTCGGCTTCGGGGCCGACGTGCGGGTGCGCGACCTGGCCAGCGGCAACGTGGTCTACCGCGAGACGCTGAGTCTGAGCGACCAGCTTCCCTCGCCGCACGTCATCGTCCGCGACGGCGACGGCGCGACGCTGCTGGACGAACGGCTGGTCCTGACCGACATCCTGAGCAACGAAGAGCTGACGTACTACGGCGCGCTTGTCGAGCTGGAGAACGGCCGCGTCCTGACCATCGGGGCGCGGAAACTGGCTGGCGAAGAGGACTGGCGGCTGGCCGTGTTCGAGCCGGGGGAGGGTGAGACGTCGCAACTCCTGCTCGCCGAGGGCGATAGCGGCTCGGCAAGCGGACTCGACGTCACCTTCGCCGGGCTGGGCTCGCTGCCGGCGGCGTTCGTGCGCGACTTCCCGCTGCCGGAGGGCCTGGAGCCCGGGGGCAGCGGCGACGCCGTCCTGGAGATGCGAAACGTGGTCTACGGGACGGACACGCCGTCCGAAGGGACGTCCCTGGAGGCGGCCGGCGACGGCCCTCCGGAGCTGACGATCGTCGGGCTGAGACCGCAGGCGGTGACGCTGCGCGAAGGGGATAGCGTGGAGATAGGCGGCTACGAGTACACGTTCCAGAGCCAGCGGGAGTTCGCCGGGATTCAGGTCAAGAAGGACCGCGGCGATCTCCTCATCTGGATCGGCGCTGGGCTGCTCATCGGCGGCCTGCTGGCCACCTTCTGGGTGCCGAGAAGGCGACTATGGGCTAAAATAACACCGGCCCGCACGTACCTCGCCGGACACGCGGGCCACCTGGTGAACCTCCGCAAAGAGATGGAGGAGGTGGCGCGGGCCAGCGGCGCGCCGCCCGACGCGGAGGAGGTAGGGGACAGCGAACATGATTGACGCCGCCCTGCTCACGATCAAGATCGGCCTGGACCCGACGCTGTTCGATGTCGCGGGTCTGGAGATCACCTGGCACGGCGTGTTCACCGCGCTCGGCGTCGTCGTCGGCGTGACTATCGCCGCCGCCTTCGCCCGCCGCGCCAACATCCCCGAAGACGAGATATACAACCTCGCCCTGGCCGTCGTAGTCGGCGGCATCATCGGCGCGCGCGGCCTCTACGTCATCGAGAACTGGTCCCAGTTCGACGACAGTATCGGTGACATCTTCGAGCTGAACACCGGCGGCATCTCCATCTACGGGTCGCTCGTGGGGGCCATGGTGGCCACCTGGGGCTACGCCTACATCCGCAAGCTTCCGGACATCCCCAGGCTGGCGGACATCGCTGTGCTGGGCGGGATCATGGGCATGGCCGTGGGCCGCATCGGCGACATAATCAACGGGGAGCACTTCGCCGAGTCGACGAGCCTCCCCTGGGGCGTGCAGTACACGCATGCCGACAACCCCAGCGTTCTGGTGGGTCTGACCGGCGTGCAGCACCCGGCCGTGGCCTACGAGCTCCTGGGCGACGTGGCAATATTCGCTGTGCTTGTTCTGATCTACACCCGTGTCGGCCGCGGCGGGGTCACCTTCTTCGCGTTCTGGTTCCTCTACGGCGCCCTGCGCCTCAGCGTGAGCTTCCTGCGGCTGGACGACATCGTCTGGCTGGGGTTGAGGACGGCGCAGTTGATCGCCGTGGCCAGCATGGCAATATCGTTGCCGGCAATCATCTATCTGTTGCGCACGCCGCCCCAGGAGGTCCGCAAGAGCCGGGCCGAGCGCCGGCGGATGTCGAGGCAGGAGGAGGAGGCGAGCGAACCCTCGCAGGGGTCCTAGGGGGCGATCCCGCAGCTAGTCCCAGGCGTATTCATTAGCGGGCCACAGCCCGTCTGTGGTCGCTTCGGCTGCGTGCCTGATTGGAGGTTAAGCTGAAGTATAGATGTAGTCGATATGAGTGGCCGAAAAACGCACCAAATTCTTCTCATTAACGTCTTCCCAACCTAGAGGCCCAATGGTAGTATGTAGTTGCAGCTATCGGAAAACCAGAATCCTGCTGCTCCATTAAGATGACTATAGAAAACCACTGGTATCTCGTTTCCAGCCACGGCGCCATCCTCTTCTACGTCGCCGTCAACCCCGACTGCACGATCAAGGACATCGCCAATGCGATGTCGCTTACGCGTCGCACCGTCTGGGGAGTCATCGGCGACCTGCGGCGGGCCGGCATGCTTCACATACGCAAAGAAGGCCGGCGGCATCACTACACCGTGAACCTGGACGCGCCGTTCAAGCACCCGGTGATCAACGGCTTCAAGCTCCGCGTGATCCTGGGCGAGCTGGTGAACGACCTGCGGCGCGAGCCGGTCGGCGCTCAGCGCTCGGCTTAGACGCGTCCCCCTCCCTGGCCGGTCCTCCGTTGACACTGAATCCGCGCGTGTGCTAGCATCCCATTCACAATTGAATAGGCTCTCTTATCCAGAGAGGTGGAGGGTACGGCCCTGTGAAGCCCGGCAACCGGCTCCCGCCCCAGGCGGGGGCAGCGGTGCCAAAGCCGACCCCGATGGCGATCGGGGCACGATAAGGGGATTTAGGTGGCCTCTTCTCCGAAAGACGAAGGGGCTTTTCTTTTGCACACCATGTCCAGGCACGACACGAAAGCGCGACACCCGGCGGCCTCGCTCACAGCGGCGGGGACGATGGCGATGCCCCGGGCCTCCACCCCCGAACAGCCGGGGAGTGGGAGGCCCAGCGCGGCCAGGAGCTAGCAGCCGGAGGTATCGCAAGCCATGTCGTTCGCCAGGAACCTTAGATGTAGAGAGTGCGGCCGGGTCTACCCCACCGACCCGATGCACGTGTGCGAGTTCTGCTTCGGCCCGCTGGAGATGTTCTACGATTACGACGCGCTGCGGCGGACGCTGACCCGTGAACGAATCGAGCGGGGTCCGCCCACGATGTGGCGCTACGCCGACCTCCTCCCCGCCGACGCCGATTCCGCCGTGGACATCGGCACGGGGATGACGCCTCTGTTGCGGGCGTCGCGCCTGGGCCGCGAGCTGGGGCTGGAGCGGCTATACGTCAAGAACGACTGCCAGAACCCGACCTGGTCGTTCAAGGACCGCGTCGTCTCGGTGGCCGTGACAAAGGCTCGCGAGTTCGAGTACGACACGCTGGCCTGCGCCTCCACCGGCAACCTGGCCAACAGCGTGGCCGCCCACGCCGCGCGCGCGGGGATGAAGGCCATGGTGTTCATCCCGGCCGATCTCGAAGTCGGCAAGATCGTCGGCTCCGCCGTCTACGGTCCCACCCTCGTCGCCGTCGACGGCAGCTACGACGAGGTAAACCGCCTGTGCAGCGAGCTGTCCGACAAGTACCCCTGGGCGTTCGTCAACATCAACATGCGGCCCTACTACGCGGAGGGCAGCAAGACCCTGGCCTTCGAGGTCTGCGAGCAGCTGGGCTGGCAGGCGCCCGACCACTGCCTGGTGCCCCTGGCCAGCGGCTCTCTGTACACCAAGATCTACAAGGGGCTGAAGGAGCTGGCCTGGCTCGGCCTCGTCGAATGGCGCGCGACGCGGATGAGCGGGGCGCAGGCGCTGGGCTGCTCGCCCATCGTCGAGGCCTGGGAGCGGCAGAGCTTCGACATCAAGCCGCAGAAGCCCAGCACCATCGCCAAGTCGCTGGCCATCGGCAACCCCGCCGACGGCTACTACGCCCTCAAGATCATGTCGCAGTCGGGCGGCCACGGCGTGGCCGTGACCGACGACGAAGTCGTCGAGGGGATAAAGTTGCTGGCCCAGACCGAAGGGATCTTCGCGGAGACGGCCGGGGGCGTCGTCGTCGCCGGGCTGAAGCGGCTTGCCAGGCAGGGTAAAATCGGGCCGGAGGAGCTGGTGGTGGCGTTCATCACGGGCGCCGGGCTGAAGACTCAGGAGGCGGTGGCCCCGGCCCTGGAGCCCTCGCTCTCCGTTCAGCCCACCATGGCGTCGTTTGAGGACGCCCTGAGCGAGCGCACCGGCGCGCTGCCGGCCACGAAGTAGAATCAGGAGACACATGGCGAAGCAACGAATGAAGTTCACCTTTCCCACGGAGCTGATCAAGGAGCCCGTGATCTGGCGCCTGGGCCGCGACTTCGAACTGGTCACCAACATCCGCCGCGCCGACGTGACGGACGACCGCGGCTGGGTGGTGCTGGAGCTGGACGGCGAGATGGACGAGATCGAGCGTGGGGTGCGCTGGGTGGTGGACCAGGGCGTGCGCGTCGACCCCGTGGCCGGCGACATCGTGGAGGGATGAGCGTGGATCGAAAGCGTGCCGGACCCAGAACCGTTCGTCCTGAGCCTGTCGAAGGGCGGACGGCCCCGCTAGGCGGGAGCGAGGCTGCATCATGACCGTGAACGTTAGAATACCGACGCCGCTGCGCAAGCTGACCAACGAGCAGGACATCGTCAGCGGCGACGGCGGGACCCTGAAAGCCTGTATCGAGTCGCTCGACTCGCAGTTCCCGGGGCTCAAGGAGCGTCTGTGCGACGACGACGGCGAGCTGCGGCGGTTCGTCAACGTCTACGTCAACGGCGAGGACGTCCGCTTCATGTCCGGCCTGGCCACGGCCCTCAGCGCCGGCGACGAGGTGAGCATCGTGCCGGCGGTGGCCGGGGGGTAGCGGCGCTTCTATCAAGCGGCGGGCTGTGGGTTCGATCCCCGTCTCTCGCTCCAGTTACGAATACGGTTAGCCGGGCTTGACGCGAACGCCAGCGACCGGTAACGTGACGCGTGATGATCTCCTTTGGTCACGCGCAAGGAGCCGTAGGCATCGCCGCGAGCGTATCGCGGCGTTCTTGGTGCGCGCCCTGAGGGATCAAGCCGCTAGCTACTGAACGATTTGCTCCCGCGGGCGCTGAGCCGGCGGGAGTCTTCTTTGGGACCTCCTTTCCGGCTCAACGCGGGAGCGCCAGAGGGAGGCTCGAAGTGCGATCCAACACCCCACTCAGACTCGGTTTCTTCATCCAGCCTGTCCACCCCCCGTCGCGGAGTTACCGCGACGTCTTGCGAGAGGACAGGGAGGCTATCATCCTGGCGGATCGGCTGGGCTACGCGGAAGCTTTCGTTGGAGAGCATCTCACGGACTCTGCCGAGCCGATCACCTCAAGCCTGGCCTTCATCGCGAGCGTTGCGGATCAATGCGCATCGCTCACTCTTGGAACTGGAGTCCTGAGTTTTCTCAACCACCATCCTGTGGCCGTAGCGGCTCAGACGGCGATGATCGACCACCTGCTCGACGGCCGCTTTCTGCTCGGTGTCGGCGCGGGCGTCCCATCAGACGCGGAGGCGTTGGGGAACCTGGGGGCCGATCGGGACGGCAGGCTCTTGGAGGGCATCGACCAGGTCATCGCGCTGTGGTCGGAGGAGCCGCCGTACGACCTGGAGGGCAAGTTCAATCGGATCACAACGGCGTCGACGCTGACGCGCGAGATAGGCCAGGGCATTATCGTCAGGCCACTACAGCAACCCCATCCGCCAATACTGCTCTCGTGTATCCGTCCCAACTCGCGATGGCCCGGCCTGGCCGGTCGCCGCGGTTGGGCCGGGATCTCGGCGAGCTACATCCCCCTCGAGGCCGTGGGCGCACACGTCAACGCGTATATTCAAGGCAGGGAAGCCTCTGGATTCAGTGCCGATGCCGCAAGCTGGCGTGTCGCCCGAAGCATCTTCGTCGCCGATGACGAAGCGACAGCGGTGTCCTACGCGACTACGGAGAGTGGGCCACACGCCTTCTATTTCTTCAACGTCATGACAAAGTTCGCCCCTTCATCTCAGCACGCGACGCTGGTCCCGCCAACCACGGGCATCAGCGACCTGCTTCGGCAGCGGGTCATAGCGGGGACAGTCGATCAGGTCGTCGAGCAGATCCTCCATCTCCGAAACACGGTAGGGCCTTTCGGAACACTCCTCTACACCGGCCATGACTGGATGGACCCTCCTCTGGCGCGACGCTCCATGGAACTGATGGCGAGGGAGGTGATGCCTCAAGTGAACGCATTGTAAGCGAGGCGGAGTTGTTCGACACCGACTTCCTCGTCGCGCAGCTCCAGATCGGACTTGGCCTGCCTGACTGACATTTCCATCGCGTGCACGGAATTCACGCGCCCTTCGCTTGACCCCCTCATCGCCTGCCCCCTAACGTAAGGTGATGGAGCTATCGCGCGGCCCGATGGCCGAGGAGGTGGTGAACGTGGAGGAGTTGGCGCTGGCCCGCATCCTGGAGGATTGCCTGAACGGCATGTCGAGGGGGGAGACCGACCTGGATGCCCTGGCCTCTCGCTATCCGGACGCCCGCGACGAGATACGGCCGCTGCTTGATATCGCCTCGCTGCTCGGCGAACGGTCCGCTGCCGCCCCGGCCTACCCGCTACAGCTGTTCGACGACCTGAAACAGCGGCTGCTGTCGCAGCACAGCGCCGCCTGATCCCGTAACCGGACACGCACCCCGTAGCCCCCGGGAGACCGGGGGCTTGTGGCGTCTGCTGGCATACGGGCGGTTGACAGGTTTCCCGCATTCGATTATGATGTTGACTTACTGAGTCGGGAAAGTAGACTTACTCCCCGAGTCTAGACTGCGGGTGCCCCATGCAGGTACAGGACAAGCCAGGCAAGACGCATCGATCTCACCCTTCGGTGCCGGCCGACCTCAAGCCGGGCCGCGTGTTCGTCACGCTCGACGAGGAGATCGACAACTTCGAGCGGGAGACGCGCCGCTACCGCTCGGACGAGGACGGCCTGCTCGACGAGTTCCGCCCCTTCCGCCTGATGCACGGCGTCTACGGCCAGCGGCAGGAGAACACCCAGATGATCCGCGTCAAGCTGCCCTACGGCGGCGTGTCCGCGGACCAGATGGACGCCTGCGCCGTCTTCGCCGAGAAGTACTCCGGCTATCGCCGCGGCCACATCACCACCCGCGAGAACTTCCAGTTCCACTTCGTGCCCCTGGACGACGTGCCGGACGTCATGCGCCTCCTGGCCAGCGCCGGCCTGACGACGCGCGAGGCCTGCGGCAACACCGTCCGCAACATCACCGGCTGCCCCTACGCCGGGACTTGCGCCGACGAGGTGTTCGACGCCACGCCCTACCTCGTCGCCTACGGCCGGACGATGCTGCGCAACCCGATCTGCCAGCGCCTGCCCCGCAAGTGGAAGACGGCGTTCTCCAGCTGCGCCAGCGACTGCGCTGGCACGCCCTTCCACGACATGGGGTACATATCGAAGGTCAAGGTGGTGAACGGCCGCGAGGTCCGCGGCTTCGAGCTGCGCGTCGGCGGCGGACTCTCGACGATGCCCCGCCAGGCCGACACCATCTACGACTTCGTCCCCGTGGAGAACGGCGAGTACATCCGCGTCACCGAGGCCATGCTCCGCGTCTTCGACAAGGAGGGCGGCCTGACCAACTTCCTGCGCAAGAACATGGCCAAGGCGCGGGTGAAGTTCCTGATCAAAGAGATCGGCATCGACGAGTTCCGGCGGCAGGTGGAGGAGGAGCTGGCCTACCCCTGGGCCAGGGAGCCGCTGGACATGGAGGCGCTGATACAGCTGGCGCCGGAGGGCCCTACCGCCGGCGAGCCGCCGAAGAACGGCCAGCCCGCCCCCGGCTTCGAACGCTGGCTCCAGACCAACCTCCGGCCCCAGAAGCAGGAGGGCTACGTGGCCGCCACGGTGACGGTGCCCATGGGCAACCTCTCGCCGGAGCAGTTCCGCGGCCTCGCCGACGTCATGCGCCGGTTCAGTGGCGGCACCGCCCGCACCCAGCAGAACCAGAATCTGGTGCTGCGCTGGGTGCGCGAGGACGCTCTCCCCGCGCTCCACGGCGCCCTCGTCGACCTGGAGCTGGGCGATCCCGAGGCCGGCCTCATCGCCGACCCTGTGGCCTGCCCCGGCACGGACAGCTGCAAGATGGGCATCACCTCGTCCCAGGGCATGGGTTACGCCATTCGCGACGCCATCCTCGAGATGGGCATCGACGACCCGCTGGTCCAGGAGATGACGATAAAGGCCAGCGGCTGCCCCAACGGCTGCGCTCAGCACCACCTCGCGGGCATCGGCCTGCAGGGGTCGTCGTTCAAGGCGGGAATGACCGCTATCCCCTGCTACGACGTGTTTCTGGGCGGCGGCAACTACATCGGCGGCGGCAAGTACGGCACCCGCGTGGCCCGCGTGCCGGCCAAGAAGGTGCCGGACGCCATCAAGAAGCTCATCTCCGTCTACCAGGCCGAGCGCAACGACGGCGAACCGTTCATCGAGTTCGTGGACCGGCGAGGCCCGAAGTCCTTCGACGAGATGCTCAACGAGTTCAAGGAAGTGGGCTCCGTGAGCGAGGAGATCGACACCTACTTCGACTGGGGCAAGGAAGAGCTGTTCGAGGTTATCCGCGGCGAGGGCGAGTGCGCCCTGTAGCCGAAACGAATCGAATCATCGAAGGAGGGCAGACACGGTGACAAGCGAGGTAAAACCGGCGGCGTTCAGCCCCGATAAGCTGGAGTCGCTCAACAAGGAGCTGGCGGGCAAGCCGGCGGAGGAGATCATCCGCTGGGCGGCCGGCACGTTCGGCTCCGACATCACGCTGGCCAGCAGCTTCGGGGCCGAGGACGTCGTCGTCATCGACATGATCGCCAGGGTCGCGCCGGAGATCCCGGTGTTCACCCTGGACACCGGCCGCCTCCACCAGGAGACATACGACGTCATGGAGAGCGTCCGCGTGAAGTACGACCTGCCGATCGTCAGCATGTTTCCCGACCGGGTCGCCGTCGAGCAGCTGGAACGGGAGAAGGGGTTCTACTCCTTCCGCGAGAGCATCGACAACCGCAAGGAGTGCTGCGGCATCCGCAAGATGGAGCCGCTGAAGCGGGCGCTGGCCGGCAAGCGAGCCTGGATGACGGGACTGAGGGCGTCCCAGGCCGTGACGCGGACCGACATGGCCGTCGTGGAGTGGGACGAGGGCAACGGCATCGCCAAGGTCAACCCGCTGATCGAGTGGGAGGAGGACCAGGTGTGGGACTACATCCGCGCCAACGGCGTACCCTACAACGCCCTCCACGACCAGAACTTCCCCAGCATCGGCTGCGCCCCCTGCACGCGCGCCGTTCAGCCCGGCGAGGACATCCGCGCCGGCCGCTGGTGGTGGGAGAACCCGGACAGCAAGGAGTGTGGCCTGCACCGCTAGAGGTCAGGCGAACACCGCAGCGTACGAGACGGGCCGCCTGGCGCGGCCCGTATTCATGGAGGGGACTAACCGATCCTATGGCAGAGACGATTCCGGCGCACGGCGGCGAGCTTGTAGACCTCACGCTCCAGGGTGATGAGCGGGAGGCGCTGCGACAGCGCGCCGCTTCCCTCCCGGCGCTGCGCCTGAACGCCCGCACGGTTTCCGACCTTGAGCTCCTGGCCAACGGCGGCTTCAGCCCCCTGCGCGGCTTCATGGGCCGCGACGACTACGAGTCGGTCGTCGACTCCATGCGGCTGGCTTCCGGGTTGCCCTGGTCCATCCCCGTGACCCTGGCCGTCAGCCCCGACGAGGCCAAACCACTCCGCGACGGCGACGAGGTGGCGCTCGCCGACGAGGACGGCGCCCTGCTGGCCGTGCTGACGCTGACCGAGCGGTTCGAGTACGACAAGAAGCGCGAGGCCCGTGAGGTCTACCGCACGGAGGACGAGGAGCACCCGGGCGTCGCAGCCGTGTACCGCCAGGGCGACGTGCTGCTCGCCGGACCGGTGAGCGTCATCGACCTGCCGCCCCACGACGATTTCCCCGACCACCGGCTGACCCCGGCGCAGACGCGCGCCGCCTTCGCCCAGCGAGGCTGGACCACCGTCGTCGGGTTCCAGACGCGGAACCCCGTGCACCGCGCCCACGAGTACATCCAGAAGTGCGCGCTGGAGATCGTCGATGGGCTGCTCTTGCACCCGCTGGTCGGCGAGACGAAGGGCGACGACATCCCCGCCGACGTTCGCATGCGCTGCTACGAGGTGCTGCTGGCCAAGTACTACCCGGCGGACCGCGTTCTGCTCTCCGTGAACCCGGCGGCGATGCGTTACGCCGGCCCCCGCGAGGCCATCTTCCACGCCATCGTGCGCAAGAACTACGGCTGCACGCACTTCATCGTCGGGCGCGACCACGCCGGCGTCGGCGCCTACTACGGCACGTACGACGCGCAGCACATCTTCGCCGAGTTCCAGGCGGGAGAGCTGGGGATCACGCCGCTGTTCTTCGACCACACCTTCTACTGCAAGAGCTGCGCCGGCATGGCCAGCATCAAGAGCTGCCCCCACGACAAGGACGACCGCGTGGCCCTCTCCGGCACCCAGGTGAGGGAGATGCTGAAGGGCGGGCTGGAGCCGCCGCCGGAGTTTACCCGGCCGGAGGTGGCGCAGGTGCTGATCCAGGCGATGCAGGAGAGGACCACGCCGCACTATGCGGTCTGATGGACATTCGGACGGCGCGGCCGAGGCCGCTCTGTCCGAGGAGCTGACATCGCGCCCAGGCGCGCCGGCCGCCGAGGCGCACGTAGCCATTCCCCGCGCCCGCTGGCTGGCCCTGGCCGGCGCCGTCACGCGCATCGCCTACAGCCTCGGCGGGCTGTTCGTGTTCATCCTGGCCCTGGAGATGCTCAAGAAGGGCGCCGCCGGCCTGAAGCCGGTGCTGGACTCCGTGCACGCCGACGGCGTCCTGAACCTGCTGGGCTTCGGCTGGGCCGGCTCCTACGCCGTGATGAGCGGCTCGCCTGTCGCCGCCATCTCGCTCAGCCTGTTCGCCGGCGGAACCATCTCCGACGTCGAAGCGTTCGCCATGATCAACGGCACGCGGCTGGGCGCCTCGTTCATCGTCCTGTTCATCGGCTTCCTGCTCTATGTCCTGCGCCGAAGGTCAGCCGACGGCCTGTACATCGGTGTCGTCGCCCTGCTCACCGCGTTCACCCTGTGGCTGCCCGTTCTCCCGCTGGGCATCCTCGCCCTGGAGTCCGGCTGGTTCGACTCCGTGGAGGTTTCGACGCCGGGCGCCGTCACCTCCTTCGTCGATGTCGTCTACGACCCCATAGTGGCGCAAGCCGACGAGTGGCTGCCGCGGCTGGCCCTGTTCGCGCTGGGCGTCGGCCTGCTCCTCAGCGCTTTCACGATATTCGACCGCGCCCTGCCCAACCTCGACCAGCCCAGCCTGCGCGTGGAGCGCATCCGCGACTTCCTGCACCACCCGCTGGCCATGTTCGTGCTGGGGCTGGCCATCACCGGGATCACGCTCTCCGTGTCGATCTCGCTGACCTTGCTGATACCGCTATCGCTCAAGGGCTACGTGCGGCGGGAGGGGATCATCCCCTACGTCATGGGGGCCAACATCTCCACCTGGGTGGACACGCTGGTAGCGGCGCTGCTGCTGGACTCGCCGCGGGCGTTCACGATCGTGTTCACGGAGATGGTGATGGGCGCCGCCGTATCGCTGACCGTACTGATCTTCTTCTACCGGCCGTACTCACGGGCCATCCTCTGGGTGGCCCACGGCGTATCGCAGGACCGGCGCGCGCTCGCCGGGTTCCTGGGGGCGATCTTCCTCGTGCCGCTGGCGCTGTTCCTGGTGTGATGACGCTCATTGATAGCGCGAGAGGCGTATGTTAATATTCTTGATGGAGTTACTCGACATTACGCCCCGCGAAGGTTCAGCATGAAGATTTCCACCAAAGGCGACTACGGTATCCGCGCCCTCATCGAGCTGGCGCACCACTACGGCGACCCGCGGCCGACTCAGAGCGGCGAGATCGCCGCCCGGCAGGGCATCCCGGAATCGTACCTGGAGCAGCTGCTGACCACGCTGCGGCGCTCCGGCTTCATTCGCAGCGTCCGCGGCCCCCAGGGCGGCCACGCCCTCGTTCGCGACCCCGTCAGCATTCCGGTGAGCGAGGTCATCGAGGCGATGGAGGGATCGATACTGCCCATCGATTGCCTGGACGACAGCAGCGACTGCGCCAAGAACGGCGGCTGCGCCCAGCGCGACATGTGGGAGGCGGTGCGTGAGGCGATTATGGGCGTGCTCGGAAACACAACTATCGGCGACCTGGCGGAGAAGGACCGCGCGGTGAGCGCCGGCGGCGCTCGCTACGTCATCTGAGAGGTAAAGCGATGGCGAATAATGGAAGGATCGCGGACACGGTGCTCGACCTCATCGGCGGCACGCCCATGGTCCGCCTGAGCCGGATGGGCCAGGACGGATGGGCGGAGGTCGTCGGCAAGGTGGAGTCGTTCAACCCGGCGGGCAGCGTGAAGGACCGCATCGCCCTGAGCATGGTCGAGGCGGCGGAGCGGGACGGCAAGCTCAAGCCCGGCGCCACGATCATCGAGCCGACCAGCGGCAACACCGGCATCGGCCTGGCCATGGTGGCCGCGGTCAAGGGCTACCGGCTCATCGTCACCATGCCCGAGGACATGAGCCTGGCCCGCCGTGACCTGCTGGCCCGATACGGCGCGGAGGTCATCCTCACGCCCGCCATCGAGGGGATGACGGGCTCCGTGTACGCCGCCCAGGAGCTGCTCAACGATAACCCCGACTACTTCATGGCCCAGCAGTTCGAGAACCCGGCGAACCCCGAGATCCACCGCCGCACCACGGCGCTGGAGATCCTCGACGCGACCGAGGGCAGGCTCGACGCCTTCGTCGCCGGCGTCGGCACCGGCGGTACCATCACCGGCGTCGGCGAGGTGCTCAAGGAGCAGTTGCCGGACGTCCTCATCGTCGCCGTGGAGCCGGCGCGCTCGCCGGTGCTGCAGGGCGGCCGGCCGGGCATCACGGCGATTCAGGGGATCGGCGCCGGATTCGCGCCCGGCATCCTCAACCGCGACGTCATGGACGAGATCATGTCGGTTGGCGACGAAGAGGCGATCAACATGTCGCGGCGGCTGAGCAAGGAAGAGGGGCTGATGGTCGGCATCTCGGCCGGCGCCAACGTCGTCGCCTCGCTCAAGATCGCTAAACGGTTGGGCGCCGGCAAGCGCGTCGTAACGATCCTGCCCGACACGGGCGAACGATACCTGACGATGGAGGCCTAACGATGCCGGGCGGCAGGAGTAAGGAAATCATGCAAGTGATGGTCTATATCCCAACACCGTTCCGCCGCTTCGCGGGGAACCAGACGCACGTGCGGGCGGAGGGGAGCAACGTGGCCGAGGTGCTGAACGACCTGGGCCAGCGTTACCCGACCCTGCGCCACCTGATCTTCGATGAGGCGGACGAGGTGCCGGGCCACATCAACATCTACGTCAACAACCAGGAGATCGAGACCCTGGACGGCACCCGGACGCCGCTGCACGAGGGCGACGAGATCGCCGTCATCCCCGCCATCGCCGGCGGCCAGGTGCTGACCGAGGAGCAGGTCAACCGCTACTCGCGGCACATCATCATGCCGCAGGTGGGGCCCATCGGCCAGCGCAAGCTCCTGGCGGCGAAGGTGCTCGTCGTCGGCGCCGGCGGCCTGGGCTCGCCTTCGTCGCTCTACCTGACCCTGGCCGGCGTCGGCACGCTGGGCATCGCCGACTTCGATATCGTCGACCTCTCCAACCTGCAGCGGCAGGTGCTGCACCACAACGCCGACGTCGGCAAGCCCAAGACCGAATCGGCAAAAAACACCCTGCTCTCCTACAACCCCGACGTGAACGTGGTCATCCACGAGGGGCCGCTGACCTCCGAGAACGCGATCGAGATCATCTCCCAGTACGACATCGTCATCAACGGCGCCGACAACTTCACCACCCGCTACCTGGTGAACGACGCCTGCTACTTCGCCGGCAAGCCGCTGGTGGACGGCAGCATCCTCCTGTTCGACGGCCAGGCGACGGTGTTCGTGCCGGGAAGCGGCTGCTACCGCTGCCTGTTCCCGGCGCCGCCCCCGCCCGGCCTCGTCCCCAGCTGCGCCGAGGCCGGCGTCCTCGGCGCCCTCACCGGCGTCGTCGGCTCCATCCAGGCCATCGAGGCGCTGAAGGTCATCCTGGAGATCGGCGACTCCCTCTCCGGCCGGCTGCTGCTGTTCGACGCGCTGTCCATGGACTTCCGCGTCGTCAAGCTGCGCCGCGACCCCAAATGCCCGCTGTGCGGCGACGACCCCACGATCACGGAGCTCATCGACTATGAGATGTTCTGCGGCGCGCCCTTCCCCGGTCAGGACGGGAGTCAGGGCGGAGACGGCGCATGACCATCGAGGTCAAGATCACGGCCAACCTCCAGAAGCACGTCGGCGGGCAGCGCGCCGTGCAGGGCGAAGGCGCCAGCGTCCGTGAGCTGCTGGACAACCTGGACAGCAGCTACCCGGGATTCAAGCAGCTGGTGATGGCCGACGGGCAGCTGCACCGCTTCGTCAACATCTACCTGAACGACGAGGACATCCGCTTCCTGGAGCAGCTGGACACCCCCCTCTCCGAGGGCGACACGCTGTCCATCCTGCCGGCCCTCGCCGGCGGGTCGCGTATGACTGCAGCTTGATTCCGTTCGCGGTCCATGTGCCAACATCATTGGGTGATTGATCGCGGAGGCAAGGGCGTATGCAAGTACTGCGGCGCCGTTGGCAAGTTCCCCGCCGGCAGGCAGGCTGGTGACACTTGGCCTCAATTCAGCAGGCGACGTGGGTTGGTCACACCTGGAGGCGTGCGGCGCAGCGCCCAGCACTTGGTGGGGGAGGCCTATGAAGGCCATAGGCAGTCGTGGAATAGTGGACGCCGCGCACTGGTTCCCGAAAGGCTACGGCACCTGCGTTCCTTGTTCCGGCGAAGCGGCCTTACCGAATTGCAGTTAGCGAGACGATCGCGTGTTCCGGTCAGTGTGGTCCGACAGATACTGTATGGCGGCATCCTCTATCGAAAGCAAATAGCGATATTGACTGAGTATCTGCGGGGACATTCAAAGGCTTGACCGCGAGGGAACGCCAGTGGTGAGCGGCTACGCCCGCCCCGGCCTCGTCGCGTCCACGGAGTGGCTGGCCGAACGGCTCGACGACCCCTCCATCCGCATCGTCGACTGCGACGAGTGGCCCGCCTATCAGCGGCTGCACATCCCCGGCGCCGTCGGCTGGACGGTGCACCACTACCTGAAGGACCCGCGCCGCTCCGACTACCTGATGCCGCCGGACGTGTTCGCGGAGACGATGGCCGAGCACGGCATCGGCGACGGGCACACTGTCGTCGCCTACGACGGCTCCGGCGGGCTGTACGCGACTCGTCTCTGGTGGTCGCTGGACTACTACGGCCACCCCGACTGCAGGGTGCTGGACGGCGGCTTCAACAAGTGGGTCGCCGGGGGCCAGCCCGTGACCCGCGAGCGGCCGGAAGTCAAGCGCGCCAGGTTCACCGTTCGCCGCGGCAGCGATTCCCTCTGCACCCGCGAGGACGTGCAGTCGGCGATCGATGACGAGGGGACCGTGATCTGGGATGTCAGGTCGCCGGAGGAGCACACGGGGGAGAACCCGCGGGCCAACCGCCACGGCGGGCATATCCCGGGCGCGGTCAACCTGGAGTGGCTGGACATGACCACGCGCGGGGACGCGCCGGAGCTGCTCCCCGCCGGGGAGATGCGCCGCCGCCTGCAGTCGATTGGCGTGACGCCGGACAAGCGGGTGTTCACACACTGCCAGGCCGGCATCCGCGCCTCGCACGCGGCGTTCGTCCTCCGTCTGCTTGGATTCGAGCGGGCGAAGAACTACGATGCCTCCTGGAACGAGTGGGGCAATCGCGACGACACGCCGATCGTGCAGGAGCCCGGTACGGAGCAACCAATGTAGGGACAGAGCTTTAGCTCTGTCCTCGATGCTCTCGGCTTGAACGTGCCCGCCTTCTTCCGCCCACGACGTTCGTCTCCAAGGTTGGGCGGGTTCAGGTACGAGGGGCCGTACGCTTACATGGTCACCCTTAACACACATCGCAGGCGCCAGTTCTTTCGTGATCCTGAACTCGTGCGACAGTGCCGGAAGGCTCTCACCGAGGCTGCTGAGGAGCATAGCTTCGCCATTCTGGCGTACTGCTTCATGCCAGATCACCTCCACCTCCTTGTCCAGGGAAGAGATGACGACTCCAGCCTGGTTCCGTTCATGCAACGGTTCAAGCAGACGAGCGGCTACCGCTTCAAAGCGAAGCGCGGTCAGCCTCTCTGGCAGCGCAGCTTCTACGATCATGTCTTACGTGGCGAGGAGGACATGGAAGAGGTGGCGGAGTACATCTGGAACAATCCCGTCCGGGCAGGCCTGGCCGAAGAGCGGGAGGAGTATCCATTCTGGGGCCCGCGAGGACAGACCTGAAGGTCTGTCCCTACGTGCATGCCACGCGTAGAGTTGGACATGTGGCTGGAACCTTATGCCTCCGGTAGCCTGTCCTAGTCCCAGGAGGAGCCGTAGCAGTGGTCGAGTTCAAAGGCGAATGGAACGACGAGTGGTACCAGGCGTGGATCCAGCGCATGCACGACTCCGGCGGCAACATTATCGCTGCCCTGGCTCTGCGGCCGATCGAAGAGTCAGCGGAGCGAGTGGTGGTGGAGATGCCGATGGGTCCCAACGTCCGTCAGGGCACCGGCGTGTTCGCGGCGGGGTCGCTGATCCAGCTGGCCGACCTGGCCGCCACCATGCTCTGCTTCCAGATCGTCGACCCGAAGGGCGACCGCGCTACCGCGCCGCTGCCCCTCGCCGTCCAGATCAGCTGCAACCTCCTGCGCAACGTCGACCACGGCAAGGCGATCGCCGAGGCGCGGCCGCTGAGCGCCGGCCGCACGTTTATCGTCGTCGAGTCCCGGATAACGGACGAGGATGGCCGCCTGCTGGCGGTCATGAACAGCACCCACTACGTCCGCCCGCGCGACCCATCGGGGTAGACTGTGCGGCGGAGGCTTCAGACGTGACACTTGCCGCGCGGAATGGTTGAGTCTGGCCTTGCCCGCCGTTCGTCGAGCGCCTGGCAGCGCGTACGACGGCTGGCTCGGGTGGCCGCCGAAGCCTGGTGGCTCCAGCTGGCGTTCGTAGTCGGCCTGGCCGCGCTGCTTCGATTTTCCACCCTGACCGATCGGAGCCTCTGGCTGGACGAGCTGAAAGTCGCCGTCGTCGGACTGGGCGGCCTGGACTCCGCTGTCGATGCGGCCAAAGCGGATGTTAGCGCCACGCCGCTGGACTACGCGCTCGTCGCCGCGTCGCAGGAGATTTTCGGCCGGGGCGAGTTCGCCGTGCGCCTTCCGGCCGCGATCGCCGGGGTGGGCGCCGTGGCGGGGCTGTATCTCCTGGGCTGGTTCCTCGCCGGCCGCGGCGTCGGCCTTACGGCGGCGATCCTCCTCGCCGTCTTGCCCGGCCACTTCTGGTATTCGCAGGAGGCCCGCTTCTACTCGTTGCTGGCGTTCTTCACTGTGGCCAGCACGCTCGCCTTCGGCCTGGCTGTGCGGCGCGGGAGCGGCTGGCTCTGGGGCGCATACGGAGTGTGCGTGGCATTGGGGCTGTACGCCGGCTACCAGGCGGCGTTCGTCGTCGCCGTCCACGTGGCGGCCTTTGCCCTGGGCGTGGGGCTGGGCTGGTGGCGGCTGCCGCGGACCTCCTGGCTGTGGTTGGGCGGGTCTCTGGGTCTGGCCGCGGCGGCGTTTCTGCCCTGGTTCCTCTGGGACAACGCCGGCGCGAGCTACAATTACCCCTCACCGCCTGCCGACGCCGTGGCGCAGTATCTTACGTGGTCGTTCTCCTTCGGCGCGACCGAGGTGGCGGACGCTTTGCCCGCGGACGGCGCCTGGTATGTGGCCGGCCTGGTGTTCGCGACATCGGCGCTGGCTGGACTCCTCGCCGTCCGGCGAAGGGAGCCGCTTCTCTGCGTTGCGGCCGCGTCCGTGGTGGCGCTCCCCTTCGTCGTGCTGTTCGTGGTGCGGCGGCAGGACTACTTCCTCGAGGAGAGGCACTTTGTGTTCCTGCTGCCGCTGGCCAGCCTGGCTGTGGCCTACGCAACCGTCGAGCTGATTCGAACGAGGCTCGCGGCGCCGCTGGGCGTGGCCCTGCTGGCCGTGTTCCTGCTCCTGGCCGCGCTGGGTCTGGGCGACGCGTTCAAGGTGGAGCACAAGCGAGAGGACTGGCGCAGTGCGGTGCGCTACCTGGAGGCCGAGATGTCCGAAGGCGACCGGCTGGCGCCCAACGAGAACGCCGAGCTGATCGCCTACTACCACGACTTCGGCACGGTCTACGGCGTGAGGTCGGCGCAGGAGCTGAGCGACTTCGCTGACGCCACGGAGGGCGACGCCTGGGTGTTCACGTCGCTGCGCGAGTGGCGATCGCCCTACTGGCCGGAGCTGGAACCGGCTCTGGCCGAGGGGTTCAGCGAGATAGACTTCCCCGGGATCCGCATCTTCGTGCGCCCCGGTGGACGGTAGCTGGCCTACAACGGCGGCGTTCGCGTGTGCCAGTCCGTTGCGTGCTGGTAGGCGTTGGCCGCCCGCAGCACCGTCCCCTCCTCCCACCAGCGCCCGGCGATCTGGAGGCCGATGGGCAGGCCGTTGGCGGTGAAGCCGCAGGGCACGGAGACGGCGGGCACGCCCAGCAGGTTGAACGGGTTCGTGAAGCGGATCAGGCTCACCGTGGCCTGCAGGTCGCCGTCCCCCAGGCTGGGCGCGGGGATCGCCACCGTCGGCGTCAGCAGCAGGTCCACCCTGTCGAACACGTGGTCGCGCCACTGCTGCACCATGAGCGAGCGGAACCGCTGCGCCTCCACGTAAGAGACGGCCGGAAACGCGAGACCCATCTCCAGGCGGCCGCGGACGTCGTCGCCGTAGTCCTCCGGCCGCTCGCTGAGCCAGCGCCGGTGGATGGCCAGCGCCTCCGGCAGCATGATGGCGCTGACCGCCGCGCCGGCCTCCTGGATCAGCGGCAGCGCGACCTCGACCAGCTCCGCCTTCAGCCCTTCGAACACGGCGCCTACGGCTCGCATCGCGTCCATGATCTCGGGGTCAATATTGTCGAAGAAGTAGTTCGCGGGCACGCCGACTCTGACGCGCTTGAGGTTGCGCGGGTCTTCCAGGTCGCGATGGTACTGCGGGACCGGCTCCTCGCTGCTCGACGGGTCCAGCGGGTCGTGGCCGGCGATGGCCTGCAGTATGACGGCGGCGTCGGCGGCGGTGCGGGCCATCGGCCCCACGTGGTCCAGCGCCCAGCTCAGCGGGAATACGCCGCGGCGGCTGACCCGGCCGAAGGTGGGCTTGAGACCGGTGATGCCGCACAGCGCAGCCGGGATGCGTATCGACCCGCCGGTGTCGGTGCCCAGCGCGCCGAGGGTCATGCCGGCGGCCACGGCTACACCGGAGCCGGAGCTGGACCCGCCGGTCACTCGCGAGGTGTCCCAGGGGTTCTGGGCGGCGCCGTAGTGCGGGTTGACGCCGGTAGCCCCGAAGGCGAACTCGTGCATGTTCAGCTTGCCGAGGGTGACTACCCCCGCGGCCTTCAGCCGGGCGGTCACCGTCGCGTCCTCGGCGGGGACGCGGTCGGCCTGGATCCTGGAGCCGGCGGTAGTGCGGACGCCGGCGGTATCGAACAGGTCCTTGAGCGCGAAGGGGATGCCGTGCAGCGGGCCTTTGTAGTTGCCCCCGGCGATGGCGCCCGCTGCCTGCTGGGCGCCGGCCAGCGCCTCCTCGCGCGTCACGGTAATGAAGGCGTGGAGGCGGGCGTCCAGGCTGCCGATACGCCGCAGGCAGGCCTCCGTCAGCTCGACGGGGGAGAGCTTCCGCTTACCGATGAGCTCGGCGGCTTCGGTCAGGGTGAGGCGGTTCAGGTCGGTTGTCGTCATGCCGGGGTCTCTCTGGGAGGAGGTGGGAACCGGTCGGCGGGTTCGGCGTTGCCGTAGTCGACGGCGGCCAGAGCGGCGATGCCCGCCTGGATGACGGGAAGGGTCACGGCCAAGGAGTCGAGTCGATCGGCGGGCAGGGGAAGGCTGGCCTGGGCGGCGAGCTTGCGGACGGTTTCGCGGGCGTCGTCCTGCATGACGGACCTCATCTCAGAGACGTTCGGCGAGATGACAATGCAACAGACACACAGCCGGTGTCAAACTGGAGGTTGACTGTTTATCTGTATAAGCCTCTTGACAAACTAATCGGCAGCTAATACCGTTCATGGGGTGGCGGATAATTTTTCGCGCTGCAAGTAAAGGGAGGCCGGGATGCCTGAGCAATTCATAGGGATCGTACGGCGCGCTTTGATGCTGGACGAGGGCGCCTGGGGCGAGCTGAGGGACAACGCCGCGCTGACGCCACTGTGCGCCGCGGTACTGGTCATCGTGGCTCTGCTCGGCGGTATCGGGGCCTGGCTCTGGGGCGAGTTCATGTTCGACTACACCCCGGACGGCTGGTTCGTGGATACGGTCATCCTCGGTACTATCTTCACCGTCATCCTGCTCATCGGCTGGGCGGTGGTGACCTACCTGCTTCTCACCTACGTCTTTGGGGCCACGGTAGCGCCGGACGCGCTGCTGCGGGTGTTCGCGATCTCCGCCATCCCCTGGGCCCTGACGATCCTGCTGTTCATCCCGGAGGTCAACTTCCTCATCGCCTTCGGGGCGATTGCGATGATGTTCTGCCTGTTCAAGTTCGCAGTGCAGACCGCCTTCGCCGTTTCGCGGATGCAGGCCGCGCAGGCCACGCTGGCCGGATTCGCCGTGTTCGCCATCGTCATGGCGCTGCTGGTCACCGTGGAAAACCGCTGGGCCAACGGGCCGTTCGTATTCGAGCTGACCGAGGACTTCCAGACCAAGGACTACAGCTCCGGCAGCGTCAACGGCACCGACATCCCCGATATCGACCTCGAGGACATCTTCGATACCGACCCCAACGCCGAGTAGGCCGCCGGCTCGCCGCTAGCCGGGGACCAGCTTCTCCTCGCTCACCTGCTCGTCTTCGATGCGGAACGCCCGCACGACGGGCTCCTCGTCCTTCAGCGACACCAGGATGTAGTACGACTCCGGCCAGAAGGCCAGTCGCACGTCTGTGGGCGACGGGTAGGCCTCGCTGGCCGTGTGCGAGTGGTAGATCGCCAGGAAGTCCCAGCCGTTGGAGTCGCACTCGCGGTGGATGCGGAACAGGTCACCGGGGTCCACGCTGTAGCGGTAGGGGCTGGCCTCCGCGTTCCGGGCGCGATACAGCTTCACCGCCTTGCCGTCCTGCCCGGCGATGATTCCGCAGCACTCGTTGGGCGCGTCCTCTCGCGCGTGGGCCATCATCTCGTCGATGAACTCGTGCGGGAGAGTGAGCGTCATGCGGTTCGGAGGTTGGAGGGCGGAGGTTGGAGGTTGGAATCCCGTCTCGAACCTCTAGTCCCTAACATCCACCCTCTCTCCCGAACCACGGTCACCACCATATCTTCCCCTCCACGCCCTCCGACCGCAGCTCCCCGTATTCGCGCGTCCAGAGGTCCGTCGACAGGTACTTCCAGCCGCCGTCGGCCAGCAGGGCGACAACGTTACCGCGCTCCATACGGGCGGCGTGCTTCTGGGCGGCGCGCAGCACCGCGCCCGACGATATACCGGCGAAGATGCCCTCGCGCTCCATCAGCTCCTTGACCGCCGCGAACGATGACTCGGAGTCGACGACGATGCGGGAGTCGAGGACAGACTCGTCGAGCACGGGCGGGATGAACCCCTCCTCCAGGCTGCGCAGCCCCTGCACCAGGTCGCCCGGGTGGGGGACGGCGGCGATGACCTTCGCCCCCGGCCGCTCTTCCTTCAGGCGGCGGCCCACGCCGGTCAGCGTGCCGCCCGTGCCGAGCCCGGCCACGAACGCATTGATCTCCGGCAGGTCGCGCAGGATCTCCACGGCCGTGGTCTCGTAGTGGGCGCGAGGGTTGTTCTCGTTGCCGTACTGGAACGGCATGTAGTAGCGGCCGGGCTCCTCGGCCAGCATGCTCTGCGCCTTGTACACAGCGTCGTTGGTGCTGCGGGCGCCCTCGGCGTAGACCACCTCCGCCCCAAACGCCCGCAGGAGCTGCTCCCGCTCCGGCGTGACGATATCGGGGAGGACGCAGATGAGGCGGTACCCCTTGACCCGCGACACCATCGCCAGGCTGATGCCGGTGTTGCCGCTCGTCGGCTCCAGGATCGTCTTGTCCGGCGTGAGCTCGCCCGACGCTTCGGCGGCGGTGATCATGTACAGCGCGATGCGGTCCTTCAGCGATCCGGTGGGGTTCTGGCCCTCCAGCTTGGCGTAGATGCTCACGCCCTCCTTCGGGCTGGAGCGCAGCCGCACCAGAGGCGTATCGCCTATCGTGTCGAGGATTCCCTGGAAGAGCATCACGGTGGTGAAGCGAGTATGCGCGAAGTCGCAGCAGCAAGTATAGCGGACTGGCCTGTTCCCAGTCCCGCCTCAACCTGATTCGCGATATAATGCGCTCCGCTTGCAAAGAGCGGGACTCATGATCGAAACCACCAACGCGAAGCCCATCACCATCGGCGGACGCGAGTTCGTCTGGGGCGCGCGCACCTACGTGATGGGCATCGTCAACGTGACGCCGGACTCCTTCTCCGGCGACGGCCTCGCCCTCGACATCGACGCGGCGCTGGCGCAGGCGGCGCGTATGGCGGAGGACGGCGCCGACATCATCGACGTCGGCGGCGAGTCCACGCGGCCCGGGTTCGACCCGATCAGCGCCGAGGAGGAGATCGCGCGCACCGCGCCGGTGGTCGAGCGGCTGGTCAAGGAGCTGGACGTTCCGGTGAGCATCGACACCTGCAAGCCGGAGGTGGCGCGCGCGGCGCTGGAGGCCGGCGCGGCGATGGTCAACGACGTCCACGGCTTCCGCCGCGACCCCGATGTCGCCTCCGTCGCCGCCGAGTTCGCCGTTCCCGCCGTGGCGATGCACAACCAGCGCGACCGTGGGTTCCGCGATACGATCGGCGACATAACGGCCGGCCTGGTCGAGAGCCTGCGCATCGCCCGTGAGCGGGGACTTCCGGAGGAGCGGGTGATCGTCGACCCCGGCTTCAACTTCGGCTGGACGGAGGAGCAGGCGCTGGAGATGCTGCGCCGGCTGGGCGAGCTGCGCGTCCTGGGCCGCCCCCTGCTCGTCGGCACCTCCCGCAAGTCGACGATCGGCGTCGTCCTCGGTCTGCCGGTGGAGGACCGTCTGGAGGGGACGGCGGCGACGGTGGCGCTGTCCATCGCCAACGGGGCGGACATCGTCCGCGTGCACGACGTGCGAGAGATGGTTCGGGTCGCCCGCATGACGGACGCTGTCGTCCGCGGCTGGACGCGACCGGGATGACGACCGAACGGCGGCGCAGCCCGTTCAGCGCCCACATCGGCGCCGAGATGGAGGAGCTGCGCGAGGGCTACGCGCGGCTGTCGCTGGTCGTCGGGCCGCAGCACCTGAACCCGATCGGTAGGATGCACGGCGGCGTCGTCACGACGATGATGGACTCGGCGCTGGGGGCGGCGCTGATGGCCCTGCGCGGCGACGACGCGAAGCGCCACCCCCACGCCACTATCGAGATGAACGCCAGCTTCCTGGCCGGCGCCCGCGAGGGCGACACGATAACCGTCGAGGGCAGCGTCATCCGCAAGGGGCGGTCCGTCGCCTTCGGCCAGGCGGAGGCGCGCAGCGGCGAGCGCGTGATCGCGAAGGGGAGGCTCACCTTCGCCATCCGGACGGACTGATGGTCGTCCCGGAGAGCGAGAGGCGAGCGAGCCCGTTCGTCGAGCTGATCGGCGGACACACGGAGGAGTTCCGCGAGGGGCTGGTCCGGCTGTCCCTGCATCTGCAGGAGCACCACACGAACCCCAACGGCGTCATGCACGGCGGCGTGGTGACCACGCTGATGGACGAGGCGATCGGCGGCGTCATCGCCTCCGTGCGGGGGATGGAGGCGATGTTCGCGGCGCCCCACGCCACGATCGAGATGAACGCCAGCTTCCTGGCCGGCGCCCGCCCCGGCGACCGGGTCGTCGTGGAGGCGCGGGTCCTGCGGATAGGCAAGCGGGTGGCGTTCGGCGAGGCGGAGATGCGCCGCGACGACGGCGAGCTGCTGGCCCTGGGTCGTTTGGCCTTCGTGATCAGCGACCGGAATAGCAAGTAGAGCGAATGGCGAGCGTATACCTCGGCCTCGGCGCCAACCTGGGGAACCGGCGCGAGAATCTGCGCTGGGCGCTGCGGGCGCTGTGGCGGATGGGCCGCGTCGACGCTGTCTCCTCGCTGTACGAGACGGAGCCTGTCGGCGGCCCCTTCGACGCTGCTCAGGACAGGCCCCCGCAGCCGAAGTTCTACAACGCGGCCTGCCTCTGGGAGACGGGGCTGGAGCCGACGGCCGCGCTGCGATTCCTCAAGGGCCTCGAGCACGAGCTGGGCCGCCGCCCCGGCGGCGAACCGATGGGCCCCCGCCCGCTGGACCTCGATATCCTGCTCTACGGGGACCGCGTCGTCGATGAGGAGGGGCTGGTCATCCCCCACCCGCGGCTGGCCGAGCGGCCGTTCGTCCTCGTGCCGCTAGCTGAGATCGCGCCGGACGCGCGGCACCCGGTGGAGGGGAAGACGATCGCGGAGCTGGCGAGGGCGGCCGGCGACGAGGGCGTAACGCTGGTGGCGGGGCGGGGCTGGGAGGGGCTGCAGGGTATGGCGGCGGAGAAGCTGCGGCTATGAAGGGAGAGTCATGATTGTCTTCAAGTGCGATGCCAAGATACTTCTGGCCATCATGCAAGAACGGCTCCAAATCCAATTCCAATTCTTTGATGCGCTCGATTCTAAGGCCGCGAGTTTATTTGCCGTCGGTAGCGCTCTACTTGGAATCTTGGCAGCGGTATTCGCGATTCGCGAGGAATTCGAGCGGGATGGAATCATAGTGATATCGGTGGCTGCGGCAGCATACTTGTTTGTGGTTCTCGCTGTGGCGTTCAGCCACTGGCCGCGCCGTTATCAGGTTGGGCCGGCAATCGAGGAAATCTGGGATGATGCGCAAGTGAAGGAAAACAACGAATTTCTAAGCGATTTGATCGTGGATTACATCCACTATTATCGGGACAACGACCGCAACAGTTGGGTGAAGCCCTGGGCTGTGCGCGTTGGGTTAGTCGCTATTCTGGTGGAAACGGCGTCGATCGCTGCTGGCTTGGCGGTCGTGGCCTAGGTAACCCTCTCTCCAACGGCTCACCGGTGTGAGGGGGCTTGGGCGGGATGGGCTGTGGTTTCGGTGGCTTGGGTTGGTCGCTGCTACTGCCCATTACTCCCGTTCCTCGCCCGACTGGCGCTCCACTGCTAGGCGCTCAACATCGAGGCCCATATCCCGTCGATCCGCCTTGTGAGAGGGTCGATCAGGGATGGGCCTCGGCTTAGTTTCCGGCCTGGGCGCCTTTGGTTCGCCGGGTTTCTCGCTATCAGGCAAGTTCTGCCCTCCTACTCCCTTGAAGTCAGCCCCGCGACTTCCTGGATAGCGGCGTCTAGCTCTTCCTCCTCCTCTTCGGAGGCCGTGAACATCGTCCAGCCGATCCAGAAGGCCAGCACGTTCAGCGCCGCCAGCAGCAGCGTGATTGGCAGCGCGATCGCCATGTAGCTCTTGCGAGAGACGGCCCACAGGAACACGACCATCTCCAGAGCGGTGGCGATCATGACGATGGCGCCCAGGCGCTGCGAGCCCTGCATCAGGCCGTCCTCATCTCCGGCGGCAGCAGGTTGGGTATCCGGTCCTCGATGGGGTAGCGCTCGTTGCACTTCTCGCAGGAAAGGTAGCCTTTGATCACCTCGTCCTCAACCTCGTCCTCGACGGTCAGCTCGAGGGGGCTCTTGCAGACGGGGCAGGCCAAGATGTCGACAAGGTCTTTGCGCATGTTCGGGGTACCTCGACGGTATTTTAGGCGGGACTGGATGGCGCGTCAACGCGAGGAGGAGTGCCCTCTCCCCCGCCCCTCTCCCGCGAGCGGGAGAGGGGTGGCCCTGAGCCAGCCGAAGGGTCGGGGTGAGGGCTCCGGCGTGGACGGCCTACGCGAGCGGTCTTACAATGGGAATCGGTCCCCAATGCCTACCGAGACCAGGCGAATCCCCCTCGACCGCCGCGTGTGCGTCATTCGCGAGGGCCGTATCGACGTCCGGCCGGAGCGCGGCGCCGTCATCGGTCCCCTGGTGGGGCTGGCGATCAGCCTGGCGCTGTTCACCTGCATCGCCCTGTTCGGCAGCGACCTGCCGGTATGGGCGCTGGTGGCGATGCTCCTCCCCGGCCTCGTCCTCGGCCCCCTATCCGGAATGGGGTTCGTCTACTCGCTGTTCGGCGCGCACGTCATGATCGACACCCGCAAGCAGTCGGCGGCGTTCCAGCAGGGCATCCTGGGGCTGGGGCTGGGCACTGTGGAGCTGGTGCCGTTCTGGAAGATCGAGCGGCTGGAGGTGCGCGACTACCCCCTGGGCGACGTGCCGCCGGCGGGGCCGCAGCCGCCGCTGGACCTGCGCGCCTGGGAGATCGTGATGGTCAAGAAAAGCGGCAAGGAGCTCTCCATAGGCCAGGTGGTGGCCGCCAACGCCCCCGACCTGATCGACGAGGGGTTCGGCCGCGTGCTGGACGTGGCGGAGGCGATCGCGGGGCTGGCCGGTAGCCCGATGGAGATTACCGCCGCCGTCGAGGAGCGGGTCGAGGAGCCGGCCGTGGAGCCCGTCAGGAACGAGGAGCTCCCCGGCGAACGCGCGGAAGGCTCGCAGCGGGCGTGAGCGTCGAATCGGAGATCCTGCGCAAATACCGGACGGTCGCCGTCGTCGGCGCGTCGTCGAATCCGGAGCGGGAGAGCCACGGCGTCGCCCGCTACTTGCAGGAGCACGGCTACCGCGTCATCCCCGTGAACCCGGGCGAGACGGAGGTGCTGGGCGAGAGGGCATACCCCGACCTGCGCTCCGTCCCGGAGCCGGTCGAGGTCGTGGACGTGTTCCGGAAGGCCGAGTACGTTCCCGAAATCGTCGAGGAGGCGATCGCGATCGGCGCGAAGGCGGTGTGGATGCAGACCGGCATCCGGAACGAGGCGGCGGCGGAACGGGCGCGGGCGGCGGGGCTGGAGGTGGTGATGGACCGTTGCATGCGGACCGAGCACAGGAAGATGGCGATGATCGGAGGGATCGAATGAGCGACGAACAGCGCGACCAGTTCCTGGCGCAGGCGAACGTGGCGGTGCTGGCCTCGGTGGCGACGAAGGGAGGCGCCCACGCCGCGCCCATCTGGTACCTCTACGAGAACGGCGAGTTTCTCATGTCCACCGGCAAGGGCTCGCAGAAGCACAGGAACCTCGAGGCGAACCCCGAAGTCACGCTCGTCGTCGACCGGCGGACGGTACCGTACTACGCCGTGATGGCCCGCGGCTCGGTCGAGCTCGGACCCGGCCTCGACCTGGGGACGCGACGCCGCATCGCTAGCCGCTACCTGACCGAGCAGCAGCTCGACGCCTACATGGCGTCGGCCGCCGGCGGCGAGTCCGTCGCCATTCGCCTTCGCCCCCGCAAGCTGATCGAGTTCCACGGCCGGGCCGGACGCAGCGGCTAGCGTGGCCATTACCCGCTCACCCTGAGGGTGCCTGTCCTGAGCTTGTCGAAGGGTCGAAGGGTGAGGCTCGCTCAGCGGATCCCGCTGTCGTACGAGATCGTGACCTCCAGGAAGCGGCCGGGCGGTACCGTCACCTCCTGCGGCTCTCCCGTGGGCGGGCCGCCGGCGCTCGGCGGCTGCGGGTCCAGGTAGTAGTCGCCCGGCGGCAGCGCCAGCCGGAACCGCCCCTCCTCGCCCGACTCGAACGTGGCGACGCGCTCCGTGCGCTCCGCGTTCCAGACGTCGATGATCGCCTGGAACGGCTCGTCGGGGCAGGGCGTGCCCTCGACGACCACCGGACACTGCGGCCCGATGAGCGCCTGCCCCTCGATGCCGGAGTCCGTTACCGGCGGGACCTCATCGCTCTCGCAGGCCGCCAGCAGGGTCACGGCGGCCAGGGCCAGGAGCAGGGTCGCGAGGGCGGTCTTCATCGCTTCTATTGTGGAAGACGGACGGCGGACGGGAAAGGTTCCGCGCTCGCCTTGCCCCTCCCGTTCGCCCCGTGCTACAATTCGGGCGCTGAGCAGGACGAAGGCATATTAGCTATTTCGTGCACACGCTCGACGTATTGAAGATCGAACAGACCTGTCCAACCCCGGCGGGTGATCTTCGTGCACCCTGACAGCCCCCCGGAGTGGCGCGAGAAGTGCGGCGTGTTCGGCGTGTTCGCGCCGGACGAGGACGTAGCCCGCATCACCTTCTACGGCATCTACGCCCTCCAGCACCGCGGCCAGGAGAGCGCCGGCATCGCCACCGGCGACGGTCGCAAGATCCACCTGCGCACCGGCATGGGCCTGGTCTCCCAGGTGTTCGACGAGAATGACCTGCCGTTCCTGCCGGGCTCCGTCGCCATCGGCCACACCCGCTACTCCACCACCGGCTCCACGCGCATCGAGAACGCGCAACCGGTGTACGTGGAGGGGACGCACGGCCCGCTGGCCCTGGCCCACAACGGCAACCTGATCAACGCCGAGCTGCTGCGCAACGACCTGGAGGATCACGGCACGGACTTCGGCTCCTCGACCGACACGGAGGTCATCGCCCAGATGCTGGCCTCCGCCCCGGGCGAGAGCTGGCAGGAGCGCGTGGCCATCGTCATGAAGGCGATACAGGGCGCCTACTGCCTGGTCGCCGTAACCCCCCGAGAGCTCATCGCCATGCGCGACCCCTACGGCGTGCGCCCGCTCTGCCTGGGCAAGCTCAACGGCACCGGCTGGGTCGTCGCCTCGGAGACCTGCGCGCTGGACCACCTGGGCGCCGAGTTCGTGCGCGAGATCGAGCCCGGCGAGGCCGTCATCATCGACCGCAGCGGCGTCAACGCCTTCCAGGCCGTGGAGCCCCAGCGCAGCTCCCTCTGCGTCTTCGAGTACATCTACTTCGCGCGGCCGGACAGCGTGCTGCGCGACAAGCTCCTGTATCCCGCGCGCATGGCCATGGGCCGCGAGCTGGCCATCCAGACCCCGGTGGACGCCGATATGGTCATCGGCGTGCCGGACTCCGCCATCGCCGCCGCCATCGGCTACGCCCACGAGTCGGGCATCCCCTACGGCGAGGGGCTGGTCAAGAACCGCTACGTCGGCCGCACCTTCATCCGGCCCGACCAGCGCCTGCGCGACCAGGGCGTCTACCTGAAGTTCAACCCGCTAAAACAGGTCATCGAGGGCAAGCGGCTCGTCGTCGTCGACGACTCCATCGTGCGGGGCACGACGACACCCAAGGTTGTCGAGATGCTGCGCCGCGCCGGCGCCACCGAGGTCCACATGCGTATCTGCGCGCCGCCCATCCAGCACCCCTGCCACTTCGGCATCGACATGGCCACCCAGTGGGAGCTCATCGCCTCCGACAAGAGCGTCGAGCAGATACGCCAGCACATCGGCGCCGATTCGCTCGATTACCTGAACATCGAGGGGCTGATGCGGGCCGTGGAGCAGCCGCAGGACTCCGTGTGCACGGCCTGCTTCACCGGCGATTACCCGATGCCGGTGCAACTGCAGATGGACAAGCTCGTGTTCGAGCGGGTGGGCCGCGGCGGCAAGCGGGAGCCTGTGGGCGCGGCCTGGACCTGGGAACGCGACCGGCACTAGGGCCAACGCGAAAACCGAAACCCGCCGCCCGCCCCGCTATCCACCGCCCACAGGGGTCGCTAAAATGAACGCGTTCGACCGTCCGGCCCGCGTCCCGCCCTTCGATCCGAACGCGGCCCGGAGACGGAGCAGGCATAGCGCAGAAGGAGGATCGTCATGACCCAGACAGCGGTCAGCGAGAGCGCGATTCAGGCCCTGAAAGAAGACTTTCGGGGCAAAGTACTGCTTCCTGGCGACGCCGGCTACGACTCTGCCCGCGCGATCTTCAACGCCATGATCGACCGGCGGCCCGCCGTGATCGCCCAGCCCGCGGACACCGCTGACGTGCAGTGCGCTGTCCGCTTCGCCCGCGAGCACGACATGCTGGTGTCGGTCAAGGGCGGCGGGCACTCGGCGCAGGGATACTCGGTCTGCGACGATGGCTTGATGATCGACCTGTCCCTGATGAAGGCGATCACGGTCGACCCCGAGGCCCGCACCGCCGTGGCCGAGGGCGGCGTGAACTGGGGTGAGTTCGATGCCGCCACCCAGGAGCACGGGCTGGCCATCCCCGGCGGCCGCGTGCCCAGCACCGGCATCGCCGGCCTCACCCTGGGCAGCGGCTCCGGCTGGCTCGAGCGCAAGCTGGGCTACACCGTCGACAACATGACCGGCGCCGAGGTCGTCCTCGCCAGCGGCGATGCCGTCCACGCCTCAGAGACCGAGAACGCGGACCTGTTCTGGGGTCTGCGCGGCGGCGGCGGCAACTTCGGCATCGTCACTCGCTTCGAGTACCGCCTGCACCCCATCGGACCCATCGTCTACGGCGGCATGCTGGGCTTCCCCCGCGACCCGGCCGTCCTCTGCGCCTATCGCGACTTCATGGAAGGCGCCCCGGACGACGTGGGCGGGGCAGCCGCCCTGATCACCGCGCCGTCGGCGGAGCCCGTGCCGGAGCCGGTGCGCGGGATGCCGGTCATGGGGATCGTCGTCTGCTACACCGGCAAGCCAGAGGACGGACCGAAGGCTATCAAGCCCCTGCTGGACCTCAATCCCGTCTTGAATATGGTCGAGCCGATGCCCTACGTCGCCGTCCAGCAGATGCTCGTCGAGGGGAACCCGCCCGGCATGCAGCAGTACTGGAAGGCCGAGATGTACCCGGAGCTCCCGGACGAGGCGATCCGCACCCTGATCGAAAAGGCCACGCCGCCGCCCTCTCCGCTCACGACAATCATCGTCCAGCCCCTGGGCGGCCAGGTCCACCGCGTCCCGGACGACGCCACCGCGATGGGCTGGCGCGCATCCGCCAACTGGGCCGTGCACGTCCTCGGCGCCTGGGAGGACGCGTCGCAGAACGACGAGCAGATCGCCTGGGTACGCTCCGTCAACGAGGCGATGCAGCCCTGGGCCCAGAAGGGCACCTACCTCAACTACCTGATGGACGAGGGCGAGCAGCGCGTCAAGGATAGCTTCGGCTCGCACTACCAACGCATGGTCGAGCTGAAGAACAAGTACGACCCGACGAACCTCTTCCGCCTGAACCAGAACATCAAGCCCACAGTGTGACCGGCCAGCCAGATCCCCCGCGCGCGTACGCCGCCGCCGGCGTCGACGTCGACGCCGCCGGCCGGCTGGTCTCGCGCATCGCCGAGCTGGCGAAGAGCACTCGCCGGCCCGAGGTCATGGCGGACGTCGGGCCCTTCGCCGGCCTGTTCCGCCTCGGCGAATACCGTGACCCCGTCCTCGCCGCCAGCACGGACAGCGTGGGCACCAAGGTCAAGCTGGCCGCGCTGCTGGGGCGATATGAGGGCCTCGGCCACGACCTCGTCAACCATTGCGTGAACGACATCCTCACCACCGGCGCCGAGCCCCTGTTCTTCCTCGACTACATCGGCGGCAGCGAGGTGACGGACGAGGCCAAGCTGGCGCTGGTCAAGGGTGTGGCCGACGCCTGCCGCGCCGCCGGCTGCGCGCTGCTCGGCGGGGAGACCGCCGACCTGCCCGGCCTCTACGGCGGCGGCGACTTCGACCTCGTTGGCTTCGTCGCCGGCGTCGTCGACCGCGACGCCGTCATCGACGGCTCGGCCATCCGCGAGGGCGACGCCCTGCTGGCGCTGCCCTCGAACGGCCTGCACACCAACGGCTACTCGCTGGTGCGGAAGGTGTTCGACATCGGCCTCGGCGGCGACCCGGCGGCGGAGCGCGAGCGGCTGGAGGCGGCGTACCCCGAGCTGGGCGGCGCGTCCCTCGCCGACGCCCTGCTCGTCCCCCACCGCTGCCACCTGGACGACCTGCGGCCGCTTGTAGGGGCGCCGCTTGCCGCGCCCCAAACTTCGCGGGCGCAGCGAGCAGCGCCCCTACACGGCATCGCCCACATCACCGGCGGCGGCATCCCCGGCAACGTCCCGCGCATCCTGCCCGCTGGTCTCGGCGCCCGCATCGACCGGGCGACGTGGGAGACGCCGGCCATCTTCCGGCTCATCGCGGAGCGAGGCGACATCGCCGAGGAGGAGATGTATCGCACCTTCAACATGGGCGTCGGCATCGTCCTCGCCGTGGCGCAGGGAGACGTCGAGGCCGTGCGCGCGGCGCTGCCGGAGTCGTTCGTCGTCGGCGAGGTGATCGCCGGCGAAGGGGTGGAGTGGGCCTAGCCGTGCCGTCGTATCGCGTCTACTACGCCGAGCGGATGCCCAGGGGCGCGCGCGACTGGATGCAGATGCTGGCTGGGGAACGCGTCGGGGCGGAGCTTGACGCCATGGAGCACGAGGAGACGGAGTGGGAGGAGCAGGTGGAGGCGGGGAGCGCGCTGGAGGCGCTGGACGTGTTCATGCTCGCCCACGCCAAAGCCCGCGAGCGGGTGATGTGGGTGGACGACTCCGGCGAGAGCCGCGAGATGCAGGGCGTCGAGGACTTCGACCCCGAGCGCCGCTACATCTGGATCGAGGACGACAAGCTGATGGAGTACCAGGGCATGGACGAGACGACGCCGGGCATGTCCACCTGCCCCCTCTGTGGCGGCGAGGGCGAAGTGCCGGACGAAGTCGCGGCGGAGTTCCTGGAAGACGAAGCGGAAGAGGAGGGGGAGGCGACGTGGGGATGATCGCCATCATCTCCGTCTTCGATAAGACGGGCGTCAAGGAGTTCGCGCTCAACCTGGCGGAGCTGGGGTTCGACATCTACTCCACCGGCGGCACCCAGCGCCACCTGGCCGAGGCCGGCCTTCCCGTCCACTCCGTCGCCGCCCTCACCGGCTTCCCGGAGATGCTCGAGGGCCGCGTCAAGACCCTCCACCCCATGGTCCACGCCGGCATCCTGGCCCGCCGCGATCACCCGGAGGACATGGAGGAGCTGGCCCGCAGCGAGGTCCAGCCGGTGGACCTGGTCTGCGTCAACCTCTACCCGTTCGTGGAGACCGTGGCGCGGCTGGGGCCCATGCCCTCGCTTGCAGGCGGCCTTCCCCCCGCGCTCGAAGAGGCCCTCGAGAACATCGACATCGGCGGGCCGGCGATGCTGCGCTCCGCCGCCAAGAACTTCCCCTCCGTCATCGTCCTCGTCGACCCCGCCGACTACGACGACACGCTCGACCGCCTGCGCATGGAGCAGGCGCCGCTCGATTTCCGCCGCCGCCTCGCCGAGAAGGCGTTCCAGCACGTCGCGTCGTACGACACCGCCGTCGCCCGCTACCTGCGCTCGTCCCCGGCCGCTCATCCTGAGCTTGTCGAAGGATTCCCGGAGCGCATGACGATCGCCCTGACGAAATCGCTCGATCTCCGATATGGCGAGAACCCCCACCAGCGGGCCGCCCTCTACCGCGAAGAGGGCGACGAGGCCGGGGAGACGGGTATCGTCGGCGCCGAGCGTCTGCACGGGCTCGAGCTGTCGTACATCAACGTGCTGGACGCCGACGCTGCCTGGCAGGCGGTCTGGGAGTTCGGCGCGTCAACGGTGGCGATCGTCAAGCACGCCAATCCCTGCGGCATCGCCACCCACCAGGACATCGCCGAGGCCTATCGTCGCGCCTTCGCCTCCGACCCTGTATCGCCGTTCGGCGGGATCATCGCCGCCAACCGGCCCGTCACGGCGGCCATGGTGGAGGCGATGAAGGGGATGCGGTTCGACGTCATCGTCGCGCCGGAGTACGAGGACGAGGCGCTGGAGCGGCTGAAGAAGCGCAAGGACATCCGGATCCTGCGGATGGAGCAGGGTTCAGGGAACAAGGAACAGGACCGCCGCTCCGCCGCCCTCGACCTCGACTACCGGCGGGTCGCCGGCGGGCTTCTCGTCCAGGAGGCCGATCGCTACCCGGACGCGCAGCTCGAGATGAAGCCGGTCACGAAGCGCGCGCCCACCGACGCTGAGGCGGCCGACCTGCTGTTCGCCTGGCGGGCGGTCAAGCACGTGAAGTCCAACGCCATCGTCGTCGCCAGGGACGGGGCGACGGTGGGCATCGGCGGCGGGCAGCAAAACCGCAAGACGCCGGTCGAGCTGGCGCTGGCCCTGGCCGGCGACCGCGCGAAGGGCGCGGCGCTGGCCTCCGACGCGTTCTTCCCGTTCGCGCGGGACGACGCGGTGGAGATGGCCTGTCGCGCCGGCATCACGGCGATCATCCAGCCCGGCGGCGCAATGCGCGACGACGAGGCGATCGAGGTCTGCGACGAGTACGGCGCGGCGATGGTGTTCACCGGCGTGCGCCACTTTCGGCATTAGGGATCGAGGCACAAGGAACATGGAACAGGGGGAAAACGGACGACGGGGTGGCTGGCGGGGCTTGTTCCCTGAACCCTGAACCTTGATCCTGTCCCCATGACCAGCGTCGACGTCGTCGTCCCCTGCTACAACGAAGAGCGAGCGCTCCCCGAGAGCATCCCCACCCTGCGCGACTTCCTAGCCACCGACGCCTTCCCCTACGAGTGGCGCATCGTCATCGCCGACAACGCCTCGATAGACGGGACGCTGGAGGCCGGCAAGAAACTCGAGAAGCGCTTCCCCGGCGAGGTGTCCTACGTCCGCATCGAGCAGAAGGGCCGTGGCCGCGCCCTCAAGCAGACCTGGGGCACCAGCACGCGGGATATCGTCAGCTACATGGACGTCGACCTGTCGACGGGGCTGGACGCGTTTCCGCCCCTGATCGCCGCCATCGCCGAGGAGGGGTACGACATCGCCAACGGGTCGAGGCTGCTGCCCGGGGCGAAGGTCTCGCGCTCGTCGCAGCGGCGGATCCTCACCCGCGGCTACCTGCTGCTGATCAAGGCGATGTTCCAGGTGCGCTTCAGCGATGCCCAGTGCGGCTTCAAGGCGATGCGCGCGGACCTGGCGCGACGCCTCATCCCCCTCGTCGAGAACAACAACTGGTTCTTCGATACGGAGTCGCTGATCCTGGCCGAGAAGGCGGGCTTCCGCATCAAGGACATTCCGGTGTCGTGGGTGGAGGACCTGGACACGCGGGTCAACGTGCCGCGGACGGTCTCGGAGGACGTGCAGGGGCTGTTGCGGATGTGGCGCAGGCGACCCTGGCGCGCTCTGACGAAGGAGAGCCGGGGCGCATCTGAACGCGCTTGACAGTGGATATGGCTGGTGCTAGGCTCGCTTTGCTAAGAACTTCACAATCGAAAGCAGCGGAGGCAGAAGGATCCTAGCATGCCCCCTTTGGATATCCTGTTTCGCCAGGTGCCGGAGGGATTCGAGTTCCTCGGCGTCTTCTTCACCATCATCGGCTCACTGCTGATCATGGTCATGCTGGGCGCCTGGTGGTCACGCTGAGCAGCGGCCGGTAAGGAGCCAGGTCATGTCGGTCACGGAAGAGCCCGGCAAACCACGTAACCTGGGGGAGCGGATTAACATCCTCCAGGACCGTGTCTACAACGCGCTCTTCCACAACTACATCTGGCAGTCCGTCTTCCGCTCCGGCTACCCCAACACCCCGCGCAACCAGATGCTCGTCGTCGCCACCAACGTCTTCCTTCACCTCCACCCCACCCGCATCCACCGCACCCACGTCAAGATCACGCACACCTACTGCCTGGGCGGCCTGACGTTCTTCATGTTCCTGGTGCTCACCATCACCGGCGTGCTTCTCATGTTCTACTACGTGCCCTCGGTCGATAGGGCGTACCAGGACATCGCCGCCCTGGAAACGAACGTCAAGTTCGGCCTGCTGATGCGCAACCTGCACCGCTGGACGGCCCACGCCATGGTCATCCTGGTGTTCCTGCACATGATGCGCGTGTTCTACACCGGCGCCTACAAACCGCCGCGGGAGTTCAACTGGGTGGTGGGCGTCATCCTGCTCATCCTGACCCTGGTGCTCAGCTTCACCGGCTACCTGCTGCCCTGGGACCAGCTGGCCCTGTGGGCCGTCACCGTCGGTCACGGCATCGGGGGGTCGTCCCCCTACCTCGGCGACGAGGTGCAAACGGTGGTCTTCGGCGGCTTCGAGATCGGCCAGCCCGCCCTCATCCGCTTCTACACGCTCCACGTCATAGCGCTGCCGCTGCTGGCGGCGATCATGATGGCCGTCCACTTCTGGCGCATCCGCCGCGACGGCGGGATGGCGCGCCCGCTGTAGGAGTCCGGAGGCTCAACCATGGCCGTAGAGGCCCAGACTCCAGCACCGGCGCCGGCAGCGCCGGCCCGGCCCAGACCGAAGCGTGAGCGCGAAGAGGAGCTACTGGTCTGGCCCGACCTGGTGTTCGTGGAGTTCATCTCCGCTGTTCTGTTCACGATCACCTTCCTCCTGCTCTCCGTGTTCATCAACGCCCCTCTGCTGAACCGCGCCAACCTTAACGTAACCCCCAACCCGTCCAAGGCCCCCTGGTACTTCCTGAACCTGCAGGAGCTTCTGCTCCACATGGACAAGGCCTGGGCCGGCGTCCTCGTGCCCACGATCGCCCTGGTCTTCTTCATGGCCATTCCCTACATCGACCGCAGCCGGGTGGCCCAGGGCGTCTGGTTCGGGACGCGCTACTCCGTGCGGCTTACGATCATCGCCGCGATCTACGCCATCGTCATAAGTGGCGTGCTCGTCACTTTCGACGCCGGCGACACGACGAAGACCGAGACCTTCACCCGCTGGGTTCCGGCCTGCCCGGAGCAGACCAGCGACGTCAGCTGGCCCTGCCTCCGCGACGAGCCGGGGGCGCCCCACAAGGGGTTCGTATCGACGAAAGACATCTCCAAGCGGCTGGAGTTCTCCGTCGCCGGGCTGGACTGGCCGGGCGACCTGGACCACATCGCCTGGCCGTTCAACGACTCCCTGGGCGACTGGGACCTGGGGGCCATCGGCTTAAGCAACATCCACGGCTGGGGCGGTGAGCACTTAAACATCCCCGCCGCCACGGCCGAACAGGTCGTCCCGCTGAGCACGATCCTGATCCTGGCGGTGGGTATCATCTACGTGCTGTTCCGTCTGGGCTGGGTGAGAACCAGACGCGACGTGTTCATCGTGATGTTCACCGGGGTGATGTTCGCCTACCTGGCCCTGGCCATGATCGGCAGCTTCTTCCGCGGCGAGGGTCAGGACCTGATATGGCCGACTGAGATCAGAGTGGACGAGGGCTAAGGAAGAGGCGAGACGTATGGTCGAAGAGCAGGAACCGCAGGACGACGCCGTGACCGAGGCCGCGCCGGCCGCGGACGGCGACGGCCAGTCGCGTCCCGCGCCGGCAGTCCCGCCGCCCGCTGCCCCGGCCGTGGTCGAGGCGCAGAAGGTCGACACCCCCATCGCGCGCCCGGTACCCAGGCGCGGAACGATTACGCGCCGGGTGCTGATCCTGGGCGGCTTCTGGTCCACCCTGGGGCTGGCCCTGCTGGGGATGATCGGTTCCCCGCTGGACTTCGCCTGGACGCGCAACCCCGCCGGCGCCGCCGCCGACGTCGTCGTCTCGCCGGACCGCATCCCGGCCCCCGGCGCCGACCCCATCATCATCCCCGAGGGGCGATTCTTCCTCCTGAACCTGGAGGCCGGCGTCACCCCGAATGGGGAAGAGACGCCGGGCGGACTCCTGGCTCTCTGGCGGAAGTGCCCTCACCTCGGCTGCAGCGTGCCTTACCGCGCCGACTTCACCTTCCTGGGCCGCACCGGCTGGTTCCGCTGTCCCTGCCACGGCTCCACCTACACTAAGGAGGGCGGCGTGCTCGTGTTTGGGCCGGCGCCCCGACCCCTGGACCGCTTCGATATCCAGGTCCAGGAAGACGGCAGCATAGTCGTCACCACCGGCGTCACCGCATCGATCACGGGAACAGCGGAGAACCCCGGCTTCACCACTCCCTACAGCGCCCCGGCCTGATGCGATCATGACAGCGAGCGTCCCCGCGACCCGATGAACACGAGCAAACAGGTAAACGCCATGATCGGGTTGATGTTCGTGTTCCTTATCGGCACTTTCCTCTACTTCCTGTGGGACTCCGTGCGGGCCGAGGACGCCCAGGAGCGGCAGGCCGTGAAGATGGCGGAGTTCGGCGGCGAGCTGTACTCGCTCAACTGCCGCAGCTGCCACGGCCTCAACGGCGGCGGCACCCTGGAGAACGCCTCCCTCCCCGGCTTCGCCCTCAACGTCGAGGGCAACCGCCCCGACGAACCGGGCGCCCTGCTCAGCCTCCAGAACCGCTTCCGCGACACCATCCACTGCGGCCGTGTCGGCACGCTCATGCCCCCCTGGTCCGACGAGCAAGGCGGGCCCCTGAACGACTTCCAGATACAGCAACTGGTGGCGTTGATCACCGGCGCCATGCCCGGCCTCGACACGCCGGACGACGTCAACGCCGTCAGCGAGAAGGGCTGGGAGAGAGTCCGCGAGGAGGCCGACCATGCCGACCTGCTCGAGGGCAAGGCGCTGACCGAGGCCGTCGGCCTGGACGACACGGTGTTCGTCCTCACCGACGCCCGCGGTTTCCTTCTCGACAGCCTGCTGCGGCTCGACTCGGAGGGCGAAGAGTACGAGGTCGTGAAAGTCCTCGACGCGCCGGCCGTCGGCGAGCTCGACGACGACGTGGACGCCGACGAGACGGAGCTGCCGGTGGAGGGCGCGGCCGAGCTGTTCGAGGCGGGCGACATCGTTCAGGTGGAGCTCGAGAAAATGGAGGTCGTGGAGGCCGGCGAGGACACCCTGACCGTGGAGCGCGGCGTTGAGGACACGCAGGCCCGCTCGCACGAAGTCACGCGGCAGGTGTTCGAGCCCGGCGACGAGATCACGGTGGAACGCGGCGCGTTCGAGACCGAGCCGGTGGAGCACGAGGCGGGGACGGCGATCCTGGCCGGGCCGCTGGAGCCGCCCACCAGCCCATTCACGGGTGAGGACGGCACGCCCCCTTGCGGCCAGAACCCTGCCGCCCCCAGCGAGCCCAGCGAGCCGGTCGCCATCGCCGGGGGCGAGACGCTGGACCTCGGCGATAACTTCTTCGAGCTGGACGGCCAGAAGGCCCCCGCGCTGGGCGTCGGCCTCGGGCAGGAGGTCACGCTCAACCTGGTGAACATCGGCACGGCGGTGCACAACATGCACGTCGCCGGCACCGATAACGAGTACGGCGACAGCCCCTGCCAGACCGGCGGCGAAGAGCCCTGCTCCGACCCCGACACGATGACCGCGGGCTCAGAGGGCACGATAACCTTCAGCTTCACCGAGGCCGGGACGTTCGATTTCCGCTGCGATTTCCACGCCGCCCAGATGACCGGCACCATCGTTGTCGCCGAATAGAACGAGCGGACGAAATCCGCCGTCGCTCCGATTTCGTTATTCGATTAGATACATCAGGAGGCGTTCGCAATGTGGATGATCCGAACCCGCTCTCTTCGCTGGCTGACCCTGCCGGCCCTGCTCGCCCTTGCCCTGCTGCTGTTCGCGGCCTGCGAGGACGACGGCAACGGCGGTGAGACGCCCGCCGGCGGCGACACTCCGGCCGCCGAGGCCACGGCCGATGACCAGCCGTCCGACGGCGGCGGCACGCCCGTGGACGGCGAGACACCCGACGACGGCGCCACGGACGGCGCGACGCCGGACGACGGCGACGACGGCGACGGCGCGGACGGTGGGGAGGCCACTCCCGCAGGCGGGGCCGGCCAGACCATCGTCCAGATGGTCACCGGCCGTCAGTTCTCCCCCGACGAAATCTTCATCGCTGCGGGAACGGACGTGACGATCACGACCGACAACACCGACCCCGGCATCCCCCACAGCTTCGCCATCTACAACACCCAGCAGGACGCGGACGGCGGCTCGGACCCGCTGGCGGAAGTGGATACCTGCAACGGCCCCTGCCAGGACGAGGTGACGGTCAACCTGGACGGCGGAACATACTTCTTCCGCTGCGAGGTCCACGGCAGCTCCATGTCCGGCACCCTCACCGCCCGCTAGCTTCGGCCCGATATCTTGAGTTGACGCCCGCGCGGGGCGTGCGCTATATTCCTGCCTGCCTGCCGGTAGCTCTACGGGTGCCGGAGGCAAGAGGACATCGGAGGTTGATGCGTAGTGGGCAACCAGGTAGGGAAGCGGTACCAGTGCACGAAGTGCGGCACCGAGATGATCGTCACCAAGGGCGGCGAGGGCAGTCTCAGCTGCTGCGGCCAGCCCATGGAGCAGAAGCAGTAACGGGGAGGCAGCCGTGAGCAACCAGCTGGGCAAGCGATTCCAGTGCGAGAACTGCGGCAGCGAGGTGCTGTGCATCAAGGCCGGCGAAGGCGAGATCGTCTGCTGCGAGAAGGCGATGGAGCTGATGCAGCCGAAGGTGCTCCCCTCCGCCGACTAGCGACGCGACGCCGGGCCCAGGCCCGGATCGGGCCAACTCGTAGCGCTTGTTCGGGTTCGCTTAGCCAGGGAGGAAGCCGGTGCCAGAGGTAGACCTGTCCGCTGGGACCATCGAGTACGAGGACAGCGGGGGCGGCGGCCCCACCGTTGTGTTCCTCCACGGGCTGGTCATGGACGGTTCGCTGTGGCGCCACGTGGTCGCCGACCTGCGCTCGGACTACCGCTGCGTGGCGCCGACCCTGCCGCTGGGCGGGCATCGTCGCCCAATGCGCCCGGACGCCGACCTCTCCCCACATGGGATAGCCCGGCTGGTGGCGGAGTTCCTGGAGCGCCTCGACCTGCGAGACGTGACCGTGGTGCAGAGCGACCACGGAGCCGCGCTGTTCCTGGCCGGTCAGCGGCCCGAGCGCGTCGCGCGGCTGGTGCTCGTGTCCTGCGAGGCGTTCGACAACTACCCGCCTGGTCTGCCCGGGAAGGCGGTGGCCCTCGCCGCCAGGCTGCCCGGCGGCCTGAACGCCCTGGCGCAACCCATGCGCTTGCGCGCGCTGCGCCGCCTGCCGCTCGCCCTGGGGTGGATGACCAAGCGACCTATCCCGCACGAGGTCACCGACGCCTGGTTGCGTCCGTTGCTGACCCAGCGCGAGATCCGCCGCGATCTCCTGAAGTACGTTCGCGCCGGCGCCAGGCGCGACATGATCGAGGCCACTGAACGGCTTCGCTCCTTTGACCGCCCCGCGCTCGTCGTCTGGGCCGCGGAGGATCGCGTTATGCCGCCAGACCACGGGCGGCGTCTGGCCGAACTGCTTCCTCGCGGCCGGCTGGTGGAGATCTCCGACAGCTACACACTGATCCCCGAAGATCAGCCCGCCGAGCTCGCGCGCGTTCTACGCGAGTTCCTGGCGGCCGAGGCCGGCGCACAAGCGTAACGCCGCCGGACCTTTGATGCTTAAGTGGAGGCGGCAGACCAGGTTGAGGACGGCGCGGTTTCGTTCTAGCTCTGGATCGACTCTATCGCCCCGTCGTGCCACTCCGGGTCCGCGTCAAGCAGCGCCCGCAGCTGCTGGTACTCCTGGTCCTGCGCCGGGTCGTTCGCGTTGTCGCGGTAGGTCTTTTCGTCCTGGAACACGGCGACGCCCCAGAGCTCGTCGCCGCAGTCGAAGATGTGCGCCATCAGAAAGCCCGCCATCTCGTTAGGCTGCCGCCCGCCCTTGAACAGGTCGATCACCGCCTGCTTCTGACCGGCCTTCGGCTTCATCTTGAACACTGATCCGAACTGCATGGACCTCCTCCTTCTGCCGCTGGGAACGCCTGCCTGCCGAAAGGCAGGTTCGCGCAGACGATACTAAGACGCGCTGTCGCCTGGGTCAACGGGGGAGCGCCCCCTTGTTACGCTTTTCACTTGACACGCCTCCGCGCCCGTCGATACAATGCAACGCGATTGTCGATAACGCCTGCCACGACGAGCAGGCCTGGAGGAATTCTGTTTGGCTGAAGTCAGGATAAGCTCGAACGAGAGCTTCGAACAGGCGCTGCGACGCTTCAACAAGATCGTCCAGCAGACCGGCATCCTCGCCGAAGCGCGACGCAGGGAGCACTACGAGTCGCCCAGCGTCCGGCGCAAGAAGAAGGCCGCCGCCAAGCGCCGCAAGAGCATGAAGAACAACGAGCGCGGCGAGCGCAGATAGCCCATTCCCTTCCCCTGGCCAGCGAGATAACGATGTCCCTTAAGGATCAGCTGGCCGACGACCTCAAAGACGCCATCCGTCAAAAGGACGAAAACCGCAAGAACAGCATCCGCATGGTCACCTGGGCCGTGAAGAACGCCGAGGTGGACAAGGGCGGCCCCCTGGACGACGCGGCCGTGCTCGGCATCATCGGCAAGGAGGTCAAGCGCCGCCGCGAGAGCATCGAGGAGTTCGGCAAGGCCAACCGCCAGGACCTCGTCGATAAGGAGCAGGCCGAGATGGCCATCCTCAGCGCCTACCTGCCGGAACAGATCGGCCGCGACGAGATCGAGAAGGCGGCCCGCGAGGTGATCGCCGAGGTGGGCGCCGCCGGCCCCTCCGACAAGGGGAAGGTCATGCCGGTCATCATCGGCCGGCTGGCCGGCCGCGCCGAGGGCCGGGACATCAACGAGGTGGTCACGGAGCTTCTGGCCGCGCTCTAGCGGGTGCTGGAACACGGTTCGGAGGCCGCTCATGGTTCGACAGGCTCACCACGAGCGGAATACAGAACCGTTCGTCCTGAGCGACGCCGAAGGGTCGAAGGATGAACGGCCAGATTACTTCGGCACTCTGCTAGACAATCCTCCTTGAAACGCATCGCTGTGCCGCAGCGTCGTATTTCAGCGGATTCCGTTTTGCTATGATTGTGTGTGGCCACACGTAACAGGCCGATCATGACAGCTAGGCACAGGCTAACGATCTCGCCGCTGCGGGCCACGGTGTTCGCGGTGGCGGTCAGCGCTGCCCTCATCTTCGTCATCGCCCCCAGCCTCCCCGGCAGCGTCGAAGTCGGCGGCCGCACTGTCGACAACTCCCTCGACGGCGAGGCGGTCGCCGCCGCCGTCATGATGTCGATCCTGGCCGGCGGCGCGCTGGCCCTCTACCTCTACCTGTTCCAGCCGCGCGAGCTGAACACCGTACCCCGCCTGGCCATCCTCGCCCTCATATTCGTCGTCTGGGTGGCCGCCGCCAAGATCTTCCTCTCCCTGGCCCTGCCCGACGACGACCGGCTGTACCTCGCCTACATGCTGCCGGTGGCCGCCGCGCCGATGCTCGTCGCGACCCTGCTGGACGCCGGCCTGGCCGTGGCCGTCGCCGCCCTGCTGGCCGTGCTGGCGGCGTTCGTCGGCTTCTATCTCCAGGACGCCCGCGCCTCCCTGGCCGAGCACCCCCTGGACGCGCTCCAGAT
Source organism: Dehalococcoidia bacterium (assembly GCA_040877915.1). Taxonomy (GTDB): domain Bacteria; phylum Chloroflexota; class Dehalococcoidia; order SM23-28-2; family RBG-16-64-32; genus JBBDNA01. Next base: position 139,591 of record JBBDNA010000012.1, read on the forward strand.
GGCCACCGCCTATCTGCTGGCCGGCCTCGTCGGGACCTACGCCGTGCACCGGGCGGAGCGCCTGAACCGCTACCTCGTAGCCGGCGTCGTGGTCATGGGCGTGTCCTACGTCGTCCTCCTCTCGTTCTCGCTGCTCGCCGGCGATACCGGCGCCACGGACCCGGTCTGGATGGCCATCTCGACAGCTCTGGGCGGCTTCCTCTCGGCCGTAGTCACGGTCGGCGCCACGGTCATCCTGGGGCTCATGTTCGGCCTGACCACGCGCATGCAGCTGATGGAGCTGGCCCAGCTCAACCACCCGCTGCTGCGGCGGCTGCAGGAGCAGGCGCCCGGGACGTTCCACCACAGCGTGATCGTCGGCAACCTGGCGGAACGCGCCGCCGACCTCATCGGCGCCGACTCGCTGCTGGTGCGTGTCGGCTGCTACTTCCACGACATCGGCAAGGTCGCCAAGCCCGTCTACTACATCGAGAACCAGCTCCAGGGCGAAAACCCCCACGACAAACTCACGCCCATCGCCAGCTCCAAGATGGTCACGGACCACGTTTCCATGGGAATTGAGCTGGCCAGGCGCGGGCGTGTCCCCGCCAAGGTGCGCGCCTTCATCCCCGAGCACCACGGCACCCGGCTGGTGACCTACTTCTACCGCAAGGCCGCCAGCGACGACGCTACGACCGATCCCGAGCGCTTTCGGTACCCTGGCCCCCGGCCGCAGAGCCGGGAGACCGCCATCGTCATGATGGCCGACTCCGTGGAGGCCGTTGTCCGCTCCAGCCGCGACCGCACGGCCGGCAAGATCGACTCGCTGGTGGAGGCCGTGATCGCGGAACGGCTGGCCGAGGGCCAGTTCGATGACTGCGACCTGACGATGCGCGACCTGAGGACGATCGCCGATTCGTTCAAGGGTACGTTGCGGGGCGTCTACCACACCCGCATCGAGTACCCCGCCCCCACGGACGTGGAGAAGGCCGCCAGCATGGGCAGCTCCCCGCGCCCCCTGTCCGGCCCCATGGACGGCACCGCGCCCCCCGTCGAGGTCAAGCGGCCCTAGCCCCGCCGGCCTCCCGTCCCGACCAGTAGGCGAGGGTCTTCAGACCCTCG
>JBBDNA010000012.1:140701-197539 GCA_040877915.1 Dehalococcoidia bacterium
CCCCCCCCGGTACCATTTGTCGGGGTCAAAAGACCCCGACCTACGTGTGACGGCCGCTGGCCGCGGCGAGGAGTTAAGCGGCGCCTTTCAAGGCGCAGAAGCCATCTCCTTCCACCGCAGAATTATCGACAGGCTGAAGCCTGTCCCACCGACTGTTAGCGGATATCCCGTTTCGCCCAGTACTCCCGCACACGGGCGAGCGTGCGCACCGCCCGCTCCACGCTGGGGAACAGCGCCAGCCCCGCCCCCACCAGCCTGTCCCGCGCCGCCGAGACCAGCCGCTGCATCGTCTCGTCCGGGTAGTCGGCGGGGCCGAGGACGGCCGCGAACGGCTTGGCCGTGCGCCGCCCGATCTCGGCGAAGCGCTCGGGGATGCGGGTGAGCAGCGCCTCGGCGTTGGGGCGGCCCAGCGCCCAGGCCTCGCCCACGTTGGCAATCAACATGTCGATGCCGGGGCTCTCGTCCAGCCACTCCAGCACCTGCGCCCCGCTCACGCCGCTGCCGGCCAGGATCGACTGGTCGACGGGGTTGGTGATCCAGCCGGCCAGGTCCGGCGCCGCCTCGGCGATGCGCTTCTCGACGTCCTCCGGCAGGGGAGGAACGCTCAGCCCCAGCTCCTCGCACAGGTCGGCGGTGAGCACCGAGCGGCCGCCGCCGCCGCCCACCATCGCCACCCGCGCCCGCTCACCCTGAGCCGTGTCGAAGGGTCGAGGGGTTCCCGGCCGCATGAAGGCGAAGGCTATGAGCGTATCGACGAGGTCCTCCAGCGTGCCGACGGACACCGCGCCGGCCTGGGCCACGGCCGCCTCCCAGACCTGCCGCTGTCCGGCCAGCGCCGCGGTGTGCGAGGCGGCGGCCCGGCCCCCGGCCGCCGTGCGACCGCCCTTCAGCAGGACCACCGGCTTACGCGCGGCGGCCTGGCGCAGCGCCTTCAGGAAGCGGCGGCCGTCCCGCACCCCCTCCACGTACGCCCCCACCACGGCGCTCTCCTCGTCCTGCGCGAAGTACTCCAGGAAGTCGGCCTCGTTCAGGTCCAGGCCGTTGCCATAGCTTATCGCCTTGGAGAAGCGCAGGCCGCGCGGCCCCGCGAAGTAGGTCAACTCGAAGAGAAGATTTCCGCTCTGCGACAGGAAGCCCACGTTCCCGGGCTCGCGCAGCATGTCTTGCCGGAAGGAGATGCCCTCCTTGGGGTGGATCAGCCCCATGCAGTTCGGGCCGATGATCCGCACGCCGGCCTCGCGGGCTCGCTCGGCGAGCCGCTGTTCGAGGTCAGCGTCCTCGTCGCGGCCGGTCTCCGAGAAGCGGGCGGTGAACAGCTGCAGGGCTCGCGCCCCCTTCGCGGCGCAATCGTCGACGAGGTCCAGGATGGCCGCGGCCGGGATGCAGGAGATGACGTAGTCGACGTCGCCGGGCACGTCGTGCAGGGACGGGAAGGCGGGGAGGCCCAGGATCTCGCCACCTTTGGGGTTCACGGGGTAGATCCGGCCCGCGTAGCCGAACTCCTGCAGGGAGCGCACGTAGTCGTAGCCGGGGGTGTTCTCGTTCGCCGACGCTCCCACGACCGCGATGGAGCGGGGGTGGAAGATGGCGTCGATCTCCTCGGCGCTGGACATGGGAAGAGGATATGGGAACAACGGACAGGGAACAAGGAACCCTGATAGAGAACAAGATTGTTTCCCGTTTCCCTTCGGTATGGTATAAGGGGGCTGACAATGCGCTTCGCCGTCGTCGTCTTCCCCGGCACCTGGAGCGACCACGATACGCACTACTCCCTCACCGCCGTCCTGGGCCAGGAGGCGGAGCTGGTCTGGCACCGCGAGACCGACCTCTCCCGATTCGACGTCGTCGTCCTGCCCGGCGGCTTCTCCTACGGCGACTACCTGCGTTGCGGCGCCATCGCCCGCTTCTCTCCCATCATGGAGGCGGTGGCCCGGCACGCCGAGGCGGGCAAGCCGCTGGCCGGCATATGCAACGGCTTCCAGGTCCTGTGCGAGGCCCACCTGCTCCCAGGCGCCCTAATGCGCAACGACTCCCTGCAGTACCGCTGCCTCTGGGTGAACCTGCGCGTAGAGAACGCGGACACGCCGTTCACCCGCGCCTGCCGGCCCGGCCAGGTCCTGCGCATGCCGATCTCGCACGGGGAGGGCCGCTACCTGGCTGACGGCAAGACGCTGGCCGAGCTCGAATCGTCGGGCCGTGTGGCGTTCCGCTACTGCACGCCCGAGGGCGAGGTGACCAGCGAGGCCAACCCCAACGGCAGCGCCAACAACATCGCCGGCATAGTGAACCAGCGGGGGAACGTTCTGGGGATGATGCCGCACCCGGAGCGCGCCTGCGAGCCCCTCATGGGGAGCGAGGACGGCCTCGCGCTGTGGTTATCGCTGCTGGAGTGGGCGAAGGTGACCGCGTGAGACAGGAGGTCCCGCCGGCGCCGCAGGACTACCCCGTCCGCTTCGACGTCGAGGCGCGGACGGAGGGGCGGAACCGGCTGACCGTGCTGTTCCGCTACATCCTCGGCATCCCGCACCTGCTGCTGGTGGGCGGGCCGGAGCCGTTCACAGTGGTGCTCTCGATCCTGTCGGCGGCCGAGGTTATAGACGTCCCCGCCTTCGTCACTGTGCCCACGGGCATCCTGGGGCTGGCCGCGCTGGCTGTCGCCTTCATCTCCTGGTTCGCCATCCTGTTCACGGGGCGGCAGCCGCGCGGGCTGTGGGACTTCCAGAACTTCTATCTCCGCTGGCTGGCCAACGCCACCGGCTACCTGGCGCTGCTGCGCGACGAATACCCGCCGTTCGGCGCCGGCGACGAAGCCTACCCCGTGCGGTTCGACGCCGGCCGGTTCCCGGAGCAGCGCAGCCGCCTGTCCGTAGGGTTCCGGCTCATTCTGGCAATCCCGCATGGCATCATCCTTGCCATCCTCAGCATCGCCTGGTGGATGACGGTAATATTCGCCTGGTTCGCCATACTCATCACCGGCCGCTACCCGCGGGGGCTGTACGAGTTCGGGGTGGGGTACTGGCGGTGGTCGCTGCGGGTACAGGCCTACATGTTGCTGATGCGCGACGAGTATCCACCGTTCGGTTTCGGCGCACGCGCCTAGGAAGGGAGCGGTTCAATGTCCGTAGAGACGACGGCAGTGGCGTCGGGAGCGCCGGGTTACCCCTTGCGCTTCGATGTCCAGTACCCGGAGCAGCTGTCCCGTTGGCTGATTTTCGTGAAGTGGCTGCTGGCGATACCCCACTTCATCATCCTCTACGCGCTGGGCCTTGTGTCCAGCGTGATCCTGTTTATCGCCTTTTTCGCCATCCTGTTCACGAAGAAGTTCCCGCGCGGGCTGTTCGACTTCGTGGTCAACGTGAACCGCTGGAACGCGAACGTCTTCGCCTACTACGGCCTGCTCCGCGACGAGTACCCGCCGTTCTCCTGGGAGCCCGGCCAGTACCCCGTGACCTACGAGGTCGACTACCCGGAGGAGCTGAACCGCTGGCTGCCGCTGATCAAGTGGCTGCTGATCATCCCCCACCTGATCGTGCTCTTGCTCGTCTTGCTGGTGGCGTACGTAGCCTGGTTCATCGCCTTCTTCGCTATCCTGTTCACGGGGCGCTTCCCGCGAGGCCTGTTCGACTTCATCGTCGGGGCCATCCGCTGGAACTACCGCGTCGGCGCTTACCTGTACCTGCTGCGCGACGAGTACCCGCCGTTCAGCCTGAACTAGCCGGCGCTGGTGTGCTAGCATGACGGGCGCCTGCCTGCCGGCAGGCAGGTTCGGCCTGCCCGCCGGGCCGGCGACGGGTGATGATGGCACAACGAGAGAGTGAAATCGCGGCCAGCCATGCGGCGGGCCGGGGGTACCCGGTCCGCTATACGGTTGCCTACCCGGGGCCGATGTCGCGCTGGAAGGGCGTGCAGCGGGCCATCGGCGCGCTCCTCACCTGGGCTGTGCCGGCGGGGCTGGGCTACGTGAGCGCCGTGTTCTACCTGGGGCTGTGGATCATCCTCGGCTCGCTGATCGCCTTTGGCGTCGTCGCCGTGCCTGTCGTGCTCGCCTTTCGGCTGCGCTCCAAGGGGCGGGAGCGGTTCCAGGCCGAGGACGGCGCGGCGCTGGAGCGCTTCGCCGGACGAGCGATGGCGGCCGCCGCCTTCGCCCTGTTCCTGACCGACGCCTCGCCGTCCCAGGCGATCGGCGGGCCGGTGCGGCTGGAGATCAGGCGAGGCCGGAGCGCCGGCTGGCTGCGAGCCCTGGCCACGCCGGTGCTGCTGCTGCCCCACGTGGTCCTGCTGGCGTTCTTCGCCTTCGCGTTCATGCTCGTCGTGCCCGCCAGCGCCGTCGTCGTCATCGGCTTCGGGCGCTACCCCCGCCCGTTCTTCGCGTTCACCGTGGGATACCTGCGCTGGATCGCGCGGGCCCTGGGCTACTGGCTTCTGCTCACCGACCGCTATCCGCCGCTCTCGTTCGCCGAGGAGGCTTAGCCGTTCATCCTTCGACAGGCTCAGGACGAACGGTTCCAGATCCCGCTCGTTGTGAGCCTGTCGAACCATGAGCGGCCTCCGAATCTATTTTCAGCACCCAGCTAGCTGTCGCCTTCCGTCTAGGACTGATACCCTCAGGTAGGTGCCATGGCCGTAGACCAGAGCGTCCTCGACACGATAGCCCTCAGCCGCGACGAGTACGATCTCGTCGTCTCCCGCCTGGGCCGCGAACCCACCAAGGTAGAGCTCGGCATGTTCGGCGCGCTGTGGAGCGAGCACTGCGGCTACAAGAACTCGCGCCCCCTGCTGCGCCTGCTCCCCGCCGAGGGCGGCCACGTCCTGACCAGGCGCGGCGAGGAGAACGCGGGCGCGGTGGACATTGGCGACGGGATGTGCGTGGTGATGAAGATCGAATCGCACAACCACCCCTCGGCCATCGAGCCTTACCAGGGGGCGGCCACCGGCGTGGGCGGTATCGTGCGGGACATCTTCGCCATGGGCGCGCGGCCGGTGGCGATCCTGGACTCCCTGCGTTTCGGCCCGCCGGAGGACCCTCACAACCGCTACCTGTTCGGGGGCGTCGTCGGCGGCGTCGGGGGGTACGGGAACTGCCTGGGCATCCCCACAGTCGGCGGCGAGCTGGTGTTCGAGGACTCGTATTCGGCGAACCCGCTGGTCAACGCCATGTGCGTCGGAGTCGCTCCGATCGAGAGGCTGGTCAGCGCCAGGGCTGAGGGCGAGGGCAACGTCCTCCTGCTCGTCGGCGCCGACACCGGCCGCGACGGCATCCACGGCGCCTCCGGCCTGGCCTCCCGCACGGACCCCCAGGCCCGCTTCGACGAGCTGCGGCCGGCGGTGCAGGTGGGCAACCCGTTCCTGGAGAAGATGCTGATGGAGGCCTGCCTGGACCTGGCCCACAACCACGCCGCCTGGATCACCGGCCTCCAGGACCTGGGCGCGGCCGGGCTTACGTCCTCCGCGCTGGAGTCGGCCGCACGCGGCGGCGCCGGCATCCGCATCGACGTGGCCAGGGTGCCGCGGCGCGAGGAGGGGATGACGCCGTACGAGGTCATGCTCTCCGAGTCACAGGAGCGGATGCTGATAATCGCCCGCAAGGAGCACGTGGACGACGTGGCGGCGCTGTTCGAGCGCTGGGAGGTGCCCACCGCCGTCATCGGCGAGGTGACCGCCGGCGACCACGCCCGCATCTACGACGGCGACGAGCTGGTCGCTGACGTGCCGGTGCAGGCCGTGGTCGAGGCGCCGCAGTACACGCGCGAGGGCGTGCGCTCGCCGGAGCTGGACGAGATGCGCGAGATGGACCTCGCCGCGCTGCCGGACATCGAGCCGGGGGAAGCGACGGCCGCCCTCCTGCGGTTGCTGGCCTCGCCGAACATCGCGTCGAAGCGCTCCGTCTACCGGCAGTACGACCAGAGCGTCCTGACCAACACCGTCGTCGAGGCGGGAGCGGACGCGGCGGTGCTGCGGGTCAAGCCTGCCCTGAGTGGAGTCGAAGGGGGCACGAGCCGCGGGATCGCCCTGGCGACGGACGGGAACGGCCGCTACTGCTACGTGAGCCCGGGCGCCGGCGGCGCGATCGCCGTGGCGGAGGCCGCGCGCAACGTCGTCTGCGTGGGCGCGCGGCCGGTGGCGGCGACCGACTGCCTGAACTTCGGCAACCCCGAGCGGCCCGAGGTCTACTACCAGATGCAGCAGGTCATCGAGGGGATGGCCGCGGCCTGCCAGGTGCTGGGCATCCCCATCATCTCCGGCAACGTCAGCCTGTACAACGAGACCGGCGGGCAGGCCGTCTACCCGACGCCCGTGGTCGGCATGCTGGGGCTGCTGGACGACGTGGAGGTGCGCTGCGGCCCCGGCCTGGCCGGCGAGGGCGACGAGGTGTTCCTGCTGGGCGCGGCGCTGGAGCAACCGGCCGACGCCCTGGCGGCGAGCGAGTACTTGAAGCTGCGGCACGGGCAGATCGGCGGGCGACTGGAAATCGACCTGGACCTGGAGGCCAGGGTGCAGCGGGCGGCGCTATCGGCGATCCGCCAGGGCATCCTCAGCGCCTGCCACGACTGCTCGGACGGAGGGCTGGCGGTGGCGCTCGCCGAGATGTGCCTGGCCGGCGGCCAGGGCATCGACGCCGCGACGGCGCCGCTGGGGCCGCGGCTGGACGCGTCCCTGTTCGGTGAGGCGCAGTCGCGGATCCTGGTGGCCGTCGCGCCGGACAATCGCGGGGCGCTTTTGGCTGTCGCTCAGGGTATGAACGTTCTCGCATCGTTCATCGGCCGCGCCGGCGGCGAGCGCCTGCGGCTGTGGTCGGTCGACGTCTCGCTCGCCGAGCTGCGGGAGACGTACGAGGGCGGTCTGGAGCGGGCGCTGGGCGGGTAGGGACCCCTGATCTGTCATTCTGAGCGCCGATCACATCGGTTCGGGGACAGCGCCACGCCGCGAAGGAATCTGGGGAGGGTAAGCGTTCGTGCTCGTGGGAAGTAGCCGTTGGCTGCCTCCGGCTTGCCTTTTTGGGTGTCCTAACGCCGAAATCCACGTATAATCCACACGACGGGTTATCCGCGCCCTGAACGCCGGGTTTCCAATACAAACGCTGAATGAGTACTCGGTTGACTTGAAACGCCGGGGCAACTGGCGTAGATTGGATGAGAACTGGCGTTCTGTGAGCTTGTGTGGATTACCGCTAACATCGAAGGCGGGGAGCTGGTGTAAAAACGGCTTCCCCTGTGTCGCCCGGACCGCTTAACTAGCCGGAGGAGGATCGCATGAGAGTCGTCTTCATGGAGGAGGTCGAGGGCACCGCCCGCGTCGGCGAGGTCAAGAACGTCGCCGACGGCTTCGCCCGCAACTACCTGCTTCCCCGCAAGCTGGCCGCGCCGGCCACCGACCACTACATCGGCATCGCCACCGCTCGCGCCGAGAAGGAGGCGCGGCGCGAGTCGCGGCTCGATGAAGAGGCCCGCGAGCACCTGGTGCCGAAGATGGAGGGCCGCTCGATAACTATCGAGGTGCGCGTGGGCGAGCAGGGCAAGCTGTTCGGCTCCGTCACCTCTCGCGACATCGCCGAACAGCTTCAGGCGCTAACCGGCGTCGAGCTTGAGCACAGGCAGATCGGGCTGAAGCAGCCGATCCGCGACGTGGGCGTCCACGAGGTCGCCGTGAACCTGACCCGCAACGTGCCGGTGACCGTCATCGTGAACGTGGAGCCGCTGGGCGGCATGCCGGAGGTGGCGGAGGGCGAGGAGGCCCCGGAGGGTGAGGAGGCGGGTGCCGCAGCCGGGCCCGAGGCGGGCACCGAAGAGCCGCAGGCGGAGGTCGCGGAGGAGCCCACGGAGGAGCCCGCCGCTGCCGAGGAGCCGGCCGAGGAACCGGTGGTGGAGGAGGAGGAAGCGCCCGTCGCAGCGCCCGAACCCGAGGCCGTGGTCGAAGGACCTGCCGCCGAGGAGCCGGTCGAGGAGGAGGCTGAGGATGCGGTCGCGGAGCAGCCGGTAACCGAGGAACCGGCGGCGGAGGAGAAGCCGGAGCCCGAGGGCGAGCCGGCCGCGGAGGAAACAGAGGCGGAACAGGCCGAGGGCGAAGAAGAGAAGTAGTCCCGCCCCCGGCATGTCGGGGCGGCGGAGACCATCCCGAGCTTACCGAACAGCCAGAATAGCCAGAACAGCCAGGGCAGACAGGGCAGACAGGGCAGCGAATGGTAGTGGAGACCGGGCGGGCCGAGAGGCTGCCGCCCCACGATACTGAGGCCGAGGAGGCGGTCGTCGCCTCCCTGCTCGTCGACCCCGAAGCCGTCTACAAGATCTCGCCCATCCTCAAGCCCGAGGACTTCTTCCGCGAGAAGAACGCCTGGGCGTTCGAGGCCTGCCTGGCGCTGTGGGAGCGCGGCGAATCGATAAACCAGATCACCGTCGCTCACGAGCTGGCGCGGCGGGGTAGGCTGGAGGAGATCGGCGGCGCCGCCTACCTGAGCAAGCTAGTCACCGAACTCCCCACCTCCGTCGGCGTCGAGCACTACGCCGGGCTGGTGCAGCGAGATTCTCGCTACCGGCAGCTGATCAGCGCCGCCGGGCAGATCGCCCAGATGGCCTACCAGGCCCCGGCCGGCGTCGCCGAGGTCCTCGCCCGCGCCGAAACCCTCATCGCCGCCATCCGCCAGGGCCAGTCGATACGCGACTTCGTCCACGTCAAGGAGCTGCTGGAGGGCTACCTCTCGTCGGCGGACCAGGCCACGTCGTCGGTCGCCGCCCAGTCGCGGGCGATAACCACCGGCTTCATGGACCTGGACACGCTGCTGGGCGGCCTCAAGCGCACCGACCTCGTCGTCGTGGCGGCGCGGCCCAGCGTGGGCAAGACCTCGCTGGCCATTAACTTTGCGCGCAACGCCGCCGCCCGCCAGGGCGCCACCGTCGGCATCTTCTCGGTGGAGATGGCCGGCGAGCAGCTAGTGCAGCGGCTGGTGGCCGCCGAGTCCGGCGTCGACTCCACGCGCCTGACCTTCGGCGCCCACACCGACCGCGAGCAGGGGAAGATCGTGAACGCGCTGGCGACGCTGTCCGACCTCAACATCTACTTCGACGACACGGCGATGCTGACCATCGCCGAGATGCGGGCCAAGGCGCGGCGCCTGCACCTGGAGCGCGGCCTCGACCTCATCGTCGTCGACCACATCCAGCTGATGCACGGCGGCAACCGCAACGATAACCGCGTGCAAGAAGTGAGCTACATCACCCGCTCGATGAAGGAGCTGGCCCGCGACCTGGACGTGCCGGTCATCGCCTGCTCGCAGCTGTCGCGGGCGGCCGAGGCCCGGCCCACGCACGTCCCCCAGCTCTCCGACCTCCGCGACTCCGGCAGCATCGAGCAGGACGCCGACGTCGTCATGTTCATCTATCGCGAGGAGAAGCACGTCACACGCGAGGACTGGCAGCGCCAGCATCCCGATCGCTCCAGCGAGAACTACCCGGCGGGGATCGCCCAGATCATCATCGCCAAGCACCGCAACGGCCCCACCGGCACGATCCACCTCCGCTTCCGCGAGAAGATCGCCCGCTTCGAGGACCTGCTGGTCAGGGAGCCCGAGGAGTGGGACGGGGACGCGTGAGGCCGACGACCAGCCCTCTGCCCTCGGCGACGGAGTTCGCGGGGTTCCCCACATCCGCCCGCGCCACGCCCGTGCCCAACCTGTTCTTCGCGCGGCTGTTCCCGCGCATCGAGCGGCCGGAGGAGCTCCTGGTCACGCTGTACTTCTTCTACGCCCAGACCCAGCGCCACCGCTCGCCGGCCTTCGTCACGCGGCGCGAGCTGGCCGCCGACCACACGCTGGTCACAGCCCTGGCCCACCTGTGCGCGGACGATGGAGCCGCCCTCGACCGCGGCCTCGCGCTGGCCGTCGAGCGCGGCTCGCTCCTGCGCGTCGAGGCCAGGGGCGATGGCCGCTCCGAGGAGCTGTACCTCCTCGCCACGCCGCACAACCGCAAGGCGGCCGAGGAGATGTCGCAGGCCGAACTGCGGCTCGACGAGCCGCTGCCGCCGGCCCTGCCCGAGGAGTCGCCGAGCATCTACTCGCTGTACGAGGAGAACATCGGCGCGATCACCCCCCTCATCGCCGACGACCTCAAGGACGCCGACGAGCGCTACCCGCCGCGCTGGATCGCCGAGGCGTTCCGCGAGGCGGTGAGCCTGAACAAACGCAACTGGCGCTACATCAGCTCTATCCTGAACCGCTGGGAAGCGGAGGGCCCGGACTATGAAGAAGCTGGACGAAATCCTGAAGCAGACTGGCTTGAGCGACGCTACTCGCGCGGCAAGCGGCCGGCCCGTCCCGGCGGAAGCCGTCCCTGACGAGCCCGCCGACGACGTCTGCGAGCTCTGCGGCGGCGCCGGCTTCGTGCGCAAGAACGTCCGCCTGGGCCACCCCGACTTCGGCCGCGCCTTCGCCTGTCGCTGCACCGACGATGAGGGCGAGGACCAGCGCCTGGCCCGGCTCCAGCGCTACAGCAACCTCGGCGCCCTGCGCCGCCTGACCTTCGACGATCTGATGTCGCGGGGGCGCAGCCCCAACCCCCAGGACCAGGAGCGGTTCGCCGCCGCCGCCAACGCCGCCCGCGAGTTCGCGGAGGAGCCGGCCGGCTGGCTGGTGTTCAGCGGCCCCAGTGGCTGCGGCAAGACCCACCTCGCCGCCGCCATCGCCAACCGCTGCATCGAGGACGGGCGGCCGGCGCTGTTCATGGTCGTCCCCGACCTCCTCGACCACCTGCGCGCCGCCTACAGCCCGGACAGCGAGATCGGCTACGACGACCTGTTCGAGATGGTGCGCAGCGCGCCGCTCCTCATCCTCGACGACGTCGGCGTCCAGACCTCCACCCCCTGGGCCGACGAGAAGCTGTACCAACTGATCAACCACCGCTACCAGTCGCAGATGCCCACCGTGTTCACGACCACCCGCGACATCCGCGAGCTGGACGCCCGCCTGCAGACTCGCCTGGGCGACGCGGCCCTGTCACGGGTGCACCGGCTGGAGACCTCCGGCGGCGGCGGCGCCGAGATCGACGCCCTGGACCTGCCGCTGCTGCGGGGCATGACCTTCAAGTCCTTCGACCCGCAGCACCTGGCCGCCGACCCCGAGGAGCTGAAGTTCATCCGCGACGCCCATCGCCAGGCGCTCAAGTTCGCCGAGGAGCCGCGCGACTGGCTGGTGATCGCCGGCGGCAGCGGCCGGGGCAAGACGAGGCTGGCGGCGGCGATCGGCAACTACCGGCGGCAGGCCGAGCCCGGCGTGCTGTTCGTCATCGTCCCCGACCTGCTGGACCGGCTGCGCTCGGCCTTCAACCCGCAGGCCCCACAGGCCTACGACGAGGTGTTCGAGCACGTGCGCACGGCTCCGCTGCTGATCCTGGACGACCTGGGCTCGCAGACGGGGACGCCGTGGGCGGAGGAGAAGCTGTTCCAGCTGCTGAACTACCGCTACAACGCCTGTCTGCCCACCGTCATCACCACCAGCCTCACCGTCAAGCAGATGGACGCGCGCCTGGCCTCACGGCTGACCGACCCGCAGGTGAGCACGATCCTGCTGATGGGCCGCTTCGACTTCTGGGGCCGCGAGAAAGCCGCCGCCTCCCCCGCGCGCCCGGGCCGCGGGCGGCCGCGCAGAAGCTAGCTACGGTTCTTTCAGGTAGCCTGGGCCCTAGCCTGACGAGTTACCGCCTTACTCACCCCACTGGTGGAGTGCTCGTTCGTAATCGTCGCACCTGCAGAATCTGCAGAAGCTCGCCTCCACATCCCAGGTGAATTCGCGGCAACCAGGGCAGAGATCCTTCTCGTATGATGAGGAGAAGATCCAGGCGCTCAGTTGTGCTTCGCGCTCTTCGTATATTCGTTTTGAAAGGCCCATTGAAGGCCTCCTTTATTCATATATTCGGCAATATTGATTCCAGTATTGCCATACCGATATCATAACAACGTCGCACGCGACTTGTCCACTGTCCACTATCCACTGTCAACTCCCCTCCACCCAGTCCCGCAGCGCCCAGCGCGTCGTCTCGTAGGCCAGCTCGTCCCAGGGGATGTCCTCCGCGCGGAACCAGCGCGCCTCCAGCGCCTCGCGGCCCGGGTTCGGCCGGCCCGGGCCGACCCGCCCCCGGTACACGATCGACACGATGCCCGGCCCCTGCGGCCCCGGCCGAGAGTACACCCCGACCAGGTCGACGATCTCGACCTCGATCCCGACCTCCTCGTGCGCCTCGCGGGCCGCGCATTCCTCCACCGTCTCGTCGATCTCCATGAAGCCGCCGGGGAACGTCCAGGCCCCATAGCGCGGCTCGATGGCGCGCCGCATCAGCAGGATTCGCCCTCGCCGCTCCGGGATCACGCCGACGACCAGCTTCGGGTTGACGTACAGGATGTGGCCGCGGTCGCAGACCAGTCGCGGCCGGTCTTCGGAGGGCAGCAGCCGGACGATGAGCGGGGCGCCGCAGTGGGGGCAGTACTGGAGCCCCTCTGCCGGCGGGGACGGCTGTTCCGTCATTAGCCTCGCCTGTACCGTTCGCAAGGAAGTGCCGATATCGTCGGAGATGTTGGCTCGTCCGAGCCGTTCGCCCTGAGCCGCCCGCAGCTCGCCACAGGCGGGCGGAGGGCGAGTCGAAGGGCTTCGTTACGGCGTCCTGCTTGTGCCCCTTGTCCATATGGCGCTCTCTCTGCTGGTCGCAGGCGCAGACGGAGCACTTCGACAGGCTCAGTGCGAACGGATCGCTTACTGCGGCCCGCCGACGATCGAGAGTCGCTGTCGATGTCAGCCGTCGCGGCGACTTGGGGATAGTACACACTACTGCGGCGGCCGCCGCACCGGCTCGCCCTCGATCCAGGCCTCGCCGCCCTCCCACACCTCCTTTTTCCAGATCGGCACCACCTGCTTGAACCGGTCCACCAGCCACTGGCAGGCGTCGAACGCCTCCTCGCGGTGCGGCGACGACACGGCGATCACCAGCGACGTCTCGCCGACCTCCAGGCGGCCCGTCCGGTGCTGCATCGCGATGTCCGTCAGCGGCCAGCGCGCCGACGCCTCCAGCGCGATCTCCCGCATCACCTTCGTCGCCATCTCCGGGTAGGCGTCGTACTCCAGGTAGAGCACGTGGTGGCCCATGTTGGGGCTGCGCACCGTCCCCAGGAACACGGCGACGGCGCCGCTCTCGTCCCGCCGCACCCGCTCGATCAGCCGCTGCGCGTCCAGCGGCCGGTCCGTCACCTCGAAGAGGCCTTCTGGCTCCGAGCCGCCGCTGACCGGCGGGATCAGCGCCAGCTCGTCGCCCGGTCGCAGCGGGTGCTCCGGCGGCACGTACTCGGCGTTCACAGCGTACAGCAGGCTATCGGCGGCGCCGGCCAGGCCGGGGAAGCGCTCGCACAGCAGGCGGAAGGCGTCGGCGGCGCTCAGCCCCTCGCCCAGCTCCACCTCCGTCTCGCGGGTGCCGGCCAGCTCGGCCAGGCGGGCGAACAAGCGCACTTTCGCCTTCACAGCGAGTCCAGTCTAGCACGGGTTCGGCAGGGGGACGTGGAGCGGCTCAAGCCGCCGGCTTCAGCCGTCGGTACAACCCCTCGGGTGGGTGGGTGGGCCGAACGGCCGCCGCCTCAAGGCCGGGACTGTGCCGCGAGTACAGGCGGTGGCCCCTCCCCAGATCCCTTCGCGAAAAGCCATGATGCCCCGACCGGACGCTATCGGCGCTCAGGATGACAATCGGGGTCAGGGGGAGGAAGCTGCGTCATTCATGGCGCAGTGCCGTCCCGACATACTCGTTCGCTTCCATCCGTTTATCCGTTCCTCATATCCGTTGACAGAATCCGTTGATTGGCAGCCGCATCGACAGGCCAGCCGCGCTCGGTATAGGATTGCGGGCGGACGGTTTGCCCCACCGGAAGGAGCCCCCGATGAATTTTCCCACCACCGGTAGACCCCGTGACGAGCTGCTCTCCGAGATGCGCGAGGCGGGCACGGCGGACGTGGACTGGCGCAACGGCCGCATCTGGAGCCTCGTCTACTTCGGCGGCGACGACGTGGCCGACCTGATGAAGGAGGCCTACACCGAGTTCTTCTACACCAACGGCCTCGGCCCCACCGCCTTCCCCAGCATCCGCCGCTTCGAGGCCGAGGTCATCGCCATGACGGCAGACCTGCTCCACGGCGGCCCCGACGCCGTCGGCAACATGACCTCCGGCGGCACTGAGAGCATCCTCATGGCGATCAAGACCGCCCGCGACATCGCCCGCGCCGAGCGCGGCGTCACCGACCCCGAAATGGTCCTCCCGGTCACCGCCCACCCCGCCTTCGAGAAGGGGGCGCACTACTTCGACGTCAAGCCCGTCCACGTCCCGATCAGCGACGGCTACCGCGCAGACGTGAAGGCAGCCCGCGACGCCCTCACCGATAACACTGTCCTCGTCGTCGGCTCCGCCCCCTGCTACCCCTACGGCACGATCGACCCGATCCCGGAGCTCGCCGCCCTCGCCGCCGAGCGCGGCATAGGCTGCCACGTTGACGCCTGCGTCGGCGGCTTCTTCCTGCCGTTCCTGGCCCGCCTGGGCCACGACGTTCCGCCCTGGGACTTCTCGGTGCCTGGCGTCACCTCGATCTCCGCCGACCTCCACAAGTACGGCTACTCCTGTCGCGGCACCTCGACCGTCATGTACCGCGACCGCGACCTGCGCCGGCGCCAGTTCTTCACCTACGCCGACTGGCCCGGCGGCCTCTACGGCTCGCCGACGATGGCCGGGAGCCGTCCGGGCGGGGCGATCGCCGCCGCCTGGGCTGCCCTCAACCACCTCGGCGAGGACGGCTACAAGCGCCTCGTCGCCGGTGTGATGGAGACGGCCCGCAAACTGATGGACGGCGTCAACGCAATCCCGGAGCTGCGCGTCCTCGGCGAGCCGGACATGAGCCTCTTCTCGTTCACCTCGGACGTCGTGGACATCTACGCCGTGGCCGACGCCATGGACGCGAAGGGCTGGCACCTGGACCGGCAGCAGATGCCGCCCAAGATCCACGTCGTCGTGACGCCGCCGCACGCCGCCGTCGCAGGCCAGTTCCTGGCCGACCTGCGAGAATCGGCGGCGAGCGTCGCCAGGGACGGCCCGACCCCCGGCGGCCGCGCCGCCATGTACGGCATGCTGGGCACGATGCCCGACCGCGGCGCCGTGGCCCAAGTCCTATCCGATTCCATCGACAAAATGACGCGGCTGAAGGACGACCCGGCGGCCGCGGCCGCCGATGGCAGTGATGGCACCGCGAAGTCCTGAGGGCCCGGCCGTGGGGCAGGCCCTTTCGTCCGTATGGCGGCGAACGCTGGACCTCGTGTTCCCGCCGCGCTGCGTGGGTTGCGGCGCCTTCGGCTCGTTCCTCTGCGAACAGTGCCTGTCGGCGACCCCCAGGGCGCAGCCGCCGCGCTGCTCCGTCTGCTGGATGCCAGGCAGCGAGGACGTATGCGGGCGCTGCCGCGCCGAGCCGCCCGGGTTCGAAGCCGCGCGTTGCCCGTTCGTGTATCAGGGTGCGGCCCGCGACGCCGTGCACGCCCTGAAGTACGATGGCCTCTCGGCCCTGGCGCCGGCCATGGCGGCGGCGATGGCAGACTGCCTGCGGGAATGGTCGCCCGCCGTCGGCGCCATCGTGCCCGTGCCGTTGGCCGGGGCGCGCAAGCGCGGTCGCGGCTACAACCAGTCGGAGCTGCTGGCGCGTGAGCTGTCGCGGCTGAGTGGCCTGCCGATGGCCAAGGGGGTCCTCGCGAGGCGAAAGGGCGGGCCGGCCCAGGCCCGTGCCAGCGACGAGGCGGCGCGCCGGTCCAACGTGGCGGCGGCGTTCGAGGCCAGGCCGCGGGACGGCCTGGCGGGGCCTCTCCTCCTGATCGACGACGTGATGACCAGCGGCTCCACCCTGGACGCCTGCGCCCGCGCCCTGGTCGAGGCCGGACTGGGGCCGGTCTTCGCGCTGACCTTCGCGCGGGAGGACTGACCCTCCCTTCTTGCTGGGGTCTCGCCTCCGGCCTACAATGATAGCGAAGCCAGTGCGAATGCTGAGTGTTATTGGATGGAGTTGATCTTTCGCGGGAAGCACCTGGATCTGGGTGACGACTTCCGCGAGTACGCCGACAAGAAGCTGAGCCGCATCGCGCGTTACCTTCCGGCGGCCGAGCACGCCATCGTCGACGTGCGACACGAGGGCAAGGGCCCGGAGGGCCGCTTCGTCGTCCAGGTAACCGTGAACGCCAACGGCACGTTCCTGCGCGCCGAGGAGCGGGCGGGGCAGGCCGAGGCCGCCGTGGACGCCGTCAGCGACGTCCTTTCGCGCCAGGTGACGCGCTTCAAGCAGAAGAAGCTCTATCGCAGCCATCGCAGGGGAGGCAAGGAGGAGGCGGCCGCCGCCGCCGAAATCGACGAGGAGCCGGAGCTGCCGCCGGGCACGGAGATCGTGTCCGGCAAGGTGGTGAAGCGTAAGCAGTTCGCCGTAAAGCCCATGACGGAGGCGGAGGCGGTGGAGCAGATGGAGCTCCTGGGGCACAACTTCTTCCTGTTCCGGGACGAGGACCGGCAGGCGCTGGCCCTGCTGTACCGCCGCCGCGACGGAGACTACGGCCTCATCCTGCCCGAATCGTCGTGATCCTCACCGTCACTCTCAATCCCGCCATCGACCAGACCCTGCTCGTGGACAGGTACGTCCCCGGTGACACCGTCCGCGTCAAGGCCAGCCGCTTCGATCCCGGCGGCAAAGGCGTCAACGTCTCCCGCGTGATCCACGAGCTGGGCGGCGAGAGCATCGCCATGGGCTTCACCACCGGCGGGCTGGGCCGCTACATCGAGCACACGCTGAAGGACAGCGACATCGAGTGCGATTTCGTCCACACCAAGGGCGAAACGAGGACGAACATCACCCTCGTCGACGAGTCGCGGCACGTGCAGACGATACTGAGCGACCGCGGGCCGGAGACCGATACCAAGTACGTCGAGCAGCTGCTCAAGAAGCTGAAGAAGCGCATTGGCGCCGGCGATTGGGTGGTGGTGGCCGGCAGCATGCCGCCGCCGCTGGGCCCCGAGGTGTACACGGAGATAATCACCATGGCCCGCCAGCGCTGGGCCCACACCGTGCTGGACGCGGACGGCCCCGCCCTCACCGCCGGCGTGGCCGCGATGCCCGAAATGGTCAAGGGCAACCGCCGTGAGTTCGAGCGTCTGCTACAGCGCCGCCTGGACGACGAAGAGTCCACCCTGGAGGCGGCGCACCTGCTGCGCGAGATGTCCATTCGCATCGCCGTTGTCACCCGTGGCCGGGAAGGCGCGATCGCGGTTAGCGACGAGGGCTCCTGGCGGGCGATCGCGCCGAGGGTGCGCGCCGTCAGCGCCGTCGGCTCCGGCGATGCCCTGCTGGGGGCCGTGGTCCTCACCCTCAGTCGCGGCGGCTCCATGGAAGAGGCGATGCGGCTGGGTGTGGCGGCGGGGACGGCCACCGTCCTTACGCCAGGCACGGAGCTCTGTCACCTGCGCGAGGTTAACCTGCTGCAGCCACGGGTCAAAGTTCAGCGCATCGAACCGCAGCCGGCCCTGGCGCGGGGGGCCTGAACTTGGCGCCGACGCCGGCGCTTCTCGTATTCCTGGGCGGGATGGGGGGGTCCCCCGTCGAGGAGATGGTAGCCGCGGCCCGCGCCGCCGCTACCGTCGACAGCATCCACGCCGCGCTGGACAGCGGCGCCTGCGACCGCGCCGTCCTCGTCGTTGACCGGCCGCTGGAGCTGCCGGGCCTGCCGCCCGGCGTCACGCTGGACGTGGACGAGGGGCCCTTCCACTTCGGGCGTCGCCTGGTGGAGGTCGTCCGCAGGCACGAGCTCGAAGACGTCATCTACCTGGGCGGTGGCAGCCTGCCCCTCCTCGGCGCCGCCGACTTCCGCGCCATCGCCGCGGCGCTGGGCGAGGGCATCGCGGTCACCAACAACCGCTTCTCGTCGGATCTCGTGGCGTTCCCCGCGCAAGCCCTGGGGCGCATCGAGCCGCCGGAGCGCGACAACGCGCTGGCCCCGGCGCTGGTCGAGGAGGCCGGCCTCGAGGTGCAGGAGTTGCCGCGGACCGTCGCCACCCTGTTCGACATCGATACGCCCACCGACCTTGCGGTGCTGGCCCTGACCGGCGACGGCGGCGAGCGGCTGTGCGACTACCTCGCGTCGCTCGACCTCGACCTCGAACGCTACCGGCGGGTGTTGCCCCTGTTCCTCGACCGCGAGGCGCAGATCGTCGTGGCAGGGAGGGTGGGCAGCCACGTCTGGGCCTACCTGGAGCGCGAGACGGCCTGCCGCGTGCGTCTGTTCGCCGAGGAGCGGGGGCTGGAGGCCGGCGCTCGCTCGGTCCCGGCGCGGTCACTCCTCGGGTTCTACATCGACCAGGTCGGCCCCCAGCGCGCGTTCCAGTCGCTCGCCGAGCTGGGCGACGCCGCCTTCATCGACACCCGCGTGCAGTTGGCCCACGCCGCCGTCGAGGCCTCCCGCGCCGACCGTTTCCTCTCGGACCTGGGGCGCTGGCAGGACGTGGGCGAGCCGTTCTTGCGGGAGCTGACCCGCGCCGCCGCTGAGGCGCCGCTGCCCGTCCTCCTGGGCGGCCATTCGCTCGTCTCCGGCGGTCTCATGGCCCTCAACGAGTTCGCCTGGCGGGAAGCGGAGGCATAGCGCTCGGTGGGACAGCCTTCAGCCTGTCTCGGAGCGACGATTGACGGGCCGTTATCCGCGGCGCTAAACTACCTCTCGCAGGAGGATCGCAGGACTTCTACGTAACGCGCATCGAAACGACAGTGGGGCAGCGGGGATCCCGGACGACGGATCGCGCTGCCTCACATCATTTCTGAAAGGGGTGATCGCATGAGCGCCCTGGACAAGGTAGACCCCGAGATAGCGCAGATCATCCGCGACGAGGAACGGTACGAGGCCGAGACGCTGCGCCTCATCCCGTCCGAGAACTACGCCTCGGCGGCCGTTATCGAGGCCAGCGGCTCGGTGCTGATGAACAAGTACTCGGAAGGGTACCCGGGCAAGCGCTACTACGAGGGCCAGCGCCACATCGACCGGCTGGAGACGCTGGTGCAGGAGCGGGCGAAGGCGCTGTTCCACATGGACCACGCCAACGTCCAGCCCTACTCCGGCTCCCCCGCCAACCAGGCCGTGTACTACGCCCTGCTGGACCCCGGCGACAAGATCATGGGGCTGGCCCTCCCCCATGGCGGCCATCTCACCCACGGCTGGAACGTCAACTTCTCCGCCCGCTTCTACACGCCTGTCCAGTACACCGTCGACCGCGAGAGCGGCCTCATCGACTACGACGAGCTGCGGGCGATGGCGCGACAGGAGAAGCCGCGGATCATCGTCGCCGGGGCGACGGCCTACCCGCGCGCCTTCGACTTCCAGGCCTTCGGGGACATCGCCAAAGAGGTCGGGGCCTACTTCCTGGCCGACATCTCTCACATCGCCGGCCTGATCGTCGCCGGCGCCCACCCCGACCCGGCGCCCTACGCCGACGCCATCATGACCACGACCCACAAAACGCTGCGCGGCCCCCGCGGGGCGATGATCCTGTGTCGCGAAGAGCACGCGGAGGCGATCGACAAGGCCGTCTTCCCGGCGCTCCAGGGCGGGCCGCACAACCACACCACCGCCGCAATCGGCGTCGCCCTGACCGAGGCCGCCACGCCGGAGTTCCGCGAGTACGGTCACCAGGTGGTCCGCAACGCGCGCGCGCTGGCCGAGGAGCTGACGCAGCGCGGCTTCCAGCTCGTCTCAGGCGGCACGGACACGCACCTCATCCTGATAGACCTGACCAATAAGGCCGTCATCGCCAAGAAGGCGGCGAAGGCTCTGGACCGCGCCGGCATCGTCGTCAACTACAACACCGTCCCCTACGACCCGCGCAAGCCCTTCAGCCCCAGCGGGATAAGGATCGGCACGCCGTCCGTGACCTCGCGCGGCATGGGCGAGGCGGAGATGCGGCGCATCGGCGAGCTGTTCGCCGCCGCCGTCGACAGCGTGGAGGACGAGGCGGCGCTGGACCGCATCGCCGGCGATGTGCGAGAGATGACTGCCGCGTTCCCCGCGCCCGGCATCTCCGACCGCATGACCGTGGGGGCGTAGGGGCAGCTTTGAGCCGGCCTACGATGCGCTACCGAGAAGCCAGCCGCGAGGATGCGGCGGCTATCGCCGACCTTCACGCCGAGAGCTGGCGAGACGGCGCCCAGGGTCAGGTGATCAGCGATGACTTCGTCACCGGCCCGCTCTACGATGACCGTCGGGCGGTCTGGGTGGAACGAATGTCCTCTCCGCCGCCGAATCAGTACGTCATCTTGGCGGAGGAAGATGCGGAGCTGGTAGGCTTCGCCTGCGCCTACGGCGCTGATGACCAGCGCTGGGGCACGCTACTGGACAATCTCCACGTGCGGAGCGACCGCCGCGGCGACGGCGTCGGCCAGCGTCTCCTCGTGGCAATCGTAGAGTGGTGCTGCGTTAACTACCCAAACGCGGGCCTCTATCTGTGGGTGCTAGAACGCAACGTCCGGGCGCGGCGGCTCTACGAACGCCTGGGCGCGGCCGATGAAGGCGGTGACGTATGGCACGCGCCCGGAGGGGGCAGCGCCCCCTGCCGACGATACGCGTGGACCAGTGAGGGCATGGCTGCTATACCGTCGCTCGCTCGAACGCGTATCGCCGAGGCGTAGCGCCTCCGCTCGCTTGTTGCTGGTCTGAGACGCGTGTTATAATCCCGCTTGCCTGTGAGGGGTGTTCCTCCGGGCGTTTGTCTCTTACAAGAGCTTTCTGGAGGCCGCTTGCGCGACTACGAACTCGTCATGATAGTCAGCCCGGCGCTGGAGGACGACGCCGTCACCTCCACCCTGGAGCGCGTGCAGGGCTTCATCGCCGAGCAGGGCGGGGAAGTGAAGGGGGTCACCCCCTGGGGCCGGCGCCGGCTGGCCTACCCCATTGAGAAGCACCGCGAGGGCAGCTACCTCATCGCCCAGCTCAGCCTGGACCCGCAGCGGCTCGGCGCCCTCGAATCCAGCCTGCATCTGTCCGAAGATGTCATCCGGCATCTCGTTGTAAAGCTGGACGAATAGAAGGGCCCGAAAGGAGGGGGCGATGGCGGGCCTCAACAAGGTAATGATCATCGGCAACCTGGGAGTCGATCCCGAGATGCGCTATACCGCCGACGGCAACGCCATGACCAGCTTCCGCGTGGCTGCCAGCCGGAACTACACCAGCCCTGACGGCGAGCGGCACGAGGAGACGGAATGGTTCTCCGTGGTGGCCTGGCGCAAGCTCGCGGAGCAGTGCAGCCAGTTCCTGCAGAAAGGCCGCCGCGTCTACGTGGAGGGGCGGCTGCGCACTCGCTCCTGGGAGGGCCAGGACGGCCAGAAGCGCTATCGCACCGAGGTGGTAGCCGACAGGGTGCTGTTCCTCGATCGCCCGGGCGGCGCGCCGCTTCCGGAGGACGCGGAGTCGACGCCCGCGCCGGCCGCCGAGCCCCTCGAGGCCGAAGAGGTCCCGTTCGAGTAACGAGGCGGTATGGATAACGAACCCGACGAGAAGATAGAGCAGGACGAGCCGCAGCCGGAGACGGCCGCGGCGCCGCCCCCTGAGCCCGAGGCCGCCGCTCCGGTGCCTGAGCCGGCCGCGGAGGCTCCGGCGGCGGCTGAAGCTGAGGCGCCGACGCCCGTCGTTGAGGCGAGCGAGGAAACCCCGGCGCCGGCCGCCGAGGTGGAGGCGCCCGCTGCCGTCGGCGAGCCCGCGCCCGCGCAGCCGGTCGCTGAGGCCGCTGCGCCCGCGGCCGCTCCCGCCGCCGCGCCCGCCGCCGCGCCCGCGACCGCCCCGGCCGCTCCGGCCGGGGACCGCGATCGTCGCCCGCCTGACGACGCCGAGTCTCGGCCGCGGACGCGCCGAAGGGGCCGCCGCCGCATCTGCATCATGTGCGTGGACAAGATGCCGTTCGTGGACTACAAGGACTTCAACTTCCTGCGACAGTTCATCTCCGAGAGGGGCCGCATAGACTCGCGCCGCAAGACCGGCACCTGCGCCAGGCACCAGCGGGCGCTGGCCCAGGCCATCAAGCGGGCCCGGCACCTGGCGCTGCTCCCTTACACGGTGGAGCACATCCGAGCTTCGGGGGTGGGCCCGCTCCGGTAACACCGGCAGGTCCGCCCGCCCGGCGGACCGGCTCCGGGGCGAATATCCCTTCAATGTTGTCCCAGCATCAGACCGGGAAGGAGAGGGCGCTTGGCTAAGAAGCGTCGGCAGGCGAAGATACCCACGCCGCGATGGGAAGAGCACCGCGGCGGCGCCATCGGCAACACCCTTCTCGGGCAGAGCTTCCAGTTCTACGGGCTCATCGCCGTCATCGCCCTCGTCGTCGTCGCCCTCGGCATCGTCGGATACGCTTTCTGGAAGGACGAGACGGAAAAACGCGGGCGGCCCGGTTCTACCGCCGTCCAGGTGGAGGATACCAAGTTCCGGCTGGACTATTTCAGCGATCGCCTCAGCATGTTCGTGGACCAGGTCGGCGGCCAGGACAGTCAGGCTGGCGCCTTCACCACCGCCGTACCGGCCGTCGCGGAGACCCTCATCCAGGAGGAGATCGTGCGCCGGTTCGCCGGCGAGAAGGACGTCACCGCCAGCGATGAGGACGTGCAGGCCGAGATAGCCACCCGTCTCGGCATAACGGTAGAGGACGAGAGTTTCGACACGGTGTTCGAGCAGGAGTTGAGCCGCTCCGGCCTCACCGAGGAAGAGTACCGCGAGATGATCCGCGCCGCCGTGCTGCAGACGAAGCTACTGGAGAAGTTCGAATCCGAGCTGCCGGAAACCGCGGAGTCCGTGCGCTACCGCCAGATACTCGTCTCCACGCAGGAGCAGGCCGACGAGTTGATCGCCGATATCGAAGGCGGGGGTGACTTCGCGGCGCTGGCCGCCGAAAGCTCGCTGGACACGGCCACGAAGGAGGCCGGGGGCGAGGTGGGCTGGGTGCCCCGCGGCGTCAACGCCTCCACCGAAGACCTCATATTCGCGACCGAGGTCGGGGACCTGACCTCGATTCCCACGGCCAGCGGCATACTGGTCATCGAGGTCGAGGAGAAGGCCGACGACCGCGCTATCGAGGAAGGGCAAAAGAGGCCGCTCGCCTCTCGGGCGCTCGAGAGCTGGGTGGACGAGAATCGGTCGACGCTGGATGTCGTGAATAACATGGACCTGACTGACGGCGATGGCGAGAAGATAGCCTGGGCCGTCGAGCGGGTCTACCCGGGCTAGCGGCGGTGTCGCTGTGCCTGACCGGGTGAACATCGTCCTGCTGGGCCTGGGGGTGGTCGGCAGTGGCGTGGCCCGGGCTCTCCAGGAACGGGCGCAGACCTACTCCCAGCGCGTCGGCGCACCTCTCGTCCTCCGCAGCGTCCTCGTCCGCGACCCCGGCAAGAAGCGCTCCGTCGACGTCGAGCGCGGGCTGCTCACGAAGGATGCCGAGGAGGCGCTTGCCGGCGACGTTGACATCGTCGTCGAGATGCTGAGCGGTGAGCACCCCGCCTACGAGCTGATCAAGGGTTCGCTGGCCCGCGGTCGCTACGTCGTCACCGCCAACAAGGAGGTCATGGCCAAGCACGGCCCGGAACTGCTGGGGCTGGCCGCTGAGAACGGCGTCGATGTCTTCTACGAGGCCAGCGTCGGCGGCGGCATCCCCATCATCTCCCCCCTCAAACGCGACCTCTCCGCCAACGAGATCTCCAGCGTGCGAGCGATAATCAACGGCACTACCAACTACATCCTGACTCGCATGAGCCGGGACGGCATGGACTTCTGCGACGCCCTGGCCAGCGCCCAGGAGCTGGGCTACGCCGAACCCGACCCCACGAACGACGTCGAGGGTCACGACGCCGCTTACAAGCTGGCCATCCTGGCCAGCCTGGCCTTCCATACCCGCGTGAGCCCGGACGACGTGCACCGCGAGGGCATCGGCCAACTGGCCGCCCGCGACTTCCGCTACGCGCGGGAGCTGGGCTACGCCATCAAGCTGCTGGCCGTTGCCCGCCGGGAGGACGGCGCCGTGCAGGCCCGCGTCCACCCCACCCTCCTGCCCGAGGACGAGCTGCTGGCCAAGGTGGACGGCGCGCTCAACGCCGTCCAGATCGAAGGCGACCTGACCGGAAAAGTGCTATTTCAGGGCGCCGGAGCCGGCTCCCTGCCCACCACCTCCGCCGTGATGGCCGACGTCCTGGACGCCGCCCGTGCCGTCGTCCAGGGTGGCCGCCCCTTCCCCTGGCGATACGACTCCGACCTCACGATTCGCCCCATGGCCGAGCTGACGACGCGCTACTACATCCGCCTGGAGGTCGTAGACCGGCCGGGCGTGCTGGCCGGCATCGCCCAGGCGTTCGGCGATCACGGCGTCAGCATCGCCTCCGTCATCCAGAAGGAAACGGACGAGGCGTCGCAGACGGCCGAGCTTGTCATAATGAGCCACACCGCGCGTGAGGACGCCGTGCAATCGACGATGGCCCAGGTCCGCAAGCTGCCCGAGGTGGCCAGCGTGGGCAACGTCCTGAGGGTGGACGACTAGGTGAGCGTCGAGAAGACCGAAGCCTCGGCCGAGAGCCGGCTGCAGTGGCTGGACGACGAGCTGCGCCAGGCCAAGGCGGCTCTGCACAAGGTGGAGCACGAGCTGGAGCAGGCTCTGAGCCAGATCTGGACCCTGGACGCCAACCTGCGCAAGATCGAGGGCAGCGCCGGTGACCACGACGCCACCGCCACCCAGCTGGGGGGACTCCAGGAGGACATCCGGCGCCTGCGAACGCAGGCCGACAAGCTCCAGGAGCGGCAGAACTCGCAGGGGGCGCGAGCGGAGGAGCTAAACCGCCAGCAGCAATCGGACATGGAGAAGGACCGCCAGGAGCGGGCGGCGCTGCTCAGTCAGGTGGAGACGGCGGCGCGCACGGTCAGCCAGTTCGATAGCCGCGTGCAGCTGCTGGAAGAGTCGCTGCGCAAGGCCGACGAGGCCGTTGCCGGCGTACGGCTGGGCCAGGAGACGCTGCGGCGGGACATAGAGGAGCTGACCAATCGCACCGCGCGGAACCTGGAAACGGCGATGCGCCTGGAGCACCTCATCGACGGTCTCGCTACCGAGGTAGAGGCGCTGCACAAGCGCGACGCGGAGGTGCTGGAGAAGGTGACCCTCCAGGAAGAGCGCGTGCAGAGTAGCGTGGAGCGCATCGGCAAGTTCGAGGAGAGCCTCAAGCTGCCCCTGGAGATCAAAGAGCAGCTGGACCGTGGCCGCTTCGAGCGGCAGCAGCTGACCGAGCGCCTGACCAAGGTCGAAGCCCTGGCCAACCGCCTCAGCGAGCAGACCGCAGAGTTCATGCAGAGCCTGGCCCGGATCGATCATCGCTCCCAGGGCCAGGCCGCCCGCATGGAGGAGATCGGCGAGGAGATGCGCGGGCAGCAGGAGGTCCTGCTGGAGCAGATGAAGCGCCTGCTCCGGACCATGGAGCGGCAGCGGCGCCGGCAGGTGGAGGGGCTTACCCAGGAGATCAAGGAGCTGAGCCGCAGTGAGATCAACCCCGACAAATAGCTCCCGCCAGGGCGTCCTCCGCCGCTACAGGGACCGCCTTCCCGTCAGCGACGCCACGCCGATGCTCTACCTGGGCGAGGGCGATACACCGCTCGTCCTCTCCCGCCGCCTCGTCGAGCGCGTCGGCTGCGAGCGCCTGTACTTCAAGCTGGAGATGTGCAACCCCACCGGTTCGTTCAAGGACCGCGGCATGGTCGTCGCCGTGGCCAAAGCCTTGGAGGCGGGCTCCAATGCCGTGCTCTGCGCCTCCACCGGCAACACCAGTGCCGCTGCCGCCGCCTACGCGGCGCACTGCGGACTGCAGGCGTTCGTCCTGGTGCCCCGGGGCTACGTGGCCCAGGGCAAGCTCGCCCAGGCCGTCATGCACGGAGCTCGTGTCCTGGCCCTCAAAGGCAACTTCGACGCCGCCCTGGAGATCGCCCGCGAGATCACCTCCCGGCACTCCGTCGCGCTGGTCAACTCCATCAACCCCAACCGCATCGAAGGGCAGAAGACCGCCGCCTTCGAGATCGTCGACGCGCTGGGCGACGCCCCCGACTACCTGTTCCTGCCCGTCGGCAACGCTGGCAACATCACCGCCTACTGGCGCGGCTTCGTCGAGTACTACCAGTCCGAGATCGCCTCCGGCAAGCCGCGAATGATGGGCTGGCAGGCCGCCGGCGCCGCCCCCATCGTCCTCGGCCACCCGGTGGAGAACCCCGAGACCGTCGCCTCCGCCATCCGCATCGGCAACCCGGCCAGCTGGACCGGCGCCGTGGCCGCACGCGACGAGTCCGGCGGCGACATTGATACGGTCACCGACGACGAGATTCTGGCGGCGTACCACCTCCTGGCCCAGGAAGAGGGGATCTTCCCGGAGCCCGTGGGCGCTGTGAGCCTGGCCGGCCTGCTCAAGGCCACTTCATCCGGGCTCGACCTGGCCGGCAAGACCGTCGTCTGCGTGGTCACCGGCCACGGCCTCAAGGACCCCGATACGGCGCTACAGGCCGACGCTGACATAACCGAAACGCCCGCCGAGCTCGCCGCCGTCGAACGGGCCATGGGCCTGGACTGACACCGGCACACCCACGCATATCGCCTCTTCCCGGTCACCCTGAGGTATCGAAGGGAGCGGCTCCATCACGCTTCCGTTCGTCCTGAGCCTGTCGAAGGGCTTCGTTCGGCTCCCCGTACCGCCCACACCCGCACCGGCTCCGACACGCCCTTCAGCGAGCGCTCGCCGCGGTCCTCGAACGACACGCCCGCCGACGTGCGGGCCAGCCCCCGCACGGTGTCCGACACCAGCACCTCGCCCGGCGCTGACTCGCCCGCGATGCGGGCCGCCACGTTCACCGCCCCGCCGAACACGTTCCCCTCCTCGCGGATCACGTCCCCGGCGTGGAGGCCGAGGTGGAGGGGCAGGCCCCCGTCGCTGCCGGCCACGC
Organism: Dehalococcoidia bacterium; assembly: GCA_040877915.1. Classification (GTDB taxonomy): domain Bacteria; phylum Chloroflexota; class Dehalococcoidia; order SM23-28-2; family RBG-16-64-32; genus JBBDNA01. The sequence goes on from JBBDNA010000012.1 coordinate 167,716, forward strand.
CGCAGGCCAGCGCCGCCTCTATCGCCTGCCGCGCGGAGGTGAACACGGCGAGCACCCCATCGCCGAGCAGCTTGCCATCGATCGCCGTGCCGCCGTTCGACGTGATTGCGCGGCGCAGCGCTTCGTCCAGCGCTCGCGCCTTATCGCGGAAGGCGGCGTCGCCGAGGCGCTCGGTGAGGCCGGTGGAGTCGGCAATGTCGGCGAAGAGGATGATGGCGGTACCGGAGGGGAGCTCCTTCTCAGACCGGGTCTCTTCACTCTCGATTCCCAGGAAGTCTTCGACGATGCGCGTCTCCTCTTCCGTCCACCCCGGCTCGTCCCGCTTCGCTAGCTCCACGTAGCGCGCGTCCGGGATCTTCGAAGCCAGTTCTCGCGACCATTCCCGCAGCGACGTGTTGGCGGATTGAGGACGGTACATCACGAGAGTCGGCGCCGCGACCTGGGGAAGGAGTGATGTCACGTCGACCGCGTCCATTGTTTCGACGAACGCGCGGTACGATTCCGGCGTCATCGATTCGCGGAAGATCGAGGCGAGCCTTCGCGCCGCCCCGCTATCGCTATACTGGAGCCCCCAGTTGGCCACGTTGAGCGTGAAACGCTCCCACTCCTCGTCCCGCATCAAACGGTCTCCCAACACCTCCATATACTCGCGCCCCCGGGCGTACCCACCCAAGAGGATGACGTGCGACACGCGCTCCGGATGCCCGGCCGCATACGCGACTGCTGCTGGCGCGCCGTGCGTCGAGCCGAAGATCGCGAAACGCCTGAGGTCCAATCGCTCAACAACGGCTTCGAGGTCGCGCAGGCGCGCGACCATGCTGAAGTCGAGAGTGTCCCGGTCGGAGAGCCCCGTGCCGCGCGCGTCGTAGCGCACGACCTGCAGGCCGCGCCCAAGTCCCTCTCCGCTGCGGCTGCGGTGAAACTCCCGAAACGCCAGTTGCAATCGCAGGTGGCTCCAAACGGCCGACGTAACCAACAGCGGGTGCCCCTCACCCATCGTGTAGTAGGCGATGCTGACACCATCAGCGGTGGTTGTGTAACGGATCTCCGGCTCCATCAGCCTTGCTCCCTCACTGCCCACAGCCGCACCGGCTCCTCGATCCCCTTCAGCGACTGCTCGCCGCGATCCTCGAATGAGACGCCGGCGGACGTTCGAGCGAGACTGCGCACCGTGTCCGAGACCAGCACCTCGCCGGGGGCCGACTCCGCCGCGATGCGGGCCGCCACGTTCACCGCCCCGCCGAACACGTTTCCCTCCTCCCGGATGACGTCCCCCGCGTGCACCCCGACGTGTAGGGGCAGCCCCCCGTGGCTGCCTGCTTCCCCGCAGCGCAGCGCCGCCTCTATCGCCTGGCGGGCGCTGGTGAAGACGGCGAGCACGCCGTCCCCAAGCAGCTTCCCCTCGATGGGTGTGCCGGCGTTGTCACGGATGATCGCCCGCAGGGCGCCGTCCAGGTCGCGCGCCTTGTCGCGGAACGCCGCGTCCCCCAGCCGCTCCGTCAGTCCCGTGGAGTCCACAATGTCGGCGAAGAGAATGATCGCGGTGCCGGAAGAGTGGGTTACCGCGACGCGCGGGGCTTCGAGCTCGACGCCGAGGAAACGGTCCAGCAGGTCGCCGATGGAATTCGCCAGATCTGGCGTGACACCGATTGTCTGACTATCGATCATCCGAAGGTCCGCACCTGCTATTCCAGCGGCAAGTCGCGCTGCCAGCCTCGCCGGGAAGAAATCTTGTCCCGTGGGGTGAAGCACCATCGTCCGGCATTTCACCGATGGAAGTAAGGGCGTCACGTCATAACTCCAGACCTGTTCCAGGAAGGCCTTGAGGGTGCCCGCGTCAATGGCCCTGGCGAGCACTTCCGCCGCTTGCCTAGCCTCGGATGCCGGGATCCCGGCGGCAGATGTGGCGAGAAACTCAAAGTAGCGACGCGGGTTAGTTGTGATCATCGTGTCCAGCGCATCCCACGTAGAACGGTCGCCTAGATCGGCGTCGCGCGCCCAACTGCACCAGAGCACGAGGGCGTCGACAAGGTCGGGATTATGCGCGGTATACGCAATAGCGATTGGTCCCGAGTCGAGCTCTGCCCAAATCGCGACGGGGCGGGCGTTGAGGCCTTGGATCACTGCCGCCAGGTCAAGCTCCATCCGATCCAGTGAGAAGTCCGAGACATCTCGATCGGAATAACCTGAGCCTCGAAAGTCGAACCGAGCAACACGTCGCCCTCGGGCCAGCCGCTCCCGCCAGTTTCTGTCGCGGTCGCGAAACTGATTGTCGGTCTCCATAGGCCGCGTCAGCGGCATTGGCATGTACACGAGCGTCTTACCGCCGTCGCCGTCGACGCGGTAGGCGATCTTCACCCCGTCGCTGGTCTTGGTGTACTGGATGCGAGGCGCGTCCATCACCCGCCCTCCAGCACCGCCCACACCCGCACCGTCTCCCCAACTCCCTTCAGCGCCTGCTCGCCCCGGTCCTCGAACGTGACCCCCGCCGAGGTTCGGGCCAGCGACCGCACGGTGTCCGACACCAGCACCTCGCCCGGCGCCGACTCTGCCGCGATCCGGGCGGCCACGTTCACCGCACCGCCGAACACGTTTCCCTCCTCACGAATGACGTCGCCGGCGTGCAGGCCCAGGTGCAGCGGTAGCCCGGCGTCGTTCCCCGCGGCGGAACAACGCAGCGCCGCCTCGATCGCCTGCCGCGCGCTTGTGAACACGGCCAGCACGCCGTCGCCCATGCCCTTGACCTCGTGGCCGCTGTGCTCCGCTATCTGTTCCCGCACGAGGTCCCGCTGGCCCCCCAGTATCTCCTGGGAGGCGTCGTCACCCAGCCGGCTACCAAGGTCCGTCGAACCGACGACGTCCGTAAACAGGACGGTGACCGTGCCTTGCGGAAGTTCTTGTGTCATGGGGCGCGCCTTCCAGGGGATGGCACTCCATTCTCATTCACTCGCGGCCTCCCCTGCGCCTCGCTAATCCGCCCCCGGGTTCATCGGCAAACGGCGAGCGTGATCAGGGGGTGTTGTCGCCCGGTGCGGCCGGCGGCTAGGCGCGCACCTCGTAGACGTTGTTGAACGGGTTCTCCAGCGGGAGGCGCCGGACTTCACTGAATCCGGCCTCCTGGCACATCTCACGCACCATGCGCTCGTGGAAGCCGAGAGTCCCCAGCCCCTCGCCGCCGTGGGCCAGCGACGTGGTCATGCAGTAGAGGACGCTGAAGCCGTGGAACAACGTTCCCAGCGGCCCCACGTTCTCCTCCAGCTTGTCGGAGCAGTTGATATCCAGACACACGTAGTAGCCGCCGGGTTTGATCCCCTCGCGGATCGCGCGCAGCAGGCCACGCGGATCGATCGCGTCGTGGATGACGTCGAAGGTGGTGATGACGTCGTATTGTTCAGGCAACCCCTCGACCACGTCGTGCAACCGGAAATGAACCTTGTCGCCCAACCCAGCTTCGCGGGCGTTGGTGTGGGCGCGCTCGACCTGCGCCTCCGAGATGTCGTAGCCGACGTAGCTGCTGTTTGGGAAAGCCTCGGCAAGCTTGAACAGCGCGCGGCCGCTCCCGCTGCCGACATCGGCGACCAGCGCGCCCTGCTCCAGCTTGGCCTTCACCTCGGGCATCGCCGGAATCCACTCTTGAAGCAGGAAGTTCTCGAACCATCCAGCCGTGAACCTCTCCATCCCCTCCCACCAATTGGGGCCGTATTCGGACTGTGTTACCCCGCCACCCTCATTAAAGGCCTGCGCAATTCGATCCACTCTGTGGAAGGCTGAGGGTAACATCTGGAAGATACCGCCGAAGAAGACGGGACCGGCTTCTTGCACCAGCACCGGCGCGTGCTCGGGCGGTAGTGTGAAGCGGCCGCTGCCCCGGTCGTACTCGAGATAGCCGGCCGCGGCCATCCCGCCCAACCACTCGCGGGCGTAGCGCTCGTTTATCCCTGCCCGTGCCGCGAACTCGATGCTCGTGGCTGGGCCCTTCTCGGCCAAGTCTTTGAAGAGCCCGAGGCGGTCGCCAATTGCGCAGAGCGCCATCATCATGCCGGCGCCGACGTCGCTCAGAACCTTCCCGACAAACTCCGCGCCTTTGGCTTCGTCGATCGCGGGCTGAGTGGTCACGAGGGTCTCCTTCCAGTGGTAGCGAAGCTGGGCCGCCGATCTTCGTACTTCCAGCAGGCCGCTATTATAGGGTTTGATTGGAGAGGATGGCAATCGTCCCCTCCTCCGGCAGCGGCCTACGACGCGGCGCCCGCGACGAGCGCTCGTACTACGGTCTGATCCTGCGCCGCTTGTGCCGCCGTATATTGCTCTGCTATCGTGGGGCGCACTTGCAGGGGCGCACGAGGAGAGGTTAGCTCCAAAGAGGGCGAACTTCTGGAGACCGAGCCGGTCCGCGACCGCCCTCGAGGTCGCTCACCTGGGCGTCGAGAGAGAAGTCCGCGACCTCCCGGTCGGACAGGCCGCTGCCGCGGGCGTCGTAGCGTATGAGCATGCGACTCGCTGCGAGACGCTGATACCACGCCCGACATTCCGAAATCTGCCACTCGAGTTGAACGTGGCTGAGTGTATTGTTCGGCGTCACAACCAGTGGCTCGCCCTCTCCAAGCGTACAGAACGCGATGTTCACCCCATCACTCGTCTTGGCGTACCGTATCTGCGGCTCCATCGGCTACGCCCTGGCGGCGGCCACCACCAGCTGCGCCGCCAGCGCCGGCGACAGCGCGTCCGTGTTGACCACGAGGTCGTAGTGCGTCGGCTGCTCGCGCCCCACCCCGTAGAACCGCCGCAGGTACTCCTTACGCTCCCGGTCCGAAGCCGCCACCGCCTTCTTGGCCGCGGCCTCTCCCAGGCTCGTTCTCTCCGCCACTCGCTTGGCCCGCACCTCCGGCGAGGCCGTCACAAGCAGCCGCAGCACCCCCTCCGTGCCCGCCAGCGGCACGCTCGCCCCGTGCGCCACGATCACGGCGTCGCCCTCACCTGCCGTCTGCCGTATCACCCGCTCGATGAGCCCCTCGTAGACCGACCTGTCCGTCGACGCCGCCAGCGCGGCGCCGGACCAGCCCTCAGGGTCCGGCGGCGTCCGCCCTATCGACTCCAGGATTCGCTCGATCATGCTGGGCGCCTGCTCGACCTTGGCCACCGTCTCAGCGGACACACCCGCCCTCTCCGCGGCCTTGACGATGATCTCCTCGTCCGCATAGCGGAACCCCAGCTCCCGCGCCACCAAACGCCCGATCTCCTCGCCCCCGGCCCCCATCGACCTCGATATGCTGATCACGCGGCAGGCCATAACAGTCCCGTCCTTCCCTGTCGTCAATCGATAGCCCGCGCCCGCCGGGCCCCCACTATCCCCCGGCCGCTCCACCTCTCGCTACACGGCGAACGGCGAGCGTGTGTTAGCGTACAATGTCGCCACGACTTTCGCCAGGAAAACGAGGTCCCGGATATGTACATCGGCGTCGCTGAGACGGAGGAAGAGAAACGCGCAGTCTACCGCCTCCGCTACGACGTGTACGTGGAGGAGATGGGCCGCTACCGGTCGGTCGCCGATCACGCTCACCGCATGTTCTACGAGGACTGCGACGAACACAGCCGGATCGCCTACGCCGCTGTAGACGGCGAGGTCGTGGCCACTTCGCGCCTTACCTGGGGCGGCGTCGCCCCGTTTCCTCAACGGATGGTCGACCAGTACGGCCTCGCCCCGTTCCTCGCCGAGCTGCCCGCCTCGGCGATGGCGGTGGGCGAGCGCGCTATGGTGCGGCCTCACCTGCGCGGCAGCGATGTCCTCCTCCAGCTCTTGATTTTCGGCATCCCCTGGATCAACGAGCGCCGTATACAGCTCATCTTCGGCGATTGCGAGCCCCACCTGCTGAACCTCTATCTCGGCCTCGGACCGCGCACCTACTCCAAGACGAACATCAACACCGCCGAGGCGGGATACCTGATACCGCTAGTCAGTGTGGTCGAGGATGTCGCCTACATCCGGCGGCTGAACTCACCCCTCGCCGAGCACGCGCGCGACTTCGGCGACGACGCCCGCATCCCCGAATGCATCCGGCGCGTGCTCGCCGAACGCGGCGCCGTGTTGAGCCGTCTTCACACGACGCCGGCGGCTTACTGGAGCGAGGTCCACGGCGCCCTCAGCGAGCTCGACGCCAACCGCATCTCAGCGCTCGATGGCTTCGACGAACAGGAAGCGGAACTCTGTCTCGAGAAGAGCTCCATCATCGAGTGCCGGGCGGGTGACCGCGTCCTCAAGAAAGGCGGCGTCGCGCGCAACCTCTTCGTCGTGCTGGACGGCACCCTCGAAGTGCGGCAAGGAGACGCTGTGCAGGCGATCTTCACCGCCGGGGACGTGTTCGGCGAGATGGCCTTCCTGCTCGAGCGGCCGCGCTCCGCGGACGTCTATGCCGCGACCGACGGCGCGCGCATCCTCAGCCTGAGCGAAGCGAAGCTGCGGGCGATGATCAAAAGCGACCCGGCGATCGCCGCCCGGCTCCTGTTGAACATTTCGAAGATGCTATGCCTCAGGATTCTGAAGGACGGCTGACTCGCGAACTCCCCGGCGCTGTTCGTCCTGAGCCTGCCTGTCCTGAGCGAAGTCGAATGGTCGAAGGGTCGAAGGCGGAGTCACAGCGCCCCGCCGGCTTACTCCCACCCCACCGCGAACACCCGCTGCGTCCCCGACAGCCCCTTCAGCTCCACCTCCCGCTCGTCGGCGAAGGCGATATCGCCGGAGCTGTCCGTCAGCTCCTTGAGCAGCGACGACACCCAGATCTCGCCGCCGCTGGCCTGCCCGGCGATGCGCGCCGCCAGGTTCACGTGCTTGCCGAAGAAGTCCTCGCCGTCCTTGATAGCCTCGCCCGTGTGCAGGCCGATCCGCACGCGGATGGGCTCGACCTCAACGCTTCTACCCGCTCGTGCTGAGCTTGTCGAAGTATGAGCGGCAGCGTGTGGCTCCGCTCGCCCTTCGACAGGCTCAGGGTGAGCGGGTAGAGACGCATTCCGCTCGGCCAGCGCCCGCTGGATATCGATCGCGCACTCCAGCGCCCGCCGCGCCGACCCGAACGCCAGCATGAACCCGTCCCCCGCCGACTTCACCTCGAAGCCGCCGTGCGCCTTCAGCTTCTCGCGCACGATGGCGTTGTGCTCCCTCAGCAGCTCCATCCAGCGCTTGTCGCCCAGACGTTCCGTCATCGCCGTGGAGCCCTCGATGTCGCTGAACAGTATCGTCACCGTGCCGTCCGGCGCGGCGTGCGGCCGCAGGTCCGGCTTGTCGGCGTACACGGACGCCGCCACGGCGTCGATCGAGGTCTGGATATCGGTGGAGGAGACGCCCTGCAGCTCCAGCTTCTTGGCGATCGCCCGGTCCAGGTACAGCCGCGCCCCGTGCTCCTGGAACAGCGCCGCCGCCCGGTCCAGGTGCTGCAGCGCCTCGCCCACCTGGCCGCGTGTCTGCGCCACCTCGGCCAGCCCGTAGTGGCAGCGCCCTTCCTCTACCGGACAGCGCTCCCGCCGACACCAGTCGAGCGCCTCCTTGTAGCGCCGCTCCGCTTGGTCCCCGTCGCCGATGTGCAGCGCCAACGCCGCCTGCGCCCTGATCGCGCTGCGGCCGATCTCGAACTTGTACTCATCCCCCGTGAGCCGCTTAGCGGCGGCCGCCACGAACGCCGCGTCTCCCAGGATGGGGACCGCCTCGTCCAGTACGCTCACCGTCGAGCCGTGTATCGGGATGCCGTCTACGACCCACGCCCCGGGGTCCATCGCCGCCACCTCTCGTGCCCTCGCGAACTCTTCCCGCGCGTCCTCCAGCCTGCCTGCGTTCAGGAAGACGCGGGCCCGGGTGCCGTGGATATACGTGAGGAATGGGGGGTAGCCCCCCGCCGCCGCCGGCTCCGGCAGCAGAGCGACGGCCCTGTCGATGTCGCCCGCCATCTCCCGGCGGGAAGCGGCCAGCATCGGGATGAAGAAGCTGTCGTCCGCCGATCGCTCCTCGGCCAGGGCGTCGAACTCGGCGAACTGGCAGCGGGCCAGCAAGCCTACGGCGAACGCGCCCGCGCAGTTCTCCTCGAAATATCGCAGGTGGTGCCTGTGGGCGTACTCCAGCCCCTCCTGGGCCGAGGCCATGCCTTCGTCAAGCCGCCCCCGGAAGTACTCACCGTTGCTCACGAAGAACAGGTCGTTCGCCGCCTCGCGGGCCAGGCCAAGCTCGGCGTGCGTCTCGTGCGCTTCCCGCATTAGGTCGGTACCCCGCTTCAGCTCCCCCTCCCTGAACGCGAGGCCCGCCTCCGCGCCGAGGATGTGCGCCCGCACGTCCTTGAAATCGTGGGCGTCCACGAGCTCGCGCAGGCGGGCCCGCACGCCCTCGTCCAGCCCCGGGGCCGCCCCTCCTCCCATCCTGGGCATCATCGAATAGACCAACAGCTGAGCTTCCAGGTACGGCTCGTCGTGGCCCAGCGCCGCCAGAGCTTCCTTGACCAGCGCAGCCTGCCGGTCGGGCGGCGCCACCATGAGCAACGCCTGGATCGTGGCCCTGGCCATGCCGGCGGCGTCGCCGACCTCCCGGTAGAGATCGATCGCGCGCATCAGCGATCGCCAGGACTTGCGGTAGTCACCGGCGTTGCGGGCGCTCACACCCAGCGCGACCAGCAGCTCCGCCTCGTCCTCGTCCGACCGCTCCTCGGCCCCGGCCACAAGCGTCAGGCAGTCCTCATAGTGCCGCGCCGCTTCGTCCCAAGCGTACTGGGCCTCGGCCTGCCGCGCCGCCAGCTTCGAGTAGTGCGCCGCCTTCTCGGCGTGCCGCGGCGACAGCATCGCCGCCTCCACGAAGTGTCTCGCCAGCCTCGTCGCCCGTTCGTCGGCCCGCTCACCCCACCGCCGTTCCAGCGCCTCGGCTACCTGTCCGTGTATCCGCACCCGCCGCGTGGTGGACAGCTCTCCCAAGAGGGTCTCCTGCATGAGCGCGTGGGTGAAGCGGTAGCGCCCTGGCTGCGGCATCTCCTCGATCACCCGCGCCTCCAGCGCCTCCTCGATGAGGTGGAGCAGCTCCTCCTGGTTCTCGCTCAGGAGCGACAGAGTCTCGTAGGTGAACTCGCGACCGGCGATCGCCGCTACGCCCAGCAGCTCGTTCGCCTCCTCCGAAAGCGTGTCCAGCCGCCTCCCCAGCGCCTCCCGAACCCCGTCCGGCACCGCGATGTCGGAGACCGACTGCCTGGTGAACGCGCCCTCCTGCGTGAGCAGCGTCACGACCTCCGACAGGAAGAACGGGTTGCCTTCCGTCTCCTCGTATATCCGGTCCAGCAGCGGCCTCGCCGGCTCCAGGTTCGCCACGGCGCGAATGTAGCCCGCGACCTCCTCGCGGGACAGGCCGCGCAGGACGACGCGCTGAAAGCCGGGTTCTCTGTTGAGGGCTGCCAGGGCTTCCGACAGCGGATGAGTCCGCGCCAGCTCCGTGTCCCGGAACGTGCCAACCACCAGCACCCGCAAGCGGGAGAGCTCCCGCGCCAGGTGCCGCAGGAGCGACAGCGAGGGCTTGTCCGCCCAGTGCAGGTCGTCCAGGGTGATCACCAGCGGCATGCGCTTCGCGATCGCCCTGATGAAAGTCGTGTAGGCGTCGAACAGCTGGAACTGCGCCGCTTCCGGATCGCTCATGGTCTCGGGTTCCGCGAACACCAGAATCTGCGGCAACTCCGGGAAGATCTTGACGAGATGCCCGCCGATGGCGCCCATGTCCGGGACCAGCTCGGCCAGGTCGTGGGTCGAACCGTACATCCGGCCCACCTGCATCCAGGGCCAGTACGACGGCGCCCCCGCGCTCTCGTGTCCCATACCCCATAGCACGGCGGCCCCCCGCATTCGCGCGTACGTCTCCAGCTCCTGCGCCGTCCGCGTCTTGCCGATGCCGGGCTCGCCGACAAGCATCACCAGCCCGCCCTGACCAGAGATCGCCGCGTCGAACGCCTTGCGCAGCCGCTCCAGCTCCTGCTCCCGCCCCACGAAGACACCGCGAGCCAGCCGGTCCAGCACGTTGGACTCGGAGTGCGAGGCGCTCTTCTGCGCCGGGTCTATCTTGCCCAGGGCAGCGAGGACCTCCGCGGCCGAAGCCGGCCGCTGGTCCGGGTCTTTCGCCAGTAGCCGCAGGACCAGTTCTTCGAGGTCCGGAGGGCAGTGCTCCGTATGCCAGGACGGGGCCACCGGCGACGTGTTGATGTGCTGGCTGATAACAGCCGTCGGATCGTCGCCGGCGAACGGCGGCCGGCCGGTCAGCGCCTCGTACAGAACGCAGCCCAGCGAATACAGGTCGCTGCGCGCGTCGGCCTGCCGCCCCAGCGCCTGTTCGGGCGGCATGTAGGCCACCGTCCCCACCATCATCCCCTCCATCGTCACCCGCGACCGGTCGAAGGCGACGGCCAGGCCGAAGTCGCCCAGCTTGGCGTCACCGTCTTCGGTCAGCCACACGTTCCCCGGCTTCAGGTCGCGGTGGATGATGCCGCGTTCGTGCGCGTGCTCCAGGGCGCCGCAGATCTGCCCGCCGATGCGGAGGACGTCCGCCGCCGGCAGCTGATGGTCGTCCGCCCGCTGCAGCGCCCCTTCCAGGTCGCCGCCGGCCATGTACTGCGACACGATGTACGTCTGGCCGTTCTCGTCCCCGACGTCGTGGATCGTCACGATGTGCGGGTGGTCGCCCAGCCGGCCCATCGCCTGCGCCTCGCGCTGTACCCGCGTCCGGCCCGTCTCGTCCAGCCCCTCCGTCTTGATGACGGCGATGGCTACGTCGCGGTCGAGGCGGGAATCGTGCGCCTGATAGACGCGCTTTCTCCCGCCCTCACCCAGGAAGCGCCGCACCTGATACCGGCCCCCCGCGAACGACTCCGGCAGGGCCACCGCTGGCTCCGGCGTCGGAGTGCGCGATCGCTGTCCTGGCTCATCGACGGCCTGGCCACAGGAATCGCAGAACCGCGCCGACAGCCTGAGCTGGGCCTGGCACGCCGGGCACACCCTGGGCAGCGCCGAGCCGCAGCCATCGCAGAAGGAGGCATCCTCTCGGTTATCCGCGTCGCAGGACGGACAGCGCACCGTCTACTCCCACCCCACCGCGAAGACCCGCTGCGAGCCCGCGATCCCCTTGAGCTCCACCTCCCGCTCAGCGGCGAACGCGAACTCGCCGGCGCTGTCCGTCAGCTCCTTCAGCAGCGACGACACCAGGATCTCGCCCCCGTTCGCCTGACCGGCGACGCGCGCCGCCAGGTTCACGTGCTTCCCGAAGAAGTCCTCGCCCTCCTTGATCGCCTCGCCCGTGTGCAGGCCGATGCGGACGTTGATGGGCTCGACCTCAACGCTTCTACCCGCTCGTGCTGAGCTTGTCGAAGTATGAGCGGCAGCGTGTGGCTCCGCTCGCCCTTCGACAGGCTCAGGGTGAGCGGGTAGAGACGCATTCCGCTCGGCCAGCGCCCGCTGGATATCGATCGCGCACTCCAGCGCCCGCCGCGCCGACCCGAACGCCAGCATGAACCCGTCCCCCGCCGACTTCACCTCGAAGCCGCCGTGCGCCTTCACCTTCTCGCGGACGATGGCGTTGTGCTCTCGCAGCACCTCCATCCAGCGCTTGTCCCCCAGCCGCTCCGTCATCTCGGTCGAGCCTTCGATGTCGCTGAACAGGATCGTCACCGTCCCGTCCGGCGCCGCGTGCGGCCGCAGGTCCGGCTTGTCGGCGTACACGGAGGCCGCCACGGCGTCGATTGAGGTCTGGATGTCGGTCGAAGAGACGCCCTGCGCCTTGAGCTTGAGTCCCAGGCAGCGCTCGACGAGCGTCGCCATCCCGCACTCCTGGCCGACGTCCAGCGCCTCGGTCAGCAGCGATAGCGCCTTCGCCCGGTCGCCGGGACCGTCGCGGGTCAGGAGCATGTTCGAGTACCACTGCTGGGTGAGGGCCACCCAGGGCGGCGAGCCGATCTTCGCGTTCAGCTCCAGCGCGTCCTGGTAGTGCTTCTCGGCCTCGTCCCAGCGGCCCATTAGGGCGGCCAGTGTTCCCACGTAGCGAGACGCGGCCCCGATACACGTGACACCGATGCCGGTCGTGACGCAGCGCCCAGCGTACGGGCGCAGCATCTCGTACAGCGCCGGCGCGTATCGGTCGTCGTGCAGGAGCGCGCATGCGTCGGCCAGAAGGCCTATAGAGACGAGCCAGTTGGCGTCCACCGGTAGGTTCTCGAACCCCTCCGCGGCTAGCCGCTCAAGCTCCTCCCGCGCCTCCTTCTCCTTGCTGGTCTCGGCGTACAGGAAGGTGAGGCCGGCGCGCCAGGCTGGTAGCTGAGGGTTTTGCTCCACGAAGCCCTTCACCTGACCTTCGAGCTCCCCGAGGCGGCCCTGCTTCCAGCGCAGGTCGTACATCTGGACGCCGAAGAACTGCAACGATGCCTGGGCGCGCCGGGCCGCGCTGAGCGCCTCCAGCGTCAGCCTCTCGGCTTCATCGTGGCGGCCCTGGAGTAGAGCGCGCATCGCCCTCCAGATGGCTAGGTTATAGTGCAGCAAGGGCTGTCGCAGCTCCTCCGCCAGCCGGGCGAAGGCCTCGATCTTCCGGTCGACGGCCTCGATGTCGCCCAGCTCGAGGAGGTTCGTTATCGCCCAGACATACCCGCCGGTCGCGAGCCCCTTGTCCCCCGCCTCTTCGGCGAGCCGGGCCATCTCGTCGGCGACCTCAACCCGCTTCTCCACGTGTTGGGGGCCCCAGAGCGCCCAGTACATTCCGTGGAGGGCGTATATCTTCACGGCCAGGTCGTCGATCGTCCCTGCGATCTCTATTGCTTCGCTTGCCCAGGCCACCTTCGACTCTGCTGGGGCCGTGAGCCAGAGGGTTCGCGGCAGTGTAGACAGCAGCCGCGCTCTGAGGGCGCTGGGCTCGTTCCCCAACGAGGCAAGCGCCTCCTCGAGGACGGAGCCTTGTGTCTCGTCGGGGCCGCCCTGCCCGGTGAAGAAACGCGCCTCCTCAAACACCAACGCTGCCCGTGTCAGAAGCTCCGGTGAACGCGACCTCCTTCCAAGCTCAAGGGCGGCGCCCGCGGCCTCTATCGCCTTCACTGGCTCGCCGGACCTGGTCTGGGCCTCAGCCTGAGCGACCAGTAGATCCCCACGCTCAGCGTCGTCCGGCGGTTCTTTCAGCTCAGCGACCTGCAGCGCCCGCTCGTAGTGTGCCGCGGCCTCCTCGTAGGCGTAGAGGCTGAGGGCCCTCTCCCCGGCACGTTTGGCGTAGTCCACCGCCTTGTCCATGTCGCCGCCCGGCGCCGCCTCCGCGAAGTGGTAGGCCAGCTGGGGCAGGTTCCCCTCCGCGTCCAGCCCCTCCAGCACCTCCCCGATCTGCCGGTGCAGCCGCACGCGCCGCGTCGTGCTCAACTCCTCGTACAGCGTCTCCCGGATCAGGGCGTGCGTGAACGTGTACTCCTCCACCGCGTCCCGCTTCTCGGCGATGACCCGCGCCGCCACCGCTTCCTCCAGCGCCTCCAGCAGCCGGTCGCCGGACAGCCGTTCGTCCTGAGCCTGGCCGAGGACCTGCTCCAGCGTCCGCAGTGCGAAATCCCGTCCGATGACCGAACCGATCGTCAGGACCCGATTGCATTCGTCTGACAGGTGGTCCAGCCGCCGCCCCACCACCTCTCGCACGCCCTGGGGGATCGTCACGCTCCAGGATGTGACCGTTTCCGGTTTCTCCAGCCGCCCGTCGGCGACCAGCAGCCGCACGATCTCGTTGACGAAGAACGGGTTGCCCTCGGTCTCGCGGTACACCGCCTCCACCAGCGCCTCCGGCGGCGTCACCCCCGACGTGATCTCGACGAAGCGCGCCACGTCCCGCTCGGTGAGGCCGCGCAGCAGTATGCGCTGGCTCAGCCCCTCCCGCCCGAGCTCCCCCAGCGTCTGCGATAGCGGGTGCTGGCGTCGCAGCTCCACGTCGCGGTACGTGCCCAGCACCGTCAGCCGGGACTGCCGCAGCTCGCGGGCCAGGAACTGCAGCAGCAGCAGCGACGGCTTGTCCGCCCAGTGCAGGTCGTCCAGGATCAGCAGCAGGGGCCGGCGGTTGGAGGCGTTCTTCAGGAACGTCGTTATCGAGTCGAACAGGCGGAAGCGGGCCTGCTCCGGCTCCAGCGTTGGCGGCTTGGGCAGCCCCGGCAACCGCTCCCGAACCTCCGACACCACCTCGGCGATGTCGGCCGCGCCCGGCCCCATCTCCGAGGCCAGCTCCTGGGCGTCACGATCGTGGACGTAGGAGCGGACCGCCTGCACCCAGGGCCAGTAGGCGGGAGCGCCCTCGCCCTCGTAGCAGCGGCCCCACAGCACCTGAATGTTGCGCAGCCCCGCGTACGTCGCCAGTTCCTCCGACGTCCTGGTCTTGCCGATCCCCGGCTCCCCCACCAGCATGAGCAGGCGGCCGCGGCCGGACAGCGAGTCCTCCAGACCGGCCCGCAGTTCGTCCATCTCCTTCTCGCGCCCCACGAAGATGCCGCCGGCCAGGCGGTCCAGGGGGTTCACCTCCTGGACCGTCGTCGAGCCGCCGGACTCCGACTGCAGGACGGCATTCAACGCCTCGGGTATGGCCGCAGCGCTCTCCGGCCGCTCGTCGGGGTCCTTGGCCAGCAGGCGCATGATGAGCGCCTCCAGCGCCCGGGGGATCTCCGGATTGTGCCAGGAGGGCGCAACCGGCGCCGTGTTGATGTGCTGCGATATGATCGCCACCGTGTCGTCGCCCAGGAACGGCGGCCTGCCCGTCACCATCTCGTACAGCACGCAGCCCAGCGAGTAGAGGTCGCTGCGGGCGTCGGCCTGGCGGCCCAGGGCCTGCTCCGGCGGCATGTATGCGACAGTCCCCAGCATCATCCCGGCCATCGTCACCCGCGAGCGGTCGAGGGCGACGGCGAGGCCGAAGTCGCCCAGCTTGGCCGCGCCATCCTCGGTCAGCCAGATGTTGCCCGGCTTCAGGTCGCGGTGGATGACGCCGCGGTCGTGGGCGTACTCCAGCGCCTGCCTGATCTGGTTGGCGATGCTCACGGCACGATCGATGGGCAGGCGGTGGCCTTCGGCGTCTCGCAATAGCCCCTCGAGGTCGCCGCCCGCCATGAACTGGCTGACGATATACGGCTGAGCCTGCCCGTCCGGGCCGTTCTCCTCGCCGATGTCGTGCACGGTGACGATGTTGGCGTGGTCGCCCAGGCGGCCCATCGCCTGCGCCTCGTGGCGGACGCGAGACAGCCCTTCCTGGTCCAGCCCCTCGGTCTTGACGACGGCGATGGCCACGTCGCGGTCCAGCCTCTCGTCGTGCGCCAGGTAGACCCGCTTACGGCCGCCTTCGCCCAGGAAGCGTTGCACCTGGTAGCGGCCGCCGGCGAAGGACGCCGGGAGGGCGGGCGACGGCGCCGGCGTGGGTGTGCCCGCCGGCGACGGCTGGGTCAAGTTCTGGGCGCACTCGGTACAGAATTTGGCGCCGGGCGGGTTGGACGTCCCGCAGTTCGAACAGATCAACTCGGCCCGCATCGGCGTGGCGCACTCGCGGCAGAACTTGGCGGTATCGGGGTTGTCGAGTCCGCACGCTGGACAGAGCAACTGGTTCCTCTCCTTCTACCGTCTTCGGGACAGCAGGCCTAATCCTGCGACAAATGGGCGATGATGTCAAAATACGGGCCAGCCAGGCCCGTCGCCCGTCCAACGGGCGGCGCGACTGGGGAACACAGTGCTGGCAGGAGCCCCTTGCACAGCCCCGCGGTTGCCGCTACACTGATAGTGAAATCGATAACTACTCGGCCCCGACCACCAACCACCATTTCTCTCAGCAAGCGAAAGGTTCCTTCAACTTGCCCTCTTTCCAGGACTTCCCCCTGAGCGCGCCCAACCGTCGCGCTCTCCAGCGCGCCAACATCGATACGCCCATGCCTATCCAGCTGAAGACCATACCGTTGCTGCTGGACGGACGTGACGTCATCGGCCAGGCGCCCACAGGCTCCGGCAAGACCCTGGCCTTCGCCCTCCCCATCATGGAGCGCGCCGATCCGGGTTCCCGCGCCGCCCAGGCCCTGATCCTCGTGCCCACGCGCGAGCTGGCCCAGCAGGTCGGCTCCGTCTTCCGCGACCTCAGCGAAGGCTCCGGCCTGCGCGTAACGTTGCTGTACGGCGGCGTCGGCTACCAGACCCAGGACAAAGAGCTCCGCGCCGGCGCCCAGATCGTCGTCGGCACGCCCGGCCGCGTCCTCGATCACCTGCAGCGGGGCGCGCTCCGCCTGGACCGCGTCCAGATGCTCGTCCTCGACGAGGCCGACGAGATGCTCGACCGCGGCTTCGCCATGGACGTCGACCGGATACTGTCCAAGACGCCGAGCAACCGCCAGACCTCCCTTTTCTCCGCCACCACACCGGAATGGGTGCACAAGATCGCCGCCAAACACCTCAACAACCCCGAAGTCGTCAGCTCCGACGAGTCCGACGACCCGGAGCCCGAGCCCGACATCGAACACACCGTCATGGAGGTGTACCGCGAGGACAAGTTCCAGGTGCTGGTGCGTCTGCTCAAGGAGCAGACCGAGGGCAGCACGCTGGTCTTCGGCCGCACCAAGCGGGGCGTACGAAACCTCGGCCGCCGCCTCGGCGACGCCGGCTTCCGCGTCGCCGTGCTGCAGGGCAACCTCGCCCAGGGACAGCGCGACCGCGAGGTAGCGCGATTCCGTTCCGGTCACGCCGACATTCTCGCCGCCACAAATGTTGCCGCTCGTGGCCTGGACATCCTTCACATCGCCCGCGTAATCAATTACGATCTACCGGAGACGCATGAGCTGTTCACGCACCGAGTCGGACGAACGGGCAGAGCCGGCCGCTCCGGTGAGTCCATTACTCTGGTGAGCGCCGTAGACCTTCCCAAGCTACAGGAGATCGAACGCGGCCTCGGCCGCAGGCTACCTCGCGTCGGCGCCAGTGGAGAGCCTGTGGTGCAGCCACAGACCAACGGCCGGATGAGGGCGCGCAGCGGTTGGGGACGGCGCAGCTTCTCACGCCCCAGAGTGAAGGTATAGCGGGGAGCGCGCCAGAGGGAGCCATACCGTGGTCTATCAGATGACCAATCCCTGGACGCCGGCGGGTCGCAATACCGCGATCCAGAAAGCCGTCGGCGAGATTTACGACCGCTACTTCGCCCGAGGCCCGCGCTGGATAGCCAAGCACCTGCCCCAGCGCCGTCAGATGCCGGACTACGCCTCCCAGACCAGCCCCGAATCGCGTGAGATCCTCCTCGGCGACTTTGGCATCGAGTACTTCATCGAGGACTACGCCCAGATGGCCATCCAGGCCTCCGGTGACAGCGTCAACACCCGCCACATCTACACCCAGTGGGTCTACGATGAGACCCGGCACAGCAAGGCGCTCTGGTACAGCCTGACCGACTCCGGGCTGTACTCCCAGAAAGAGATGGACGAGTACGCCTACCAGTGCGGCCAGGACGTCTGGACCTTCGAGCGTCAGACCGGGCACGAGGCCACCCCGGAGCGTGGCGCCGCCTACGCCATCGGCCAGGAGCGCCAGACCAAGCGTAACTACCAGGACCTGCAGAAGCGCCTCTGGCGGGAGTACGGCGCCCCCAAAGATGCCGCCGGCCGCCCGGAGTACCCGGCCATCGCCGGCGTTTGCGGCGTGCTGGCTGTCGACGAAGGCTTCCACGAAGGCGTCTTCCGCGAGATCACCCGCGTCTACCTCCGCTTCTGGCCCGACAAGGCCCTCCAGGCCATCTGGGACGTCTACGAGCGCTACCGCATGCCCATAGTCAAGCTGCCCAACGCCGAAGCCTTCCTCGCCGCTGTCCTCTCCACCGGCATCGACTCCGCCCGCCAGGTAATCACCGACGTCCTCAACCCCACCTACGCCGCCCTCGGCCTCGAGAACCGCGCCGCCCTCCGCCGCGCCGCCCGCGAGAGCTGGGACCTCCCCGAAGGCGCCGTAATCCAGGTCGGCGACGAGCTCCTCCCTGACATCTCCGAGGACGCCATCCCCTACCGCATGAACCCCAACGGCTCTCTCGTCCCCGCCGCCGCCCCCGCCGCCTGATCCCGCCCGTCCCTTCCCGCTCGTCCCGTAGGGACGCTGCTTGCCGCGCCCACCGCGCCGCCCGTCATATCCGTTCGCCCTGAGCCTGTCGAAGGGCCTCGCTGCCCTCCCCTCTCCCTCTCACGGGAGAAAGCCTGCCCTGAGTGGGCGGCGCGGAAGCGCGGGAGACACGAAGGGGGCCGGGGGTGAGGGCTCCACCTATCCGCGCCCATCTGCGACAACCTGTCCGCCTTTGGAGGATCTGTGGCCAATTCCCCGCCGGGGGCTATCCACGCCCGCTCAATTGACACCACCCGATTCCCGTGTCACCATCTCTCTTGCGCTCGGTGACAATTCAAAGGAGGAAACCCCCCGTGATCTACGCAGGATTCAGAATAACGCCCGGACCAGGTCAGGCGCCTGCTCTCATGCCTCTGGTTGCCCGGGTGAACGAAATCGTGTCCAAGCATGGTGGAAAGCCCATCGCCAACTTCGCGGTGGCCTTTGGCGGCACAGGGTCAGGCGACCATATTCACATCTTCGGCTACCAGGACTGGGCCGCGGTTGGCGCTTCCGGCGAAGCCCTCCAGGCCGACCCCGACTGGCAGAAGCTGATCGCCGAGACCGGCCCCAAGATCGCCGGCCTCTCCAGCTCCATCCTCCAGCCGATGCCCGGATCACCACTCCAGTAACCCCACGACACTCGACGCCGAGTGCATGCCCCGAAGACCGCCCGCAGAGTGCTTTCTGCGGGCCGTCTCACGATCGCCCCCGAGCTACCCGCCCACCGCTGCCTGGCCCCGCCCCCGCCCCCCGCCGTCAGCGAAGGCGGGAGCTCGTAGGCGGCTACCCCTGCCTGCCGGCAGGCAGGTTCAGGTGCCCGCGCGCGCCCTGCCGCCCACGTGCCCGCGCCCTCCGCGCGTCCGTCCCCGTGTCCCCGCACGCCCCCAGTGCCGCGCCCGGTCCTTTACCGATTGTGGCCCTTGGCACAGTGGCGGGAGCGGTCGCTTTCCACCCCGGTGTGGGCAACGGCAACAACCCGGACCACGACATGCCGCAGGGACCGAACGTCATCGCCTGCGAGAACGGCCTCGACAACCCTAGCGGCAAGGCCGCCTCCGACGGCGGCTGGGGCGTGTACAACGCCATTGACGGCCGCCGCTCATCCTGAGCCTGTCGAAGGGTCGAAGGACCCCCGCCTGGGCCGGATTCGCCGCCATTCTAGCACACGCCCTCGTGGGCCCCGGCGAGCACGCCCGCCCTCGCCTCAGCCTGGTCGGGTTCTCAGGTCGAACCCCTTACACCTCGTACACCTTCAGCACCTCGTCGCCGTAGTGGTTGATGACCTTGACCGCTATCTTGCCTTTCTCCGGCGGGTCGAACGGGTAGCTCCGCGTCGAGTACAGCGCCGACCACGCCGCCTCATCGACCTCCGCGCGGAGCGCCCGCTTCAGCTTGTCGTACGGTTCCTCGGCCCCCGTGAAGTAGGCGTGGCGCACGAAGAAGCTCTCGCCGTTGTACTCCGTGTCGATGAACCAGCAGGCGATGTCGTCCGTCGTGCTCGACCGGACCTGGCCGGTCGTCGGGTCGTACACGTCCAGACCACGGATCTCCACCAGCAGCTTCCCGTCTTCCCTCTCGATCGAGACGTCCGGCTCGCCGAACACCATGAACAGGTTCCCGGCCCCCGTCTTCTTCAGCAGCTCGTCCCCCATCGCCAGGTCCGGGTTCATCCGCGCCAGCAGCACCGGCAGCTTCCCGTACTGCCGCGTCCCTTCCGCCACGAACCCCGCCCGCTCGTCGCGCTTCTCCCCGTCCGGCGAGAACTCCTTCGCCGTCTCGCCGGCATGGGCGTCGAAGGCGAAGCCGCATACGATCAGCAGGTCGAAGCCGGCGCCCTTCATGGCCTCCTTCGCCGCCTCCTTCACCTGCTCGGCGCCCACCGTCCCGTGCTCTGGCCCCAGCGACACCGCCACGCGGCGCGCCAGGCCGCTCTTCTCCGTGTACTCGCCCTCCGCGTGCAGCCACTCCCCCGCGTACGGCTCCAGCCGCTCGAACGTCAGCCGCTCGTTCTTGCGCGTGTTCTGCACGCCCGCCTTCCTCAGGTTCTCCAGGATCATCCACTCGAACTGCCCCACGTTCGCCGACCGCATCGCCTCCCGTTCGCTCTCCGGCCGCTCCTCCTCCGTCGACAGCACCCGGTGCGGCGACAGGCTCTCCACGGTGAACGGGCCACTCACCCGGATGCGCTTGCTGTCCCCGTACGGCTGGTCGTACAGTGTCTCCGTGTCCGCGTGCCGCGCGATCGCCGCGTCGATCGCCTCCCGCGTCATCCCCTCCTTGATGTCCGGGTTGTTGGCGATCGACTTCAGGGTGACGTGCGGCACCCGCCTGTACACGAACCCCTTCTTGATGTCGCCCTCGGTCTTGTAGTCCGGCGGGGTCAGCCCCGTGACCTCCGCCTCCTTCCTGACGCCCTCCGGCGAGTCCGCCAGCAGGTAGTACGGGTAGCGCGCCGACATCAGCCGCGTCCGGGCCAGCGCCAGCGCCACGCGGCTGGTATCGATGGTGATCCAGCGGCGTCCCCACTGCTCCGCCGCGTACGCCGCAGTGCCGCTGCCGCATGTGGGGTCAAGTACCAGGTCGCCCGGGTCAGTGGTCATGAGGACGCAGCGCTCAATGACCTTCGTGTTCGTCTGAACTGCATATGTTTTCGGGTCCGTGAAGGCACCGGTTTGAGTGTCCGTCCAAACGTTCGAATGCGACGCCAGGGGGAAGTCTTCGAGGAACCTCACGTAAGCGATAGACTTAGGCGTAGGAGCCGCCAGGCGATGGGCATCACGGAGTCTGTCCATCCCAGCTTCATTGGTTTTCCAGTAGCCGTTGCCCGGCGTGAAGGCGTTGCCGTCCAGCGAGACCCGGAACCGGGTCTTCTCTGTCCCGCTCTGGGAGGTCAAGTTATCATGGCGATATATCCTTGCGCCTGTCGGCAGCGCGTCGGGATTCTGTCTTTCAGCGGCTGACATCGGCCGGCGGCTCCCGTCCACGAGCTCAACGCGCCGAAATCTAGCCCCGACGTCGTCTTCTATCCCACGCGGTCGATATAGGCCTCGATACTTCAGTTGCCCTAGGGACCTGCTGTACCAGATCAGGTAGTCTGAGCTCTTCCCCAGATAGTCCCCGCCCAGGCTGGACGTCGTCCGAAAGCTGATGAGCGAGACGAAGTTCTCGCTGCCAAACACCTCGTCCATAAGCGACCGCACGAGGTGCACGTTCTCGTCGCCGATCTGGACGAAGATAGAGCCGGTTTCCGTGAGCAGGTCGCGTGCCACGGTCAGGCGGTCCCGGAGGTACGTCAGATACGAGTGGATGCCCAGCTCCCAGGTGTCGCGGAAGGCGCGTATCTGCTCCGGCTGGCGCGTGACGTCCTCCACCCTGCCGTCCCTGACGTCACGCTTGCGCGTGCTCACCTGCCAGTTGGAGCCGAACTTGATCCCGTACGGCGGGTCGATGTAGATCATCTGGACCTTGCCCTTGAGCCCCTCCTTCTCCGCCAGCGACGCCATCACCAGCAACGAGTCGCCCAGGATCATCCGGTTCGTCCAGTTCTGCTCGTGCTCGTAGAAATCGATCTGCTCCTCGAACGGTAGCCCGTTGAAGTCGGCGAACAGCGCCAGCTGCTCCTGCTGCGGCTCGCCCTTCTTCGCCTGCGCCCGCACGTTCTCGATGATCGCCTTCGGGTGGATCTTCTCCTGGATGTACACCGGGACGGACGGCACCTCTAGCGGCTCCCGGTCCTGCTCGTCCTTCCCCTTCCACACCAGCTGCGGGTCCAGCGACGGGTCGCGCGGGTACAGCAGCTTCTCCGGCCGCTCTTCATCCTCCCTGGCGAAGTCGCGCAACTCCTCCGTCGGGATGTTCACCCGCTTGTCCTTGTGCTTCGTCGCTTCTACGGGGATACGGTTGCCCGTGCTCTTCTTGCGCGCCATCGCTACCCTTCCTCTTCCGGGGTTATCGTTTCGAGCGCGTCGATCACCGGCGCCAGGTCGTGGCTGACGATCTCCCAGATGATGTCCAGGTCAACGTTAAAATACCCGTGTATCAGGCGGTCACGCGTCGCCGTCATCTGCGCCCAGGGGACGTGCGGATGGCCCGCCCTCGTCTCTCCCGAGACACCCCTCGCCGCTTCCCCCAGGATCTCGAGGAGTCGCGTCAACGCCAGGACCAGCACGTCATCCGCGTCGAGGTCTGCCCTCGTGCGTCCTTCCACGAGTCACCTGGCCCTTCGCGCGGCCGCCAGCATATGCGCCAGCCGGTCTTCGTCAGTCCGGGCCAAACACAACCTCCGCCTCCGCTCGCACCGTCTCTCTGAAGCGCGGGCTCAGGAACTGTGGCGTGTTGAGGTCTACCTTCCGGTCCAGAAGCCGCGAGAGCTCCTCCTCCATCTCGAAAAACGCCAGCCCGGGCGTATGGCCGGGCTCGAACTCCACCAGCACATCGAGATCGCTATCCGGGCGGAACTCCCGTGTGAGGACGGAGCCAAATAGCGCCAGCCTCCTGATGTGGTGCCGGCGGCAGAACGCCGCCACCGCCTCCGGCCCAACCCGCAGCAGCCTGGCGCTCCTCATACCCCTGCCGCACCCACGAGGAACTCCCGTATCGCCGCCTGCGCGTTCCAGGGATCGAAGTCCTCCAGGTAGGCCCAGCGCCCGAATCCGCCGTCATTATTCACCGCCGCCGTCCAAAGACTCCTTGCCGTCGCCGCCTTCGCCTCCTTGTCCTTCTTCTTCTCCCCCGTCACCTCAATGATGAGGTTCAACGGCTCGTCGCGGCCACGGCCGTCATCGACCCTCACGATGAAGTCCGGATAGTACTGCTTCTCCTGCCCGTCCAGCGTGTACGGGATCTTGAAGCTCAGCCCCTGGTTCTTCACGTAGCAGATGACCTCTGGCATCTCCTCCAGCGCCTGCGCCATCTTCGCCTCCCAGCCGCTGTCTATCGCCACGTGCGAGACCTGGCACTTGGCGGCGTCCGTCTGCCACGTGTCCTTCGTCGTGTCAAAGTCGACGTAGCGGCTGGAGCCGATCGAGTCGTACGGCGCCACCACCGGCACCAGCGTCCGCCCGCCCTCCGCCGACGCCGCTATCGCCCGGTAGATGCGGTCGGACGCGTCGTCGGCCAGCTTCGAAAGCAACAGCAGCTGCTTGAACGTGTTGTCCTTGAGCGTCACGCACTCCTGGAGCCAGCGCCGCGCTATCGAGAGGACCTGCGGGAACAGCCACTGCTTCACGTTGCTGCCGTCGTCGTCCCGGAAGTACTTCTCCAGCGTCAGCTTGGCCAGCAGGAAGGCGACCTCCTGCTCGCGGTACCTCTTAAGGTCGTCCAGCGTCATTATCACCGTCTCGCCCACTATCGGCGCGTTTTCAGTCTTCGTCGGTACGTCCAGCGTGGACAGCACGCGGACAGAGTCCTCGCTGAACTCGGCCCTCAGCGTCTCGCTCCCCATCTCATACCGGTACCCGATAAGCCGCGGGAACGTGATCTCCAGCCTCTCGCGTTCCTCCAGTGCGCGTACGCGGGTCGGCGTGCGCCCCGTTCGCACCTGTCCCTGAGAGCCCGCGCAGGGGATGAAAGAGAACGGGACCCCGAACACCTCCGCGTACTCCGGGTCGAGGCGGCCCTCGTCGTTCAGCGCGTAGCTCCGCCGCCGAAGCCCCCGGCCCACAACCTGCTCGCACAGAAGCTGCGTCTGGAACGCCCGAACCCCAAGGATATGCGTCACCGTATTCGCGTCCCATCCCTCCGTCAGCATCGAGACCGATACCACGCATCTGATGTTCTCGCCCAGCTTCCCTGGCTTCCCGACCGTGTTCATCACCTCGCGCAGGATGTCCTCGTTGGTCAGCGCGTCCGCGTCGCGGCCCGGGAACCGCGCCCGATACTCCGCTTTGAACTCCCCGATCTCGGCTGCCGCGGCCTTCTTGAACTCCGGGCTCATCGCTTCGCCGGATTCTAGCTGCGTGCTGTCCACCAGGATCGTCGTCGGCCGCGCGCTCCAGTCGCCGCCCTGTTCGTTGCTAAACAGCTCCAGCTTCCCTGGTACGACTATCGGCTTCTCACCGTCTCCCCGCGGTTTCTCCCAGCCGGCGATCCAGTCGAAGACGAGCTTCGAGATGTTCGTGTTCTGGCACACCACGATGAACACCGGCGGCGTGGCGTTCTCATGCAGGTGCGGGTCGCTCTCCCATAACCGGTACGTCTTCTCGTAGTGCTTGTACAGCGTCAACAGGGCGCCTTCCAGTTCCAGCGGCAGCTTCGGCTCACCGCTAACGCTCTCTGTCTTGCGACCCTTCTTCGGCAGGTCCGGCCCGACCCTTATCCACAGGTCGCGATACGTGGGGAAGGTCCCCTGCATCTGGTCGTCCGATACGGGCACGCGTGGCACCTTCACGATGCCGCTCTCGATCGCGTCGATAAGGGAGAAGTCCGAGACCACCCACGGGAACAGAAGACCCTCCTTACGCCCGGAGCCGCGAAGGAAGAACGGCGTCGCCGAAAGATCGTATACGACCTTCACGCCGATCTTCGCCTTCACCGCCTCCAGACCGGAAATCCAGATGCGCGCCTCCTCCTCTCGCTTCTCCACCTCCTTGCGCTCCTCGCCCTTCAGGACGACCTCCTCGCCTCCCACAGGTCGGCGATAGCAGTGGTGGGCCTCGTCGTTGATCACGATGATGTTCCGCTTACTGCCAAGCTCCCGGCAGGCCCGCCGCACCATCTGGTCGGGGGTCTCAGTGAAGCTGGTCTTGAGAATAGTCTTGCTGAGTTTGCCGGCGTCGCCCCGCTCCCGGTGCTTGAACGTGTGGAAGTTGGTGATCACCACCTTCGCCCTGTGCAGCTCCTCCATCGATTCCGGCGGCACGACGTCCATGTGCCGGTAGAAGTTGTTCGGGTCGCTCGGCAGAAGCACCCGCAGCCTGTCCTTAATCGTTATCCCCGGCGTCACGACGAGAAAGGCGTCCGAGAACCGGACGTCCTGGCTGTTGGCGATCTTGTTGAGCGTGTGCCAGGCGATCATCATCGCCATCACCACAGTTTTGCCGGCGCCCGTCGCCATCTTGAACGCGATGCGGTTCAGGAGCGGGTTGGCGGCCTGGTTCGCCTCACGGATAGCGTTCTCGATCCACGCGTCGCCGTATTTGTTTGCCACCTCCGTGATGTAGATGGCCGTCTCCAGCGCCTCCACCTGGCAGAAGAACAGCTTCCGCTCCCGGTCGGCGCGCATCCAGTAATCGAGAAGTCGCCGCGTGGTCTTGGTAATGCCGACGTAGCCTCCCTTTCGCCACTGAGCAACCCGTCCACGGATGCGGTTGATAACCTTGTTCTCCTCTACCCGGTCCTTCGTCCACTCCGTGTCGAGCGCCAGCTGCTTTGTTCTCTTCTTGGGAGCCGGAATCGGCATGAAATACGAGCTAACCCGCCGCTCTTCTACGATCTCGTTGGTGATCCCCTCGTTGGAAAAGCGGAAGTGCCGAGACGGCTCTTCGTACGGCGGGTTGAGGATGGGATTCTCGATGACTACTTGCGCCATTGGCTCTGCCCCTGCGTGCTGCAATTCTATGCTGCCTGGGGGACTTCGCCAAGCGCCTGCATCAGCGCTAGTTCATTCCAGCGTCATTATTCTAGAATAACTCCGTATCCCAAACACCCTTTTTTACCAAACAATTTCCGTGTCACCTCCCCCTTCCACCTCTTCCCCGCGCCTGCCACCATCTCCCCAAATGCCCAAGCGAGGCCCCAGCACCCCAGCCGGCAAGGCCGCCGTCCGCCTCAACGCCGTACGCCACGCCGTCCTCTCCCAGACCCCCGTCCTCCCCGACGTCGAGTCCGAGAAAGACTGGCAGCAACACCGCGCCCGCCTCTTCGGTGACCTCAACCCCGAAGGCGCCCTCGAATGCAGCCTCGTCGAGCGCATCGCCCTCACCCTCTGGCAGCACCAGCGGCTCGTCCGCTACCAGTCCGCCGCCACCGTCCAGGGCGCCCTCGACGCCGTCAAATCCATGGGAACAGCCGCCATCTACGCCGAACGACAGCTCGGCGTCCCCTTCGACGATACCGTCAACGACGAGACCATCGAACGCCGCGTCCTCGAATCCCTCATCCCGAAAGAGGAAACCCTCCGCAAGATCATCCGCTACGAAGCCCACCTCAACCGCCAGCTCTACCAGGCCCTGCACGAGCTCGAAGCCCTACAGGATCGCCGCCACGGCCGCGACGCCCCCCTCGCCCGCCTCGACCTCAACGCCCCGCCCAGCTGACCCGCAATGTAGGCGGGTAGCTTCAGCTGCCCGCGCCGCCGTCCCACGGTCCTCCTTCCCGCTCATCTGCGACAACCTGTCCGCCTTTGGCGGATCTGCGGCCAATCCCGGGGGGGGGGGTGGGTGGCCTGGGGGCCATCTGTGAACTATCTGTGTCCATCTGCGGCCAACGCGGGGTGGCGGGCGCCTATCTGTGAGCCATCTGTGTCCACCTGTCCGCCTCTGGCGGATCTGTGGCTAACCACCCACTCCGCTTTCCTCTCCCCGCCCCCGTCCGGTACAATACAGGCCGTCCCGCCGAACGCCCTTCTTCGGCGCCCCTCCTGAGGACAATGCAGGTGAAAGCGACCATCGAGACCGTCGACCAGACCACCGTCCGCGACGCCGTCCGCCGCATCATCGAGGCCATCGGCGAGGACCCCGGCCGCGAGGGCCTCCGCGAGACGCCGCGCCGCATCGCCGAGATGTACGACGAGCTGTTCGCCGGCCTCCGCCAGGACCCCCTCGAAGCCCTCTCCACCGGCTTCGAGGAGGCGCACAGGGAGATGGTGATCCTCCGCGACATCCCCTTCTACTCCATGTGCGAGCACCACTTCCTGCCCTTCCACGGTCGCGCCCACGTCGGCTATGTGCCCGAGGGCCGCGTCGCCGGGGCCAGCAAGATCGCCCGCGCCGTCGACATCCTGGCCAAGCGTCCGCAGCTCCAGGAGCGGCTGACCGGCCAGATAGCCGACGCCATGATGGCGGGCCTCGCCCCCGACGGCGTCGCCGTCGTCATCGAGGCTGAGCACCTGTGCATGACCATGCGCGGCGTCAAAAAGCCCGGCTCCACCCTCGTCACCTCGGCCATCCGCGGCGGCTTCCGCCGTCGCGCCGTCACCCGCGCCGAGTTCCTGGCCCTGGTCAGGACCGCCTGACGCCGTGTGCGCAACTGTGGCCTACACCGTCGAGCGCGAGGAGCTCGCCCGTCTCGAACCCGAGTGGCGGGAGCTCCTGCCGCGGACCTCACTGAACAAGGTGTTCGCCTCGCCCACCTGGCTGCGACAGTGGTGGGGCGTCTTCGGCGACGGTCGCGAGCTGATCCTGCTCTCGGTGCGAAAGGACGGCGCCCTCGTCGGCGTCGCTCCCCTCATGCGGGAGGACGGTGACCTGTCCCTCGCCGGTGACACCGAGATCTGCGACTACATGGACCTCATCGTGGAGCGCGGCGAGGAGGAGGCCGTGGTTTCGGCCGTCCTGCGCAGCCTGGGCGAAGAGCCCTGGCGCCAGCTCACCCTCTGGGCCCTGCGCGAGGACTCCCCCACTCTTCCCGCGCTGAAGGCCGTCGCCCCCTCCTTCGGCTTGACCGTAGACGTCGCCGGCGAGGACGTCTGCCCCCAGCTGGCGTTGCCGGGAACCTGGGAGGAGTATCTCGCCGGCCTCAACAAGAAGGACCGCCACGAACTGCGACGCAAGCTGCGCAAGCTCTCCCAGGGCGGCGAGGTCGAGCTTGAGAGCATCGAGGACCCCGCCGCCGTCGAGGCCGCCCTGGACGAGTTCCTCGCCCTCTACGCCGAGAGCCGCAGCGAGAAGGCCGCCTTCATGACCGAGCAGATGGAGCGCTTCTTCCGCGCGATCATCGGCGCCCTGGCGGTGGAGGACAAGGTCGAGCTGATGTTCCTCAAGCTCGCCGGACTCCGCGTCGCCGGCGTCCTCTGCTTCTGCGGCGGCGACGAGTCCCTGCTCTACAACAGCGGCTATCGCGCCGACTACTCCTACCTCTCGGTCGGCCTGCTGTCCAAGGCGCTGATGCTCCGCAAAGCGATCGAGCAGGGGAAGAAGCGCTTCGACTTCCTGCGCGGCCCCGAGCCCTACAAGTACGACCTCGGCGCGCAGGACCTCGCGGTGTATCGATGCACCGTTCGCAGAGAGTGATCTCGCGCATAGTTGCTCAGGCGATGAATGCATGATTATGATGGCGCTGTATGTGTAACATAGCGGTCGTCTCTGTCCACACCTCGCCCCTGGCCCGCCCCGGCACCCGCGATAGCGGCGGCATGAACGTCTACATGCGCGAGCTCAGCCGCCAGCTCTGCCGCCGTGCCCACACCATGGACATCTTCACCCGTCGCACTGACGCCGATTCGCCACAGGTCATCGAGATCGACGACCGCACGCGGGTCATCCAGATCGATGCCGGCCCCTACGACGCGGCCAAGGACTCGCTGCGACAGCACCTGCCGCAGTTCCGCGCCGGCGTCCTGCGCTTCCAGGAGGAGCACGACCGCGCCTACGACCTGGTGCACAGCCACTACTGGCTCTCCGGCTGGGTGGGTCAGGCGTTGAAGTGCCGCTGGGAAGTCCCTCACGTCCTCATGTTCCACACCCTGGCCGAGGCCAAGAACCGCGCCCATCCCTCTGAGCGCGAGCCCGGCTACCGGATCACCGGCGAGCGGCTGGCCGCGCAGGGAGCGGACCGCGTCATCTGCGCCTCCGAGGGCGAGCGCCGTCTGCTCATCGACGTCTACGGCGTGTCGCCGCTGCGGGCCGTGCAGGTGCCCTGCGGCGTGGACACGGACCAGTTCCGGCCGATGCCCCGCGCCCGCGCCCGTAAGACGCTCGGCCTGCCGAAGGACGAACGGCTGGTGCTCTACGCCGGCCGCATCGAGCCGCTCAAGGGCATCGACATCCTGCTGCGGGCGGCGGCCGAGACCGAGGGCCGCTTCCGGCTGCTCGTCGTCGGCGGCGACGCCAAGGACGACCGCCGTAAGGAGGAGCTTCGCGCTCTTTCAGCCGAGCTGGGCATCGCCGAGCGTGTGACCTTCCGCGACGCTGTATCGCACGACGAGCTGCCGCTGTACTACAACGCCGCCGATGTCTGCGTAGTGCCTTCCTACTACGAAAGCTTCGGCCTGGTGGCCCTGGAGGCCATGGCCTGCGGCCTCCCCGTCATCGCCTCCCGCGTGGGCGGGCTGGCCGAAACCGTCCGCGACGGCCAGACCGGCTACCTGATCCCCTGGCGCTGCCCGGAGCCGTTCGCGGAGCGGCTGCAGCTGCTGCTGGACAACGAGCCGCTGCGCCGCAGCCTGGGCCGCGCCGCCCGCGCCAACGTCGAGCGCTTTCGCTGGTCGGAGGTCGCCGCCCAGGTGGAGGACGTATACCACCAGGTCGTCTCCGAGTACCGCGGCGTCTACGTAGGCGCCCATGTCGCCTAAAGCCCGGCGCGGCAAGCCCAGGCGGGCGCTGGTAATCGTCGCCCACCTGACAGGGATGTGTCATTCTGAGCGGCGACGACATCCTATCGCGGCCAATCGTACCAACGCGAAGGAATCTGGGGTGGGGCATACGTCCGCACGCTGCAGGAGCGCGAACGGCCATGCCTAAGAAGAAACGAGCTCTCGTCATCGTCGCCCACCCAACAGTGACATGTCATTCTGAGCGGCGACGACATCCTATCGCGGCCAATCGTACCAACGCGAAGG
>JBBDNA010000012.1:197639-262502 GCA_040877915.1 Dehalococcoidia bacterium
AATCTGGGGTGGGGCATACGTCCGCACGCTGTAGGGGCGCCCATGTCGCCTAGAGCCCGCCGCGGCAAGCCCAAACGGGCGCTCGTCATCGTCGCCCACCCCGACGACGCCGAGTTCCTCTGCGCCGGCAGCGTCGCCCGCTGGTGCGCTGAGGGCTGGGACGTCGCCTACGTCCTCGTGACCTCCGGCGACAAGGGCACCCACGACGCCAAGATGACCGCCGCCAGCTTGAAGGCCATCCGCGAGGACGAGCAGCGCGCCGCCGCCAGGGCCCTGGGCGTAACCGAGTGCGTCTTCCTCGGCGTCGGCGACGGCTTCGTGGAGGACACGCCGGAGCTGCGCGGCCGGCTGGTCCGCGAGATCCGCCGCTTCAAGCCGGACGTGCTGGTCACCTGGGACCCCTATCGCCAGGGACACAACCACCGCGACCACCGCCTGACCGGACAGGCCGCGCTGGACGCCGCCTATCCGCTGTCGCGCTCGCACCTGTACTACCCGGAGCACCTGGCCGAGGGGCTGAAGCCGCACCGCATCTCGGAGGCGCTCCTCGCCGGCACCGACCGGGCCAACTTCCACGTTGACGTAACCGACTACTTCCAAACGAAGATCAAGGCGTTGATGTGCCACAAGAGCCAGATCGGCCGCTACGGGGTCAAGGAAGTGCGCAAGCGCGTGCGAGACCGCATGGCTGAGGTGGGCAAGGAGGCCGGCTTCAAGCTGGCCGAGGCGTTCCACCGGATCGAGTGGAGGTAGCGTGGAGCAGCTGTCGCTGACGGCGTTCTGGCTGGCCCTGGCCTTCAGCGCCGCCGCCACGTTCTTCTACTGGGGCTACGCCTTCGGGGTGCGCGTGGCGCTGCGCCGTCTGGCGACGAATGGCGACGGCGGCATGACAGTCGCCACTTTCGAGCGGCTGCCGGACTCGCTCGGTCTGCTGGGCAGCGTGACGGCCTGGGCCGCCGCCGCCTCGGTCGCCGTATCGATGTTCGCCCGCTGGCAGGCCGTCGACCACGCCCCTTGGTCGAACATGTGGGAGTTCACGATCGCCTTCTCCGGCGGCGTACTGGCCTTCTACATCGTATTCGAGCGCTGGTACGGCCAAAGGACGCTGGGCGCCTTCGTGTTGCCCATCGTCGTGGCGATGCTGGCCGTGGCCGCCGCCTTCTTCCCCTCCGACGTCGAGCCACTGGTGCCGGCGTTGCAGAACCAGGACCTGCTGGCGATCCACGTCGCGGCGATGGTCATCGCCTACAGCGCCCTCAGCGTCTCTTTTGGCGCCGGCGTGATGTACCTGCTGCAGGACGGCGACCGCAACCGCTTCTCGCGTCTGCCTAAAGCGTCCCTCCTCGACGAGATCGGCTACAAGTCGGTGATGGTGGGCTTCCCCATCCTGGCGCTGGGCATCGCCCTGGGGGCGTACTGGGGGAACTCGGCCTGGGGGCGCTACTGGGGCTGGGACCCCAAGGAGACCTCGGCGCTGGTGACCTGGCTGATCTACGCCGCCTACCTGCACACGCGCGGCCTGCGGGCCTGGACGGGGAAGCGGGCGGCCTGGATACTCGTCCTGGGCTTCGCCGGCGTGATCTTCACGTACTTCGTCGTGAACCTGTGGGTCTCCGGCCTGCACTCCTACGCCGGGGTGTAAGGGCCAGCCGATGGCGCCGGAGTACCCTGCGTTCAATGTCCAGGAGACCGCTACGCGGCTGGCCGATTCCCTGCAAACGCTGGAGTGGGCCACATCTTTGGTGCCGCCGCAATGGACGCACGCGTTGCCCGATTACTACTCGCCGGGCGAGTGGAGCGTCGCGATGATCCTGGCCCACCTCGTGATCTACGAGGAGACGATGGCCGCACCGGTACTGGAGGCGCTCGCCGCGGGTGGAGACGGCGTGGATGCCGCTCCTTCGCCTGGCGAAGGCAGCCTCAGCGCCGCCAAGGCTATATCGGACAGCGCCGTCGAAGAGCTGCTTGAGCGGCTGGCGGCGTCACGAACCCGCCAGATAGAGATCGTGAAATCGTACGCGCCCGAGCGCTTCAACGAACCCGTCACGTCCCTCTGGGTGAACAGCCCGATACACGGGCGCTCGCTCCATTCGGCGGGATGGGTGGCCACAAAGACGTTCCAGCATACCTGGGAGCACGGCAACGCCATCATGCGCGTCGCTCTGTTCGCTCCCCGCGGTAGCTAGGGCCGCGGGTTCGACCTTGACACCCCCCAATAGGGACGCTATCCTTACTCTTTGGCGTCTGGTTCCCTAGCCGGACACGTACTCTAGCGGTCGAAAGACCCTGCCTGCCGGCAGGCAGGCCCGCCGGAGCGTCCAGCAACCGCCGCAGGCGGACGCTGATCCGCCACGCGGATGAGGCTTTCGGCTTTTTGTTGCCTGACTCTCGCAGGTATGGTGAAAGAGGTTTATCGCAGGTGCCGACGATCAATCAGCTGGTCCGTCATGGACGGAAGCCGGTCTCCAAGAAGACCAAGGCTCCGGCCCTGCGTTTCCGTTACAACGGCCTGAAGAACCGCACCATACGCGATAACGGGTCGCCCCAGAAGCGGGGCGTCTGCACTAACGTGCGCACCCAGACGCCGAAGAAGCCCAACTCCGCCCTGCGTAAAGTGGCCCGCGTGCGCCTGACCAACGGCATCGAGGTCACGGCCTACATCCCTGGCGAGGGCCACACCCTGCAGGAGCACTCCGTCGTCCTCATTCGCGGCGGCCGCGTGCGAGACCTGCCGGGCGTGCGCTACCACATCATCCGCGGGGCGCTGGACGCCCTGGGCGTGGCCGATCGCAGGCAGCAGCGCAGCAAGTACGGGACCCGCAAGCCAGAGGGTCCCCAGTAGGCCTCGGGGTCAGACATGCCGCGCAGAGGTAAAGTCGTTCGCCGTCCTGCGGTGCCCGATGCCCGGTTCAACAGCATCTGGGTGCAGATCATGATTAACAAGATAATGAAAAAGGGCAAGAAGAGCACCGCCGAACGTATAATGTACACCGCCCTGGAGACCGTAGCCGATCGCACCAAGGAGGACCCGGTCCAGGTGTTCGAGACGTCGATACGGAAGGTGATGCCCACGCTGGAGGTCCGGCCCCGGCGCGTGGGTGGCGCCACCTACCAGATACCGCTGGAGGTGCGACCGTCCCGGCAGCTCTCCCTGGCCATGCGCTGGATGCTGGGCGCCGCCCGCGCCCGGCAGGGCCGCCCCATGTACGAACGGCTGGCCACCGAGATCGTGGACGCCTACCGCGAGCAGGGCACCGCGATCAAGCGCCGCGATGATACACACCGGATGGCGGAGGCGAACAAGGCCTTCGTTCACTACCGGTGGTAACGGCGGCTGAGCCACAGCCATGGGTCTCTGACACTCCGGGTAAGCTGGAAGCGAAAGCAATGACACCGAAAGAACCTATCGAATCACTACGGAATATCGGGATCATCGCCCATATCGATGCCGGTAAGACCACCGTCACGGAGCGCATCCTGTTCTACACGGGACGCACCTACAAGATCGGTGAGGTCGATGCCGGTACCGCTGTCATGGACTGGATGGCCCAGGAGCGCGAGCGCGGGATAACGATCACCGCCGCCGCTACAACCACTGAGTGGGACGGCCACGTCATCAACATCGTCGACACCCCTGGCCACGTAGACTTCACCGTCGAGGTCGAGCGCAGCCTCCGCGTCCTGGACGGAGGCGTCGTTGTGTTCGACGCCGTGGCCGGCGTTCAGAGCCAGTCGGAGACTGTCTGGCGCCAGGCCGACCGCTACCACATCCCCCGCATCTGCTTCATCAACAAGCTGGACCGTGTGGGCGCCGACTTCTGGCGGACGGTGGAGATGATCAAGGAGCGCTTGAGCGCCCGCCCCGTCGCCATCCAGATACCGATGGGTGTGGAGGACGCTCACGAGGGCGTCATCGACCTCGTCGAGATGCAGGCCCTGTTCTTCTCCGGCGACCAGGCCGACGCGCCCGAGATCAAGCGCATCCCCGACGCTTACTACGAAGAAGCGCAGAAGCGCCGCGAAGAGCTCATCGAGAGCATCGCCGAGGTGGACGACCAGATGCTGATCAGCTACGTGGAGCACCATGACGTCTCCGCCCTGGAGCTGAAGAAGGCGTTGCGCCGGGCCACCATCGGCAACCTGGTCAACCCGGTTCTCACCGGCAGCGCCCTCAAGAACAAGGGGATACGTCCCCTTCTCGACGCCGTCGTCGACTATCTCCCCTCACCCACAGAAGTGCCGCCCGTCACGGCAACCGACCCCCGCACGGGCGAATTGCTGGAACGCCACCCCCGCGACGACGAACCGTTCTCCGCGCTCGCCTTCAAGGTCGTCGCCGACCCCTACGTCGGCCGCCTCGTCTACTTCCGTGTCTACTCCGGCAAGGCCAAGCAGGGCGAGGGCGTGCTCAACAGCGCCCGCGACCGCAAGGAGCGGCTGGGCCGCATCCTGCGCATGCACGCCAACCGTCGTGAGGACCTGGACGTCGTGAAGGCGGGCGACATCGCCGCCACCGTCGGCCTGAAAAACACCTTCACCGGTGACACGCTCTGCGCCCCCCAGGAGCCGGTGCTCCTGGAGGCGATCAAGTTCCCCGAGCCGGTCATCTCTGTGTCCATCGAGCCCAAGACGCGCGACGACCAGGACCGCATGTCGGAGACACTCGTCCGCCTGGGCGAAGAGGACCCGACGTTCCACGCCCGCTACGACCAGGAGACCGGCCAGACCATCATCTCCGGCATGGGCCAGCTCCACCTGGAGATCATCGTCGACAGGATGCTGCGCGAGTTCAACGTCGAGGCCAACGTGGGCCGCCCCGAGGTCGCCTACAAGGAGACGATAGTTCAGCCCGCCAAGGCGGAGGGCCGCTTCGTCCGGCAGACCGGAGGCCGCGGCCAGTTCGGCGTCGCCGAGCTGGAGGTCGAGCCGCAGCCGCGAGGCAGCGGCTTCAAGTTCGAGAACAAGATCGTTGGCGGCTCCATCCCGCGGGAGTTCATCCCCGCCGTGGAGCAGGGCGTGCGAGAGGCGCTGGACACCGGCGTCCTGGCCGGTTATCCGGTCATGGACGTGGCGGTGCGCCTGGTGGACGGCCAGTCCCACCCCGTGGACTCCTCCGAGCTAGCCTTCAAGATGGCCGGCTCCCTCGCCATCCAGGCGGCGCTGAAGCGCGGCAAGCCGATCCTGCTGGAGCCCTACATGAAGGTGGAGATCGCCGCTCCCGACGAGTTCTTCGGCGACGTTCTGGGCGACATCTCGTCGCGCCGTGGCCAGGTGGTCAACGTGGACCAGCGTGGCCACCTGCGCGTCATCACCTCGCTCGTTCCGCTGGCCGAGACGTTCGGCTACGCCACCGACCTGCGCTCCCTCACCCAGGGTCGCGCCACCTACACGATGGAGTTCGACCACTACGAGCAGGTGCCCGCCAATATCGCCGAGACGATCATGGGACGCGTACGCGGCGTGGTGCGCAGGTAGAATCATGGCCCGCCAGAAGATCCGCATCCGCCTCAAAGCCTACGACCACCGGATACTGGATCAGTCGGCGGTCCTGATCGTGGAAGCGGCGGAGCGCACCGGCGCGGCCGTCGCCGGGCCCGTCCCTCTGCCCACCGAGATCAGGAAGTATTGCGTCATCCGCTCGCCCCACATCGATAAGGACTCGCGGGAGCAGTTCGAGATCCGCACCCACAAGCGGCTCGTGGACATCCTGGAGCCTACGTCCAAGACCGTCGACGCGCTGATGCGGCTGCAACTGCCCTCCGGCGTTGACATCGAGATCAAGCTATGACCATCGAAGGCATACTCGGCCGCAAGCTGGGGATCACCCAGCTCTTCCGCGACGACGGTACAGCGGCGGCGGTCACCGTCATCGAGGCCGGGCCCTGCGTCGTCGTGCAGGTCAAGACCGAACAGAGCGACGGCTACAACGCCGTCCAGCTCGGCTTCGGCCACCGTAAGCGCGTGAACTCGCCGCAGAAGGGTCACCTCAAGGGCCTGGGCCAGTTCCGCTACCTGCGCGAGTTCCCCGTCGACGATATCGGCGACTGGGAGGTCGGCAAGAAGGTGGGCTGCGAGATATTCGCGGCCGGCGACATCGTGGACGTGTCCGGCGCCTCCAAGGGCCGCGGCTTCACCGGCGTGATGAAGCGCTACGGCTTCCACGGCGGCCCCAAGACCCACGGTCAGTCGGACAAGTGGCGTGCTCCCGGCTCCATCGGCGCCGGAACCGATCCCGGCCGCGTCATCAAGGGCGTCAAGATGGCCGGGCACATGGGTACCGGCCAGATCACCGTCAAAAACCTCACGGTCATTCAGTGTGACCCGGAACGAAACCTGCTGCTGGTGCGGGGCTCCGTGCCCGGCAACAAGGATGTTCTCCTACGGGTGCGGCGGACCGGCCGCACGGAGGCGAAGCCGTCGTGAAGCTGGCCGTGCTGGACGCCGAAGGGAAACAGCTGCGCCAGATCAGCGTGGACGATAGCGTGTTCGGCATCGCTCCGAACATCGGCGTCGTCCACCAGGCGTTCCTCGCCCAGCGCGCCAACCAGCGCCGCGGCACCGCCAGCACCAAGACCCGCGGCCAGGTCCAGGGCAGCACGGCCAAGATACGCCGGCAGAAGTACACAGGACGCGCCCGAGCGGGCGGCAACCGCTCCCCCACGCGAGTGGGCGGCGGCGTCACCTTCGGGCCGCATCCGCGCAGCTACCGGCAGGCGCTGCCCAAGAAGATGCGAAGACTGGCCATCCGCTCCGCCCTTTCGGGCAAGGCCGCAGACGGCCAGCTGCACGTCATCGATAGGCTGGGCTTCAGCCAGCCGCGCACCAAGGAGATCGTTCGCATCCTCCACAACAGCGGCATCGAGCGCTCCGTGCTCATCGTGACCGAGGAGCGCGACCGCTCCACGCACGTCAGCGCCCGCAACCTGCCCAGGGCGAAGGTCCTGCCCGCCGCCTACCTCAACGTCGTCGACCTGGTGACGCACCGCGACCTGCTCCTGACGGAGGAGGCGGTGCGTCGCATAGAGGGGCTGTGGGCGGTGGCGAAGCCGCCGAAGCCCGCCGTCGAGGAGAAGAAGCCAGTTCGCCGGACCCGCCGCAAGGCGGAGGAGCCGGAGGCCGACGCTGTGGCCGAAGCTGTGGCCGAAGGGCCGTCCGCCGAAGCTCCCGTCGTCGAGGAGAAGCCCAAGCCGCGCCGCCGGACAGCGCCGAAGGCCCAGGCGCCGGACGTGGAGGCCCAGGTGTCGGCCGGCGAGAAGCCCGCGCCCCGCCGCAGGCGGGCGAAGGCGGCCGAGGAGGCGCCGGCCGCGCCGGACGAGAAGCCCGCGGACGCGGACCCGTCGGGGCCAAAGCCGCGGCGGCGGGCCAGGAAAGAGGAGGAGGCTTAGGCGATGCCCAAAGCCATCCACCCTTTCGAGGTCGTTCGCAGGCCGCTGATCACGGAAAAGAGCACCCGTTTGAGCGGGGAGAACAAGTTCGTCTTCGAAGTGTACCGGGGCAGCAACAAGCACCAGATCAAGGAGGCGGTGGAAAAGGCCTTCAGCGTGAAGGTGCTGGACGTGAACGTGATCAACGTCAAGGGGAAGCCTCGCCGGACGCGCGGCAACCGCGTCACGCACGCGCCCCGCTGGCGCAAGGCCGTCGTGACCCTGGTCCCGGGCGACAAGATAGAGCTGTTCGAAGGTATATAGGATGGGCGTAAGGCAGTTCAAGCCAACATCGCCGGGGCGCAGGGGCGCCAGCGGCTACACCTTCGACGAGATCACCAAGAAGAAGCCGGAGAAGTCGCTGCTGATGCCGCTCAAAAAGAAGGGCGGCCGCAACAACGCCGGGCGCATCAGCGTGCGGCACCGCGGCGGCGGCCACAAGCGCCGGCTGCGGGTCATCGACTTCAAGCGCGACAAGCTGGACGTGCCAGGCAAGGTCGCCGCCATCGAGTACGATCCCAACCGCTCGGCCCGCATCGCCCTGATTCACTACGCCGACGGGGAGAAGCGGTACATCATCTGGCCCGTCGGCCTCAGCGTGGGCGATAGCGTGATGGCCGGCGCCCGGGCCGAGATAAAGCCCGGCAACGCCCTGCCCCTGCGTAGCATCCCCTCCGGTAACGTCATCCACAACCTGGAGCTGCACAAGGGCCACGGCGCCCAGCTCGCGCGCGGCGCCGGCGCCTCCGCCCAGCTCATGGCCCGCGAAGGCGACTACGTGATGGTGCGGCTCCCCTCCGGCGAGGTGCGCCGCATCCACGCCGAGTGCATGGCCACGATAGGCCAGGTAGGCAACGTCGAGCACGACCAGATAAACCTGGGCCGCGCCGGACGCAAGCGGAACATGGGTCGAAGGCCGCGCGTGCGTGGCACCGTGATGAACCCGCGCGACCACCCCCACGGCGGCGGCGAGGGTCGCGCGCCCATCGGCCTGCCCGGGCCCAAGACCCCCTGGGGCAAGCCCACCCTGGGCTATCGCACCCGCCGCCGCAAGGACACCGATAAGTACATCGTGCGCAGAAGGTCCGGGAGCTAGGACATGTCTCGTTCAACCAAGAAGGGGCCGTACGTCGACCCCAAACTGATGAAGAAAGTCGAACACGTCGTCCGCTCCGGCGAGAAGTCGGTAATCCGGACCTGGTCTCGCCGCTCCACGATCATGCCGGACATGGTCGGCCTGACCATCGGCGTGCACGACGGCCGCCGGCACGTGCCCATCTTCATCACCGAAAACATGGTCGGCCACAAGCTGGGCGAGTTCGCCCTTACCCGAACGTTCCGCGGCCACGCCGGCAAGTCCGCTCAGGTCAGCGCGGTGCGAAGGTAATCGAGATGGAAGTGCGAGCGTACAGCAGACACGCCAAGATCTCGCCCAAGAAGGCGCGGCTCATCCTGGACGAGATCCGCGGCAAGCGCGTGGACGAGGCGATGGCCCTGCTGCGCTTCATGCCCACGCCGCACGCGCGCACCGTGGCCAAGGTCGTGCGCTCCGCGGCGGCCAACGCCGAGAACAACTACAACATGCAGCCGCGCAACCTGCGCATCGCCAGGACGTTCGTCGGCGACGGCCTCACCTACCGCCGGCTGCTTCCCCGCTCCCGCGGGCGCGGCGACATCATGCGCCGCCGCCGCAGCAACATCACCGTCGTCGTGCAGGACCAGGAGCTATAGGCATGGGCCAGAAAGTACACCCTCACGGCTTCCGGCTCGGCTACATCTACGACTGGAAGAGCAAGTGGTTCGCCGGGCGCGACTACAAGGACCTCCTCCAGGAGGACCTCAAGATTCGCAAGACGATAACCACTATGCTGCCGGACGCCGGCATCTCCTCCGTGGAGATCGAGCGCAACGCCAACCTGGTGACTGTGGCAGTGAACACCGCCCGGCCGGGCATCGTCATCGGACGCGGCGGCTCGCGCGTCGACGAGCTGCGGGCCAAGCTGGAGGCCGGCACCGGCCGCAAGATTCGCGTCAACATCAACGAAATTCGGATACCGGAGACCGACGCGACCCTGGTAGCCCGCGCCGTCGCCGACCAGATGGAGCGCCGGATATCGCACCGGCGCGCCATCAAGCAGGCCATCGCCCGCGGCATGCAGCGTGGCGCCCTGGGCATCCGCATCAAGGTGTCGGGCCGCCTGGGCGGGTCGGACATGTCACGCAAGGACCAGGGCATGGACGGACGCGTGCCTCTGCACACGCTGAGAGCGGACATCGACTATGGCACCGCCGAGGCCCGCACCACGCTGGGCCGCATCGGCGTGAAGGTCTGGGTTTACAAGGGAGACCGAATCCCGGAAGAAGCGTCGAGGCTGAGACGACAGCGGCAGGGACAAGAGCTGGCGGAGAGCGCGGCGGCAGAGAGCGCTGCGGCGCCCGCGCCGGAGGCCGCTGCCGAGCCGGTCGCGGCCGCCGACGAGACCCCGCAGCCGGCGGCGGAAAGCGAACCCGATGCTTCAGCCTAAACGCACCAAGTTCCGCAAGATGCACCGCGGCCGCCGCCGTGGCCAAGCCGGCAGCGGCAACGTCGTCGCCTTCGGCGACTTCGGGCTGCAGTCCATCGGCACCTGCTGGATGACCTCCCGCCAGATCGAGGCCGGCCGCCGCGCCATCACCCGCTACGTGCGCAGGGGCGGCAAGCTCTGGATTCGCGTGTTCCCGGACAAGCCGGTCACCAAGAAACCGCTGGAGGTCCGCCAGGGCTCCGGCAAGGGACCCGTGGAGTTCTGGGTGGCCGTGGTCAAGCCCGGCCGCGTCATCTATGAGATCGCCGGCGTCCGCGAGGACGTCGCCCGCGAGGCGATGCGGCTGGCCGCTCACAAGCTCCCCATAGCCACTCGCTTCGTGTCGCGCGAGGCGGTGGCGTAGGAGAACCGATGGCCAAGAAGCTGAAGGCGAAGACCGAAGAGATACGCAAGCTCTCCGACGAAGATCTGGCCAAGGAGCTGGAGGAGGCGCACCGGCGGCTGTTCTTGCTGCGCATCCAGACCCAGACCCGCCAGGTCGCCAACCACCGTGAGCTGCCCAGGACCCGCCGCTTGATCGCGCGTCTGAAGACGATCCAGCGCGAGCGCGAGCTCGAGCTCGCCCTTGTGACGGAGAGCCGCTAGCCGTGGCCAAAGCGATATTCGGCGGACGCAAGACCCGCGAGGGCACCGTGGTGTCCGACAAGATGCACAAGACCGTCGTCGTCTCCGTGTCCAGCACGGTCCAGCACCGGCTGTACAAGAAGATGGTGCGACGCCAGAAGCACTACATGGCCCACGACGAGACGAACGAGGCCCAGCTGGGTGATCGCGTCCGCATCGTCGAAGCGCGGCCCTACTCCCGGCTGAAGCGCTGGCGGCTGGCCGAGGTGCTGATCAAGGCCGACCGGCCGGAGGTGGCGCCGGAGGAGATTGACCTGGAGCTGCTGGGCGAGGTCAAGACCGAGGAAGAGGCCCCGGCCGCCGAAGAGACCGTTGCCGCGGTCGCGACCGCCGACATCGCCGCCGAGCCCGCAGCTGAGGCCCCGGAACCTGGGGCCGAAGCGGCTCTCGAAGAGCCGCCCGCGGTCGAGGAAGCCGTGGCAGCTCCGGAGGAGGCGCCCGCCGCTGAGGAGGCCGTGGCCGAGCCGGCCGAGGAGCCAGCGCCGGAGGCCCCACCCGCAGAGACCGAAGAACAGGCGCCGGAGGCCGACGCCGCAGAGCCGGAGCCGGAAGCCGAAGCGCCCGAGGCCGCAGAGCCGGAGCCGGAAGCGGAGGCTAAGCCGCCCGCCGCCGTGGAGCCGGAGACCGAACAGCCCGAAGCGACCGCGGAGGAGGACAAGCCGGAGGCGGAGGAGGAGAAGGGGTCGTGATACAGCAGCAGTCCCGCCTGCGCGTCGCCGACAACTCCGGGGCCCGTGAGGTCATGTGCATCCGCGTGCTGGGCGGATCGCGGCGCCGCTACGGCAGCGTCGGCGATACGATAGTGGCCAGCGTGAAGCAGGCCTCGCCCAACGGCGCTGTCAAGAAAGGCGAGGTCGTGAAGGCCGTCATCGTACGGGTCGCCAAACAGTACCGGCGCGACGACGGCTCCTACATCCGCTTCGACGATAACGCCGCCGTCATCCTGACCGAGGGCCAGAACCCCCAGGGTACTCGCATCTTCGGACCGGTGGCGCGGGAGCTTCGAGAGCGCAACTACATGAAGATCGTGTCCCTGGCGCCGGAGGTGCTG
Organism: Dehalococcoidia bacterium; assembly: GCA_040877915.1. Lineage (GTDB taxonomy): Bacteria > Chloroflexota > Dehalococcoidia > SM23-28-2 > RBG-16-64-32 > JBBDNA01. The sequence continues at coordinate 209,324 of JBBDNA010000012.1, forward strand.
TAGTGCAGCGGATACGCAAGGAGGACACGGTCTACATCGCCAAGGGCAAGGACCGCGGCAAGACCGGCCAGGTGCGCCTGGTCATCCCCGACAAAAACCGCGTGATCGTCACCGGCGTCAACGTGGCGAAGCGCCACATGAAGCCGCGCGGGCCGCAGCAGCCCGGCGGCATCATCGAGCGCGAGTCCCCCATCGCCATCAGCAACGTGCGCTCGGTCTGCCCCTCCTGCACCAAGGCGGTGCGCGTGGGTTACCGTGTGCTTCCGGACGGGCGCAAGGTCCGCTACTGCAAGCGTTGCGACGCGAACTTCGATTGAGGATGATTCGATGATACCGAGGCTGAAAGAGAGATATCGAGAGGAGCTGGTGCCGGTCCTGGTCAAGGAGTTCGGTTACCAGAACGTGATGCAGGCGCCGCGGCCCCTCAAGCTCACCGTCAACGTGGGCCTGGGCGAGGCCGTGTCCGAGGCCAAGGCGCTGGACGCCGTCGTCAACGACATCTCGGTCATTGCCGGCCAGAAGCCGGTCATCACTCGCGCCCGCAAGTCGATCGCCAACTTCAAGCTGCGTGAGGGGATGCCGATCGGCGTGATGACGACGGTGCGCGGCGACCGCATGTGGGAGTTCCTGGACCGCCTAGTTAACGCCGCGCTCCCCCGCATCCGCGACTTCCAGGGGGTGTCGCCCAACTCCTTCGACGGCCGCGGCAACTTCAGCCTGGGCATTCGCGAGCAGCTTATCTTCCCGGAGGTCGAATACGATAAGATAGACCGCATCCGGGGCCTCCAGATCACGATCACGACCACGGCCCGAACCGACGAGGAAGGGAAACGGCTGCTGGAGCTTCTAGGCATGCCGTTCGCGAGGAACTAGCGTGACACGAAAAGCGCTGTACGAGAGGACGTTCAATAAGACGCCGAAGTTCAAGGTGCGGCATCGCAACCGCTGCCAGCGCTGCGGCCGCCCCCGCGCCTACCTGCGTGACTTCGGCCTCTGCCGTATCTGCTTCCGCGAGCTGGCGCACCTCGGCCAGCTGCCGGGCGTTAAGAAGTCGAGCTGGTAGAACCGTGATCACCGATCCTATCGCCGACATGCTCACCCGCATCCGCAACGCGCTGGTCGCCCGGCACGACTTCACGGACATGCCGGCGTCCAAGCTCAAGGTGTCGCTGGCCGAACGGCTCAAGCAGGAGGGCTTCATCCGCGACTTCGAGATGGTGGAGGCCGGCCACCGCCGCTCGATCCGTGTGCACCTCGCTTACACGGACAAGCGGGAGCCGGTCATCAACGGGATCCAGCGCGTGAGCAAGCCCGGCCTTCGCGTGTACGTGCAGAAGCGCGAAATACCACGCGTCTACGGAGGCCTGGGCATCGCGCTCGTGTCGACCTCGCAGGGAGTGCTGACCGGCGGCGACGCCCGCAAGCGCGGCCTGGGTGGCGAAGTGCTCTGCTATGTCTGGTAAGGGATGAGATGTCCAGGATAGGTAAGCAACCGATAACGATACCGAGCGGCGTCCAGGTGGACGTCAAGGGCCAGACCGTGACCGTCAAGGGCCCCAAGGGCGAGCTGAGCCGCGAGGTCCCGCGCGCCATGAAGATCACCATCGAGGACGGCACGGTCAGCGTGGCCCGGCCCAACGACAACCCGCGCCACCGCTCCATACACGGGCTCACCCGCACGCTAATCGCCAACATGGTCACCGGCGTCAGCGAGGGGTTCTCCAAGACGCTGGAGCTGCAGGGCGTGGGCTACCGCGCCGCCATGCAGGGGACCGACCTGGTCCTCGCCGTGGGGTACTCCCACCCCGTGGAGATGCCCCCGCCCCCCGGCATCGAGTTCGAGGTCGAAGGCACGTCCAAGGTGATCGTGCGCGGCATCAACAAGGAGGATGTGGGCCAGACGGCGGCCGACGTTCGCAAGGTCAGGCCGCCCGAGCCCTACAAGGGCAAGGGCATCCGCTACGAGGGCGAGTACGTCCGTCGCAAGGCCGGCAAGGCCGGCAAGGCGATGCACTAGCGATGAAGAAGACGAAGACGGCGACGGCGGCCCGGGGACGGCGCCACATACGCGTGCGGAGACGTGTCGGCGGCACGGCGGCGCGCCCGCGCCTGTCCGTGTTCCGCAGTCCCCGGCACATCTACGCCCAGGTCATCGACGACGCGAAGGGCGAGACGCTGGCGGCGGCCTCCGACGTCGAGGCCGGCATTCGCGACAAACGGGACGGCAAGAAGAAATCGGACGTGGCCGGGCTGGTCGGCGAAGCGCTGGCCCGTCGCGCCAAGGAAAAGGGTATCGAGGCCGTGGTGTTCGACCGCGGCGGCTTCAAGTATCACGGTCGCGTAAAGGCGCTGGCGGAGGCCGCGCGCAAGGGTGGCCTTTCGTTCTAGCGAGGTAATCATGTCCAATCCCGGAAAGTACCTGGCCCGCCGCGAGAAGTTGGACATCTCCGAGATGGAGGTCTCGGAGAAGGTCGTCTTCATCAACCGCGTGGCGAAGGTGATGAAGGGCGGACGGCGCTTCCACTTCACCGCCGTCGTCGTCGTCGGTGACCGCGACGGTCACGTGGGCGCGGCGCTGGGCAAGGCGCGTGAGGTGCCGGAGGCGATCCGCAAGGCCTCCACCATCGCCAAGAAGAACATGATCACCGTTCCCATGACGGACTCCACAATCCCGCACCCCGTGCTCGCCCGGTTCGGCGCGGCGCGGGTGCTCATAAAGCCCGCCGCGCCCGGTACTGGCCTCATCGCCGGCGGCGGCGTTCGCGCCGTCCTGGAAGAGGCCGGCGTGAAGGACGCCGTCACCAAGTCGCTCGGCTCCAAGAACCACGCGAACGTCGTCAAGGCGACGATGTTCGGCCTGTCCCAGCTGCGGCCGCCCGAGGATGCGCTGGCCCGGCGGCGCAAGATCTCCGCGGAGGCGAGCCTTGAGCGATAAGCTACGGATCATGTGGCGCAAGAGCGCCATCGGTTATCGCTTCGACCAGAAGCGGACGATAGAGGCGCTGGGGCTGCGTCGCCTGGGCCACACGGTGGAGCATCGCGACACGCCGGCGATACGTGGTATGATCAGAAAGATTCAGCACCTGGTTGAGGTGTCTGAGGTTCCCCAAGACTGATGCTGGCCCACGAACTCAAGCCGCCGAAAGGGGCTAAACACGCCCGTAAGCGGGTAGGCCGCGGCAACTCCGCCGGCGGCGGCACCTATTCCGGTCGCGGCCTCAAGGGCCAGAAGTCCCGCGCCGGCCGTAAGCCCAGGCTATGGTTCGAGGGCGGCCAATCGCGTCTGATCAAGCGCTTGCCCCGCCGCCGCGGCTTCACCAACCCCTTCCGCGTCGAATATACGCCCGTGAACCTGCGCGACCTGGAGCGTTTCCCGGCGGACACGGAGGTCACGCTAGAGCTGCTGCGCGACTCGCGGCTAATCAAGTCGGTACGGAAGCCAGTGAAAGTGCTGGCGGTGGGCGAACTGACCAGGGCGCTCAAGGTGACGGCCCACAAGTTCTCGAAGGCGGCCAGAGAGAAGATCGAGGCGGCCGGAGGGTCTGTCCAGGAGATAACCGGTGGCGACGGCGGCTAGAACGCAGTCCCAGCGACCACAGCTGCTGCAGGCGGCCTACAACGCGCTGTTCCAGCCGGACATCCGCGAGAAGCTGTTGTTCACGTTCGCGATTCTGGTGGTGTTCCGCTTCGTCTCGAACGTGCCGGTACCGGGGACGAACCCGGCGGCCCTGGACCAGATCTTCCAGGACAGCACCGTCCTGGGCTTCATGAACATCTTCAGCGGCGGCGCCCTGCAGAACATGAGTATCGCGGCCATGGGTGTTTATCCGTACATCACCTCGTCCATCGTCATGCAGCTCATGGTGCCGCTGGTACCGACGCTGCAGGCGCTCTCCCGCGAGGGCGAGCAGGGCCGCCGCCAGATCCAGATCTACACGCACTGGATGACCGTGCCAATGGCGTTGGTGCAAGCGTATGGCCAGCTGGTGCTGATCCAGAGCCAGGGAGGCTTCGCGGGGACCGCCGGCATAAGCCTTACCGGCGAGGCCGCGCTACCCACCGTCTCAATGATCATATCTATGACCGCCGGCACGATGTTCCTGGTCTGGCTGGGCGAGCTCATCAGCGAGCGCGGCATCGGCAACGGCATCTCCATCCTCATCTTCGCCGGCATCATCGCCGGCCTGCCGCAATACGTGGCCGGAACCCTCTACACCGGCACCGGTGACGCCGTGACCAGCACGCTGCTTCTGGGCGCGCTGATGGTCGGCCTGACATACCTCATCGTCATCTTCAACGAGGCGCAACGGCGCATCCCCGTGCAGTACTCTCGCAGCGTCTTCCGCAGCGGCCGCATGTACCGTCAGTCCGGCTCCACGCACATCCCGCTCAAGGTGAACACGGTGGGCATGATCCCCCTGATCTTCGCCTTCTCCATCATCATCTTTCCCGCCTACATAGGCAGCATCTTCGCCACGTCCAGCAACGAGTTGATCGCTGACGCCGCCACCTGGATGCAGGACGTGTTCGATCCCGGGAACTGGGGCTACTGGGTGTTCTTGTTCGTGACTGTGGTGGTGTTCACGTTCTTCTACACGCTGGTGGTCTTCCAGCAACAGAACCTATCGGAGAACCTGCAGCGCCAGGGCGGCTTCGTCCCCGGCATCCGCCCCGGCCGCCCGACCGAGGAGTACATCAACCGCGTTCTGATGCGCATCACCTGGGGCGGCGCCTTCTTCCTGGGCTTCATCGCCATTGCGCCGTTTATCTTCTCGGCCATCGTCGGCGGCAACCTCGCCCTGTCCGGGCAGTCGGCCGCGTTCGGCATCACGTCCACCGGCCTGATCATCGTCGTCGGCGTCGTCCTCGATACGATGCGCCAGATCGAGGCGCAGCTGTTGATGCGCCAGTACGAAGGGTTCATCCGGTAGGAGGGTCTGGCAGAGCTTGTACCTGATTCTGTTGGGCCTCCCCGGCGCGGGCAAGGGAACGCAGGCCGCTCTCATATCCCGGGAACGCTCCATGGCGCACATAACATCGGGCGGACTCTTCCGCGAGAACATCAGCCGGGGCACGGAGCTGGGTGTGAGGGTAAAGCCGTTCTATGACCAGGGGCTACTGGCGCCCAACGAGATAACGATCGGCATGATCCTGGAGCGCATCGCCCAGCCGGACGCGGCCGGCGGGTTCATCCTGGACGGCTTTCCCCGCAACGTGGAGCAGGCGCGGGCGCTGGACGAGGCGCTGGCCGGCGAGGGCAAGGCTATCGACAGGGCTATCTACATCCGCGTATCGGAGGAGGAGCTGGTGCGGCGGCTGGCCGGCCGCTGGAACTGTTCCCGCTGCGGCGCCATCTACCACGAGCAGAGCAGCCCGCCCGCGAAAGCCGGCGTCTGCGACCAGTGCGGCTCCAAGCTCTCTCAGCGCGACGACGACCGGCCGGAGGTCGTGCGAACGCGCCTGCAGGTGAATCTGAAGGAGCTTGACCCCCTCCTGGACCACTATCGCAACCTGGACAGGCTGTCCGAGGTAGACGGCGAGCGCGATGCCGACACCGTCCGCGACGACTTGCTTTCGGTCATCGGCCGGGCCCAGGGGGTTCGCTAGCGTGCCGATAATCCTCAAGTCCCGAGACGAAATCGCGATCATGCGCGAGGCCGGCCACATCCTGGCCGAGGTGCGAGAGCTGCTCGTCGAGCGGCTGCGGCCGGGGTTGGTCGAGAAGGAGCTGGACGAGATAGCGCGCGCGGAGTTCAAGAAACGCAACGTGATACCGGCGTTCCTGGGCTACCATGGCTATCCGGCCACTATCTGCGTCTCCATCAACGACGAGATCGTCCACGGCATCCCCGGAGACCGTGAGATCGCCGATGGCGACGTCGTGAGCCTGGACGTTGGCTGCATCCACAACGGTTTCGTGGCCGACTCCGCCGTTACGGTCGGCGTCGGCAACGTGCCGGCGGAGGCGCGGCGTCTGATCGACGTAACTCGCGAATCGCTGGGCCGCGGGATCGCGGCGGCCCGCGCCGGCTCTCGCCTGGGCGCCATCGGGGCCGCCATCCAGGCCTACGTCGAAGGTGAAGGGTTCTCTGTCGTCCGCGAGTACGTGGGCCACGGCGTCGGCCGGGCGATGCACGAGGACCCCCAGATCCCCAACTACGGCGACCCCGAGTCCGGGCCGCTGCTCAAGGAAGGGATGGTCATCGCCATCGAGCCGATGGTGAACATGGGTGACTGGCGCACCAAGCGCGATCCGGACAACTGGACCGTGCGTACCCTGGATGGGAGCCTGTCCGCCCACTTCGAGCACACGCTGGCTATCCGCGACGGTGAAGCGGAAGTCCTCACGGCCCTGTAGAATGTATTCTTTGGAGATCATTGCGCGCTAATGGCGAAGAAAGAATCGATAGAAGTTGAAGGTGTGGTCAAGGAAAACTTGCCCAACGCGATGTTTCGTGTAGAATTACCTAACGGGCACAAGATACTCGCCCACGCTTCCGGTAAAATACGGATGCACTACATCCGCATACTGCCGGGCGATCGCGTGCTTGTTGAGCTCTCCCCGTATGACCTGAGCCGGGGCAGGGTGACGTATCGATTCAAGTAGGGCTGACGAATGAAGGTATCGGCGTCTGTGAAGCGCCGCTGCGATAACTGTAAGGTAGTGCGCCGCCGCGGTGTGGTGCGCGTTATCTGCCGCAACCCTCGCCACAAGCAGAGGCAGGGCTAAGGAGGTCGCATGGCTCGTATAGCAGGAGTGGACATCCCCCGCGATAAACGGCTGGACGTGTCCCTGCGCTACATCTACGGCATCGGCATCAGCGGCGCCGGCAAGATCTGCACCCAGGCCGCCGTTGCCCCCGAGACCAAGGTCCGCGACCTCACCGACGACGAGATCAACCGCCTGCGCGAGTACATCGATAAGAACTTCATCGTCGAGGGAGAGCTGCGCAAGAACGTTCGCCAGAACATCCAGCGCCTCGTCGAGATCAACAGCTACCGCGGGCTCCGGCACCGGCGCGGCCTGCCCGTTCACGGGCAGAGGACGAAAACTAACGCCCGCACCAAGCGGGGCGCCCGCCGCACCGTCGCCGGAAGACGCCGCGCGATCGCCAAGAAGTAGAGGGTTATGGCAGAGCGTAAGACCCGTACCCGCAAACGCGAGAAGAAGAACGTCCCTACAGGACTGGCTTTCATCCAGTCCTCCTTCAACAACACGACGATCACCCTGACCGATCCCAACGGCAACGTGCTCAGCTGGGCCAGCGCCGGCACCGTCGGGTTCAAGGGATCGCGCAAGAGCACGCCCTACGCGGCCGGCCTGGCCGCCGAGGACGCCGCCCGCCGTGCCATGGACCACGGTCTCCGCCAGGTGGACGTGCGGATCAAGGGACCCGGCAGCGGCCGCGAGGCGGCCATTCGCTCCCTCCAGGTGTCCGGCCTCCAGGTGACCAGCATCCGCGACGTCACGCCGATACCGCACAACGGCTGCCGGGCCCGCAAGCGGCGGCGGGTGTAGGCTTATGGCTAGAAACACCGGACCCGTCTGCCGGCTGTGCCGCCGCCTGGGCGACAAGCTGTACTTGAAGGGCGATAAGTGCTTCACGCCCAAGTGCGCCTTCGAGCGCCGTCCGTTCCCGCCCGGCCCGCGTTCTATGCGCCGGCGAAAGGTCTCGGACCGGGGCACGCAGCTGCGCGAGAAGCAGCGCGCGCGCTCCATCTACGGCGTGTTGGAGCGCCAGTTCCGTCGCTACTACCACGAGGCGGTGCGCCGGCACGGCATCAGCGGCGACAACCTCCTGCGCATCCTGGAGATGCGGCTGGACAACCTCATCTACCGTCTCGGCTTCGCGGACTCGCGGGCGCAGGGGCGGCAGGTAGTGCTGCACGGCCACATCACCGTCAACGGCCGCAAGGCGGCCATACCGTCGCACGTTCTCAAGGAAGGCGACGTCATCGCCTGGACCTCGCGCGGTCAGAACTCGAAGTACAGGGAGATGGTGAAAGAACGGATCGCCAGCAAGGAGATTCCGTCCTGGCTCAGCGTGAACATGGAGGAGATGACCGGTCGCGTGCTGGCGCAGCCAGAGATTGAGGAGATAGGGGCCAAGTTTAGCCCCGCCACCGTCGTCGAGTACTACTCACGGTAGAGGGATAATCGATGCTTGAGTCGCAAGTTTACCAGGGCGCTACCGCCACCGCAGTGGCCGAACAGCCCTCATACGAACCTCAGATCGAGGTCGAAGAGAGCACGGAGGACTTCGCCCGAATAGTTGCCGGGCCGCTGCTGCCGGGGTTCGGCATCACGCTGGGCAACGCCCTGCGCCGGGTGCTCCTCAGCTCGCTCTCGGGCGCCGCCGTGACCTCCGTCCGGATCGACGGTGTGCAGCACGAGTTCTCCACCATCCCGCACGTCAAAGAGGACATGATCGAGTTCCTGCTCAACGTGAAGGACCTGCGCCTGCGCGCGCTGTCCGACCGCCCCGGCACTCTCGTCCTGGACGTGACCGGCCGCGAGGGCGAGATCACGGCCGCGGACCTCCAGGTGCCGGAGCACTACGAGGTCATGAACAAAGACCTCCACCTGGCCTCCGTGGACTCCCGCAAGGGCCAGGTCCACGTAGAGCTCAACGTTGAGGCCGGCCGCGGATATGTCCCCGCCGGCCCGACGGACGGCCTGACGCTGGGCGTCATCCCCGTCGACGCCGTCTTCTCGCCGGTGCGCAAGGTCAACTACAAGGTCGGCCGCACCCGCGTCGGCCAGGAAACCAACTTCGACAGGCTGGAGCTGGAGGTGTGGACGGACGGCACGATCAGCGCCGCCGACGCGGTCAGCAAGAGCGCGGAGATCATCATCGAGCAGTTCCAGCTGTTCGCCCACATGGGGCAGCCGCCCCTGCCGGTGGTGGAGCGCGGGCTGGGCGCCGGCGTCACGCTGACCCCCGAGAAGTTCAACATGGCCATCGACGAGCTGAACCTCTCGATGCGGGCCTACAACTGCCTGCGCCGCAGCGGTCTCATGACGCTGGGCCAGGTCCTCGAAAAGAGCGAGGAGGAGCTGCTCTCGCTGCGCAACTTCGGGCGCAAGTCCTACGATGAGCTGAAGGCGAAGCTGGACTCCATGGGCATGCTGCCGGCCGACCAGCCGGACGAGGTCATGGAGGCGCCGCCGCTGGAGGACGGAGAGGGCCCGATGCTCAGCCAGCCCTCCGCCATGGTCGAGCCCGAGGCCGCCGCTCCCGCCGCCGAGGAGGAGAGCGCCCCGGAGGCCGAGGCCAGGGCCGAGCCGGCGGCTGAGCCCGGCGAGGCGGCTGAGCCCGGCGAGGCGGCCGAGTCCGGCGACGATGAGGAGCCCGAGTGGAAGCGCAAGTTGCGCGAGCTGACCGGAGAAGAGGAAGCCTAGCCGCATGGCCCATCGCATTGACGGGCGTAAGCTGGGACGGCCCACGGACCACCGTCTGGCCATGTTCCGGAACCTGGTGACGGACCTTCTCCGCTACGAGAAGATCATTACGACGGAGGCCAAGGCCAAGGAGGTCCGCGGCCTGGCCGAGCGCGTGATTACCATGGGCAAGCGCGGCGACCTTCACTCGCGCCGGCAGGCGCTGGGTTACCTGTACGACAAGAAGGTAGTGAAGAAGGTGTTCGACGACCTGGCCGAGCGCTACGCGACGCGGCCCGGTGGTTACACTCGTGTCATCAAGCTGGGGCAACGCCAGGGCGACGGCGCCCACATGGCCCAGCTGGAGATGGTGGAGGCGGGGGGGAGCTAGGACTCCGCGAGGAGCAGGCCCGCTCTGCGGGGCATGGTCGAGGATCCGTCTTTACGCCGTCTGGCCCTGCTGTTGGAGTACGAAGGCACCGGCCTCAGCGGGTCTCAGTATCAGAAGAATACGCGAACGGTACAGGAGGCGCTGGAAGGCGCCGTTAGCAGCTTAACAAGCGAATCGATTCGGGTGGCCCTGGCGGGCCGCACAGACGCCGGCGTCCACGCCCGCGGTCAGGTGGCCGCGTTCACGACCTCCAGCCGCCACGACGCCGGCATTGTCCTGCGGGCTCTCAACCACCACCTGCCGGACCAGATCGCCGTTAGGGCCGTCCGGGAGGTGGCGCTGGACTTCAGCCCGCGCCGGCAGGCGACCGCCCGCTGGTACCGCTACACGGTGCACAACCGGCCGCAGCGGCCGGCGCTGGACAGGCGCTTCGTCTGGCACATCGCCGAGCCGCTGGACGCGGAGGCCATGGGCCGGGCGGTGAATTGCCTGGTCGGTGAGCACGACTTCGCGGCGTTCACCCAGCCCTCCCTGGCCGGGCGCCAGAGCAACTGCCGCCGGATGACGCGGGCGGAGGTCGCACGCAGCGGGTCGCGCATCGTGATAGACTTCGAGGCGAGCGCGTTCCTGCCGCACCAGGTGCGGCGCACCGTGGGCGTGCTGGCGGACGTCGGTCGCGGTAAGCTATCGCCGGAAGGGTTCGAGCGGATGCTGCTGGAGGCGAAGCCGGGCCAGGCCAGCTACTCGGCGCCGGCGCGGGGACTCTGCCTGATGAAGGTTCGCTACGAGGACGGGTTGTTCGATGACGAAACGAATGAAGACGCTAAGCCTTAAGGGCGGCGATATAGACAAGCACTGGCAGGTGCTGGACGCTGAGGGGCAGACCCTGGGCCGTCTGGCCTCGCAGGTTGCAGGGCTGCTCATGGGCAAGCACAAGGCCACCTACTCCCGGCACCTGGACATGGGCGACTTCGTGATCGTGGTCAACGCGGCCAAGGTGCGCGTCACCGGCAACAAGATGGAGGACAAGCTGTACCGCCGCCACACCGGCTACATGGGCGGCCTGAAGACGACCAACCTGGCGTCGATGATGGAGCGCCACCCGGACCGGGTTTTCGAGATGGCGGTGAAGGGGATGCTGCCCCGCAACAAGCTGGGCCGGCATCTGCACCGCCACCTGAAAGTGTACGCGGGGCCGGATCACCCGCACGAGGCGCAGGTCAACGCCTCGCGCAAGCGGGGGTCCGTGCCCGTCGCAACCAAGGAGCGATCGTAATGGCAGAAGAGCAACCGGAAGAGCTGGCAGTCCCCACGGGGGAGCGATACTTCTACGGCACCGGCCGTCGCAAGTCGGCGGTGGCGCGAGTGCGGCTGTACCCCGGCTCGGGCACGGTGATCGTCAATGGGAAGCCGTTCCTGGACCTGTTCACCCGTCCCCTGCACCAGGCGAAGGTTCAGCGGGGGCTTTCCGTCACCGGGATGGAGGGCAAGTTCAACGTTCAGGCCAAGATCGCCGGCGGCGGCATCTCCGCCTGGGCCGACGCGCTGGCCCACGGCATGGCGCGCGCCCTCATCGCCTTCGACGAGTCGCTGCGGCCGCACCTGCGCAAGGCCGGCCTGCTGACCCGCGACCCTCGGGTCAAGGAGCGCAAGAAGCCGGGGCTGAAGCGGGCGCGCAAGGCGCCGCAGTACACCAAGAGGTAGAGCCGGCTAGCCCTGCTGGGCCAGCCAGGTCCGCAGGTTCGCGATGGGCGTCGTCGGCGAGGGGTCGACCTCGTTGACCAGCGCCAGGTAGTAGCTCACGTAGTCGCCGAACAGCACTGCCGTCATCGCCTGCGCCAGGCCGCCGCGCCCCTCCGCCGGCACCTTGTCGTAGGGCACCCCCGCCTCGGTCAGCATCCGCTGGCTGAAGGTGTAATGGTTCGCGACGCGAGGATGCAGGTCGGGCGACGTGAGATAGACAACGGAGATAAGCCGCGTCACCTCCGGTGGCAGCTCGAACGAGACGATAGCGTTGTGGTTGGCCTCCGGTAGCTGCTCGTAAAACGCCCACACCTTCGACGACTCGTTGAGCTGCGTCTTCCAGCGGTGAGCGACCTCGGTGAGCAGCTCGGCGCCGTAGATGACCGGTAGACGACCGGCCAGCTTCGCGGCGAGCTGCTTGGCCGCGTTCTCGGCCAGCGGCACGTCCTCCCCGATGCGCGAGCGCAGCGACTCCATCGCCGAAAGCGCCTCGTCGACGTCCGTGGCGATGCCCTGCATCAGCCCCAGCTTCTCGCCGACGGCGAGCAAGGGCATCAGCCCGTACCCGAAAGCGGAGCGAGGCTCGCCCTTGTACTGGAACACGAAGGCCGGGACGCCGTTGGCGCGGGCCGTGGCCAGGAGCTTGCCCCCGGTGGTCAGCGCCAGCTTCCTGGCCGGGCTGGACAGCGTCTTCTCGAAGGCTGATAGCGTTTCTCCCGTGTTGCCACTGTAGCTGGCGGCGATAACCAGCGTACGCTCGTCCACGTACGGCGGCGCGTCGTAGTGACGGTGGTTGAACACCGGCACCGAGCTCTCTCGCGCCAGCAGCAAGCGAAACACATCGCCGGCGATCGCCGACCCGCCCATCCCCAGGACGACGATGCGATCGACGTCGCCGTAATCGTCCGGTAGGTCGAGCCGTCGCGCCTCGCTCCAGGCGGCGCGGCACTGGTCGGGCAGGCCGCGCACGCTTTCGCCCATGCCAGCCGGGTCGATGCCGGCGCGCCGTTGCGGGTCGTCCAGGACGCCGGGGTCAGACACCGGTCAGCTCCCGGCACTCCCGTAGCACGGCCGGCACAAGCTCCTCGCGCGGGACCTCTGTGTAGATGCGCATCAGAGGCTCCGTGCCGGACAGCCGGATCAGCGCCCAGGCGCCGTCGCCCAGGGTGAAGCGCAGCCCGTCCGTGCGGTCGACGTTCGTGATGGCCAGACCGGCGATGCTCTCGGGCCGCAGGCTGTCCAGGCGCGGCTCGACTTCGGCCCGCTCCGGCGCGGACATCTCGATGTCGATGCGGTCGTAGTAGTGCGGGCCCACTTTGTCGAACAGCTCAGCGATGAGGGCGGGGACTTCCTTGCGGCGGCGTGCCATCAGGTCCAGGAAGTACAGGCCGGACAGGATGCCGTCGCGCTCCGGCAGGTGGCCGCGGAAGGCGTAGCCGCCGGACTCCTCGCCGGCGATGATGGCGTCGGACTCGCGCATCTTCGGGCCCAGGTACTTGAAGCCGACCGCCGTCTCGTGCACGGGAACACCGTACAGCTTTCCGAGCTTCGGCACCATGCCCGTCGTCGTCACCGACTTGACCATGGGGCCGCGCAGGCCGCGCACTTCCAGCAGGTAATAGGCCAGCAACGCGAACGTCTGCAGCTGGTTGACGAACCGTCCCTGGCCGTCGATGACCCCCAGGCGGTCGGCGTCTCCGTCCGTAGCCAGCCCTACCTGCGCGCCGCCTCGCTTCACGGCCTCGCGCAGGGGTCCCAGGTTGCGCGCGATCGGCTCCGGGTTGTGCATGCGCGGAAACGACGGGTTGCGGGCCGAGCGGATCTCGTGGACGCGCGTCTTGCCGCCGGCCAGCAGCGCGCGGACGTATCCGGCGCCGGCGCCGTGCATGGAGTCCACGGCCACCCGCAGGCCGGCGGAGCGCAGCTCGCCCAGGTCGACGAGCGTCGACAGGTGCTTGAGGTAGGCTCGTCGCGGGTCGAACGTCTCGACCAGCCCTTTGGCCTTCGCTTCCTTCAGGGGCAGGCGCGGCGGCTCCTCGCCGGGCCTGATCAGCGCCTCGATCTGCGACAGGATCTCCGGTGGCGCCGAGCCCGCGTACTCCGTGCGTACCTTGAAGCCGGAGTACTGGGCCGGATTGTGGCTGGCCGTGATGACTACGGAGCCCCCGGCCTCGCGGTCGAGGATGGAGTAGCCGACGACGGGCGTGGGCGCCGGCCGGTCGCAGAGGTAGACGGGAACGCCGTTGGCGGCCAGGACCTCGGCGACCGCGGCCGCGAAGTCCTCCGAGGCGAAACGCGTGTCGTAGCCGACGACCAGGCCGCGCGCGGCCAGGCCGGCACGCTTGACGTAAAGCGCCGTCGCCTGGGCGCAGGCGCGGACGTTGGCGAACGTGAACTCGTCGCCGATGACGGCCCGCCAGCCGTCCGTCCCGAAGCGTATGGCGGGTTCGTTCATGCCGCGCTCAGCGCGGGGAGCTCTTTGCCGGCCTCGGTCAGGTCCTTAAACGTGTCCACCGAGCGCCAGTAGGCGTTGCTGGGATACCCGAACAGCGTGCCCTCCGCCGCCAGCTCTGGGAACGTCGTCGTCTCGTGATCGCCCTTGTCGGGCAGCCGCTCCAGCGCCGCGCGGGAGAGAACGTAGACGCCGGCGTTGATCCAGTGCGGCAGCAGCGGCTTCTCGTCGAAGGAGAGAATGCGTCCGCCGCGGTCGCGCCGGACGATCCCGAAGGGGCTGCGCAGGCGGGTGAGCATGACGGTGGCGGCGGCCTCCTTGCGGCGGTGGAAGGCCAGCATCGGCGCCAGGGGCTGGTTGGTGAGGACGTCGCCGTTGAGCCCGAGGACCAGGTCCTCGCCGGGGGGGAGTTGCCGCGCGCCCAGCTTTAGCGCGCCGCCGCGGCCCAGCGGCTGCTCCTCCAGCGTGTGGCGGATGCGCAGCCCGAAGCCCGAGCCGTCCCCGAAGTGCTCCTGGATGACGTCCGCCCTGTAGCCGCATAGCAGTATCGCGTCCGTGACGCCCTGGGAGGCCAGCCAGCGGACCTGGTGCTCCAGGATAGGCGTTCCGGCGACTTCGATCATCGGCTTGGGACGGTCGCTGGTCAGCGGGCGCAGTCGCTCGCCCTCGCCGCCGGCGATGATCAGCGCGAACACGGTCCCCCCTTGCCCTGCGGAGTGCCCCGACCTGTCGGGGCTAGGCGTGGGCCTCCTCGGAGGGGATGCCGGCGTCCCGGCGCAGCTCCTCCGCCTTGTCCGTCCGCTCCCAGGGCGCGTCGATGTCCGAGCGCCCCATGTGGCCGTAGGCGGCGGTGGCGCGGTAGATGGGCCGCCGCAGGTCCAGCGCCCTAATGATCGCCTGCGGGCTCAGGTCGAAGTGCTTCTTCACGAGGTCGACGATGTTGCCGTCCTCGTACTTCTGCGTGCCGAACGTCTCGATCGACACGCCCAGCGGCTGCGGGTGGCCGATGGCGTAGGAGAGCTCGACCTCGACGCGGTCGGCGAGCCCGGCGGCGACGAGGTTCTTGGCCACCCAGCGGGCGGCGTACGATGCCGATCGGTCGACCTTGCTGGGGTCTTTGCCGGAGTAGGAGCCGCCGCCGTGCCGGCCGATGCCGCCGTAGGTGTCGACGATGTTCTTGCGGCCGGACAGACCGGAGTCCGCCGCCGGCCCGCCCAGGACGAACGAGCCGCTGCGGTTGACGTGGATGTCCGTGCGGTCGTCGATCCAGTCGCCGAGGACGGGCCGGATAACCTGCACCGTCACGTCGTCCCACAGCTGCTTCTCGCCGATCTCCGGGTCGTGCTGGGCGGCAACGACGACGGCCTGCACCCGCTTCGGCTCCCCGAACGAGTACTCTACGGTCACCTGCGACTTGCCGTCCGGCCTCAGGTAGGGCAGGGTCTCCTGCTTGCGGCACTCGGCCAGACGCATGCAGAGGTGGTGCGCCAGGTGTATCGGCAGCGGCATCAGCTCCGGCGTCTCGCGGCAAGCGAACCCCATCATGATCCCCTGGTCGCCGGCGCCTTCGTCCGAGCCGACTGCCGTGTTGATTTCCGCCGACTGCTCCTTGATCGAGACGATGACGCCGCAGCTGTCGGCGTCGAAGCCGTACTCCGGCTTGGTGTAGCCGATGTCGCGGATAACCTGGCGGGCGATGCCCGTGTAGTCCACGTGGTGGCTGGTGGAGATCTCACCCAGGATGACGACGAGGCCGGTTGTGGTCGTTATCTCGCAGGCCACGTGGGCGCCGGGGTCGTGGGCCAGGATCTCGTCCAGGATGGCGTCCGCTATCTGATCGCACACCTTGTCGGGGTGGCCCTCGGTGACCGACTCGGAGGTCATGTAGAGGGAGGGGGAGCTCATGAATGTCATCGTCATGGTGTATTCCTCCTTACGTGCCGCTTTCCCAGGACGAGAGGTACTTGCGCTGCTCGTCAGTCAGCTCGTCGATGGTGATGCCCATGGCCGCGAGCTTCACCCGAGCCACCTCTTCGTCGATATCGCTGGGTACGGTGTACACATCCACGGGCAGACGCTGCTCCCGCGTGGCCAGGTACTCCACGCACAGCGCCTGGTTGCCGAAGCTCATGTCCATGACGCTGGCCGGGTGGCCCTCCGCCGCCGCCAGGTTTATCAGCCGGCCCTCGCCCAGCAGGTACAGCCGGCGGCCGTCCATCAGCCGGTATTCGTCCACTTCGTTGCGGATGCGGCGCTTGGTCTCGCTCATCTCGGTCAGGGCCTTAATGTTCAGCTCCACGTTGAAGTGGCCGGAGTTGGCGAGGATGGCGCCGTCCTTCATCGCCTCGAAGTGCTGGCGGTCCAGGGCGCTGATGTCGCCGGTCAGGGTGATGAAGATGTCGCCGATGGGCGCCGCCTCCGCGATCGACATCACCTGGTAGCCGTCCATCGCCGCTTCCAGGGCGCGCACCGGCTGCACCTCGGTCACGATGACCTTCGCGCCCATACCGCGGGCCCTCATCGCCACGCCGCGCCCGCACCAGCCGTAGCCGATGACGACGACGTTCTTGCCCGCCCAAAGGACGTTCGTGGCGCGGGTTATGCCGTCGATCGTGCTCTGGCCGGTGCCGTAGCGGTTGTCGAACAGGTGCTTGGTGTCGGCCTCGTTCACGGCGACGATCGGGTACTTCAGGGCGCCGTCGGCGGCCATCGCCCGTAGGCGGATGACGCCCGTCGTCGTCTCCTCCGTCCCGCCGATGATGCCATCGATGAGCTCGGTGCGTTCCTTGTGCACCGTCGCCACGAGGTCGGCGCCGTCGTCGAGCGTGATCTGCGGCTTGTGGTCCAGCGTGGCGTGGATGTGGCGGTAGTACGTCTCGTCGTCCTCGCCGCGGATGGAGTACACGGGGATGCCGTGCATGGCGACGAGCGCGGCGGCCACGTCGTCCTGGGTGGAGAGCGGGTTGCTGGCGCAAAGCGCCAGCTGCGCGCCGCCGTCGCGCAGGGCCAGCATCAGGTTCGCCGTCTCCGTGGTCACGTGCAGGCAGGCCGAGACTCGCAGCCCCTCCAGAGGCCGCTCCCGGGCGAAACGCTCGCGGATGGTGGCGATGACGGGCATCTCTCGCGCCGCCCACTCGATGCGTTTGTTGCCGTCGTCGGCCAGCGACAGGTCTTTGACGTCGTATTCGATAACTGGTTTCGACATTACAGCTCCTCGGTTGGTCCGTGGCCGCCGGCGAGCAGCGCCGGCTCCTCCTCCTCTTCGAGCGAACGCGCGAGCATCTCTCGCGCGCGGATCAGCGACTCCAGGTTGGGCGCGAAGTCGTCGCGGCGGGGGGCCAGGTGCTCCCACACGGCCTCGTGTTCGCGGGCCAGGGCGACGATGCGCCGCAGCTCCGGTATCGGGTCGGGGTGATCGTCCACGCGGTAGTCGTACGTCGGGTACTCCTCCACGTGAACGACGAGTATCCCGGCGGACTGGCGGCCGCGGCGGTCGCCGCCGGCCTCTTCGCCTGCCTCCAGCGCAAGCAGCAGTCGCTCCGGCAGCTCCTCTTCGACGCTGCCCTCGAAGGAGCGGGCCATCTCCTTGACCACGCCCTCGCCGGCCAGGATGTTCCCCAGGCAGACGTAGCCGCCGCCTTCCAGGTGCCCGGCCCAGGGGATGCACTTGTCGCCGGTGTGCGCCGCCGTACGCCCGTCCGCGTCGACGATGCCGGCCTGCCGCAGGTCGCGGCCGCGGTCGCTCTCCAGCACGCGCTCCAGGGCGCGCGCCGCCGGCAGGCCCTGCTCCAGCAGTTGCAGGCCGTCGATTCCCAGGTACTGGTTGGCGAACGCCTGGCTGGCGATGGCGCCGACGCCGGCGCGGCAGTACGGAACGGCGCTACCCGAAGCCAGCGCCCGGCTGGCCACAGCGGCGCCCAGCATCCCTGTCCGCGGGCAGCGGGCGACGATGGAGAACGTCACGCTTTGGCCTCAGCGAACACGGGCGGCTGCGGGTAGTACTCCATCATCTTCTGTACGTTCTTCGCCGTATTGTCGTCCTTGAGCAGGCTCACCAGGTACAGCGCCATGTCTATCCCCGCCGATACGCCGGCCGAGGTGATGACGTTGCCGTCCTGGACGAAGCGCTCGTTCACGATCTCCACGTCGCCCAGGCCGCGCAGCAGCTCGATCGCGCCCCAGTGCGTGGTGGCGCGCTTTCCGGTCAGGAATCCGGCGCGGTGCAGGATCAGAGCGCCGGTGCAGACGGAAGTCACGTAGGTAGCCGTCGCGCCGGCCTGACGGACGAACTCGACCAAGCGCGGGTTCTCGATCGCCTGCCGCGTGCCGAGCCCGCCGGGGACCAGGATAACGTCCAGCTCCGGCGCGTCGTCGAAGCTGTGGTCGACCGTCGCCTTCAGGCCGTGCGTGGCGTTGACCACACCGCCCGACTCGGCGATGGTGACCACCTTCCACTCCCGATCGAGCATCGCCATCTGGCCCAGGACCTCCAGCGGCCCCACGAAATCCAGCTCCTCAACGTCCGGGTAGAGCACGATCCCTACCGTCCGCGTCATCTCGACACTATCTCCTTACCTTCGAGGCGGCCCCGCCAGCCGGCGAGCAGGCGGCGCACCGCGCTGGCCACGCCCAGGGCGTCCTTGCGGACCACCGGCGTCTCGTACAGCGTACATACCTGACGGTAGCCGAGCTTATCGTAAACCGCAAGTGCCGGGCGGTTGCGCGCCTCCACGGTCAGCGCCACGGTATCGGCGTCTTGCAGCAGGACGGAGGTGACGGCGCTGGTGGCGATCGTCGCCAACCCCCCGCCGCGATAGTGCGGGTGCGTGAACACGTTGCCGACGACGGCCACGCCCTCGCCGGGCGAGTTCACGTGCGTCCCGGCTATCGCGACCAGCCTGTCCTCCAGCATGACCCCGTAGTATACGCCCTCGTTGATGTGGCGGGAGGTGTAGGCCGCCGGGCCGGTCTCCGAGGAGTAGAGGCGGTTGATCCGGCCGATGTCGTCGCCGCGCAGGCGCACGGCCTGCTCCTGGGTCTCCACGTGCCGGAACGTCTCGCCTGTCACCGACATCCGCACCATCAGCTCGTCGCGACTGAGCATGAAGTGCCGCCGCAACACCGGCCGCTGCTCCGGGCGGAAGCTGGCGAACGAGAACCGCGGCCCGGGATGCAGCGAGAGGATCGCGTCCAGCGCCGTCGGGTCACCCACGCAGAGCATGGCGTGCCCCAGCCCGCCGCGCGAGTGCAGGACGAGAGCCGAGCCCGCCGTCCCGCCGGCTGACCAGCAGTCCGTGGCCGGCAGCAGGCGGGGCGCCAGCTGGGCCAGGCCATAGGCGGCGTACGTGCCCTCCGGCAGGAGCCGTTCGCGGATGGCGTCGTGGCCAGAGAGCTTCACGACGACGGTACCGGCTGTGGCCGCGCGGCGACCGGTGGGGAGCGTGGTGTCTACCATCAGCCGGCCTGCCCCGCCGGCGTCCGGTACTTCGCCAGCAGCGGCTCCAGCCTCGTAAGCGTCTCCGGCGGCACGAGGTCCAGCGGCGTCACCAGGGAGGAGGCGAGCGCGTCACGACAGCCGCAATCGCGTTCCAGGGGGAGGCGCCGCAGGAACCGCCGCACGCCGTCCTGCGCCCGCTCCACGTTGCGCCGGAGGTTGCCGACTATCATGTCCGCCGACACCGGCTCTCGCCCGTCGTGCCAGCAGTCGTAGTCGGTCGCGCAGGCCAGAGTCGCGTAGCAGATCTCGGCCTCGCGGGCCAGCTTCGCCTCGGGCAGGGCGGTCATCCCGATGACGTGAGCGCCCCAGCTGCGGTACAGGTTCGACTCGGCGCGGGTCGAGAACGCCGGCCCCTCCATGACAACCAGCGTACCACCGTCGTGCGCCGTCGCCCCGGACTCGCGCGTCGATTCGACGAGCGCCGGGCGCACCGCCGGGCAGAACGGATCGGCGAAGCCCACGTGGGCCACCAGCCCCTCGCCGAAGAACGTGGAGGGCCGGCCGCGGGTGCGATCGATCAGCTGGTCCGGCACGACGAAGTGCAGGGGCTCGATTTCCTCGCGCAGGCTGCCCACGGCGCTCACGCCGAGGATGGTCTCCACTCCCAGCTTCTTGAGCGCGTAGATGTTGGCGCGGGAGGGCAACTCCTGGGGCAGGATGCGATGGCCGGCGCCGTGGCGCGGCAGGAACGCTACACGCTGCCCCTCCAGCACGCCGACGACGATCTCGCCGCTGGGCTCGCCGAACGGCGTCTCGACGCGCAGCTCGCGGGCGTCCTCCAGGCTGTCCATCCGGTAGAAGCCGCTGCCGCCAATGATGCCGACCGCCGCCTCAGCCACGCGACGCCGCCTTCTGCTTGACCAGGCCGCCCAGCGACCGCCCGTAGGGCGGCCGGGCGATGCCGTTCTCGGTGATGATTGCGGTGACGTACTCCGCCGGCGTGACGTCGAACGCGGGGTTGGCTATCGAAAGGCCCTCCGCCGGCCCGGCGACCTCGGCCGCGGCGCGCTCCTCGATGGGGATGTCGTCGCCGGATGCCGTATCGAGGTCCAGCGTGGTGGTCGGCGCGGCGACGTAGAAGGGCGCGCCGTTCTCGCGCGCCAGCACGGCCAGCGGGTAGGTGCCGATCTTGTTGGCGACGTCGCCGTTGGCGGCGATGCGGTCCGCTCCCACGACGACAGCGGTGACCAGGCCGCGATGGAGCAGCGAACCGGCCGCGCTATCCACGACGAGCGTGAACGGGATGCCGTCCCGGCGCAGCTCCCAGGCGGTCAGGCGGGCGCCCTGGTTCAGCGGCCGCGTCTCCGTGATGTGCAGCGCCCCGAGCTTACCCTCGGCGTGGACGGCCCGCACCACGCCCAGCGCGGTGCCGTAGCCGCCGGTGGCCAGTGAGCCGGTGTTGCAGTGCGTCAGCAGGCGCGCGCCCGGATCCAGCAGCGACGCGCCGTAGGCGCCGATCCGCCGGTTGCCGGCGACATCTCCCTCGTGGATGCGCAGCGCCTCCGCCTCCAGCGCGGCGACGGCCGCCTGCGCGTCGGGGGCGCGCTCCGCCACCGCGAGCATGAGATCGAGCGCCCAGCGGAGGTTGACCGCGGTAGGTCGCGTGGCCATCAGCTCATCGGAGGCGTCACGCAGCCGCGAGAGCAAAGCGTCCGGCCCTGAGCCGGCAGCTTCGCGGGCGGCCAGCGCCATCGCGTACGCCGCCGTTATCCCGATCAGGGGCGCGCCCCGCACCCCCATCTCGCGGATCGCGTGCGCCAGGTCGCGGTAATCGGCGGTCTCGACCCACAGCTCCTCGCCGGGAAGCCGGGTCTGGTCCAGGAAACGCACTCGGCCGGCGGCCAGCCACTCTATCGGGCGCATGTCCGATCGGTCCTCAGGAACAAAGAAGCTCCTCTCCGGTGGAGGAGCGTTCCTATTCACTCTCATCTTGTCCCGCTACTGGCGGGGCCGGAATTGGCACCGTGTCCGTATCACGGATCGGTTGCCGGGCTTCGTCGGGCCGTTCCCTCCACCGCTCTCGATAAGAGTGCTTGCCCGTCTGTTCGCCTCGATGTTAGCCTGCCGGTTCAGAAGGTGTCAAGGAAGCCGCGGCTCTGGTCCGGCGTGACGTTCACTCGTATCGCACCAGCGTGAACACGTCGTATCCGCTGAGGCGGTCACGCCCCCCGAAGTCGGCCAGCTCCACCAGGAAGGCGAACGAGTGCACCCGCGCGCCGAGCATCTCGACGAGCCGGGCGGCTGCCTCCGCCGTGCCGCCGGTGGCTATCAGGTCGTCGACGATAACGGCGGACGCCCCGCGCTCCAGCGCGTCACTGTGGATGCCCAGCTCGCCGGTGCCGTACTCCAGGGCGTATTCCACGGTCATGTGAGCGGCGGGAAGCTTGCCCGGCTTGCGAATGGGTACCAGGGGCAGGCCCAGGTTCGCCGCCAGCGGCGCCGCGAGCAGGAACCCGCGCGACTCTATCCCCACCACGGCGTCGACGCCCGCGTCCCGGTATCGCTCGCTGAGGCGGTCGAGCGCGTAGGCCAACGCTTTGGGCTCCCGCAGCAGCGGCGTGATGTCCCGGAACAGTATCCCGGGCTCGGGGAAGTCGGGCACGTCGCGGATGTAGCGTTTCAAGTCCATGGCGTAGCGGCGGATAGAGTATATCAAGGAAGGCTCGTCGATTAGAATGGAGCGGCCCAGCGAAAGGAGCCGACGATGCCCGATCCCGACGAGCTCAAGCGACGCGTCATCGCCGAGGTCGACCGCCGTCGCGACGAGCTCATCGCGCTCAGCCTGAAGATCCACGCGAACCCGGAGATCGCCTTCCAGGAGCGACAGGCCGCCGCCTGGCTCAGCGACTACCTGGAGGCCGAGGGGTTCGCTCTGGAGCGCGGCATCTGCCAGATCGAGACGGCGTTCCGCGCCTCCTGCGGCGACGGCGAGCCCGTAGTCGCCATCCTCGCCGAGTACGATGCGCTGCCCGGCGTCGGCCACGGCTGCGGCCACAACATCATCGCGGCGGCGTCCACGGCCGCCGGCCTGGCCACGAAAGCCGTCCTCGGGGACACGGGCGGGACGCTGAAGGTGATCGGCACGCCGGCGGAGGAGGCGGCGGGCGGCAAGGTGTATATGGTGGCCCGCGGCGCCTTCGATGGGCTGGCCGCCGCGATGATGGTGCACCCCGGCAACCGCAACACCTCGCTGGGCTACGCGCTGGCCTGCCTGGAACTGAACGTGGAGTTCCACGGCAAGGCCGCGCACGCGGCGGCGCGACCGGATGCCGGCGTCAACGCCCTGGACGCGATGGTCGCCGCCTTCGTCAACATCGGCCTGCTGCGGCAGCAGCTCCGCGACTCCGCCCGCGTCCACGGTATCATCACGGACGGCGGCCAGGCCGTGAACGTCATCCCCCACCACACGGCGGCCAGCCTCCTGGTACGCAGCGACGACGACGCCTACATGGACGACGTTCTCAAGCCCAGCGTGCTGGCCTGCTTCCAGGCCGCCGCCCAGGCCAGCGGCTGCGAGCTGGACTACCACTGGGGCGAGGAGTCCCGCTACAAGACGCTGCGCACCAACCCGGCGCTGGCCGCCGCCTATCGCGCCAACGTGGAGGCGCTGGGCCGTGAGGTGATGGAGCCGGACTCCAACCGCTCTATGGGGTCGACGGACATGGGCAACGTCAGCGCCATCGTGCCCTCCATCCACCCGGCGATAGCCGTGGCGCCGCCGGACGTCCCCATCCACACGGTGGACTTCCGGGAGATGGCGGCGACCGAGGCCGGCCACGCCGCGCTGCTGGACTCCGCGAAGGCGCTGGCGATGACGGCCGTGGACGTCCTCACGGACGCGGACCTGCGGAAACGGATGCAGCGGGAGTTCGGGGCCTCGAAATAGGCCCCGAGCGGCCCATGCGGTGATGTAGGTCGGGGTCTTTAGACCCCGACGCAGGCGCGGGCAGCTGAAGCTACCCGCCTACGTGGGAACCGTGGAGTTGAAGTCGCCTGTACCCCAGCCTTAAGGCTGGGGTATCTTATTCCTGAAGACACATGGCCACTGATAACCCCCTGATCGCCCTCGACGCCATGGGCGGCGACAACGCCCCGGGCGAGATCGTCGCCGGGGCGGTTCGGGCGGCCCGCGAGCTGGGCCTGCGCGTCGCCCTCGTCGGCCAGCCCGAGCGCGTCGAGGCTGAACTGTCGAAGCACGGCGCCCGTCCCCAGTCGATAACCGTCGTGCCGGCGTCCGAGGTCATCGAGATGGACGAGTCGCCCGCGCAGGCCGCTCGCCACAAGAAGGACTCCTCGATCGTCGTCGGGCTGCGGCTGGTCAAGCAACGAGAGGCCGATGCCTTCGTCTCGGCAGGGAACACGGGCGCCGTCATGGCCGGCGCGATCATGCACGTGGGCCGCATCAAGGGCATCGAGCGGCCGACGCTGGTGGCGCTGATGCCGCTGTCAGGGAAGCTCGTCGTCTTGCTGGACGTCGGCGCCAACGCCGACTGCAAGCCGGTGTACCTGCTGCAGTTCGCGGAGATGGCGTCCGCCTACATGCAACGGGTGTGGAAGGTGGAGCGGCCGAAAGTCGCGCTGCTCAACATCGGCGAGGAGGAGGCGAAGGGGACCGCGCTCACGCAGGAGGCCTACGAGCTGCTGTCCAGCAGCGGGCTGAACTTCATCGGCAACGTGGAGGGGCGCGACGTGCCCACGGACATCGCCGACGTCATCGTCACCGACGGCTTCACCGGCAACGTGGTCGTCAAGACGATGGAGGGGATGGCGGAGTACATCATGGGCCAGCTGCGCTCCGCTATCAAGAGCCGGCCCTGGTACGCCGCCGCCGGCCTGGCCCTGATGCCGGCGTTCGCCAAGATGCGCAAGAAGCTGGACTACCGCGAGTACGGCGCCGGGCCGCTGCTGGGCGTGGACGGGCTGGTGTTCATCGGCCACGGGCGCAGCGACGCCCGCGCGATCTACAACTCGCTGCGGGTGGCGCGAGAGGCCGCCCAATCGGGGATGCTGGAGGCGTTGCGGGCCACGGCGCCGGAGCGGGCGACGGCGTAGCCTCTACCCATCCGGTCACCCTGAGCGCGGACGATGGTGGCGCGTGGGAACACGATCGCCGCGAAGGGACCTGGGGTGGGGAATGCCGCAAGTGGAGGCCTGAAGGCCTCCGCTACAACGGGTCGGCTAGCCGTCCGGCGTCAGCAGCCTGGTCAGCAACCGCGTCAGCGGCTCCACCATGTCGCTCAGGCGGACGCTCTCAGGCGCGATCCGGGACTGGACTATGCTGCCCTCAACGGTCGCGATGAGCATGGTGGCCGTGAACTCCACGTCGATGTCGCTGCGGATCAAGCCGGCCTCGCGGCCGGTGGTTAGCATCACCCTGATGAGCTCGCGCCAGCGTTCGTACATCAGAGCCAGACGCTCGCGGACCTTCTCGTTGCGGGCGGCGTGAGCGCCAAACTCCATGACCAGCGACGTCCAGAACGGGTCGTTCTGGACCAGCCCGAATACCGCGCTCAAGATGGAGCGGACGTTCTCCGATAGCGGGCGGGAGTGGTCGACCGTCTGGCGGAACGCCACCTGCTGGCGGTCGATGCGCTCCTCGAGCATCGCCCAGAACAGGTCCTCCTTCGATTCGAAGTGGACGTAAAACGCGCCCTTGGAGAACCCGGCCTCGCGCACGATCTCATCCACCGTGGCGCGGTCGAAACCGGAGCGAGCGAACACGGCGGTCGCCGCCTCTAGCAGGCGCTCCCGGGTCTCCTCTCGCCTCCGCCTTCGCGGCGCGTCCTTCAGGACTGCGTCCATGTTGCCGCGATTATATCCGGATGGCGGTCATAGGGCCACTAGGGAACCCAGAGCCGGGCCACCATGTCCGCCTGCTCGCGGCGGGTGGACCAGGCCGGTTCCAGCGGGACAGTCCAGCTACCGGCTGTCAGCTCCGCCAGGCGAAGACGCCCTTGAGCCGCTACCAGCGCCAGCGCGCCAACTATACCAGCGGTCGCTGTCACGATGATCAGCGCCGTCATGATCGAACCTCCTCTCTGTATATAGAATACCGACTGGTCAGTATGTTGTCAATCCGGGGGGAACGGTCTCGCTCTCCCAGTCCTTACCGTACGCCATGGACATGACGAGTACGTTAAGGCGAGATTATGCGGCGGTTAATTGTCCGCCGGTGCTTACGGCGCCGGGGCGGGGGCGCCGAAGCGCAGCCAGCTGCGCAACACGGCCTGGAGGTTGCGCAGCCCCTCGTCGGGGGAGACGCTGGCGGCAAGGCACTTCTCTATCTGCTCGTCGATAAGCAGGAGGCCCACGTGATCCAGGCCGCTGCGGGCCGCCATCAGCTGCGTGAGGACGTCGTCGCAGACGCGGTCCTCGGCCACCATGCGGTGGATGCCTCGTATCTGGCCCTCGATGCGGCGCAGGCGGGCCAGCAGGGCCTCTCTATCGGTCTTCTCGCTCTTCGCTTCGGCCGGTGCCTCTTGTGCCATGTGCGGCTCCTCTGTTGACATACCCCTTGGGGGTATGCTAGCATACTTGCAGCAGCCCCGTCAAGAACGCCGAGACAAAAGGAGAACGCAGGGATGGCCAAGCCAGTGGAAGTGACCGACGCCAACTTCGATGAGGAGGTGCTCAAGGCCGAAACCCCCGTCCTCGTGGACTTCTGGGCCCCCTGGTGCGGCCCCTGCCGCATGGTCGCCCCCGTCGTCGAGCAGCTGGCCGAAGAGTACGACGGCCGCGTGAAGTTCCTCAAGCTGAACACGGACGACAACGTGAACACGGCCGCCAAGTACGGCATCCGCAGCATACCGACGCTGCTAATGTTCAAGGGCGGCGAGCCCGTGGACCAGATCATCGGCTTCCGGCCCAAGGGCGACCTCAAGAAGACCGTCGACAAAGCGCTGGCATAAGGGGCTGGCTGTGGCCCGGCTGGACTACGAGATCGTTATCATTGGCGGCGGGCCCGCGGGCCTCGCCGCCGGACTGTACGCGGCCCGCGCGCGTCGCAAGACCGCCCTCGTGGAGAAGGGCGTCATCGGCGGGCAGATCGCCCTGACCGAGCTCGTCGAGAACTACCCCGGCATTCCCTCCGTGAACGGTTTCGACCTGGCCGAGACGATGCTCAAGCAGGCGGAGAGCTACGGCACCGAGACCCGGTACGAGGAGGTCGCATCGGTGGAGCGCGAGGGCAAGACCTGGGTGGTGCGCACGCCGGAGGACGAGCTGGTCGCCAAGGCGGTCATCATCACCGCCGGCGCCGACTACAACAAGCTGGGTGTCCCCGGGGAGGAGCTCCTGACCGGCCGCGGCGTGTCCTACTGCGCCACCTGCGACGCCGCCTTCTTCAAGGACCAGCACGTCGTCGTCGTCGGCGGCGGCGACGCGGCCATGGACGAGGGGCTGTTCACCACCCGTCACGTCGGCAAAGTCACCGTCGTCCATCGTCGCGATACGCTCCGGGCCAGCGCCATCCTCCAGGAGAGGGCGTTCGCCAACCCCAAGATGGAGTTCATCTGGAACACCGTGGTCGAGGAGATCCTGGGCGAGAAAGAGGTGACCGGAGTGCGGCTGCGCAACGTGGAGACGGGGAAGGAAAGCACCCTGGACGTCGGCGCGGTTTTCGTGTTCATCGGTCAGCACCCGAACACGGACTTCCTCAAGGGGCTTGTGGAGATGGACAAGGGCGGCCACATCCTGGTCAACGAGTGGATGGAGACCGGCCTGCCCGGGCTGTACGCCGCCGGCGACGCCCGCCAGAACTCCGCCCGACAGGTCGTGAGCTCCGCCGGCGACGGCGCCACCGCCGCCATCGCCGCCGAGCACTACATCGCCGCCAACTTCGCGGCGGAGGAGTAGCGGCCGCAAACCCCACAGGGCGTTGCCGGTAGAGCGCTCGTTTCATCGGCCTCGGGAAGAGAAAGGAATAGCGATGGCTCCACACATGACGCACTTCAAGATGCGGGCCAGGCCCGGCGAGCGGCAGAAGGTCATCGACCATTTCGATCGTTGGCTTCGCGAGCGCCGGCCGGGTGTAGGCGGATTCATCCGGCTCGTCCTCTGCTCTAACGTCGACGACCCCGATGAGTTCATGGCCTACGCGATGTTCGCGGACAAGGCGACGTACGACGCCAACTCCAGCACCTCTGAACAGCGCGACTGGTACGAGGCCCTACGGTCCCATCTCATCGCCGACCCGGAGTGGTTCGACGGGACCGTTGAGCGCCAGCGAATGGGCCAGGTCTGACGCAGAGTGCGAGGTCCCGTGCTGAAGTGGGAGCGCCTTCCCGCGCCCCAGGCCGCCCTGAGAAACCCTGTCGAGTCTCTGGGCGTACCCTGGAGCAGAATCCTATGGCCGGGATCAGCGTTAACCAGTTATGATGGTCCTGCGGCGCGATCGCTGCGAGCCGATGATCTGACATGCGAGCCTTAACCTTAAAGCGCGCCTGGGCGGGGGTACTCGGCCTCCTCCTCGTTGGCGGAGTCGCCACCCTCGTCGTCGGCGTGGTCATGCTCCTGCGTGGCCCATCGGAGGTTGAGGTCTCCGGCGCCGGCTTCGGCGGCCCGCTATCCGACGGCGCCGGCCAGGACGACCCCGACAGCGCTACCAGCTACGGTCGGACATCCCAGAGCCCCAGCGCCCGGTTCCGCCTGATGATCGAAAGCGTCGGCGTGAACTCCCCTATCGAGACGTTCGGCCTGGACGAGGACGGTCTGCCCCAGGTTCCGGCCTCCGGCCACGTCATCGCCTGGTACGACTTCTCGGCCTGGCCCGGCCGCGGCAGCAATGCCGTGTTCGCCGGTCACCTCAACTGGGACCGCTCTCCCGCCGTGTTCGAGGACCTCAAGTGGGTGGACGTCGGCGACGAGATCAAGCTGGAGCTGCGCGACGTCTTCCTCAGCTACCGGGTCGTCAGGAAGACCAGCGTGGAGACGGACGACCCCGCGTCGCTCGAGATCATGAAACCGACGGCCGCAGACACGATAACGCTGATCACCTGCGGCGGCACCTGGGTACCCGACCCCGACGAGGCCTACGGCGGCCGCTACACGGACCGCGTGGTCATACAGGCGGAGCTGGAAGGCGAGCTGGCGCCCGGCGGACTGCCGGGCGGCTTCGGGTTCTAGGGCCCGTGATCCACGTCCTCTACGGCAAAGACAGCTTCTCCCTGCGCGAAAAGCTGGACGCCCTGCGCGCCTCACTCGACCCCGACGGCGCGCTGGCCACGAATACGATAGTCCTGGACGGACGCAAGACCAGCGCGGCCGAGGTGATGGGCGCCTGCGATACCGTGCCGTTCCTGGGCAGCCACCGCCTGGTTATCGTCGAAGGGCTGCTGTCACGGGTGGGAGGCCGGCGCGGCGCCGAGGCGTCCAGCGAGGCGGCGGCCTGGCAGCCGCTGGGCGAGTACGCCGGCCGCATCCCGGAGTCTTCGCACCTCGTCCTCATTGACGGCGATGTTTCGGCAGGCAACCCGCTCCTCGCCGCCCTCAAGGGCGAGGCCGAAGTCCAGGAGTTCAAGCCGCCGAAGGGGCGGGCGATACAGGAGTGGATACAGCGCCGAGCCGCGGCGCGGGGCGTTAAGCTGGCGCCTGGCGCCGTGCGACTGCTGGCCGACTTCGTGGGCGACGACCTGTGGACACTGGCAGGCGAGATCGAGAAGCTCTCCCTTTACGCCGGCGACGCGACGGTGACGGAGGACGACGTGCGGGCGCTGGTGGCGTCCGTGCGGGAGACTAGCGTCTTCCATCTGGTCGACGCCATCGTCGAGGGGCGGTCCGCCGCCGCGGTGCGACTGCTCCGCAACATGTTCCAGCAGGATAAGGCCGCCCCCTACGTCCTCGCGATGATCGAACGGCAGCTGCGGCTGATCGCCGTGGCCCGTGAGATGCTGGATCGAGGCGAGGGCAGCGGCCGCATCGGGCGGGAGCTGGGGTTGCCGCCCTGGGCGCTCGACCGGCTCGTGGACCAGGCTGGATCATACTCCGCCGCCAGGGTCCGCGCCGCCTTCGAACGGCTCCTCGAGGCCGACCTCCAGGTCAAGCGCGGCGTCTACGACCCCGAGCTGGCTCTCGAGCTGTTCGTCTATGACCTGGCGTCCCGGCGGGCGAGCGCGGTAGCTTAGGCCGGCTCGCCTCCGTTCGGCGATACCACAGGGTTGTAGCAGGCCACCAGGTGCCGCCCCTCCAGCTCCTGGAGCGCCGGCGCCGGATCCGTCCGGCAGACGCTGATCGCCTTGGGGCAGCGCGGCAGGTAGGGGCACTCCGGGGGCAGCTCGGTCAGGTCTGGCGGCGTTCCACGGATCACCGGTAGCGGCTTGCGCCGCTCCCTGTCCCAGCGCGGCCGGCTCCCCAGCAGCGCCCACGTGTAGGGGTGCCGGGGTCTCTCGAACACGGTGCGGACGTCCCCTGACTCCACGATCGAACCCGCGTACATGACTACCACCTCGTCCGCCATCTGGGCGACTACGCCCAGGTCGTGACTGATCAGCAGAATGGAGGTGCCGGACCGCTCCTGGAGCCGGCGCAGGTCCTCCAGGATCGCCGCCTGGACGGTCACGTCCAGCGCCGAAGTCGGCTCGTCAGCGATCAGCACGGCCGGGTTGAGCGCCGTGGCCATGGCGATCATCACCCGCTGGGCCATGCCGCCGGACAGGTGGAACGGGTAGCGGCGGGACACCTCCTGGGGGTCGGGCAGGCCCATCTGGGCCAGCACTTCCAGGCTCCGGTCGCGCGCTTCTCGCTTGGAGACGGATTGGTGGGCGGTGATGATCTCCTCCACCTGTTCCCCCACCGGCAGCACGGGGTTGAGGCCGGACGCGGGGTCCTGGAAGACCATGGCGATTTCGCGGCCCCGCAGCCGGCGCAGTTGATCCGCGGGAAGGGCCAGGATGTCCGTACCGTCGTACATGACTCGGCCGGCCGTCACCCGGCCCGAGTAAGGGAGCAGGTCCAGCACGGCCAGCCCCACGCTGGTCTTGCCGGCGCCGCTCTCCCCGGTCAGGGCCAGCGTGGCGCCGCGCCGGAGGGAGAGCGAGACGTTGTTGATCGCCTTGACGGCTCCCTCGTTCGTGTCGAACTGGGCGCTCAGGCCTTCTATGCGCAGTACGGGATCGTCCAAAGGGGAGAGCCTTTCGCCGCCCCCGATCCTCGCCGGGAGCGGGCCGCTCTACGAATTATACGCCTGCCGGGAGGCGGCGGTTAGAGCGACCTGATAGCGCCGATGACGCGGCCCTGCACGTCTACGTTGTCTGCGTCCGTGCGGATGGGCTCCATCGTCTCGTTGGCCGGCTGAAGCCGGACCTGTGAGCCCTCGTGGTATATCCGCTTCAGCGTCGCCTCTTGCTCCCGCTTCAGCCAGGCGGCCACCATGTCGCCGTTCTGGGCGCTGGCGGTGGACTCCATGATCACGATGTCGCCGTCGTTGACCAGCGCGTCGATCATCGAGTTCCCCTTGACCCGCAGCGCGTACACGTCCTGGTGGCTGCCCACCAGGTCCGGCGAGACTTCGATCGTGTCCTCGGGGTCGTACGCGGTCGTGTCGTTGGGGACGGGGATCGGCTGGCCGGCGGCGATCGTGCCGATGATGGGCACGGAGACGACGCGCGGGCGGCGACCGCCCGGCTCCAGCAGCTCAATCGCGCGGGAGACCTCGCGGTCGCGCCGGATGTAGCCCTGCTTCTCCAGTATGCGCAGGTTGTAGTCGACCACGGAGGTCGAGCTGATGGCGCAGGCCTCCTGGATCTGCCGGATGCTGGGCGGGTAATCGTGATCGGCGATGAACTCCTGGATGAACTCCAGGATCCGCCGCTGCTTGCCTGACAGCTCTTTCATGTTGCTTCTCCCTGGCTGCGCGGCTCCATCTCCGTGACCGGTTATGGAACTTTTGTTCGCCAGAACAATAGTCTAGAGACCATCCGTTCCATTGTCAATACCCGCGCGTCCCCGCTACAATCCGCCGTGCCGGTAGGGCGGCCTTCCGCCGCAATCTGGAGAGGACGCGAACATGGGCAGCGGCCTGGAGGACATCCGAATAGCCGACGACGGCGAGGCGCCGAACAAGCGGGCGCTCGTCGTGGCGGCCCACCCGGACGATACGGAGTTCGGCGCGGCCGGGAGCGTCGCCCTGTGGGCGCGCGACGGCTGGGATGTGTACTACCTGATCTGCACCGACGGCTCCAAGGGCTCCGAAGACCCGGAGATGAGGCCGGAGAAGCTGGTGCCCCTGCGCCGCGACGAGCAGCGGGCGGCGGCCGCCGTCCTGGGCGTCAAGGATGTCTTCTTCCTGGACAACGTGGACGGCGAGCTGACCTACACGCGGGAGTTCGCCCGCGACGTGGTGCGGGCGATCCGCACGATCAAGCCCCACACCGTCGTTACCAGCGACACCAACCAGATCGTGCGCAACTTCTTCGTCAACCACCCGGACCACCGCTGCGTCGGCGAGGTGACGATCGACGCCGTCTACCCCCTGGCCCGCAACCGGCCCACCTTCCCCGAGCTCCTGGACGAGGGGCTGGAGCCGTTCAGCGCCAAGGAGCTCCTCCTCTGGAGCAGCAGCGACGTCAACCACAAGGTCGACATCTCGGACGTGATAGAGCTGAAGCTGGAGGCGCTGCGACAGCACGTCAGCCAGTTCGAGAACATGGAGATGAGCCTGGAGCAGATCAAGCAGTTCTGGAAGGAAGGCGACGACCGCTACATGGAGAACTTCCGCCGCATTCCCATCCCGTTCTGAGCGCGATGCTGTTCGCCCGCTTCCGCCGCGACGACGCTGAGGCCTACGGTCTCGTGGAGGGCGATCGTCTCCGCCCGCTGGTGGGCGACCCGTTCGGCGAGTACCGCCCTCGCGACGAGGAGCTGCCGCTGGCCGCCGTCCGGTTGCTGGCGCCGGTGATCCCGCGGAAGATCCTGGCGGCGGCGGTGAACTACCCCTCGCACGTAGCGGAGAGCCAGAAGACGCTGGGCCGGGCGGAGGCGCCGCCCCTGCCCGAGCTGTTTCTCAAGCCCTCGTCGTCCGTGATCGGGCCGGACGAGGCGATAGTCCTGCCGCCGGACGCCCGCCGCGTGGACTACGAGGGCGAGCTGGTCGCGGTCATCGGCCGGGCCTGCCGAAAGGTGTCGGAAGACGAGGCGTTGGACTGCGTGCTGGGCTACACCTGTGGCAACGATGTCTCTGCCCGCCACTGGCAGCGCGACGACATGCAGTGGTGGCGGGCCAAGGGAAGCGATACGTTCTCGCCGCTGGGACCGTTCATCGCCACGGGCCTGGACCCGGCGAACCTGGAGCTGCGCACCCGTCTCAACGGCGAGGAGGTCCAGTCGACGAACACGTCGGCGCTGATCCACAGCGTCGCCGCCCTCATCAGCTACGCCTCACAGACGATGACGCTGGAGCCCGGCGACGTGATCTTCACCGGCACGCCGGGACAGACGGGCAGGCTCAGCCCCGGCGACGTCGTGGAGGTGGAGATCGGGGGCATCGGCGTGCTGCGTAACACGGTTGTAGCGGAAGAGGGCTAAGAGCAGGCCACACCGACCGGTTAGGGGTTGGCGGTCGACGAGAGGCCGTCGTAATCGACCGCTCGTGCTGAGCCTGTCGAAGTACGAGCCTCGCCCTTCGACAAGCTCAGGGCGAGCGGGATAGTTCGCGCGTTGTACGGCTACCTGGTCCGCGGATTACTAGTTCTCGGAGTGGGAGACGGGGACCTCGCGGAGGATGTCCTGCGCCGCCTCGGCGACACCGACGTCGGTAGCGTCGCAGTAGGTGGCGTAGATGGCGCGGTCTATCAGGCGAAGGCCGTCACCGTTAAGCTCGTCGCTCTGCTCGTTGCGGAGGCGGAGCAGGCGCTGAAGCCTCCGCAGGAAGTGGAGCTGTAGCGGTGAGTACTCGGCCTCGTTCTCCGTTACCGGAGAGGCCATCGCCGTCCCTCCCTTGGTCTCCTGGATGCGTTCCATACGATCCGGCTAAACGCTTTCCACGTTCAGAGTATCGGGCAGGCTGAGAGAAAGCAATACCGGACGTGCAGCTTCATGGTAAACAGTGAGTGGACCCTCAGATAGAAATCGTGAGGTATAGGAAGAAAATCGGCAGCCGTCGAAAGGCCCTTGCGGCGTCCGGCCCTTCGACGGCTGCCGCCCTGGGAGGGCTACTCCAATCCCGCCTGCCTGTACCGCTGGTACGCTTCGAAGGCGTTGATCACAGCCGTCGATACCGCCTTCTGCGAGGGGCAGACATAGCGCCGGCGGATCTCCTCCGCCAGCCCCAGCGGGCTCTCGTTGATGTTGTGGCCCATCAGCACCGTCTCCAGCAGCCTGGCCCCAAGGTTCGGCACCGCCTTCGCTCCCACCGAGACGATCTCCCCGGACTTTGTGTCCGTCTCCAGCTCTACCGACACGATGGACGCGAAGTCCCGTGACGCCAGGCTCTGGGGCAGGCGGGCGTGCCCCACGAAGATGACGGTGCCGGCAGCGTGCTGTCCCGCGGGCGGCAGGACTGGTGTCTCCGTTCCGACCTTCACGATATACACTCCCCTCTAACAGCTGCGGGGGGAGACGGGGCACGTGCAACACCATGTTAACAACGGGGCCTTCGCCTATTACACGGCGATTCGGCCCGACGCCGTGCAGGCGCCGTGAACGATGCGTGAACCTCGGCCTCCCCGGCAGTCAAGCCCTCGGACTCTGAGCGAACCTCGGCAAGCGCTACTGGTCGGCGCGGAGCCTGGGAGGCTGTCCGTGACCACAAACCCGTCGCTGTCCGACTGCTCTCCGGTGAACAGCCAGTAGTTCTCGCTCGAGCCGGACTGCGACCGGATGGCGCCGAACACGTCGTAGGTGTAGTCGTCAACCTCGTCGCCCTGGTCGTCCGTGAGGTCGGCGACGGAACCGAGGCCGTCGCAGTCGAAGGACGTGCCCTCCAGGTTGGTGAGCTGGTCGGCGTCGCTGTGCAGACGACCTTGAGAAGTCTACTTTTGCCTTCGTGGACGGAAGTCTCTCACCCAAGCCGCCGCGAGAGCGCAGCCCACGGCAAGCCCCAACCCAGCTGGGACGGCCAGATAGATCGGCAGGCCCAAGAAGAACAGCAGGGCTGGCAGCAGGACAATTCCGAACACAAGACCTACGACGATATTGGTGGGACGACCCACCCATCTGGACCACTCTTGTGAGAGCACGTGCGTATACGAGCCGTCAGGCTGCATGCGTTCAAGGCGCCCAAGCGCCCAAAAGGACATAACCACAAACAGGTAACCTCCCACCAGCGCGATGCCGAGTGCGTCGCCTAGTGCACCCCATAGGAGCAGGAAGATACCGAATAGTGGCCCGAATACATCGGTGGACCACTTGAAGTCGCGAATTCTCATTGGAGATTTGCGCAGCCGTTTGCAGCCATGATCCCTGTGGACATTGTACTCTGTGCTAATGCGTGAACCTCGGCCTCCCCGGCAGTCAAGCCCTCTGACTGGGCGAGCCTCGGCAAGCGCTACTGGTCGGCGGCGTCGCTCAGAAGACAGAGAACACTATCCCCAAGACGCCAAGCAAGATCAACGCACCAACCAGCAGCGGATACAGAAACGTGTTGTAACTTCGATACGGCGTGGCCAGCCATTGCGGCAACTGCGAATAGAAACGTTCCTCGATGGCACGGAGCTGCCGGCGGAATATGACCATCATGAAACCCGCGCCAACCGAGACCAAGCCGATCAGCAATGACGGCATTCTCTGGATCCCTCCAGCCTCTCTGGCCAGCCTAGCTCATTCTTTCGGGCGGCACTTGGTCAGGTCATCAACGGTTACGTACGCCCCTACCTCGATCGCTTCCGCGATTATCGGCAACGTTGGTCCGTACCTGTCAAGGAGAAGGTTGCCCACGTTGACCCACTGGCGAGCACCCTGTCGCGATGAGCGCAACGCCCACGAGGCTGGCCAGAGAGGCTACCGCCCAACGACATGACGGGCGGCGCGACAGACGGAACCGACGGCTCGGGCGGCGAGCAGCTGGCACGATATCGCCCATGACACTTTCCTAGGTCAGCCCCGGCAGTAGTTGAGGAGGGTCGCCCCCCCGGCGGCCACGTCCCAGACGTAGCTCGTGGTCGTCTGCCCAACCGTGTGGCTCATCCTCAACCCGTCTCCATTGTATACGGACGTTGAGGTGACGCTGTCTACTACAGTCTCGACCAGCCGGTTCTCGTGGTCGTACTCGAAGGTGTCGCTGCCCTGCTCAATCTGGTTGCCGTTGTCGTCGTAGTCGAACGACGTGCCCTCTAGGTCGGTGAGCTGGTCGGCCCCGTCCTGAGGCGGGATTATGGCAGTAGCGCATACTCTTTTCTTGGAGTTAGGTCACGCCAAGTGCGATCAATACGACTCCAATGATCACAAAGAGCATGGCGACAAGGAGCGTCACTCGTCCGTACGACGCCTTAGATGGAAACCCGCTTGCTGAGATTCTCTCCCAAAGCCGATCCCCTGGGCCTGCCGTGTTGTACGCCCGTGCGGCAGCGAAACCAAACACACCCGCCAGAATGAAGACTACTCCCCCGACGATTAGCACGCGGATTGTCCTGACCGTGAGAATCCACTGGTCATGGGATTAGGCCGGAGAAGTCCGGGAACACATAGCAGCAGACGCCAGCGACGTCCCACACATATGATACGGACGTTTGGTCTATGGTGCGCGTTACGCGCAGGCCGGGTCAGGCCTTCGTGGCCAGGATCGTCGCGCTGGGCCAGGAGAAGGAGATGTCCTCCCCCTCCTCGCGGACCTCGAACGCCCGCTTCGCGTCCTCCGCGACCCCGAGGTACATGCCGCGCAGGCGCTCCACCACCGGGGCCGGCGTGCCGGAGCGCTCCACCCAGTCGTTGAACTGGATCGGATGCCTGCCGAGGACGGCCTCGCGGACGTCGAAGCCGGCGGCGGGCAGCAGCTCATCGCGCCACTGCGATAGCCTGTAGTCCCACACGTGCGTGGGGTCGCGCAGCCGCTCCCACTCGTTCATCGTCTCGTCCAGCCCCTCGCCCTCCGGCGCCACGACGTCGCAGAGAACGAAGCGTCCGTCCGGCGCCAGGACGCGCGCTATCTCCCGCAGGGCGGCGGGGAGATCGTGGAAGTGATGGCTGGCCACGCGGCAGGTGACCAGGGGGAAGGTGCCGTCGGCGAAGGCCAGCGACTCCGCCGCCGCGGCCACGCACTCTACCTTCGACTCCAGCCCGCGCTCGATCGAGAGGCGGCGGGTCAGGCGGAGCATCTCCGGCGTGAGGTCCGAGGCGACGACGCGATGGGCGGTGGCGGCCAGCCCGAAGGCGGTGTGACCGGCGCCGGTGCCGATGTCCAGCCCCGTTTCCGTGTCTCCGGCCGCGGCCAGATCGAGGACGGCCTGAAGGCTGGCGCCGCGACTGTGCAGGCGGCTATCGGCGTAGTGCTGGGCCTGGCGGGCGTACTGGCGCTGCGTGTCGCGGGGGCTGGGTGAGGCTGTTTGGGGAGACATTGCGGTTCCCGGTAAAGAAGAGAAGGACACCCCCAGTCCGCCTGAGGCGGACCCTTGAAGGCTAGGCTGTCCGTCCTGGCCTAGAGCCGGAGCTTGCCGTGAGAGGGCTGGCGCCGCCGCTGGCGGTGCTCCCCGTCCTGGGTCTCCAGCTCAAGGGCAGCGGTAGCCCCGAACTCGTACACATACCCGCAGGAGAGGCATGTGCTGTAGGCGCCGTGCCAGTCCTCTTCGAATAGCATGGAGCCGCTGCACCTTGGACAACTCCGTGGCGGAGCAGTCTGCATCGAACCCCCACCTCTCTTTGTGTTGCGCGGACGCAACAAAAAAGCCAGTCACCAACCGAAGCCGGTGTGGCCTTCCTCGCGCCTCCGAGGTTAGTTGACGGGTTCGGGTCGAAAGGCTGACCCTACTCGCCGCCCGGCGAGATTCACCCCACTGACCTGTCCCCCGGTCCGCCTACGGCGGATTTGGCGCTGCGATCACTTTGTGACCGCAAGAACATATTAGTGGCGAGCATATGGGCTGTCAAGACCGCGAGGTCGGGCGCTCCCGGCGCCGGTCAGCGATCCGTTCGCACTGAGCTTGTCGAAGTGCTTCGTCGAAACATTTGAGCACGCAGACCGTGCGCTATCTGAACAAGCGATCCGATGGCGTCGGGCCTGACGGAGCCCTTCGACTCGCCCCTCCGCCCGCCTCCGGCGGACTTCGAGGCGGCTCAGGACGAGCGGACTCGGGTAGCGATTCGTCTTCCGAGGCGGCGTTCGCATCCTGGCGATCGCTCTGCGCTGATCTGGTGGGTTGCACTCCGACGGCCGACGCCTCCGCAATCGCTGGCAAACCGCCCGAACCCTTGACAATCAGTAGAGCCGGTGCTACTTTCAATCCACTGTCGCCCGCCGAACTGGATTGGCTCTAGCAATGATCATCCAATGTGGCAGACCGGCGCTCCGCCCAGAGCCCGGCTCGGCAAGCCCAACGGGGAGGGGTCTCGCCTAGTGCAGCAGTACATCATCCGGCGAATCTTCCTCAACCTGCTCGTCATCTTCTTCGTCGCCACGATGATCTTCTTCCTGCTGCGCCTCAATACCGACTACGTCATCGACAACCAGGCGGCCCAGACTCAGGTCACTGATCCCGAAGCGACGGAGCAGGCCAGGCAGATAGTGAAAGAAGACCTGGGTCTGGACAGGCCGCTGTGGGAGCAGTACGTCAACTACCTCTGGGACATCGTGCGGCTGGACCTGGGGGAGTCATTCTCCGCCCGGGAGGACGTGACCAAGGAGATACAGGACCGCATCGGACCGTCGCTTGAGTTGGGGCTTCTCCAGATCATAGTGGCCCTGATCATAGCGGTGCCAATCGGCATCATCTCGGCCGTTCGCCAGGACTCCGTCATCGACTACGTTCTTCGTTTTGTGGCGATTCTGCTCCTGGGCATCCCGGTGTTCGTGCTGGGCGTGTTCGTCCTGCTGTTCGCCGCCCGCAGCGAGCTAGCCTATACACCGCCGCTCACCACGTACAAGGACCTGCTGCCCTTCCCGCCCTTTGAGACCGGACGCGGCGTTGACGTCTGGACCAACCTCCAGATCATGTTCATGCCGGCCATCGTTGGTGGGCTGGGCGCCGGCGCCATCATCATGCGTTTCCTGCGCTCCCAGATGCTGGAGGTGATGCGCCAGGACTACGTGCGCACGGCCTGGGCCAAGGGGCTGAAGGAGCGGAACATCATCCTCCGCCATTCCTTGAAGAACGCCCTCATCCCGGTGCTGACTGTGGTTGGCCTGCTCCTGGGCACCATCGTGAGCGCCAACGTTGTCCTGGAGACGATATACAACATCCCGGGCATCGGGCTGTGGGTCGTCAACGCCATCGACCAGTTCGACTACCCGGTGATCCAGGGGGTAGTTCTGACGGTGGCCGTGATCCTCGTGTTTACCAACCTGGCGGTGGACATCGCCTACGCCTGGCTCGATCCCAGGATTCGGTACGGTTAGGTGCGAGGATAATGCAGGCCGAAGAGCAGCAGGCCGGAGCGGGCGTACTCGCTGCCCCTGCTGAGTGGTCGCTGCCCAAGCGCCCAAGTGTCCCGGCGAACCTCTGGAAGTTCACGCGGCGTAAGCCGCTGGGCGCCCTGGGCGTTCTCATCGTGTTGATCATGATGGCGATGACCCTCGGCACTCCCACCGGCGATGTGGGGGTCCCCTCGCTGCCCTCGGCCCCGCTGGGCTTCGAGCTGGGAAAGCCCTGGATGGCCCGCTACAGCGCCGAAACCACGTTCCGCGAGGCCGAGACGGGCCGCATAGCCCAGTACATCGCGCCCGGCGCCGACCACTGGCTGGGCACGGACCGCGGCGGTCGCGACACCTATTCGCGTGTGGTCTACGGGGCGCGCCGCTCTCTGTTCATCGGCCTGTGGGCGCTGGCCTTCGCCACCATCGCCGGGACCGCCATCGGCGTCGTATCGGCGTATTTCAGCGGCTGGTCGGACACGCTCATCCAGCGGGTAATGGACTCCTTACAGGCGTTCCCTGCCTTGCTGATTCTCATCTTATTGATATCCCTGTTTCCGCCGGACCTCACGGTGCTCGCTATCGGCCTCGGTTTTGTGGGGGTGACAAGCGTCCAACGCATTGTGCGAGGGGTGGTGCTATCCACCCGCGAGCAACCCTATGTGGAGGCGGCGCGCGTCGTCGGCGCGACGGATCTTCGCATTATGGGCGTGCATATCCTGCCCAATATCATGGCCCCCATCATCGTTGTCTTCTCCATAGGCCTCGGCGCGGTGATCCTGGCGGAGGCGGCCATCTCCTTCATCTCGCCGCAGCGTGTGCCGCAGGACCCGTCCTGGGGCATCATGCTGAACGTCACGCGGGATTCCTTGCCGACCATATCGCTTCCCCTGCTGGGCACGATAGTGGAGGGCAGGGCGGAGGGGTGGCATACGCTGTCCGCCGGTGGCGCCATCGTCTTCGCGGTCCTGGGGTTCAATCTGGCGGGCGACGCGCTAAGGGACGTCCTTGACCCACGGCTGCGCGTAGGATAAGTGGAGAGAACCTAGGGGCCGAAAGGAGAGGGTTTGATGTCGGAGTCTGGCTACTGGAACAGGTTCTGGGGAAAGCGGCTCTCGCGGCGCCGCCTCATGGGCGGTGCGGTCGTGGGGGGAGGCGGGCTGGCCGCGGCCGGAATCATCGGTTGCAGTAGCGGCGGCACCACCACCGACTCCGGAGACGGCGGTAACGGCAACGGCAACGGCGGCGGCAGGAACGATCGCTACCAGGTTTCTGACGTCGAACCCAGCGATGCCCGTCGCGAGTTACTACTTCCCGGCAGCCGCGGCGGCATGCTCCGCTTCACCGGCTTCGACGCTCTGGTCCTCGACACGTTCGACCCCCACCTCACGCAGTTCGGCCCGCTGTATAGCGGCCACTCCGCCGTTTTCAGCAAGCTCTACAAGTACGTGTCGCACATTGAGCAGCTTCTGGAGCCCGACCTGGCCGTGGACATGCCGGAGATCATCGGCGATCCCGGCGCGCCTCTGGAGTACATCATCAAGATCCGGCCCGGGGTCACCTTCCACGATCCGGCCAGCTTACCCGACGACGTTCGCGGCAACTCCACCATCCGGGACGCCGCCAACAAGTTCCCCGGCCTGCCCGGTCGCGAGCTCACGGCCGAGGACGTGGTCTGGAGCTTCCAGCGCCAGAAGAACACGGACAGCCCCCGCTACGCCCTGTTCTACCGCAGCAGCCAGTACAACGTGATGGAGACGATAGAAGCGGTAGACGACTACACCGTGCGCATCACCACCACCGAGCCGATAGCGCCTCTGCTCCACTTCCTGGGCGACACCAACGCCTTCATCATCCCCCGCGAAGTGGTGGACGAGGAGCGGGACTCCCTGGAATTCGCCGGCTCCGAGCCTCAGAGCAGGATGATCGGCACCGGCCCGTTCGTCTGGGGCGAGCTCAACTCCCTTCAGGAGATCACGGTCTACCGCAACCCCACCTGGTTCGGCTGGGACCAGCCGGACCTGGACCGCCCCTTCCTGGATGGCTACGTGGGGTTCTTCATCGTCGACAACGCCAGCATCGAATCGCTATTCCGCGGCAAGAAGATCGACGTCGGCGGCGGCGCCGGCGACCCGCAGTGGGTGTTCGACATCAAGGACGAGATACCGGAGCTGGAGCTGCTGCGAACCGTGATCTCCGGCTGGGTCAACAGCCGCTTCAAGGTGTTCGATACCGTCAGCGGCGCGCCCTGCATCCCCTGGAGCGACCCGCGGGTGCGCAAGTCCGTCTGCCTGGCCGCCGACCGGCAGCAGGTGATGGATTTCGTCTGGGCCGGCGAAGCAAAGCTCACCGCCCCCGTGGGGCCCGCCATCGAAAAATGGGCGCTGCCGGAGGACGAGCTGCGCACGATCCCCGGCTTCCGCACCTCCCTGAAGGAGCGCGAAGAGGACGTCGCCCTGGCCAAGCAGCTATACGAGGAGGCGGGCAGCCCCGAGATCGAGTTCACCTTCGCCGATCAGCCGTCGTACATCCCGGACGTCGCGCCCAGCTTCCTCGAGGGCCTGCGCCGCGACATCGGCGCCAACGCCCGCGAGCAGGTGATCCGCGCCTACCCGCAGATCGCCGAAGGGTTGCTGAAGGGCTGCGACCAGATGATAGCCACCTGGGGGTTCGACAACGGCTGGATAGACCTGGACGACTGGGTCTACCCCTACTACCACACCGGCGGCCCCAAGAACTCGTTCGGGGCCAGCGACCCGGTCCTGGACGACATGCTGGATGCCCAGCGCCGCGAGTTCGATGAAGTCGCGCGTCGCGATATCGGCCACCAGATCCAGCGCTACCTGCTGGGCATGGACCCCTCCGGCAACGGCGAGCCCCTGGAGTTGAAGCCCGACACGGCGGCCTACTCCCGGTTGGACTACGCGACGCTCGTCACCGCGGCCGTCTCCTGGCCGTACTACAAGAACAGGTACGGTTTCCCCTGGTTCGGGAACAACCACTGGTCCGCTAACCAGTGGCTGGACCAGGACGACCCGTCCTACCAGGGCCGGGAATGACCATCCGTCATCTCTTCGGCAGGTTCGCGGGCGCTCTCCACGCGGAGGGCGCCTCTTCCTACGCGATTCGACGAGAGGAGGTAGTGCCCTTTGCCCGTCTCCCGCTACTGGCAGCGCGAAAGACCTCCGCCGGCCGGCCGCCCTCTGCGGTTGCTCGCGCGCAGGCTCTCCCGCAGACGGATGCTTTCCGCCGCGGCCCTGGGCGGGGCCGCTCTGGCCACGGCCACGGCCCTGGGCTGCGGCAAGAGCGGTTCCAACGGCGGCACGGCCACACGCGGCCCGGCGGCGGCCGCCACCGGCAGCGCCGCGGTCACGCCCGGCGGATCGCTTCGGCTCCCCGGCTTCGAGGCCTTTGTGTTCGATACCCTGGACCCCCATCAGACTCAGTTCGGACCGGTTTACAGCTCTCATTCCGCAGTCTTCAGTAAACTTCTTCGATATACCGATACCCAACGGGGGGAGATAGGGACGGACCTGGCGACCTCGATGCCCGAGGTCGTGGACGGCGTCGAATACGTCATCCAGCTGAGGCCGGGCGTGAAGTTCCAGCGGCCCTCCCTGGCCACCGGCCGCGCCGCCACGCCCGAAGAGCGGGCCCTGGACGGCCGCGAGCTGACGGCGCAGGACGTCGTCTACAGCATCCAGCGGCAGATTGACGAGGCCAGCCCTCGCCGGCCGTTCTTCTTCCGCGCCTACCAGTATCAGTCGGTGCAGACGGTAGAGGCGCTGGATGACTACACCGTCCGCATAGTCCTCAGCGAGCCGCTGTCCGTCTTCCTGCACGCCCTCGCCGACACCAACGGCTTCATCGTCGCCCGCGAGCTGGTCGACGACAAGGACAAGATGGACCGCCAGCAGGCGATGATCGGCAGCGGGCCGTTCGTCTGGGACGAACTGCAACCACTGATCGAGTCTCGCTTCCGGCGCAACCCGGAGTGGTTCGGCTGGGACGAGCCCGAGCTGGCCCGGCCCTACATCGAAGGCTACACGTCCCACTTCCTGGCCGATGACGCCACCCTGGAGGCGACTTTCCGCACCAAGCGCATCGACGCGGCGCTGCAGGTCAACAACCC
The DNA here is from genome assembly GCA_040877915.1 of Dehalococcoidia bacterium. GTDB lineage: Bacteria > Chloroflexota > Dehalococcoidia > SM23-28-2 > RBG-16-64-32 > JBBDNA01. Next base: position 252,413 of record JBBDNA010000012.1, read on the forward strand.
GCAGTGGGTGCGCGACGTCCGCGACGAGTTTCCGGAGGTGATCGGGCTGGACGTTCCGTTCGCCATCTGGCTCAACTCTCGCCTCCTCGTCGACCAGCCGCCGTTTAGCGACTTCCGCCTGCGCCGGGCGCTCCACCTGGCCGTGGACCGCCAGCAGATCGCCGACTCCATCTTCCGTTCGGAGGCGCGCCTGCACGGGCCGGTGTCACCGGTGCTGGAGAACTGGGCTCTGCCGCCGGAGGAGCTCGCCGCGCTGCCGGGGTATCGTAGCGGCGCCGGCGAACGCGAGGAGGACATCACGGAGGCGCGGGCGCTGTACGAGCAGGCGGGGAGCCCGCCGCTGACCTTCATGTTCGCGGACCAGCCGGCCTACGTGCCCAACTTCTCGGAAGAGTTCGTGGAGGGGCTCAAGCAAACGCTGGGCGCGGAGGTCAAGGTGCAGATCCGGAGCTACCTCCAGATCAACGAGGGGTTGCAGCGCGGCGATATTCCCGCTACCTGGCAGTTCGATAACGGCTGGGTAGAGCCGGACGACTGGCTGTACCCGTTCTTCCACAGCAGCGGCACCAAGAACTCGTTCCACCTCTCGGACGCCGGCCTGGACGGGATGCTGGACGCCCAGCGCCGCGAGTTCGACGTGGAGCGGCGCCGGCAGCTGGTCCAGGATATCCAGCGCTACCTGCTGACCAAAGTGCTGGCGCGGCTGGACTACGTCACGCCCACGAATCTGTGGGTGGCCTGGCCCTACTACCGCAACTTCGCGCCCAGCCCGTTCTTTGGCGAGACGTTCCGGCTGGCCGACGCCTGGCTGGACAGCGGCCACCCCTCGATAGACGGCCGCGCGGACTAGCGGCCGCCAAGCCCCGCTCGTCCTGAGCCTGTCGAAGGGCGAGCCTCGGCAAGCCTGATCGCCCTCGGCCCAGCGAAGGCCGCGGAGACCACCGGGCGCCACGGTCCGTTCGCCCTGAGCCTGTCGAAGGGCCTCGTCGGCTGTACTGGACCGCCCTGATCAGGGCCGGCTAGAACACCGAGGTAGTGCTGCCGCCGTCCACCTGGATAGTCGCGCCCGTGATGTAGTGGGCCTTGGCGGAGGCGAGAAAGACGACCAGGTTCGCCACGTCTTCGGGGTCGCCGAGGTGGCCGGCCGGGATGCGCCGCTCCTCGATCTCGATCGCCTGCTCCATGTTCAGCCCCTCCCGCTGCGCCCGCTCCTCGATCAGCGACACCAGCCGCTCCGTGGCGATGTTCCCCGGGCAGACGTTGTTTACCGTGATCCCCTCGCCGGCCAGCTCCCGCGACAGCGTCTTGGCCATGCCGACGACGCCGAGGCGCGTCGTGTTCGACAGGATCAGCCGGTCGATCGGCGTCTTCACCGCGACGGAGACGACGTTGATGATGCGGCCGCCGCCGGCGCGGCGCAGGTGGGGCAGCGCCTCCTTCGTGGCGCGCACGGCCGACATCAGGTTCTGGCTGATCGCCTGCAGCCAGTCGGTCTCGTCCATCTCCTCGAAGGTGCCGGTGCGAGGGCCGCCGGCGTTGTTTACGAGGATGTCCAGCCGCCCGAACTGGTTAACCGTCTCCTCGACGACCTTCTTGACGTCTTCGTAGCGCGAAAGGTCGCAGACCAGCGAGTAGACCTTCGCGTTGGTCTCGCGGCGGATCAGGCTGGCCGTCTCGGCCAGGGCGGCGTTGTCGCGGGCGCATATGAGGACGTTGCACCCCTCGCCCGCCAGCCCCAGGGCTATCGCCCGGCCGATCCCCTTGCTGGAACCGCCCACCAGCGCCGCCTTGCCCTTCAATCCCAGTTCCATCGGCTGCTCCTGTTGTCTTCGCGACTGTTGTCTCGCAGTATCCTATGCCACCGGAGGCTACCGTTCAACGGGCCGTTGGCCGCAGGCACAGTCGCGGGTTAGACTAGCCCTGACCATGCCCGCCCGTACAAAATCGATGCTCTACACCCGCAGCGGTGACAAGGGCGACACCGCCCTGTTCGGCGGCGGCCGCGTGCCCAAAGACCACCCACGCGTCGAGGCCTACGGCAGCGTCGACGAGCTGAACTCTGCCATCGGCGTCGCCGTCGCCTTCACCCGACAGCGGCGGGTGGCCGCCCTGCTGGCGTCGATCCAGAACGAGCTGTTCAACGTCGGTTCGGAGCTGGCCAGCGAGACGGGAAAGCGGGCGGCGAAGGCCAAGGGGGCGATGTTCGTCGAGCCGGAGCGCAAGATCGCCGAGATGGAGCGCCTGATCGACGAGTACGACGCGAAGGCGCCTCCGCTGCGCACTTTCATCCTGCCCTCCGGCTCGCAGGCGGGAGCCCTGCTGCACTTCGCCCGCGTGGTCTGCCGCCGCGCCGAGCGCGCCGTCATCCGGCTCTCCCGCCAGGAGCGCGTGAACCCGCACATCATCCGTTACCTGAACCGCCTGTCCGACCTGCTGTTCGCGCTGGCGCGCTACGTGAACAAGGCTTCGCGCAAGCCGGAGACGCCCTGGCGCCAGGGGTGAGGGGCCGGGCAGACGCTTGCGCTGGGGCCATTGGCGCACGGCCGCACGCTGCGGGCGACCTGAAGCATGCTCTGTGAGCGAGGCCGAAGGGGTCGCCCCTACGAGCCCTCACCCCCAGCCCCTCTCCCGTCTTCGGGAGAGGGGCGACCGGCGGGTGGGGTGAGGGAACGTGCAGCCGGAGACGCCCTGGCGCCAGGGGTAGGGCGAGTGAGCCCCTCACCCCCACCCCCTCTCCCGCGCGCGGGAGAGGGGGTGACCGGCAGGTCGGGGAGAGGGCCAGACTCCGCCCGTTGGCGCCAGCGACAGGCCTCGCGATAAGCTAGCCTCACCATGATCCCCGTCGGCGATAGCACCCGCCGCCGCTCCACGCCCTACGTCAACGTCGCCCTCATCGTGGCCTGCATCGGCGTGTTCGTCTACGAGCTGACCCTGAGCCAGGCCGGCGTCAACCGCTTCTTCGTCGACTTCGGCGCCGTCCCGGCGGACCTAGTGGCCTGGGTGAACGACCCCTCGGGCGCGGAAGAGCCGTCCACGGTCGGCACTTCGATGTTCATCCACGGCGGCTGGCTGCACCTCATCGGCAACATGCTCTTCCTCTGGGTGTTCGGCGATAACATCGAGGACGCGCTGGGCCACGTCCGTTATCTACTGTTCTACGCGCTGTGCGGCGTCGGCGCGGCGGCTCTCCAGGTGTATATCGACCAGGACAGCCTGGTGCCGATGGTCGGGGCCAGCGGCGCGATAGCGGGGGTGCTGGGCGCCTACCTGGTGCTCTACCCGCGGGCGACGGTGTCCGTGGTCATCCCCTGGCTGTTCTTCTTCGGGGCGTTCCCGGTGCCGGCGGCGGCGCTAATCGTGTTCTGGTTCGTCCTGCAGCTGCTCAGTGGCGTGGCCGCCCTGGGCGCCGCTGCCGGCGGCAGCGAGGGGATCGCGTTCTGGGCGCACGTCGGGGGGTTCGTGGCCGGCCTGGCGCTGGTCTGGGTGTTCCGGCGTGGAGGGCCGAAGCGCCGCGCGCCGGCGACGGTCTGGTGAGCCCAGCGCCACGCTGCCTTAGCATCCGCTTAGCTACCCTTGACGCGGACGCCCCAGTATGGCTAAATGGCAGCGGCGCACGGCTCGCTGTCGCGTCGCCGCCCCGATAGGAGGTAACGCCCATGGCCGACGGCACTTCCGATATCCCCGCTGACCTGCTGCAGGTAGCCGATGATAAGGGCATACCGCACGACCTCGTGCGGCGCGCGCTCGCCCTCGGCTTCCCCGCCGACGCGATAAAGGGTCAGCTTTCCCAACCGGCCACGACCGCCGAGGCCGCCGAGCAGTTCATCTCCGAGCAGGAGCGCATCCGCGCTGGCGGCGAGATCAACATCCCCGAGAACCTGGCCGCAGTCGCCGGCGAGCATGGCTGGCCGGATGACCTGATCAAGCGCGCCCTCAAGCTGGGCGCCGGCACGGACATGCTGATCAACCAGATCCAGGCCGGCATCCGCCCTGACCAGGCGGCCGCGTTCATCACTCAACAGGAGCAGATCCAGGCCGCCGCCGCGGCCGGCGAGCAGGCTCTGGACCTGAGCTGGATGTACGTACCCACGGAGTGGGGGGTCCGCGCCCGCCCGGGCAAGAAGGGCCTCACCGTTGAAGCCCTCAACATCGGCAGCTACGGCGACATCCCCGACGAGTGGCCGTACCGGACGGAGATGCCGCGTGGGGCGTACCCTATACCCGGCGTCCCCTCCATGGGATACTCGATCTACGAGAAGGCCGAGATCTGGGCCGACAATTGCGCCGACCTCTACGAGGAGGCGATCCAGCGCCGCTGGGCCCCGGCCACAGACATCCCCTGGGAGACGCTGGAGGACCTGCCGGAAGAGATAGAGCGGGCGATGTGCCAGCTCTGCACTTACATGTGCGAGAAGGCGCTGCTGGCCGGCGACGTCGTCGGCCGCTGGCTGCCCGAGATGTCCTACGGCTACCACGAGGTCAAGCTCTACCTCTCGTGCGCGGAGTTCGACGCCGCCCGCCAGTTCGAAGTGTTCCGCAAGCGGGCGCTGGCCAACGGCGGCGGCCTGGGCCTCCAGAGCCCCGGCTACTTCCACCGCGCCATCATCGACGCCCGTGCCTGGACGGAGACCTCGGCGGCCCTGCACATCCTCTCCAACAGCTTCCTGATGAACCTGTACCAGGCCGGCGAGTACGCCGCCCACAACGAAGCGGAGTCGCTCATATTCCGCCTTAGCATGCAGGACGTGTCCCGCCAGCTGGCCTACGGCGTCCAGCACCTGAAGTACTTCCTCCTCCGCAACATCGACAAGCGCGAGGAGGTACACAGCTACCTGAACAAAGCGGAGGCGGTGATGGCCCACGAGGACGAGCTGGACGCGCCCCTGCGCGAGGCCATGATCATCCTCCTGGGCGGCGGACTGTCCAAGGAGCAGCTCTCCAGTGGTATCGGGAAGCTGGAGTACTTCCGCCGCCGCTGGGTCCGCGACTACGTCGCGCGGCTGGCCGCCGCCGGACTGCCGGAGCGCCGCGACCGCCTGCACCACTCGATGAGGAAGTACCTGGAGGAACCGGCCGTCGCCCAGGCCGCCTGACACCCCCAACAGGAGAGGAGTTTCGCCATGACCCAGGAGACGAAAGTGAAAGCCACCTTCCCCAGCGCGGAGTGGTTCGAGGCGATGCGCGAGATCGTCAACCAGGACCCCGACTACCGCCACATCGGCACCTGCGACGCCGTCGTCGGCATCAAGGTGCCGGAGCAGCAGAAGTACTTCCTCCTCACGTTCGAGGCGTTCGAGCTGGCCAGCGTCAAGGAGGTCTCCGAGAAGCAAGCGGAGGACTCCGACTTCTGGCTGGAGGCGCCCTACGAGCGCTGGCAGGTGATGTTGAAGAACATCGCCGAAAACGGCAAGGCCGACCTCCACAACACGCTGAACACGATCGACATCGAAGACCCGGAGGGGTTCGCCCGCTCCCACGACGGCTACCGGCGCGACGCCTTCTACCGCTTCAACCAGACGTTCCAGTACCTCTTCGACTCTTCGGCCAAGATCGATACCAAGTTCGCCTGACCCCGTCTGCCTGAGGCTCAGGCGATTGTGTCCCGCCAGCCGGGACCGCGACTTTAGAGGGGAGAGCATGTGCGGCAGCTCTCCCCTCACCCTTTGTCTGCGCTACAATAGCGCGCGGAAGGAGGCCTGCCATGCCGCTCGTTCACGCCGAGGAGATCACCTACACGCAGGTCCAGCGCCTGCGCAAAGACCGCTCCATCGCCTTCCTGTCCGCCAGCGCCCTCGAGGTGCACGGGCCGCACCTGCCCCTGGGCATGGACATGTTCATGGCCCGCTGGATGGCCGAGGAGACGGCCCGCCGCTTCGCCGAAGCCCACCCGGACTGGACCGTCGCCCTCTACCCTCACGTTCCCCTGGGTACTGACGAGCTCCCCCTCCCCGGCTCCATCGACGGGACGCAGCAGACGGTATACCGCGCGCTCCTCGCCCACGGAGCCTCGCTGGCGCAGACGGGCTTCGGCTACGCCGTGGTAACCAACGGCCACGGCGGCCCCCGCCACGCGGCGGCGCTGGAGGCGGCCTGCCGGGCCGTCAGCCGCCGTCACCACATCGAGATGTTCTCCCCCTCCATCGCCGTGCTCTACGGCATCGTCAGGGGCGGCCGCCACCCGCAGCTGGAGGAGAGCCTGGGGCGGCCCCTGGCCGATAACGAGCGCGAGGGGCTGCTCCACGGCGAGCACGCCGGCACCATGGAGACCTCGTTCGCCCTGGCCGAGCGGCCGGAGCAGGTCGAGGGAACGTACCCGGAGCTGGGCCAGCTGGGCCCGCCTCCCTTCAAGCCGCTGGCCGCCGCCGGACGCCTCGTCGCGCCGCTGGCCCGCAGGCGGGTGGAGAACTTCGAGGAGATCTCCGAGGGCCTGGCCGGGGGTGTGGGCTGGCTGCTCAACGCCCACTACGGCTACGGCGGCGAGCCGGTGACCTACCAGGGCGACCCCTCGGCCGCCAGCGCCGAGCTGGGCACGGCCATCCGCGAGACGATGGCCCAGGGCTGCCTGGAGTACGTGGAGCGGGTCACGAGCGGCGAGATGGCGGCCGTGGACGTGCGCTCGATAGCCTCGGACGCGGCGGTGATCCAGCCGGGGTTCTGGCAGCGGCTGGGGCTAATGTCGGCCGTCGCGGTAGGCGCGGCGACGTTGGTCTGGGCTATGAGCCGGCGCTAGGGGCTACCGCAACTCCAGCCGCGGCGACAGGCGCGACTCCAGCTCGGCCAGCGCCGCCCCGGCCATCGAGGCGCCGCCGCGGGCCAGCACCCGCTCCAGCAGCGGGCGGCGCGGGCGCACGTACTGCAGCCGACGCGGCGTGCGGCCCATCTCGCTGGCCATGTCCAGCGCGGTGTCCCAGTCCCCCAGCTCGTCGATCAACCCCATCGCTTTTCCCTTCGTCGCGGTGTACATCTCGCCCGTGGCGTAGCCGCGCACCGTCTCCGGGTCCAGCTTGCGGGACGTCGCTACGGCGTCCACGAACCACTCGTACAGCTCGCCGGTCAGCTCCTGCAGCTTCGCCTGCTCCTCGTCGGTCGGCGGGCGGAACGGCTGCAGCATGTCCTTCAGGTGGCCCTCCTTGGTGACGATCATCTGCACGCCGATGCGCTGCATCAGCTCCTGCACCACCGGCCGCATCAGGATCACGCCGATGGAGCCGACCAGCGCCGTGGGCAGCGCCACCACCTTCCGCGCGCCGCAGGCGACCAGGTAGCCGCCGGACAGGCCGGCGCCGCGAATGAAAGCCACCGTTGGTTTGCGCGCCGACAGGTGACGCAGCGAGCGGTAGATCTGGTCGGCGACGGGGGCCGCGCCGCCGGGCGAGTCGACGTCGATGACGACCGAGCGGATGCGGGGGTCCTGGGCCAGCGCTGACAGCGTTCGCACGTACTCCGGCCCGCGGATGGCCGGGCCCATGGCGCCGTACATCTCCACGACGGCGATGCGCGGACCGCCCAGCGGCAGCTTCGGCATCAGCGTGGACAGCACGCCGTTCATCGAGCGGGATCTCGCGCAGGCATTGCGGGACGAATTCTAGGCCAGTGGGTCGGGCGCGTCAAACGGCTGGCCGTGTGCTATCATCAGCCCGTTCCTGAGGGAGAGTCGATTGCGGAGCATCGTTTTCACCGGCAAGGGCGGCGCCGGGGCCAGCACCCTGGCCGCCGCCACCGCCGTACACATGGCCGAGAGCGGAACGCGTACGCTGGCCTTCGGCGTGGGCCGCGGCCTCGCCCTGGCCTTTGAGCAGCCGCTCGAGGGCGGGCCCAGGCCCGTCGCCGCCGACCTGTGGGCGGTCGAAGCGACCCCCGGCGCCCACGACTCGCCCGGGCCGTTCCTGGAGTGGCTTCGCGACCTGTTCGCCTGGCGCGACATGGACGAGACCGTCGCCGACGACGTTGCCGCGCTGCCCGGCCTGGTCGACCTCGCCTGCCTCCTGGAGCTCGACGAGCATGTGGAGAGCGGCAGCTTCGATGCCGTCGTCCTTGACCTGCCGGCTATCCGGCACTCGCTGGACCTGCTCGGCGCCCTGGACGCCGCCACGCGGGCTCTGGACCGCCTCCTCCCGGAGCGCGCGCCGACGATGCTGGACCCGTTCCTGCGCGCCCTCAGCTCCCAGACATCCAGCGGCGAGGCGGTGTACGAGGCCGGCCGCGACATCCTGAAGCGGCTGTCCGGCCTGCGAACGGCCCTCGGCGACCCGGAATCCGCGTCCACGCGGCTGGTGTTCGGCGGAGACAAAGGATCGCTGGAGGAAGCGCGGCGGGCGATCACCGCGCTCAGCCTCTACGCCTACTCGGTGGACGCGGCGCTGTGCAACCGTCTCACGCCGGAGGAGGCGGGCCCCTGGACGCAACCTCGCCGCGAGGACGAGACGAAAGCCCTGGCCCGCGCCCGCGAGTCGCTGCAACCGCTGCCCGTCCTTCCCGTCCCGCTGGCGCCGCGCGACGTGACCGGAGTGGAGGCGCTGAGGGCGCTGGCGGCGCAGGCCTACGGTGACCGCGACGCGGCCGCCGTGCTGCATCGAGGCGCGGAGCAGGCGTTCTCGCGAATCGACGGGAGCTTCGTACTGAGCCTGGTCATTCCCTTCGTCGAGCGGGAGGACCTGGCGATCGAGAGGCTGGACGACGCTGTCATCGTCCACGTGGGCGAGCGCAGCCGCACGTTTGACCTTCCCGCCGAGGTCCAGCGCACGGCCGCCGTCTCATCCGCCTTTGATGGGGAGACGCTGAGGGTGACCTTCCAGTGATCGGCCGCGCCGACGAGTACCTCGTCCACCAGACAGAGCTACCGCTGGCCCGCGTCGTTTCCGACAACACGGAGTGGCAGGACCGGTTCTACTTCAACATCCACGACATGGAGGGCAAGTTCGCGGCGATGGCCGGTCTGGGCGCCTTTCCCAACCGGAAGGGCGGGCCGCACGGCATCGTGCAGGCCTACTTCCTCACGGTGCAGGGCGGGCGCCACACGGCCTACTTCAACGTCCGCCCCATCGACAGCGACCGTGACCAGATGCGGGCCGGCTCGCTCTCGTTCGAGGTCGTGGAGCCGCTGCAGGCTTGGAAGCTGGACATCGCCGACGAGGCGAACGGCGTCTCCGGCTCGCTGGTGTTCCGCGCCCGCTGCCCGCTGTACGCCTTCAGCCCCATCCGCTGGCAGGACGGCGAGCGTCCGGTGGTGGACCAGATGCACTACACCCAGGCCGGCCGCTACGAGGGCTCGTTCACGATAGGCGGCGAGACGTACAGCGGCCTGGTCGGCATGCGCGACCGCTCCTGGGGGCTGCGGGACATGCCCCGCGTGCCTGTCTGGTACTGGATCGCGGCGCAGTTCAAGGAGTTCTGCATCTCCGCCTGGCTGTGGGAGACGACGGACGGCGAGGTCATCCACTGCGACGGCGCCATCGTTCCCGAGGAGGGCGAGGCGCTGCCGATCACGCAGATCGAGCACGAGATCGAGCTGCATGACGGCCAGAAGCTGCCGAAGGGCGCCCAGTTCGCGCTGACGGCCGCCGACGGCCAGCGGCTATCGCTGACGGCGAGCGAGATCGGGTCAATCTACCTGGGGCCGCCGCTCCCGGCGTGGGCGGACTCGGACGCGGCGGCCAGGGCGGCGGCGGAGAAGGCGGCCTTCGGCTACGACCAGCACGCCCAATTCGAGATGAACGGCGAGACCGGCTACGGCATCGTGGAGTACATGTTCACGGGCGGCAGCAAGCGCTACGGGATACCGGGTACGTACTTCGGCGGGTAGGACATTGTACGCAGCTGCCACCCTCAAACTGTCATTCTGAGCGCCGATGACGCCCGGCTCGGGGCATCATGCCGGCCGCGAAGGGAATCTGGGGCGGGGCAGACGGTCGTTCTCGCGTCGCCTTACAACGGCGGCGGGACCAGCTCTGCCGACAGGCTGAAGCCTGTCCCACGGCAAACCTGTCATTCTGAGCGCCGATGACGCCCGGCTCGGGGCATCACGCCGGCCGCGAAGGAATCTGGGGCGGGGCAGACGGTCGTTCTCGCGTCGCCTTACAACGGCGGCGGG
>JBBDNA010000012.1:262602-309354 GCA_040877915.1 Dehalococcoidia bacterium
ACCAGCTCTGCCGACAGGCTGAAGCCTGTCCTACAGGCGGGTAGCTAGACCGGCGTCTCGGTGCGGCGCTCCTCCAGGATGCGCCGCAGCGCCGTGATCATCTGCGCGATGTTGAGCTGGCCGTACACGGGGTATCTGAAGAGCGCACCCTCGTTGATGTTGTAGATGTTGCGCCGGCCCACGCGCTTCTTATCGATGAAGTCGCCCTCCTCAAGGTCGCGCACTATCTGGTAGACAGCGCGCTCGGTGAGGTCGGTCCCCCGCGCGATCTCGCGCAGGGTGGCGCGCGGGTTCTGGAAAAGGTGGGTCAGCACCAGTCCGTAATTGGAGAGGAAGTTCCACTTCTTGCTCATCGGGCATCCCCCCGTAGCTTGCAGCCGGCGCCGCCGTTAGCTTTTTCCCCGATTATTGTCTTGCAGAGCCTTGACACCCGATTTCGGCCCCCCTTATCCTGACTTAGGCCTAAAGCGGAAATTCGATTCTACATTCATTCACCAAAGACTCGTCATTCGGATGCTTATATACCGAACCCCGAAACTACTTTGGTTTATGCAGAGACGGAATTCAGGTGATATTATGCGCCTAACGAAAGGAAATGTCTAGCTTCCGGCTTAGCGAACGCTAGAGTAATCTCGGAGCACGCACCCCGCATCTTATGCCCCCGCTACCAAAGCTATTCCACGCCTCCACGGACAGCGCCGACAGCGGCGCCGCCCAGAAGCTAGACCTGTTCGCGGAGAAGTACCAGCAGTTCTTCCCACGCGTCTTCGCCTACGTCTACGGTCGCGTCCGCAACGTCCACCTGGCCGAGGACTTGGTCTCCGAGGTGTTCGAGCGGGCGTTCATCAAGATGGGTTCCCTCCGCAACAATGAGGCGTTCGCCACCTGGCTGTTCACCATCGCTCGCAACCTGGTCACCAGCAACGCTCGCAAGCGCGGCCGCGAGTCCACCGTGGACCCCGATGTCCTGCGCTCCGTCGTCGCCAACAACGTCTCCGTCGAGAACGAGATCCTCATTCGTGAGGAGGTCCGGGCGGTGGTCGACACCCTCAAGACGTTCCCGCAGCGCGAGCAGGACATCGTTGCCCTCAAGTTCGACGCCGAGCTCACCAACGCTCAGATCTCGCGGGTCATGAACCTCAGCGAGCCCAACGTTCGCGTCATCCTCTTCCGCACGCTGCGCAAGCTGCGGGAGACGATGAAGAGCGAACGCGAGCGCGCCGCCCAGGACTAGCGGCCCGCTACGCCTCCACCCGCCCGCGCGCCGATAGCCCCCTCCGACCGCAGCGACTCGATCTCCTCCCACGTTAGCCCCGCCTCCAGCAGCACCTCCTCCGTGTGCTGACCGAACTCCGGCGCCGGCCGCCGGATGCTGCCCGGCGTCGCGTGCAGGTTCACCGCCGGACCCACCATACGCATCGGCCCGAACGACGGGTGCTCCAGCGTCGTCAGCATCCCGTTCTCCACCACCTGCGGGTCGTCGGCGAGCTCGCCGTACTCCTGAACGACCTCGACCACGAGGTCGTGCTGACGCAGCAACGCGACCCACTCGGCGGCGGTCTTCGTGGCGAACAGCTCGTCCAGCTTGGCGACCAGCGCCATCAGGTCCACGGCGTGCATGCGCATCCAGTCGACGGTCAGCTCTTCGGGTTCGAGGAGGGTCTCGGTGGCCTCCTGCATCGCCTTGCGGAAGACGGGCCAGTAGCGCCCGACCTGGGCCATCGCCAGCATCACCCAGCGTCCGTCCTTCGCCTTGTAGTGGTTCCAGATGGGGCTGGTGACTCTCCGCGATAGCCGGGGAAGGGGCTGGCCGGCGTAGGTGCCGGTGGTCAGGTAGCTCGTGATGTTGAACGCCTGCGCCGCCAGCGCCCCCTGCAGCAGCGAGCCGTCCAGCGACTGGCCTTCGCCTGTTCGCTCGCGGTGGAACAGCGCCGTGGCGATGCCGAAGGCCAGCAGGAAGGCGCTGTTCTGGTCGGCCCAGCCGTTGAAGGTGCGCGTGGGCGGCGTCTCCGGCTCGCCGGTGACGCTCATCACGCCGCCGCGGGCCTGGGCCAGCGGGTCCAGCGCCGGATTGCTGGCGTCCGGCCCCTTCAGCCCGAACCCGGAGGCCGAGCAGTAGACCAGCCGCGGGTTCAGCTTCGACAGCGTCTCGTAGTCGATGCCCAGCCTCGCGTTCACCCCCGGCCGGAAGTTCTGGACGATGACGTCCGCGCCCTCGGCCAGTCGGTAGAACACCTCGCGGCCGCGCTCCGACTTCAGGTCGAGGACGATGCCGCGCTTGTTGCGGTTGTGCGTCTCGAAGTAGGCGTTGACGCCGCCCGGCGTGGTCTCGTAGCGCACCAGCGAGCGCCCCGGGTCGGGCGAGTCCGGCCCCTCGATCTTGATGACGTCGGCGCCCCAGTCGGCCAGCATCGCCGTGGTCATCGGCCCCTGCTGCCATATCGTCAGGTCCAGCACCCGTATCCCCTCGAACGCGCTCACGGTTGTGCCCTCGCCGCGTCTCGCAACCGCTCCACCACCCGCGGCAACGATTCGCCCGCCGGGCCGCGCAGGACCACGTCCGCGTACTCGGTGAGCGGTGTCTCGTGCGGGTTCACCTCGATGAGGACCCCGCCGGAGCGCTTCACGTCCGCCGGGAAGCCGGCCGCCGGGTACACCGAGGCGGACGTGCCCACGAGCAGCATGCAGTCGCACAGCTCGGTCTGGCGCAGGCACTCCTCCAGGGCGTCGCGGGGGATCGGCTCGCCGAACATGACGGTATCGGTCTTGACCACGCCGCCGCAATCGGGGCAGCCCGGCGGCAGCGCCTCGATCGGGAAGCCTTCGTGGGGCCAGCGGCGGCCGCAGCCCAGGCAGCGCAGCTTGGTGCGGTTGCCGTGGATCTCGGTGATGGCCACGCTGCCCGCCTCCTGGTGCAGGTTGTCGATGTTCTGAGTGATGATGTGCTTCAGCAGGCCCAGGTGCTCCATCTCCATCAGCGCGACGTGGCCCGCGTTCGGGCCGGCCTGGTTCAGGGCGTCCACCAGCTCTTTCGTCGAGCCGCCCTGCTCGGCCGTCCGCTGCTCCCACCAGCCCTTCGGGTCCTCCAGGAAGCGCTCGAAGCCGCGCATGTCGGGCTCGCCGTACTTCGTCCACAGCCCGCCCGGCCCGCGGAACGGCGGTATGCCGCTCTCGACCGAGAGTCCGGCCCCGACGAGGGCGACGACGTGGCTGGCCTCGCGAATGAGGCGCGCGGCGACCTCGATGGCCTGCTCGAGGGCGGGATCGGTCACGATGTCGCGCGTTCCGCCCGCTGGGCAGATTCCGCCGGCGCGGCGGCCGTCAGCGTTAGCCAGACCTCCCGTTCGCGGGGCCCGTCGAACTCGGCGACGAACACGGCCTGCCAGCGCCCCAGCGCCAGCCTCCCGCCCGACACCGGCAGCGTCGCGGAGTGGCCAACGAGGCTGGACTTGAGGTGGGCGTGGCCGTTGGGCTCGTTGTGGTGATAGGGAGCGTCGTGCGGCAGCAGCGCCTCCAGCTTCTCGATGAAGTCGCGCCAGAGGCCGGGGTCGGCGTTCTCGTTGACGATCAGGCCGGCGGTGGTGTGCGGCACAAACAGGTGACAGACGCCCTCCTGTACGCCGGAGCGTCGCACGGCCTCGTCGACCTGGACGGTGACGTCCTCCAGGCACTGGAACGAGGGTGTGTGAACGCGGAACCGTTGCATGGGGCCTCCTTCGCCGACCCATTATAGCCAGTAGCGGGTTCGGTGGGACAGGCTTTAGCCTGTCGCGAAGGGGGCGCCGCAGCTTGACCGGCGGGCCGGGCCGCCGCTACCGTGGGGTCGCCATGGTCAGCGCGCTCACGATAGCCGGCTCCGACTCCAGCGCCGGCGCCGGCATCCAGGCCGACCTCAAGACGTTCGCGGCGCTGGAGGTCTACGGGACCAGCGCCATCACCGCGGTCACGGCCCAGAACACGCTGGGCGTCGCCGCCGTCCACGAGCTGCCGCCGGAGATAGTGGCGGCCCAGATCGACGCCGTGGTCGCGGACATCCGGCCGGACGCCGTGAAGACTGGCATGCTGGCCAGCGCGCCGATCATCGAGGTCGTGGCCGCGAAGCTGCGCGAGCACGCGCTGACCAACGTCGTCGTCGACCCGGTGATGGTGGCCAAGAGCGGCGACCGGCTGCTGCGCGAGGACGCCGTCGCTGCCCTGCGCGAGCTCCTGCTGCCGCTGGCGGACGTGATCACCCCGAACCTGCCGGAGGCCGAGGTCCTCGCCGGTCACGCCATCGAATCCGGCGACGATGTACGGCGGGCGGCGCAGGAGATCGTCGCGCTCGGAGCCAAGGCGGTCGTCGTCAAGGGGGGGCACAGGGAGTCGCCGGACGCCGTCGACATCCTGTACGACGGCCACAGGTTCCGCGAGTACTCGTCGCCCCGGATTGAGACGACGTCCACGCACGGGACGGGGTGCACGTTCGCCTCGGCGATCGCGGCCTACCTGGCGCGCGGGGAGGCGCTGGCGGATGCCGTCGGCCACGCGAAAGAGTACCTGACGGCGGCGCTGCGCAAGGCGTATCCTATCGGCGGCGGGCACGGCCCCGTCCACCACTTTCACAGCTGGTGGGGCGCACAATAGAAGCCGTGGTAGAGGTCACTCTCAACGATACGTCGTGGGTTGACTACGTTACCCTCGCGGCAACTGTCGTGTTGGCCGTTTTCGCTGTCGTGGCGGCGGTGCAAGTCAGCCGCCAGATAAGGCACGGCCAAAGACAGCATAGCGAGCAATTGAGAGCTTCGCTCCGACCGATCGTAGTAATACCGCATGCGGAAGCTCTTCCTAGCCCACATCAACCGGCACACCAGACCTTCACGGCATGGATCCAGAACATTGGAGTCGGTCCTGCCTTGCCGGTTGAGATACGTGGGTGGATAAAGATCCCATCGCATGGTTGGGATGAACCGGGCGAGAGGGAAGCTGAGATTGAGAAGCTTAAGTTGGAGGTTGATATTGAAGCGCCTGAGCTCCGCGGACGGTTTGGAGGGATGCCGGCTAGCGAGCGCCCGTCGAGGGGACTTCTCGTTCCCCAAGTGGATCTCGCGTTGGAAGACTACGCGGCCAAACTGGGCGTATTGATATACGTTGCAATCTACCAGGACGTCTTCGAAAACACGGTTCCCAGCAAACCGAAGGCGGAGTGGAAGTTGGGCCACATTGAAATGGGGAAACCCGGGAATTGGTCCAACTAATCGGCGGCGGGCACGGGCCCGTCCACCACTTTCACCGGCTCTGGAAGGAGTAGCGCAATGGCGACCGCCAGTTTCGAGGACCAGCTTCAGGGGTTGCGAGAGGAGATCGAGGAGGCGCGGCGAGATCTGGTACGTGTCATCGAGGGCGTTCCGGCCGACGCGTTCGGGCTGGCGCCCAGGGGAGAGTGGTCCATCGAGCGGATACTGCGGCACGTCGTGCAGTCGGAGCAGCTGTACGCGTCCGTGATCTCCATGCTGCGGCGGAAATCGGCGGAGATGGCGCCGAAGCTGCCGGACGGCTTCGAGAGCGGAGCGGAGGTAGTGCGGGCGCTGGCCGAGTCCCGGCGCATGATCGTCGCGGCCCTGGACGGCGTCACGGAAGACGAGTTCTACGAGATGCGGCAGGTTGGGCTCAACGACGAGAGCGTCAAGAGCACGCTGGAGAACCTGGCGATGCACGACCACGAGCACGCCAGCCAGATCGAGAAGACGGTGGCCGAGGTGGGATCAGCGTAAACGTGGAAACGGACGCCCGTTCGAGCGTCCGTTCCGCTGCCGCCTGAGGAAGCGATTCGTGCTTTCGCTTTCCTGCATTCAGGTTACGGGAGGGCGTATAAGGCGTCAACCGCATCTTAACCAGCGCGCGGTTAAGATTGGGTAAACGCCGCTCCTGTCATGCTTAGCGTGGACGAGGCCCTCACCCCGACCTGCCGGTCACCCCTCTCCCGCTTGCGGGAGAGGGGACGGGGGTGAGGGTCCCGATGCTATCGCCAGATCCTTCGCCCTCCGCCTCCGTCGTCCTCCCCCCGCTCGGCTCAGGATGACGGAAGCTTCGCCCGCCAGACCGTTGACGGCTTATCCTTCGCCTGCTAGTCTGGGCTCGAACCGAATACGGACTGCGGGAGCTCGGGGCGCTTCGATTCGTCGGAGCAGGCCGGGCTGAGAGGCCCCGACCGGTCGGGGCGACCGCCGGACCTGATCTGGATAATGCCAGCGCAGGGATAAACGGTTGAGATGCCGCTGGCGAGAGGCCAGCGGCGTTTCGCTTTCAGGAAGGGAGCAGGCAGTGGCCAGCAACGGCAGCCAGCCCATCACGCAGCTCGAATTCGGCCGTCGCGGCGTCGTAACGGACCAGATGCGCCGCGTCGCCGAGAGAGAGGACCTGCCGCCCGAGGTCGTGCGCGACGAGGTGGCCCGCGGCCGCATGGTCATCCCGGCCAACGTCCGCCACCTGGAGGGCCGCCTGGACCCGATGGGCATCGGCAGCCGCTGCGCGGTCAAGATCAACGCCAACATCGGCAACTCCGCCGTCACCTCGGACGCCGGCCAGGAGCTCGAGAAGCTGCACACCGCCGTCCGCTTCGGCGCCGATACCGTCATGGACCTCTCCACCGGCGGCGATATCGACAACATTCGCCAGGCGATTATCGACGAGTCGACGGTGCCCATTGGCACCGTGCCGATATACCAGGCCGTGCAGTCCGTCAAACGCGTCGAGGACCTGACCTCCGACGATCTCGTCGAGATGGTGGAGCACCAGGCCAGGCAGGGTACGGATTACCAGACGATCCACGCCGGAACCCTCATCGAGCACGTTCCGCTCACGGAGAAGCGGCTCACCGGCATCGTCTCCCGCGGCGGTTCCCTGATGGCGCACTGGATGACCTACCACCACCGCCAGAACCCCCTGTACGAGCGCTTCGACGACATCTGCGATGTGTTCCGCAAGTACGACGTCACCTTCTCGCTGGGCGATGGCCTCCGCCCGGGCTGCCTGGCCGACGCCTCGGACGAGGCCCAGTTCGCGGAGCTGCGCACGCTGGGCGAGCTGACCCGGCGCGCCCGCGAGCGCGGCTGCCAGGTGATGATCGAGGGGCCCGGCCACGTGCCCATGGACCAGCTGGAGATGAACGTGCGCAACCAGCAGGAGTGGTGCGACGAGGCCCCGTTCTACACCCTCGGCCCGCTGGTCACGGACATCGCGCCGGGGTACGACCACATCACCTCGGCGATCGGCGCGGCGATGATCGGCTGGTACGGCGCCTCGCTGCTGTGCTACGTGACGCCCAAGGAGCACCTGGGCTTGCCCAACGTCGAGGACGTCAAGCAGGGCGTGATCGCCTACAAGATCGCCGCCCACGCCGCCGACGTCGCCCGCGGCCACCAGGGCGCGCGTCAGCGCGACGACGAGCTGTCGAAGGCCCGCTACGAGTTCGACTGGGAGCGCCAGTTCGCCCTCTCGCTGGACCCCGACACGGCGCGGGCGCTGCACGACGAGGCGCTTCCCCACGACGCGTTCAAGTCTGCGGAGTTCTGCTCCATGTGCGGCCCCAAGTTCTGCTCGATGCACATCTCCCGCCACCTGGGCGAGGAGGCGCCGGCCGAACCCCAGCCGGTCGAGCTGATGCTGGAGGACTCTCCCCGTGAGCGATAGCTTCCGCGTCGCCGCCGTCCAGGCCACACCCGTCTACCTGGACCGCGAGGCGACCGTCGACAAGGCCTGCAAGCTGATAGCGGAGGCGGGGAGGAACGGGGCGAGCCTCGCCGTTTTCCCGGAGTCGTTCGTCCCGGCCTACCCGGACTGGGTGTGGGCGCTGCCGCCCGGCCGCGAGGACATCCAGCGCCAGATGTACACGCAGCTTGTCGATAATGCGGTGGAGATACCGGGCCCGGCGACGGACAAGCTGTGCCACGCCGCCAAACGCGCCAAGACCCACGTCGTCGTCGGCGTTACGGAGCGCAATACGGAGGCCAGTGGTGGCAGCCTGTACAACACGCTCGTGTACATCGACGGACAGGGCGATATCCTGGGCAAGCACCGCAAGCTGGTGCCCACCGGCGCCGAGCGGCTGGTCTGGGGCCAGGGCGACGGCAGCACGCTCGCGGCCTACGATACGCCGTTCGGGAAGCTGGGCGGGCTGATCTGCTGGGAGAACTACATGCCGCTGGCCCGCTACGCCATGTACGCCTGGGGCACGCAAGTCTACGTCGCCGCCACCTGGGACCGCGGCGAGCCCTGGCTGTCCACCCTGCGACACATCGCCAGGGAGGGCGGCGTGTTCGTCATCGGCTGCTGCATGACCCTGCGCAAGTCCGACATCGCGGCCAAGGCGGAGGCCGTGCTGCCCTTCTACAAGGGCCGGCGCGACTGGATAAACGTGGGCGACAGCGCCATCGTCGACCCCGACGGCGAGTTCGTCGCCGGGCCCCTGCGCATGGAGGAGGGCATCCTCTACGCCGAGGTCGAGCGCTCGCAGCTCAGCGGTCCCAAGTGGATGCTGGACGTCGCCGGCCACTACGGCCGCCCCGACGTGTTCGAGCTGACCGTCCACACCGAGCCGCGCCCGATGATCTCGACCGATGGGCGGGCGGCGGCCGCGCCCGCGAAGGCGCCGCGCAAGGTCGCCGTGAAGGGGAGGCGGGGGAAGTGACGAACGATCCCCTGATCATCGCCGGCAAGGCGTTCCGCTCCCGCCTCATCGTCGGGACGGGGAAGTACCGCAGCATGGAGGAGCAGCGCGACGCCATCGAGGCCTCCGGCGCCGAGATCATAACCGTCGCCATTCGCCGCCTGCCGCTGGACACGGACGGGCGCGTCAAGCCGGACGAGCAGAACCTGATGGACTACCTGGACTGGGACCGCTACACCATCTTGCCCAACACCGCTGGTTGCAAGACGGTCGAGGAAGCCGTCTTTACGGCTCGCCTGGCCCGCGAGCTGACCGGTTCTACCTGGCTGAAGCTGGAGGTCATCCCCGACCCCCGCTATCTCCTGCCCGACCCCGTGCTGACGCTGGAGGCGGCCCAGCGGCTGATCGACGAGGGGTTTACGGTGCTCCCCTACATTCACGCCGACCCCGTCCTCGCCCGGCGGCTGGAGGAGGCCGGCTGCGCCACCGTCATGCCCCTGGGCTCGCCCATCGGCTCCGGACGCGGCATCTTCACCCTCGAGGAGATACAGATCATCGTCGAGAACGCGAACGTGCCGGTCGTCGTCGACGCCGGTCTCGGCGCCCCCTCGGACGCCGCGCTGGCCATGGAGGTCGGCGCCGACGCCGTGCTGGTGAACACCGCCATCGCCCAGGCGCAGGACCCCGCCGGCATGGCCGAGGCGTTCCGCAAGGGCGTGGAGGCCGGACGGCAGGCCTACCTGGCCGGCCGTATCCCCCGCAAGGAGCTGGCGCAGGCGTCCAGCCCCGTCGAGGGTGTGGCCCGGCCGGGCGCGTCCTCCTGACCGATGGCGCTTCCCCGGCCCTGCCTCATGCTGGTGACCGACCGCTCCCTGTGCGGCGGCGATGACGGGCTCGTAATCGCGGTAGAGCAGGCAGTGGCCGGCGGCGTCGATGCCGTCCAGGTCCGCGAGAAGGACATGCCTTCGGACCAGCTGATATCGCTGGCCCAGCGCCTGCGAGACGCGACGCGCGACCGTGCCCTGCTGCTGGTGAACGGCCCGCTGCACGTCGCGCTGGCCAGCTACGCCGACGGCGTGCACCTGCCGGAGGACCTGCCTGCCGGCAGGCACGGCGCGCCGGCGGTGGAACGCCACCGCGACGCCTTCCTGGTAGGGCGCTCGGTCCACTCGCTGGACGCCGCGCGACGGGCCGAGCGGGAGGGACTGGACTACCTGATCGCCGGGCCGGTGTACGAGTCGCGCACGCACCCGGGCCGCGAGCCCGCCGGCGTGGGGCTCATCGGAGAGATCGTATCGGCTGTCGGCCTGCCCGTCATCGCCATCGGCGGCATCGACGCGACGCGCGTGACGGAGGTCGTGCGAGCTGGCGCATCGGGGATCGCCGTCATCTCCGCCGTCCTCGGCGCGCCCGACCCGCGGGCGGCCGCGTCGGGGCTGCGGACGGCCCTGGACGTCGCCTGGCTCAGCGTCGGGACGGCCCCGGCATGATCGCAGTCACCGTCAACGGCAAGCCCCGCCAGATCGAGTGCCCGCTCAACGTCTCCGACCTTCTCGCCGCGCTCGACATAACCGCCGCGCGGGTCGCCGTCGCGCTCAACGGGGAGGTCGTCCCCCGCAGCCAGTGGGCGGGCACGACCGTCGACGAGGGCGACGCGGTGGAGGTGGTGCGCGCGGTGGGCGGCGGCGCCAACGCAACGCTAGCGAAGGAGACCATCGCTATGGATGCTCTGCTCCTGCTCCTCGTCTTCGCCGCCGGGCTGGCCGCCGCCGTCCAGATCCTGGTAAACGGCGCTATGGGCGAGGAGCGGGGCGTGCCGGAGGCGCTGCTCGTCTCCGTGACGGTCACCTACGGCTGCGCGGTGGGTTTCATGCTCATCCGCTACAGCGCCGCCGGCGAGATGGACCTGCGCACGCCGGGGGCGCCGCTGTTGTACCTGCTGCCGGTGGCGGCGCTGGCCCTGCTGGCGTTCCTGGGGCTCATGGGTGGGCTGCCCTGGTACTACTTCCTCGGCGGCGCGGCCGGGGCGTTCATCGTGGGGACAGTGGCCCTGGCCGGGCCCCGCGTCGGCATCGCCGCCACCAGCGCTGCGCTGATCGCCGGCCAGATGATGGGCGCCATCATCTGGGACCACCTGGGCCTCCTCTCTCAGGCCAGGGACCCCGTCGACGCGCTCAAGATAACCGGCGCGCTGCTCATCGTGGGCGGCGTCATCCTGGTGCGCGGATTCTAGTGGCCGGCATCGCCATCGTCGGCGGGGGCGTGGTCGGCTGCGCGACGGCCTACTACCTGTCGAAAGAGGGCGCGAACGTCACGCTGCTGGAGCGCGGCGAGCTGGCCGGGGAGGCGACCGGCGCCGCCGCCGGCATCCTGACGCCCGCCGAGACGATGCCCGGTGGCGTCTTCCGCGACCTCTGCGCCGCCGGCGCGGCCCTCTACCCCTCGCTGGTGGAGGCGCTGCGCGACGAGATCGGCATCGACGTGCAGCACACGCGCTCCGGCGTCCTCCTGCCCGCCGAGAACGAAGGCCGGGCCCACGCCCTCCGCTCGATAGCCACCGGAGCGTCGTCCCCGACGGGGCTGGAGTGGGTGGAGGGCGAGACGCTGCACCGGCTGGAGCCGGCCCTCACGCGCGATGTCCTCGGCGCGGCGTATTCGAGCGACGTCTGCCACGTGAACCCGGGCCTGGTCGCGCAGGGCCTGGCGCAAGCGGCGGCGTCCCGAGGGGCCGCGATTCGCCCCGCCACCGCCGTCTCGCGCTTCGAGACGCGGGGCGACCGCGTGACCGGCGTGCGCACGTCCGGCGGCAACACGATAGCGGCGGACGTCGTCGTGTTGGCGGCGGGCCCCTGGACGGGGCGGCTGGCGGCGCGGCTGGGCGCA
The DNA here is from genome assembly GCA_040877915.1 of Dehalococcoidia bacterium. Classification (GTDB taxonomy): domain Bacteria; phylum Chloroflexota; class Dehalococcoidia; order SM23-28-2; family RBG-16-64-32; genus JBBDNA01. Next base: position 274,130 of record JBBDNA010000012.1, read on the forward strand.
AGCGTCCCCACGCGGCCGATGCGCGGCCAGATGCTGGCCTACCGCTCCGGTGCGGTGCGGCATGTCATCTGGGGCGAGAGCGGCTACCTGGTGGTGAAGGCGGGCGGCTTCGTGTTCGCGGGGGCGACGGTGGAGGACGTGGGGTTCCGGCCCCGGACCACGGCGCGCGGCCTGGCCGGACTGCGGCGGATGGCGTCGGCGCTGGCGCCGGCGCTGCGCCACGCCGAGGTGGCCAGCGCCTGGGCCGGCCTGCGACCCGGCTCCCCGGACGGCCGCCCGATCATGGGGCCGCTGCCGGGCTGGCGGAACGTCTACGTGGCGACGGGGCACTTCCGCAACGGCATCCTCCTGGGCCCCATCACCGGCAAGCTAATCGCGCAGCTGATCACGACGGGCGAGACAGAGCCGTCGCTGTCCCCGTTCAGCGCGGGGAGGTTTGGTTCGTAGGGGCGCTGCTTGCTGCGTCCCGGCGCTCACGCCGGTCATTCTGAGCGCCGACCACGGCCAGGCGGGGAACAGCCTCTGGATCGCGAAGGAATCTGGGACGGGGTAGACTCGCGTACTCGCGCCAGCTAGGTTGGGCGGTCTACCCGCACCTTGCGCTCATGCGTCAAATGCTCGTTGGCCATCTCAACGAAGCGTGGGGCGTCGACGACGGAGAGGTAGACCGTCCGCGAGTGAGGCATTCCAATGAACGGTACTTTCATCCAACGCCATGGACCGTAGGCGCGTCGTAGCCTCAGGAGCACCGCCTGGCCCCGCACTCGCCGCTCGTAGGTCTGGCTCATCAGATGCCGAGCTATCCGTGATTGAGGCTCGGGGACTGTCTGTAGTTCCGCAGTTTCTATCTCGGGCCAGCGAATCCGTGCCGGGATGTCCGCTCCAGGGTATCGGATCGTTATGCCCAAATCGTCAAGGCGCGCGACTCGCGGCCTCAGCGTGAGATACGTACGCCACACCAACATGACCACGCCTGCTAGGACGAAGGCCACGATCATTAGCAGAGTGGCGAGATCGTGTGGCGTGGCGACGAAGAGCCAAATGGAGCCGCCGACAAGTACCAGCCACAGCAGTACCAGCCCGTATCGTCTCCCCGGCTCGCGGATACCGATTTCGAATTCCGCGGCCGTCGCCGGCTCGTCGACGCTCACCCAAACCTCCCGGCCAGGCGCCGCGCCGCCTCGCGTACGTCATCCGCGGCCACGACGGCCGCGATCACGGCTGCCATGTCCGCGCCTGCCGCGATCACGTCGTCGATGTTCGATTCGTTGATGCCGCCGATGGCGCACACCGACAGCGACACCGCCGCCTTCACCGCCCGCAGAGTGTCGGTCGTCGCTGGGCGGGTGTCGCCCTTGGAGCCGGTCGGGAACAGCCGCCCGACGGATACGTAGTCAGCGCCGTCGGCCTCCGCCCGCTCCGCCTCAGGCGGATTGTTCGTGGAGCAGCCGATCAGCATCCCGTCTCCAACGAGCCGACGCACGACGGCGACCGGCAGGTCTTTCTGCCCCACGTGCACCCCGTGCGCCCCCACGGCCAGCGCCAGGTCCACGTGGTCGTTCACGATGAAGGACGCCTCGTGCTCGTCGCACAGGGCGCGCAGCGCCTCCGCTATCGGGAGCTGGAGGCCTTTCTCGCGGGTCTTGTCGCGCAGCTGCAGCAGCCGCGCCCCGCCCTCGAGGGCCTGCCGCGCGATGTCGACCTGGTCGCGGCCGGCGGCCATCTCGGGGTCGATGATGACGTAGAGGCCGCGCAGCCGCTCTCGCTCCGTCACCTGCTGCCGCCGAGAGAACGCATACGTAACCGCCGTCAAGCGGTAGAATAGCAGACGATGAGGGGCGGCACCACGCGATTCCTGCGCCGCTACTGGCTGGCGCTGACCATCCTGCTCGTCTTCCTGGCGATGTGGGCCGGGCTCTGGAGCGTCCGCTACAGCCGCGTGGGCATCATCACGATGTTCATCGCGCCGGACCTGTTCGGGTCGCCGGTGAGCGCGCTCAGGCTCGTCGGCGAGGACCCGGTCCGCGAGGAGGTCTGGCTGGACGTGCCGGAAGGGCGCGGCCTTCTCGTCGCAGACGTCTACCGCCCCACGGACGGCGACGTCCACGGCGGCATGATCATCTCCGTGGGCGCCGCGCCCCAGATCCGCGACCACCCGGGCGTGATCCGGCTAAGCATGACTGCGGCCCGCGCCGGCATGGTGGTGATGATCCCCCAGCTCTACTACCCGTTCGAGGAGAACGTCCTGCCGGAGGACGTGCAGGGGCTGGTCACCGCCTTCGGGACGAACGTGGAGGAGATCATCGCCTCCTACGAGTGGCTGAGCGAGCAGCCCTACGTCGATCCCGAGCGCCTGGGCATTTTCGGGGCGTCGGCCGGCGCTGGCATCGCCCTCGTCTCCGCTTCCGACCCGAGGATCAGGCACGACGTCGACTTCTTCGCGTCGCTCGGCACCTACTACGACCTGGTCGACCTGGTCAGCGCCATCACCACCGAGTCCATCCAGTACGAGGGCAAGAGCGAGAAGTGGGAGCCCTGGCTGAAGAGCACCCGTGTCTTGTACAACAGCGTCATCTCCTACCTGCCCGACCGCCACGACCGCGAGGTCCTGACCCGCATCTTCGTCGACGAGGACGAGAGCGCCCGCGATCTCGTCGGCGACCTCTCGCCGCGGGCGCGCGACATCTACGAGGCGTTTGAGGACCGGGACGCCGACCGCATCCTGGAGTTCTGGGGCGAGGTCTCGCCGCAGGACGTGAGGACGCTGCGCGACGTCTCGCCGTCGAGCACCGTGCAGGCGCTGGACACGGAGCTGTTCATCATGCACGACCGCTCCGACCCGTTCATCCCCTACGTGGAGTCGCGGCGGCTACGAGACGCCACCGAGGGCAACGGCCACCAGGTGTATTTCGCGGAGTTCGACTTCCTGAACCACGTAGAGCCGAAGAGCCCCACCAACCCGCTGTCCTTCCTGGCGGACATGGTGAAGCTCATCTTCTACTCCTGGCTGTTGATGCTCCGGGTGCTCTGATCGCGGCGGCGTCAGCCGCTAGTGGGCAACGACTTTAGCTCGTTCCCGCCGCTCGCGCTCTGTGGAGCCCGCGCGAAGGGGCCTTTGGCCCCGCCGGTCCTGTCGCGATGAGGACGCGGTGATGAACCTGGACAGGATGACCCCAAGGCTCACGCCCAACACAACTCCGTAAAGGAATCGAATCGCGCCGGACACGCTTACCTCCTTGCGTCGGGGTTCTCTCCGCCGGCTGCCGCCCTGTCTGCCGTACAGGACGGCCCCTCTCGTCGACGTTGCCCAATAGTAGTCTCAAAGGGAGAACCTGTCAACGAGAACCCCGGTTCGCCACGCCAGCTCCCAGCGGCCCGCGCCGGCCGTAACGCAATCGTCTCTCGATACGTCTTGCTAATGTAACTTATCTCATTCTCGAGCCAACGATCTATCAATGACCGCCGAAACCGAGCTCGCCGAGCCGCGGGGCGAGGCCGTATCAGACGGGCCGCCTCCGGAGATCCTGTCTACGGACTTCATCAGCGATGTCCGGCGGGTCAAGCGCTTCACTCAGGTAGGCGTCTACACGACGATCGTCGTGACGGAGCCGTTCTACTACTTCTTCCTGGACTACACCGCGCTCCAGGTGGTGATCGGCGTCGCCATCGGCCTCGTCATCGCCACGACGGCCATCGAGCTGGCGTTCGGGCAGCTGTACAAGCTGCGCAAGCGCAGCGCCTATCCCGGGGCCGTGGCCCTTCACCTGGGCGCCATGCCCGCGTTCGATTCGGCGTGCCAGTCCGTCCTGACCATCCTGGAGAAGCTGCTGACTCTGCGCGGCGCCTTCCTGGCCCTGCGCAACAACGGCGAGTTCCTCAGCCTCACCGCCCTGAGCAACGTCAGCCGCGTCGACGCCGACCGCTACCTGCGGCTCTGCGCCGGCTCCATCCAGGAGGCCGTCGGCACCAGCCAGGTAGTCGCCTTCCACCCGGCCAACGACCTTCTGGCCGGCGTCGTCGTCTCGGAGGGTGACCAGATCGTGTTCGTGCCGGTGCAGTCCTTCCAGAAGACGATGGGCGTGCTGGGGCTCGTCGCCGAAAGATCGAACTCGGAGCTGGGTGACCCGGAACTGCTGATCAGCCTGGGCCGCGCCATCGGCGTGTCGCTGGACAGCCAGCGGCAGCGCGCGGAGCTGCGCACCCTCGCCGCCATCGACGAGCTGACCAAGGTGTACAACCGTCACTACTTCTTCGATCAGCTAGACCGGGAGATAGCCGCGGCCACTCGCTACTCGATGCCGTTCAGCATCCTCATATTCGACCTGGACGACCTCAAGCGCATCAACGACAGCCTGGGCCACGAGGTGGGCGACGACGCGCTGCGCAGCCTGGCCCAGCGCCTGGTCCGGTATTCCCGCGCTTCCGATGTCGTCGCGCGGCTGGGCGGCGACGAGTTCTCCGTCATCCTGCCCCACACCGACGCCAGGGGCGCGGCGGAGATCGCGCAGAGGCTGCAGACCTCCGTGGAGACCGAGGTCGTGCCCAGCTTCAGCGACCAGCGGCTCAAGCTCGCCGTCTCCTGCGGCTTCGCCACCTTCCCCAACGATGCCGGCGACGCCAACGCCCTCCTTCGCCAGGCCGACGGCCGCATGTACGCGGCCAAGGCCGCCCGCTACCGCACCCTGCGCAAGCGCCGTCGTTAGTAGGGGCAGGCCACCGTGCCTGCCCGCCCCGGTTGACAACGCCGTCCTCTGACCATATGGTCGGGAACGCATGACCGTCTCCCACCGCCGAGCACATATCGCCGCTGCGTGAGCATCCTGCGGCTGCACCACGTCCAGGTAACGATCCCGCGCGGGGCGGAGGAAGAGGCGCGCCGCTTCTACTGCCGGCTGCTGGGCCTGCCTGAGATCCCCAAGCCGGAAGCCCTGAGCGGGCGCGGCGGCTTCTGGCTGGCCCTGGGCGATATGCAGATCCACATCGGCGCTGAGGACGGCGTGAACCGGCGGGCCACGAAGTCCCACCTCGCCTACCAGGTGGCCGACGTCGAAGCCTGGCGCTCACGGTTGGCCGGGTCGGGAATCGAGACCATCGAGGCGGCGCCGCTGCCCGGCCTGCTCCGCTTCGAGGCGCGCGACCCGTTCGGCAACCGGATAGAATTCGTACAGCGGACCGAGGAAGAGCAGGAGGGCTCATGACGCCGGACAGCTGGCAGCACCGCACGGCGCAGTCGAACGGTATCAGCATGCACTACGTGGAGCAGGGCGAAGGCTTCCCGGTAGTGATGTGCCACGGCTTTCCGGAGCTGTGGTACTCCTGGCGTCACCAGATCCCGGCGCTGGCGGCTGCCGGCCTGCGGGCGATAGCCCCCGACCTGCGCGGCTACGGGGAGACCGACAAGCCCGACCCCATCGAGGAGTACACGATCCAGAAGCTGGTGGGCGACGTCATCGGCCTGCTGGACGCCCTCGATATCGAAAAGGTGGTGCTGGTGGGCAACGACTGGGGGAGCATCGTCGTCTGGAGCGCGGCCGTCATGCACCCGGAGCGGGTGGAGCGGCTGGTCAGCCTCAACGTGCCCTATCGCGGACGCTGCGTATCGTTCCCACCGATGGAGGTGCTGGAGAAGATGGGGGACCGCGTGCGATACGTGATCTTCTTCCAGACGCCAGGTCGCGCGGAGGCCCACTTCGAGGCGGACATGGCGGGGACGTTGCGCCGCTTTTACGAGGCCGCGGCCGGGGAGCGTTTCGCGCAATCTGACGAGGAGTTCGCGGTTTACCTGGAGGCGTTCCGAAAGGGCGGAATGCGCGGCCCGCTAAACTTCTACCGCAACATCGATCACAACTGGCGGAGCACCGAAGCGCTGGCCGACACCCGCGTGGAGTGCCCGACGATGATTGTGATGACGGACAAGGACCCCGTGCTGCCGCCGCACTTCGCGGACGGGATAGAACCCTGGCTGCCCAACCTGCGCAAAGAGCTCATCCACGAATGCGGACACTGGACGCAACAGGAGCAGCCGAACGAGGTTAACCGGCTACTGCTTGAGTTCCTGGGAGACCTGGCAGGATAGACGTAAACCCCACCTCGTTGCCGGAGGCTACGAGCACGCGCTCGAACGCCTCCACCAGCTCCGGATCGAGCTGTGCGCCGGCCACGCGCCGGAGCTCAGCGTAGGCGTCGTGAGGGGACAGACCCCTGCGGTGCGGCCGGTCCAGCGTCATCGCGCAGTAGGCGTCGGCCACGGCGAGGATGCGGGCGAGCTGCGGTATCGCCTCGCCGAGCAGGCCGTCGGGGTAGCCGCTGCCGTCGTAGCGCTCGTGGTGGTGGCGGGCAAGCTTGCGGACTTCCTCGGCGTTCGGCACGTCCACGATGAGGGTCTCGGCCAGCGTCACGTGGTGCTTGATCACCGCGAACTCCTCGCTCGTTAGTTCGCCCGTCTTGCGCAGGATATCGTCGGGAATGCCGACCTTGCCCACGTCGTGGAGCAGGGCGGCCAGGCGCAGCGTACGCAGCGCTGAGGGTGACAGGCCGATCTCCTCGGCCAGCATGACCGCGCACTCGGCCACAGCCTCGCTGTGGGCCCGCGTGTAGCGGTCCCGCTGGTCCACGGAGGTCACCAGCCGGTCCAGGAACCCGAAGGCGTCCATGGCGTCAGGTACATCGTCGTGCCGCCGTGGGTAGCCGGTGTGGCTGCGCGATGCCGCGCGCTTGTGCTCGTACAGGCGCGCGTCCGCTACCGCCAGCAGCTCCTGTCGCGCCTCGCCGTCGTCCGGGCAGGCGGCCGCGCCCCAGGACACGACGATAGGCAGCGTTTCGCCGGAGGCTGTGCGCAGGGTGCGCCCGGCCAGCCAGTCATGGAAGGCCTGAGCGAACGCGGACGCCTCCTTGCGGTTGTGGCCGGGCAACACGACGCAGAACTCGTCGCCGCCAAACCGGCCGACGATACCGACGCGATCGGTCATCAGGCTGAGCTGATCGGCCACGAGCTGCAAGACGCGGTCGCCCACGGAGTGGCCGTAGAGGTCATTGAAGGCTTTGAAGTTGTCCACGTCCATCAAGATGACCGCGAAGCGGGGGTTACGGCTCGTCGCCAGGGTCTGGAGGTAGGCGTGAGCGAAGCGGTGGTTGTACAGGCCGGTCACGTAGTCGCGGTCCGCGCGCTCGCGCGTCTCCTCGAAGCGACGGGCGCGGCGGAGGGATCCGGCGGTCTCGGCGACAACGGCGGCGAACAGCGCCCAATCGTCCGGGGCCCAGGGCCGGCTGCCGGCGTAGACTTCCAGGACCCCTTCCAGTTGCCGGCCGGTCTGAAGCGGCGCGAACACGATCCGGCCCTGGGACGGCGGCTCGTCCGGGTGTAGAGGGCGCGGCCGCTCGTCTCCCGAGCCGGCGTCAACGATCAGCGCCTCGCTGCCGCGCGCCGCCGTCCGCACCATGATTACGCGATGCGCTTCCGGGAGCGGTTCAGGCGGCTGCGCCGGGCCGTCCGGGAAGGACATCCCGGGCTGGCTCGGCTCGCCGTGGACGTCCGGTTGCCAGAAGACCGCGCGTGAAGCGCCCATCTCCGCGACCAGGAATTGGGTCGTGACCGAGGCTACATCCTGCACGGATGTTTGCTGGGCCAGGGCGAAGGTAACGCGGTTGAGCCTTCGCAGCTGCTCCGCCTGGCGGGCCAGCCCCGCGGCCTCGCGCTCCATCCGGACGCGGGCTCGCGCGGCCTTGGCGATGGTGTAGGCGCAGGCCAGGAGCAGGGCTATCAGGGCGGAGGCCGCCGCGGCGGTCAGGGCGCTCAGCTCCGGCACGTTCATTGCGGCCCTCCCGGCCTATCGAGGTTCAGGTTACGTTGGCGTAGGCGGCTGCCACCGCCGGCGATGTCTGCTCCTTGAGCTTCCTCAGTCCGCTCATGAGCAGAGCGCTGACCGTGCTCTCCCGGAAGCGGAACAACTCCACTATCTGGCTTCGGCTCAGGCCGGCATCGAATACCAGCGCCAGCATCTCCCGCTCGCGGGGGCCCAGCGTGTCGTCGCAGGGGATATTCTTGACGGCCGGCCGGGCCATGCCGCGGGCGGCGCGGAACAGGGCGGCGTGGAACTTGTCGTCGTCGGCGTGGCCGGCGTCCTTGAACGCCTGCGCGAACGCCTTTACGACGATGTCCTGTGTCGGTATCTCACCGCCCACACACGTCCGCACGTAGGCGAATACGCGAGGGAAGTGCGCGTTGAAACGCTCGCTGGTCCTGTCGTGGTTCGGAGCGCTGGTGTTGTCGTCCTTGTGGCCGCTGCGGCCGAGGAACCGGATTCCCATGTCATCCTCCCGTGGTTAACTGGTTCTTTCCAGACAAGGCTAGCAGAGGCCGACGGCCGTGTGACAAACGGGAGGTTTTGCTGCAGTTAAGGGCCGGTTCAGGTTCGGTAAAGGGTTAACTCGCGGCGTCAGGCGTCTCGATCAGCTCGTTGAGCGGGTCATCCTCACGCATCTCCGACCGGCGCTCCAGCATGTAGCCGAAACCGCGCACGCAGAGGATGTACGGGTTGTCGTCGCGGCCGTCCTCCAGCTTCCGCCGCAGGTTGGCGATGTGAACCTTCACCAGGTTCTGGGCCTCGCGGTCGTCGTAATCGTGCTCGTGGACGGCGGACAGAAGCGAGCGGGCGTCCATGACCTTGCCCGCCTTCTCCGACAGGATGGCCAGGATGCGGAACTCTGTGGGGGTCAGCGCTACCGAGCGTCCCCGCAGCACCACCTCGCACTTGTCGAGGTCCAGGCGCAGGTCGCGGACGGCCAGGATGCCGGCGTTCTGGCTGCTCTCCCAGCGCGCGGCGCGACGCAGCAGAGCCCGTATACGGGCGGCGAACACTTCCGCATCGCTAGAGGCGGTGACCGCGTCGTCGGCGCCGGCGTCCATCACCGGCACCAGTTCGCTCTCGCTGGCGATGACCACCATGCTGGGCGTGTTCTGCAGCCCGCGCACTGCGTGGCAGCCGCGCACGGCGAACCGCGCCTTCTGCTTGGCGATCACCAGGAGGGCGGGGGAGCTGTCGTGGCAGGCGTCGAACAGCTCGTGCAGCTCCTTGAACGCCGCCACGGAGAATCCCTCTTTGGCCAGGACCTCCTCGAACTCGGAGGGCCAGACGGCGGCGTCCACCAGGACGTAGGCCGCCTTCGTGCCGACCTGCGTCTGTGTGTCTCGAAGCGTAGTCGTATCCATTTCTCTCTGCGGGCGCTTGCCTGCCGGCGGGCAGGTAGCGGCGTCCAAAGGTGATGACGACTTCGCGGGTGAACATGTTACAGGTCGCCGATGCCGCTATCCGAATTCGGGAGGGCCGCCTACTCCTGCTCTATCCGGCTGCCTTCCTGCGACTTGATGACCCGTATGCGGGAGGGCATCCGCTCCGCCAGCTCTGCGCGGTGGGTTATCACGCCCACCACGCGGCCCGAGGGCGCCTGCCCGTCGGCCCCCAGGTGCAGCCGGTCCAGCGCGTCGGCGACCGCCTCCAGCGATTCGTCGTCCAGGGTGCCGAACCCCTCGTCCAGGAACAGGCTGTCCAGCCGAGTGGCGCGGACGGCGGCGCCCAGCTCCGGCAGCCTCTCCGCCAGGGCCAGGGCCAACGCGAGCGAGGCCAGGAACGTCTCGCCGCCGGAGAGCGTCTTCACGGATCGCTTCTCCTCCTCGCCCCAGTGGTCTATCACGACGAACTCCTGCGAATCCGGCGAGTCTTCGAGGTCCAGCTCGTAGCGGTTCTCGGAGATGAGCGTCAGGTGTCGCGAGGCGTCCTCGGCCAGCATCTTGAGGGCGGCGCTCTGGACGTATGCCTGGAAATGGTCCGCCTTCAGGAGGCCGGCCAGCAGCGTCGCCGTGTCGGCCGTCTGCTTTAGCGCCTTCTCCTCAGCCTGCAGCTTCTTCGCCTGCTCTATCCCCTCCTCGATGCGCTTGATGTCGGCCCGCGCCGCGCCGATCGCCTGGTTGGCGGCGGCGATGCCGGCGGCGACGCCGGCCTGCCGTCGCGAGATGACCGTCGACGGGTCGGCGCCGCGGTCCGTCGCGTCCAGAACGTCGGTCCAGCCGTGCCCGGAGGCCAGGGCGGCGAGGGCCTTGCCGCGGGCGGCCGCTTCCTTCTCGTGCCCGGCTATCGTCTCCTCGTGCACCGTCACGGCCTTCTCGGCGGCGGCGGCGTTGGTCTCGGCGGCCTGGAACGCCGCCTGCAGGCCGTCGCGCTCCTTCCCCACGCCCTCCCGCTGCCCGGCGAGCTCCGCCACCCGTTTCGCGGCGGCGTCCGCCTCGCTGATGCGGGCCTCGATGACCGCCCCGGCCGGCGGCGCCTTCTCGCCCAGCTGCTCGACGAGCTTCTTGCGCCAGCGCGCGGCGTCGGCCTGAGCGGCCTCGAGGTCGCGGGCGGCGGCGGCGCTGTCCGCCTCCAGGCGGACCAGATCTCGTTCCGCTTTCTGGAACGCGGCGGTGGCGGCGTCATTGGCCTTCGATGCGCTGTCCCGCTTGCGTTGCGCCTCGTCGAGGGCGACGTGCTCGCCCGGCGGTATGGTCGCGACGTGCTGGCCGCAGACCGGACAGGGGTCGCCCGCCGCGAGGCCGGCGCGCAGACGGGAGGCGGCCTCGCGTCGCTGCAGCCCCTCCAGCGCCGAATCGGCCTCCGCGAGAGTCGCCACGGCCGCATCGGCCTGGCGGCGGGCTTCGGCGACGCCTTTAGTGGCGTCGGCATGCGCCCCGTCGGCCGCCGACTGCCGCTTGCTCAGCCCTTCCAGCCGCGCCGCCGCCTTCTCCGCCTCGCGGGCCGGCGTCAGCGCCAGCTTCAGCTGCTGATGGACCTCCGGCTCGTATCCGACGGCCTCGATCTCGGATTGGAGCGCCTCGATGCGGGCGTCCAGCACCTCCAGCCGTTCCTTGCCATCGCGTAGGGTTGTCTGCGCCTCCTCGAAAGCGGCGCGGGCCGATTCCAGCTTGCCGGCCGCGTCGGCGCGGGCGCTCTCGGCGGCGCGGAGGGCGTCGGAGGCCTGCCGGCCCTCCTCCAGGGCCGCCCGCTGCCGGTCCAGCGCCCCGCTCTCCTCCTCCCGCTGCGCCAGCTCCGCCTTGCGGGCCTCCAGCGCCTGCGGCGTGGCGTCGGCGTAGTCCTCCGCCAGCCGGCGGGCCAGCTGCCCGGCCCGGGCCGAGGCGTCGCGGGCGCGGGTGTTCGCCGCCTGCATGATCCGCCCGTAAACGTCCAGCCGCAGCAGCTCCGAAAGCACCTTGCGGCGCTGGTCCGGTTCGCCTGCCAGGAACAGGTGGAACTGCCCCTGCGGCAGCAGCACCGAGCGTATGAACCCCTCGTAGTCGAGGCCCAGGAGATCGCGCACGCGGTCGGCCACGGCGGCCGCGCGGTCCTCGACGCCGCGCCAGTGGTCCTTGTCGTCGCCCGCGTCGTAGCGGAACAGCTGGACGTGCGGCGCGCCCTTGTGGCCGGTGGAACGGACGATGCGGTAGCGGTCGCCATTGACCGCGAACTGGAAGTCGGCCAGCAGCCTCTCGCTGCCCAGCGAAATGAGGCTCTTGACCTCGCGGCCCAGACGGGGCACGCGGCCGTACAGCGCGTAGCTGATGCCGTCCACGATGGAGCTCTTGCCCGATCCGGTGGGCCCGGTGATGGCGAACAGGTCCAGCCCATCGAAGTTGATGTCCGTGGGCTGCCGGTAGCAGGTGAACCCCTCCAGCCGCAGGCTAAGGGGCCGCACGCTCCACCTCCTCCTGCAGCTCCTCGAACAGCTCCGCCACCGGCTTCGGTATCGGCGAGCCGTAAGTCGCCTCGTGGTAGTCGGCCAGCAGCTGTCGCGGCGACAGGTTGGACAGCCTGCGCGCGGACTCTGTGCGCTCGTGTTCGGGGTAGACCGGCGTAACCTCCAGCGCGTTGGGGAGGACCTCTCGCACTTGCCGGGTCAGCCCGGGCACGGGGGCGTCCAGCAGCACCCGCACGCGCAGGTAGTCGTCGCCGGCCGCCTCGGCCTGGGCCTGGAGCTCGGCCAGCGTGCCCTCGAGGTCCCGCAGGCCGCGGCCGGAGGTCAGCGGCACGGTCTCCACCCGCGCCGGCCGGCCCACGTGCGCCTCCACGACGACGACCGACTTCGCCTGCCCGCGCTCGCCGAAGTCCAGTTGCAGCAGCGAGCCTGCATAGTACGTCCTGGCCGGGGCGCCGCGTATCTCCTGCGGCCGGTGCACGTGGCCCAGCGCGATGTAGCCAGCGTTGGCGGGAAGCGACTGCGGCTTGACGGCGTACACCGCGCCCAGGTGCAGCTCGCGCTCGCCGCCGCCCACCTGCGCCCCGTCGATCATCATGTGGGCCAGCAGGACGTTCACGGTGTCCGGCGGGCAGGCGTCCACCAGGAGGCGGGCCATCTTCCCCACCTCTTCGGCGTACTCCTGTTTCGACTCCTGGTCCAGCAGCGACTGCCAGCGCACGACCTGCTTCTCGTGGACCCAGGGGAGCACGGCGATCGTCGCCGCCTCCGAACGGTCCCGCGAGGGTACGCGCACCAGCCCGCCTTCGTCGGGGAGGACGGCCTCGCCTCGCAGGTGGACGTTGACCACCTCCAGCACGCGAGCCGACGCGGCCAGCCGCCTGGGGTGGTCGTGGTTGCCGCCGGCGATCACGGCGGGGATGCCGGCGCCGTACAGCTCGCGCAGGAAGTCGAACAGCAGCTTCTCCGCCTCGGGCGGCGGCGCGGCCGTATCGAACACGTCGCCGGCCAGGAGCAGGCAGTCGACCTGCTCCTGCCGCGCGATGTCCAGCACCTCGGCCAGTGCCGCCTCGTACTCGTCCCAGCGCGGATGCGCGCGCAGGCTTTTGCCCAGGTGCCAGTCGCCGCTGTGCAGAAACTTCACGCCGGGGCTCGGCTCACTTGCGGAAGCCGCGCGGAATCTCGGCGGAGGCGGCCACCTCCTCGGATCGCGTGGCCCAGGACGGGAACGGGAACTGCACGAGCAGCGGCACCGGTATCTCCGGCTGGTGCAGGAACATGTGACCGGGCTTCAGGATCGCCGAACGGGCGCGGGCGGCCGCCGTCAGGAAGCCGTACTCCCCGCGCTGCGCTTCCGCCGTGTCCAGCCGGCCGACGACCCGGAACGAGGCGTTGGCGACGACACGCCGCTCCACCTCCGACGCCGTCTGCTGGGCGCCGATCAGGATCACCCCCAGCGAGCGTCCCCGCTCGGCGATGTCCAGGACGACTTCCTTTATCGGGCTCCAGCCCTCCGAAGGGGCGTACTTGTTCAGCTCGTCCAGGACGACGAAGGCCAGCGGCTTGCGCTGTCCGGTGCGGTCCTTGTCCGCCAGCATCTGCTTCAGGACGACGCCGACGACGAACCGCTTGGCCTTGTCGGGAAGGTTGTGGATGTCGATCACGTTGACCTGACCGGCCTGCCAGTCGATGCGGTAGCGCTCCTCCTCTTCCTCCGTGTCCGTGCGCCGGATGAGGTGGCCGGCCGCTTCGTTGGCGGCGTGCAGGCGCCGCAGGAAGGCGTCCTGCGTCGCCTGGGCCACCCGCGAGCCGCCGAACACCTCTTCCGCGTGCTCCGTCACGTGTGCGACCAGGTCGTGGAAGTCAGTCAGCCGCTGGCCGTCGACCTCCACCCAGCCGCGGCCGCGCTGGTCTCGTGTCCTGTCGGCGAGGTAGTTCTCGGCCACGGCCACGGCGAAGCCGATCTGCGACGACTCCGAGTCCGCCTCGGCGAACAAGAAGCGCAGCAGGCGCTCCTGGCAGAACCGCCGCAGCGACCAGAAGTAGGGCGTGACGCCCTCCTGGCGCGAGCCGGTGTCCGGCACGGGCTCGATGGACCCGCGCGAGACCGGCGCCCACAGGCTGATGTCCTCGAACCGCCCCGCCTGGAGGCCGAGGGCCGAGTAGCGCGCCCGATCCTCGTCGGTCAGGCGGGCGTTATCCTTGTCCAGGAACAGCAGGTCCTCGCCCTTGACGTTGAAGATGAGGGCGCGGGCGTTGGTTTGGTCGGCGCCCAGTACGTCGCCCTGGAACAGGCCGTACAGCAGGAACAGCGCGTAGGATGTCTTCGTGGCCACGCCGGAAACGCCGGAGATGTTGACGTGGGCGCCGCGGCTGCCGTCCAGGAAGTCCAGGTTGCCCCACAGCGGGTCGCCATCCCGCGCCAGGCCGATGGGGAAGCGGCGGGTCATGCTATCGAAGTAGAGCGCCTTGTCCCGCTCCTCGCCGGCGGCGCGGCGGGCCGGTTGTCCGGGGCGCGGCGGCACGAACAGCTCCGGCTCGACTCGGGTGACGGAGACGTGGGCCACTGTCGCCACGTCCACCGGCAGCACGCCGTCCTGCACGCGGAAGACGTCGGAATCGAACTTGGCACCCTCGTAGAACGCCCGCACGTCGTCGACGAGGCCGTACAGGGTGACGCCGCCCCGCTCCGGCACCGGCGAGGTCACGGCGACGATGTCGTCAAGCTGGAGGTAGGCCTCCGGCAGGACGCCCACCCAGAACTCCAGCGGCTGGGCGTCGCGGGTGCCGATTACGCGACCGACTTCACTCAAGGGCCACCTCCCATAATGTACGACTCGATGGCGCGGCGGATCCAGGTGTGGTCGCCCAGCTCGTGGCGCAGGCGCGCTTCCAACGCCGCGAACGGGTACAGGTTCTGGGGCGCTCGCGCGTCCCATATCGGAGACGAGGCGAAGCGCGGCAGGTGCACGGTCGTCAGGTCGGCCAGCCTGACCGCCGCCGCCTTGCCGATCGACGCCATCGTCTCCAGCCGCACGACGCCGGCCAGCGCGTGGTCTATCGGCCCGGGCTGGGCCAGCCGCGTGTACCAGGAGTACAGCGGCTCGTGGTAGCTGATCTCGAACACGGGTGTGCGGGTGCCGGGCCGCAGCTCGCGGAGGATGCCGGACTGGGGCGAGGGCAGGTACTGCCGGTGCAGCGTCTTGGTGAGCCCTACGGCCGGCCCGCCGAAGCGCAGCCGTCCGTCCACTATGACCAGCGGGTGTTCCCCCCGCTCGACGAGCTCGCGGCCCAGCCGCTCCTCGCACTGCCGGCGGTAGCCGTCCAGCGCCTCGCGGACTCCCTGGTAGCCGGACTTGGGGTCGGAGTGCGCCTCGAACGTAAGGACGAGCTCGCCGCAGGGAACGGCCTTGGGGTCGTCGCTAACGCCCGAAGACAGGGCCAGCGTGCGCTGCGGCCGCTCCGAGGCGATGTCCGGCTCTCCCCCGCCGGCGTACACGGCCCCCACGCCCACCGAGGCGAAGGCGCCGTACACCTGCCGGCCCTCCTGGTCCGTGAGGACGCGAAGCTCCACCCGCTGCACGCCGTCGATGAAGGCTACGGGGGAGGGCAGGGGCGCGTGTTCGGGCTCGATGAGACGCCAGTCGGCGGTCTCCGTGTCCAGCCGGACGGGAATGGCGGTGTCGTCATCGTCCGGCTCCTCGCTCATCTGGAGGGCGGACTCGTATTCGCTGGCCCAGGGGTCGATGGTATAAGTTAGCGCCACCTGTCTCCAAGAGACTGCGGGGAGGCTGGCAGTCGCTCACAGTATTAGGGAATTTGTTCTAATTGTCAACAGGTCGCGGCGAGGGCGTGTCCCAGTCTCGGATCGTGTGTGGGTTGGGAGCCGCTGGCTCGGGATCGCCGTCTCCGGCGCCACGGCCGGAGCGGCGAAACAGCTCGATCGTCTTCTCGCGCACCTTGAACTCCAAGTTGGCGTTTAGGGAACGAAGCTCCCTGTTGAGCCATACGTTCTCGTAGTTGGCTACTATCTGGCGAACCACGACCAGGGAAGCGACGGCGAGGAACCCGGCCGTAAGCGTGGGATCGACGGTATCGCTGCTCACGCCTTCCAGGAGGAGGACAGCCAGGGGCAGCATCGCTACGTAGGGCAGGAGCGAAGGCCAGAACGCCGCGGGCGACGCCTCACCATGGCGGTTCGGCTCGAGGCCAGCCATCGGGTCCAACGCTGCGAGGGCGGCGAGCGACAAGAGGGTGTAGCCGGCCACCCAGCCGATATCGGCGTAGCTTCCGGTGGAGTAGCCTGCCTCGGTGAGGTAGGCGTAGGCGCTGTCGGCGAAGGCCGTGGCGACGTAGCCGGCGGCGAGGAGACCGAACGCCAGCGCGAACCGGCGGCCGGCCCGAGCCACCAGCACGAACGCCGCGAACACCACCGCCAGGTCAGCTAGCGGGTAGAACAGGCTCACCGCCTGGGCTGAGAACGACTGGTCGGTGTCGCCCAGTATGCTTTCCGCAATCAAGACCCAGCTGAGGACGGCAAGGGCGCATGTCACGATCAGCGCGTCCAGCGCCAGCTTCAGCCTGGCCGCCCCTCTGGCCGGCGCCTGCGGCATCAACAGCAGCCC
Organism: Dehalococcoidia bacterium; assembly: GCA_040877915.1. Classification (GTDB taxonomy): domain Bacteria; phylum Chloroflexota; class Dehalococcoidia; order SM23-28-2; family RBG-16-64-32; genus JBBDNA01. The sequence goes on from JBBDNA010000012.1 coordinate 290,476, forward strand.
GGCCAGGATCGGGAAGTACGCTCCTACGTAGCCGATGTCGGATACCGAAGGGAATGGCACGTCATCCGAGACGAGCATCTCCTGGGCTGACCAGGAGACCTCCGCGAAGAGGCTGAGCGCAAGGCCGAGCGCCAGCAGCAGCCAGGCCGCGCCCAGGCGCGAGCCCCTGTACCGCATCGCCACCATCGTGACGAGGAAGAGCGCCAACGCGACGCTGCCATCGATGAACAGGTTGGCGGTCAGGTGGCGGGCGTCGCCGTCCACCGGCGGCGCCAGCGTCCACAGGGCGTGGACGGCGAGAACGACCAGCGCGGCGAACGCGGCCGGCGCTCGCCAGTTGCCTTCGTCGCGGGACTGCTGAAACGGATTGGGCATCGCGAAGATTAGGACGCCGCGCCGCCTCTCAACGTTACCGTTGCCTCTGCTCGCCTCATTGACACTCGCCGGAACCGGCTGATAACGTGCAGGCGCTCATGCCGAAGCGATTGACTCGCCCTCAGTGGGAGCGCCTTCTCGCCGGTCGCCACGTAGCAGTGCTGGGGACACTGGGCCTCGAAGGCGAGCCAGTGCTCACGCCCATCTGGTACCTCTATCGCGACGGTGTCCTGCGAATGCGCACCGGCGGCGAGAGCGCGAAGGCCAGCAACGTCAGGCGGGACCCGCGGGTGACCCTGTGCGTCCAGGACGAACGCCCTCCCTACAAGAGCGTCACGGTCTACGGCCGTGCGACGATCGAGCGGGAAGACGAGGGCTTGACGGCGGCCATCCCCCGTCACTATCTCGGATTCGTCGGCGGGGCGGCCTACCGGAGGATGGCTCGCGAGGCGGTGGAACAGAGCGCCGAGGTGACGCTCGTCCTCCGGCCGGAGCGGGCGCTCACCCAGGACTTCTCGGCGGAGACGCCGTTGGTTGGGCGCCTGTGGCTGCTGGCGAAGCGAGTTCTGCCGCCGTGGCTCTAGGAGGCTCGTGATGGCTGCTGAAGAGATCGTCCCCGGCGTTCACGGCGTCTCCATCGGGTACGTGAACGCGTTCTTCGTCATCGGCGACGACGGGGTGGGCCTCGTCGACTGCGGCGTCCCCAAGAAGCGCGACGCGATCCTCCGCGCCGTCGCCGCGGCCGGCCGTCAGCCCGCGGACGTGAAGCACATCCTGATCACCCATCACCACTACGACCACTACGGCAGCCTGACCGACCTGCAGGAAGCCTCCGGTGCCAGGTCGTACGTCCACGCGCTGGACGCGCCCGTCGTCCGCGGCGAACAGCCGCACCCCCGGGCGAGCAACGCCGGCGTCTGGCGAGTGCTGGGCCCGGTGCTCAACCGCATGGCGCCGGACGTCGGGCCGGCGCGAGTCGACGTGGAGCTTTCGGACGGCCAGGAGCTGCAGCTGCTGGGTGGCGTCACGGCCGTCCACACCCCCGGCCACACGCCCGGCCACACATCGTTCCTGCTGCCCTCGCGGCGGGTGCTGTTCGTCGGCGACGCGGCCGGCCACTTCCTCGGCCTGTCGCAACCGATGGGCGCGTTCACCGCCGACCCCGTGCAGGCGAAGGACAGCGTCCGCAAGATCGCGGAGCTGGAGTTCGACGTTGCCTGCTTCGGGCACGGACGCCCGCTGAAGGGCGAGGCGAACCTGAAGTTCCGCCGCCTGGCCGAGAAACTCGCGCGCTAGGCCCCGAATTCGTCATTCTGAGCGCCGACCACGCTCGTGCGGGGAATGAGGGGGTTAGGATCGCGAAGGAATCTGGGGCGGGGCACGCCTGCGTTCTCGCAGACACTACCACGGCTTTCGAATACGCCGAGATTCTTCGCTTCGCTCAGAATGACAGAACGGACCCGTCTGGGCGGGAAGATGCGCGCTACCGTTGTCCTAATACGCGGGCCGCTGGCAGAGCTCCGAGATTCCTTCGGCAGGCTCAGGTGAGCGGGTAGGGGCCCCGCTCGCTGCGCCCTGGGGCGGGAAGCGCCTGGCCGGCCCCTCGCGCGCTAGGGCGTGCCGTCTATCTTGGCGTTCCCCTCGGTCAGCGTGGCCTGGTAGTCGTGGTTCAGCTCGATGTCGTTCAGCCCCTCCTCGATCGCGTCCTCGACGATGCCCTCGATGACGTCCGTGGCGAATCCGGGCACGCTGCCCACCTCGATGTCGTCGATCGTGGCGACCGGCGACCCTCCGGTCATCTCCATGTTGCCCTTCACCTTGACCTCAACGTCGATGCCCAGGATCGAGATCGTGCCTGATCCCTCGCCTGAGCCGTCGTGGAGACAGACGCGGACGTCGCCGAAGGGCGCGTCGGTCTCGTCGGTGAGATAGCGGTCGGCGCGGGAGCTGACCTCGCTCTCGTCGAGATCGATTGAGGCGGGCGAGCCGCCGTCGAGCGTGTCGTCCATGGCGTCCCACTTCTGCTGGAAGGCATCGGAGTTGGCCTGCGTGATGCTTATCGCCGGCCCGCCGGCGGTGCATTGCCCTGGTCCGCCCACGACGGCCAGGACGGAAATGATCAGGATGAACAAGACTCCGAGGCTGATGATTCCCATCAGTATCCCGAGAATCATGCCGAACGGGTTCGTGAAGAAGAAGCTCAACTCGTGCTACCTCCTGGATAGGGGCGGCGGTCGTCGTGCTAGTCTAGGCAGCGGTCTGTGGGGGTGTCAAGCGCTCGGGGGAGCCTGGCCTGCCTCCGCTTGACATATCGTCGTACAATGCCGGAGAGGGGGCGATAACATGAAAAATCTCCTGCGGTCTATCCGGAAGCTACTAGGCTTGGAGCGAAGCGCGCACCAGGACGAAGCGGCGGCCCGGATAGCATACGAGCAGGCGCTCAAGGACGAGCACCGCACCCGCGAGAAGATAGCCCATATGATGTACCGCGATCGCTGGTGGAGGTACCCTCACCTCTAGCCCACCGGCTGGCCCAGCAGCTCCCGCTTGCGGTCCTGCGACTGCCCCTCGCGGTCCTTGAACTCCGGCATCACCTCTCGCGCGAACATTTGCAGCGACTCCATGATCTGCTCGTGCCGGATCTGGCCGGCCTGGGCCAGGAACACTACCTGGTCCACGCCGGCCTCCTCGTAGGCGCGTAGCTTCTCGCGCAGGAACTGCGGCGTCCCCACGCAGCCGCGGCCGCCCATCATCCCGATGAACGGGTGGGGAGCGCGCTGGTACTCCTCCCATACGTTGGACTCGCCGGGCTGGTGGTTCTCGCCCGGGGCGTAGTAGTGGAGGAGGGCGTGACGGAAGAACTTCAGGTGGTAGTCGATCTCCTCGACCTGCTCGTCGTCGGGCAGGCACATGAACGGGGCGACGACGGCCAGGTTGGCGTTCACCGCGTCGCCCAGCGGCGTGCACTCTTCGCGGATCAGCCGGTAGTAGTCGTCGACGAGCAGCTTCGCCTCGTTCGGGTCCACGAAGTCGAAAGTCAGCGCGCCGAGGCCGTGGCGGGCGGCCATCCGTATCGTGTCGCGCTGGGTGCAGGCGACCCACAGCGGCGGGTGCGGCTTCTGCACCGGCTTGGGGATGACGTTGCGCGCCGGGAAGTCGATGTACTTGCCGTGGAACTCCCAGGCTTCGTCCCGGAACATGCCGACGATGCAGCGCATCGCCTCCTCCCACATCGCCCGCTTCTCCTCCCGCGACACCCCGAAACCCTCCAGCTCCATCCGCGACGACGACTCGCCGCTGCCGAACTCCACGCGGCCGTTGGAGACGATGTCCAGTGTCGCGATGCGCTCGGCCACGCGCGCGGGGTGGCTGAACGGCGGCGGCACCAGCACGATGCCGTGGCAGAGCCGGATGTTCTTGGTGCGCTGGCTGGCCGCGGCCAGAAACACCTCCGGCGCCGAGGAGTGCGAGTACTCCTCCAGGAAGTGGTGCTCCACCTCCCAGGCGTAGTCGAAGCCCAGGGAGTCGGCCAGCTCTATCTGGTCCAGGCTGTCGTGGAAGATGCGGCGCTCGTCGTCCGCGCCCCAGGGGCGGGGGAGCTGGAGCTCGTAGAAGATGCCGAACTTCATGGGGCGAGACCTCCGGGGGCCTTAACGTGTACGTGCAGGTCAGGGCAACTATCGCACCGAAGGGCGCTTCCCGTCAAGCGGCGGAAGCGACGGCCGCTGAACGATCCGTTCGTCCTGAGCTTGTCGAAGGACTTCGGCTTCACCGCTCACCCTGAACCTGTCGAAGGGTGAGCCGCCGCTCCTACCGGAACCCCCACACCTCCAGCTCGTACACCGCGCGGTCGCCCAGCTCGCGGTCCATGTCGAACTCCCGCCGCAGCCAGGACTCGTACTCCGGCAGGCACTGGAAGAACAGCTCCTCCGGGATCTCCCACGTCCAGGAATGGATCCGGCGGCGAGTCAGGTCCAGGATCGTCGCTGGCGTGTTCCGGTCCACGTCCTCGGCGAAGGTTACGACTCGCGAGGAGCCTCCCAACCGCTCGATGGCAGCGGCGATCTCCTCGCGCGAGGGCCGGCGGCGGCGCACGAACCCGCGTTCCCGCAGCAGCTCCTCCCACTTCTCCTCGCTGCGCCGGCCCCACAGGGTCTCGCTCTCGTAGCGCTCGTAGTACAGCAGCATTACGCCATCCGGCGCGAGGACGCGACGAGTCTCCGCGAGGGCGGCTTCCCACCCCGGCACCAGGTGCAGGACGTGGACGAACAGCGCCGCCCGGAACGAGCCGCCGGCCAGCGGCAAGCGCGTAGCGTCCCCGAGCAGCAGGTCCGGGTGGGCGCCCGGGCCGAGCTGCTGGCGCAACCGCTCCATCATCCGCAGAGAGATGTCGACCCCGGTGACGGGAAGCCCCCGCTCCAGCAGGGGCCGGGCGATGCGCCCGGTGCCGATCCCGACCTCCAGCAGCCGTTCGGCGCCGGCCCGCCGCGTCTCCTTGAGGATGGCCCGCGTTAGCCGCTCGCTGACATCGGGCGGCAGCGCCCGCGTCTCGTCGTAGAAATCGGCCGCCCGGTCGAAGCTGATGCTGGATTCGGTCACGTTAGCAATTGTGAGATAGCCGCGTCGTTTCTATCGTCTCTCCTCGTGATGACCCGAGGAGGTTCCGGTCATTGCGAGCGAAGCGAAGCAATCTCACGATCCTCCTCGTGCCGCTCATTTGTGAGAAGTGGCGTGTGTTTGTCATTCGTGAGATTGCCACGTCGCTTCACCTGCCTGCCGGCAGGCAGGCTCCTCGCAATGACGAGGGAAGGGCAGCAATCTCACGCTAGTCTGCCCAGCGCACCTCGTACAGCCGCACCGGGTCCTCGAACCCACGCAGCGCTTCGTCGCCCCGGTCCGAGAACAGGAACCCTTTGCCCGCCGCCAGCTCCCGCACGACGTTCGACGTAAGAATTTCGCCCGGTTCGGCCTTCGCGCAGACGCGGGCGGCCAGCTGCACGGCGGTCCCGAACAGGTCTTCGTCCTCAGCGACGGGCTCGCCCGCGTTCAGGCCGATGCGGACGCGGATGGCATCGCTTGGCGCTCGTGGTGAGCCTGCCTGTCCTGAGTCGAGTCGAAGGGTCGAACCATGAGCGGCCCCTCGCCCTTCGACAGGCTCAGGGCGAGCGGAGAGGGCAGCGTTACGCTCCGTGAACGCGCCTTGGATCGCGATCGCGCACTCTATCGCCCTGGAGGCGGAGGGGAAAGAGGCCATGATGCCGTCGCCGGTGTGCTTGATCTCCGTGCCGCCATGGGCCTTCAGGCTGTCTCGGACGATGGCATTGTGGTCGCGCAGCAGCTCCTGCGCCCTGGCGTCGCCGAGGCTCTGGGTGAGCGACGTCGAGCCCTCCATGTCCGTGAACAGGATCGTGACCAGAGACGACGAGTGCTCGCCCAGGGCCGCCCCCTGCGTCTCGATCCCCAGAAAGTTCCAGATCTCCCGCATCAGCACCTCGCGCTCAGGTTCGCCCTCAAGGATGAGGTGGTTCTCACCCTCAAGCGGAACGAACCTGGCGCCGGGGATCAGCGATGCTAGCTCGCGGCCAAGGCGGAACGGGACTGCGCCGTCGCGCCTGCGGTGGAAAATCAGTGTCGGCGCCCTGACCATCGGCGCGATCTCTCTCACATCCATCGTTGTGAACGTCCGGTATATCCGCACGGCATTCGCAGGCGACGCCGATTCGCGCTGCATGTAGTTAAACGCGCGCATCTGTTCAGCGCTGGCGCCAGGAACGAAGTACGTGGTGAACATCTGGCGGAAGGCGGGGTTGTTGCGCCCCCAGCTACGCCCCATCAGCAGCAGAAACGCCTCCAGCTCCTCCGCTTGCTCCTCCGTGCGCGGAGTACGGAACTTCGGATACGAGCCGTACAGCAGCAGGTGGCTCACGCGCTCCGGGTGCCGGACCGCGTAGGCCACGGCCACCGGCCCGCCTTGCGAGATGCCGAGCAGGGCGAAGCGCTCCAGCCCGGTGGCGTCGACTACCGTCTCCAGGTCGCTCACCCAGCTCTCGAACGACATGTCATCTACATCTCGGTCCGAGAGTCCAGTGCCGCGCTCGTCGTAGCGGATCAGCGTGCTGTGCTCGGAGAGGCCCCGCAGGAAGTGCCCGAACGGCGGCGACTGCCAGTCGAACTCGAGGTGGTTCAGCCAGTTCGCCGACTTTACGATCGGATACCCCTCGCCCGACGTGGCGTAGGCGAGGCGAACGCCGTCCGCTGCGGTGCAGAAGCGGATGTCCTGTTCCATGGGGGCTGGTTCTCGCATCGTGCCGCAATCATATCCGCGACATGGCCGCTCGTAAAGGCGAGCGCTCCCTCCGCTAAGAGGTCTCATGTTTCGACAAGCTCACCATGAGCGGCGCTAACTCTATCCGCTCACCCTGAGCCTGTCGAAGGGTCACCCTGAGCCTGCCTGCCCTGAGCCGAGTCGAAGGGTCGAAGGGTGAGCCCGCGCTCTACCGCTATATCTGGCTGTAGCCGCTCCCCACGCGCTCCGTCCCGATGCCCCGTGCTTCCTGGATCAGCCCGTACTCCTTGAGCAGCGGCTGGCTGTAGGTGACGACGCCGGTCACGTCGTCCAGCGGCTCCGTCGCCAGCAGCAGCGCCGCCTTCGCCATCAGCTGCGGCGGCTCGCCGGTCGGGTCGTCGAGGCCGCGCACGAGGCGGTGGTGCACGGTCCCCGGCGTGGGCACGACGAGCGACGGCGAGACGCAGGCCACGGACACACCGTACTGGTACACCTCGGACGCCAGGCCCTGGCTGAACCGCTCCAGCGCCGCCTTCTCCGCCCCGTAGCAGGTCCCGCCCACCATCTCCGGCTGCGGGTACGGACCCCGTCCCGGCCCTATCGCCGCCCCCGACGAGATGTTGACGATGGCGCCGCTGCCGCGCGACACCATGTCCTGCAGCACCAGCTGGCTGAGGATGAACGGGGCGTGCAAGTTCACCGCCCAGGAGCGCATCCAGCGGCTCAGCTGGTAGTCCTTGATCGGCACGAAGTAGGTAAGCGCCGCGTTGTTCACCAGCACGTCGATCGGCCCGTAGGTGTCGCGGGCGGCCTGCACCAGCTTCTCGCACTCTTCGGGCAGCGAGATGTTGGCGGCCACTGCCGTCGCCTCACCACCGGCGGCGCGGATCGACTCCACGGTGCTCTCCAGCGACCCCTCGAACTGGTGGTCGCCCTCCTTCAGCGTGCGGGCTGCGCAGACGACCTTCCCGCCCTCCGCACCGAACGTCCGCGCGATCTCGGCGCCGATGCCGCGGCTGGCCCCGGTGACGATTACGACCTTGCCGTCAAGCTTGCCCATCTAATCGCCTCCTCCTGTCATTCTGAGCGCCGACCACGCTCGCACGGGGGAGCTGGCCACGCCGCGAAGGAATCTGGGCTGGGGTAGACGCCCGCCCTCGTGGTAACAACGTCGTTCCTGTCGTCGCTCCTCCCGGAGACCTCTGGTCATTGCGAGCGAAGCGAAGCAACCGCACGATCATTGTCGAGCCGTCCGCTGAGCCTGGAAGCGCTGGGGTCGCTCCGAGATTGCCACGTCGCTCCTGCCGTCGCTCCTCGCAATGACATTGGGGCTACTAGCCGCGCAGGTCCAGGTCCACGAAGGCGACGTTCGTCGGCACCGCCGCGTGGTCGTGCGGGACGACGAGCGTGCCGTGGGCCCGGGCCTCCTGCTGGATCACCGGCTCCAGCTGGTAGAACCGCTCCACGACCGACGGGTCATCCGCCTCGTAGACGGTGACCAGCAGGCCGTCGCCGTCGCCGTCCACCGTCTCCGGCGTCGTGAACGAGGTGATGCGGGTAAACCCGAACGCTTTCAGCCCATCCTTCCCCGTCTCGAACCCTTCCTTGAGCTGCTGCATGAACTCCTCCCGCTTGCCCGGGAGGATCCTGGCGACGTGCACGCAGGCGACCATCGTTCGCTCCTTTCGATTCTTGTGCTATCCGGGCATGCGCTGGCTGGGGTCGCGGCGGAACTCTATGGCCGGCGGGATCAGACGGCGCGGGCGGCCGTAGATCACGCCCATCGCCTCGCCGGCCAGCGAGTCGTCCCGCACCAGCTCCAGCACCGCCTCGGCGATCTCGCCCGGCTCGATCAGCGGCATCGACCCGATCATGGCGTCGCGCTGGGCCCGCTGCTCCGCTGTCAGCTCCGCCAACCCCTTGCGGATCATCGGCGTGTTCACCACGCCCGGGCAGACGCAGTTCACGCGGATGTTCGACTCCAGGTTCAGGGTGGCGAGGGCGCGGGTGAAACCGACAACGCCGTGCTTGGTCGCGGCGTAGATCGGGTCGGGGACGTACTGGATGACGCCGGCAATCGACGCTGTGTTGACGATGACGCCGCCGCCGCGACGCCGCATCGCCGGCACTTCCGCCTGCGTCCCCGCGATGACCGCCCACAGGTTGATCGCGATCGTCTTCTCCCAGGCCGTGGTGTCGGAGTCCGGGTAGCGCGGCCCCGGCGTGTTTATGCCGGCGTTGTTGTGGGCGATGTCCAGCCCCCCGAACGTCTCCTCGGCGAAGGCGACGGCCCGCTCCAGGTCCTCGCGGCTGGTCACGTCCGTGCGCACGAACGCGGCCTTGCCGCCGGCCTTCTCGACGAGCGATACGGTCTCCGCGCCACCGTCCTCGTCGACGTCGGCGAGGACGAGGGACACGCCGGCTTGGGCCAGCGCCAGCGCCGTCGCCCGGCCGATGCCGGAGCTGGCGCCGGTCACCAGCGCTACCTTGCCTGCCGGATCCATGGGCTCCCCCTTCTACTCTACGGAACGAGGGCCGCGGGGCTGTGCTGGTAGTCTCCGCCATCGGCGCCGCCTTTCGCAACCCCGCTAGAACCGTTCCGGCGATTCCGGTATGATGTGTTCCGCGTCCCAGCCGCATCGTCTATGAGCACCGAACTGACCGAGATCGACGCCCTTAGCGGCGCCCGGCGCCTCGCCGCCGCCGCTACCGAGGCCGTCGCCGGCGCCGTCGCCGCCGTCTCGGCCCTCACCGACGGCGGCCGCCTCATCGACGCCCACCAGGTCCACGCCGAACGCATCGCCCTGCTGGCCACGCAGGCGCGCGCGGCCGGCGAGCTCGTCGCTTACTGCGAGCGGCAGTCCGGCAACGGCCACCGCGACACGCTGGCCGAGGAGCAGGCGCTGGCCTTCAGCGCCGAGGTCGTCCACAAGCTGCGGGGCGAGTTCGAGCTGACGCCGGACGTCCTCGACCCCGCGGGCGGCGGCCAGGCGTCGCTCGACGAGCCGGAGCTGCGCTCGCTGGTGCGCGGCGGCCTGCACGAAGAACGCCTACGCGGGATCGGCGCGCAGATGCTGGAGGCGCGCGGCGTCCATCCCCCCGAGCTCAACGATCCCGTGGCCACCCTCACGCGAGACTCGGCTCGCTCCTTCGCGAAGACGGAGGTCGCTCCCATCGCGCAGGAGATGCACCGCCAGGACCACCTGGTGCCGGAGTCGCTGATACAGAAGATGACCGGTCTGGGGCTGTTCGGCAGCTCCATCCCGGAGGAGTACGGCGGCACCGGCATGGGCTACCTGACGATGGTTGTCCTGACGGAGGAGCTATCGGCGGCGTCCCTGGTCGCCGGCAGCCTGATCACCCGCTCCGAGATCCTGACCCGGGCCCTGATCCAGGGCGGCACCGAGGAGCAGCGCAAGGAGTGGCTCCCCCGTATCGCCGCCGGCGAGGTCATCGTCGGCGTAAGCGTCACCGAGCCGGACATCGGCTCCGACGTGGCCTCCCTGCAGTGCCGGGCCAGCCACGGCGAGCTGGACGGGCGCACGGGTTGGTTCATCGAAGGGCCGAAGGCCTGGTCGACGTTCGCCGGACGGGCCAATATCCTGGCCCTGCTGGCGCGGACCGACCCCGACCCGGCCGTGGGCGCGCGCGGCCTGTCGCTGTTCATCGTCGAGAAGGAGCCGTTCGAGGGCCACCAGTTCGAGTACACGCAGCCCGGCGGCGGCTCGATAAGCGGCACGGCCAACCCGACGCCGGGCTATCGCGGCATGCATTCGTTTACGCTGGCCTTCGATCGCTACTTCGTGCCGGAGGAGAACCTCGTCGGCGGCGAGGCCGGGCTGAACCGCGGCTTTTACCTGCAGATGGGCGGCTTCGCGGCCGGCCGGCTGCAGACCGGTGGCCGCGCCACGGGCGTGGGCCAGGCGGCGCTGGAGAAGGCCTGCAACTACGCGCTGGACCGACGCCAGTTCGGGCGGCCTATCGCCGAGTACCAGCTGACGCAGCACAAGATCGGGCGCATGGCCACGCACGTCGCCGCCGGGCGTCAGCTCACCTACGCCGCCGCGCGGGCGATGGAGGAGGACGAGCGGGCGGCAATGGAGCCGGCGATGTGCAAGCTGTTCGCCTCGGACACGGCGGTATGGGTGTCGCAGGAGGCGCAGCTGATCCACGGCGGCTGGGGCTACTCCGAAGAGGACCCCGTGGCCCGCTACGTGGTCGACGCGTTGGTGCTGCCGATATTCGAGGGCGTAAAGCCGATCCTGGAGCTGAAGATCATCGCCCGCCAGCTCCTGGCCGGGGCGGCCTAGCCGCTGGCGCTGCCCGTCTCGGCGGCCGCGCGCTCCCTCGCCAGAGGGTGAATCTCGAGTTCGAGCGCCCGCAGCGCCTCGTAGCAACGCTCGGTCAGCGCTTCCCACAGCGCCGTCTCGCTGCCGCCGGCCTCGCCCGCGGCCTCTGCCACATATGCGGCGTCGCAGTCGATAGGTTCGCCGAAGACCAGCCGAACGGTGTTGCCTCGTCCCGGGGTCTTGGCGCCGATGGGCAGCACCCCCTGCATGCCGTGATGGTAGAAGGGCAGCAGGATCGGCCGCGTCTCCGCGATCAGCCTCCCGATGCCGGACTTGAACGGGTGGCGCATCAGCGCCTGCGGGTCGCGAGTGCGGCCGCCTTCGGGGAAGATGTGGACCCACTCGCCCTCGCCGAGCCGATCCCGCATGAAGCGGAACCCGGTCTGCCCCAGCCCGGACCCGCGCACGATCGGGACGCCCTTGCCCACGGTAAACAGCCAGGCTTTGGGCGCCGACCCGAAGAAGTTGAGCGCGTCCGCCGCGCACCAGCGGATCTCCTCGTACCGCGGCAGGTCGAAGTTGGACGGCAGCAACGGGTCATCGAACAGCGTCACGTGGTTGCTGTAGGTCAGCAGCCCGCGGCCGCCGCGCTCCTTGAGCGCGTTGAACCGCTCCATCCCCTCGATCTCCAGCGAATTCATGCGTGTCAAGATGAACCGGGATAGCCGGATCGTGATCGCAGCGACGGTTGTGCTGTACCAGTGCTTGCCCGGCTTCCAGCGGGCCACGGCGGCCTGCTCGCGCCGGGAAGTGCGTTCGTCTGGGTGCCCGCTCTCCGGCATCCCTACTCCGCCGGCGACCCCAGGCGCACGCGGCTGCGATCGATATCGGCAACGGTGGGGCAGCCGGACAGCGCCATCGCCAGCTCGATCTCCTCTCGCAGCATCGAGAGGACAGACGACACGCCGGCCTCGCCGTCGATCGCCAGGCCCCAGATGTAGGGCCGCCCGATGAGCACGGCCCTCGCGCCCAGGGCCAGGGCCTTGAGCACGTCCGTGCCGCGGCGTATGCCGCTGTCCAGCAGCACTTCCGCCCGGCCTTCGACCGCCGCCACGACCTCCGGCAACGCCTCGATGCTGGCCGGGGCGCCGTCCAGCTGGCGCCCGCCGTGGTTGGACACGATGACCCCCTCCACGCCGTGCTCCACGGCCAGCCGCGCGTCCTCCGCCGTCAGTATCCCCTTCACAAGCACGGGAAGAGGCGACGACACCGAGCGTATCCAGTCGATGCCGTCCCAGTCCAGGCCGGGGTCGGACAGGCCGGCCGCCGCCCCGCCCGCCGGCCCTCTGGGGCCCGACGCGAGGTCGGCCAGGCGTATCTCGTCCAGCAGGTTGGCGGGGACAATGTCCGCCCCGAACTGGAGGTTGTTGCGAATGTCGGCCTCGCGGCGGCCCAGCCAGGGCACGTCCGCCGTCACGCAGATCGCGGTGTAACCCGCCGCCTTCGCCCGCGAGATCAGACGCTCCGTCCCCTCCTTGTTGCGCAGGGGGTAGAGCTGGAACCACTTGTGCCCGCCTGCCGCCGCGGCCACGTCCTCCAGCGTGCAGGTGGAGACTGTGCTCAGCACCATGACCGTCCCCGCCGCCTCCGCCGCCCGCGCCGACGCCAGCTCGCCCTCGTCGTGGGCCAGCCGCTGCAGCGCCACCGGGGCCAGCAGCACCGGCAGCTCGACGCGCCGGCCAAGCACCTCCGTCGACGGGTCGACCGTCGAGACGTCGACGAGCACGCGGGGGCGCAGTTGGATGCGCTGGAACGCCTCGCGATTGGCCCGCAGCGTGACCTCGTCCTCGGCCCCGCCGGCGATGAAGTCGAACGGCCCCTGGGGCAGCCTCTCCCGCGCCAGGTCCTCCAGCTCCAGCAGGTTCACCGCCTTCATGGCGCCCACATGCTAGCAGAAGCGTCCAGCCCCTGCCAGCGGTCGCCGCTATAATGGCACGAGGCCGATGAGCACCGTTACCGTCGCTACCCTGAACCTGTTCGCCAACATGGGCCGCTGGGACGAGCGGTTCCCCCTCGTCGTCGATCAACTCATCGAGCTCCGACCCGACGTCATCGCCCTGCAGGAGGTCAACCTCACGACCGACCAGGGGATGCTCATCGCCCACGCCGCTAACGAGCGGCTGGAGGGCGGACGGCCGTATCACGTCTACCACATGGCGCGCCCCGGCAAGAGCGCCCACGCCCAGGCGCAGGCCGTGATGTCCCGCCTTCCCGTCGAGGCGCATGAGGGTCTGGACTTCCTGTCGCAGGAGTGCGTGGCCCAGCGCCTCCGGCTTCGACTGGACGGCGGCGAGGCGCTGGACTTCTACGGCACCCACCTCTACTTCCCGCCGCCGGCTACCGACGTCCGCCTGGCGCAGGCCCGTCGCCTGGTCGCCTGGGTGGACGAGCGCAGCGCCGACGTCGCCGCGCGGGTCGTCGCCGGCGACTTCAACGCCTACGCCGGCGAGCCGACGGTGGAGTTCATGAAGGAGCGCTTCGCCTCCGCCCACGAGGCCGCCACCGGCGCCGAGCCGGAGAAGACCTGGCCCACGCCCGTCAACACCTGGGACCCCTCCGAGCCCGGCTGCCTGGACTACATCTTCGTCGAGGGCGCGCGAGTGCTCGAGGCCTCCCTGGCCTTCGACAAGCCGCACCCCGACGATCCGGCCCTGTTCCCCTCCGACCACCTGGGCGTAATCGCCAGGCTGGAGGTCGGCTAGCGAGTGGCCGGAGAATCGTACCGCGACCTGATGGAGGCGGCTGTCCAGTTCGCCGATGAGGCCGGCCGAATCACCCTGAAGTACTTCCGCGGCGAGTTCGAGGTGGAGCGCAAGGCCGACACCTCCTTCGTCACCGTCGCCGACAGGGAGGCCGAGGCACGCCTGCGCGAGCTGATCGAGGCCCGCTTTCCGGAGGACGGGATCGTCGGCGAGGAGTTCGGGGAGACGCGACCCGCCGCCCGGCGGCGCTGGATACTGGACCCGATCGACGGTACGTTCTCGTTCGTGCACGGCGTGCCGCTGTACGGCGTTCTGATCGGCGTCGAGGAGGACGGCGAGCCGGTCGCCGGCGTCATCAACCTGGCCGCCCTCGACGAGACGGTCGTCGCGGCGAAGGGCGAGGGCTGCTTCTGGCAGGGCCGGCGGGCGCAGGTCTCCGAGACGGCGGGGCTCGGCGAAGCTCTCCTTATCGTTACCGAGAAGTACTACGCTCAGCCCGTCCCCGGCGACGCCATCCCCCGCCTCATCCGGGCGGCCGGGCCCGTCCGGACCTGGGGCGACTGCTACGGCTACGCCCTGGTCGCCACCGGCCGCGCCGACGTCGCCGTCGACCCCGTGATGAGCGTCTGGGACTGCGGCCCGCTGCTCACGATCATCGAGGAGGCCGGCGGCCGCTTCAGCGACTGGAAGGGCGAACGCACGATCAGCGGCGGCAACGCCGTCGCGACCAACGGGAAGCTCCACGACGCCGTTCTGGCCCTGCTGCGCGGCGATGGCTGACCGCGCCGACGTGGAGCGCGTCGCCGCGCGGATCATCGAGGCCGTCTCCCGCGAGTTCCCCGGCGTGACCCTCGCGCTCGACTTCGGCACGCCGACCGACGACCACGAGGACGCTTATCTCTGGATAGACGCGCCCACAACGGAGCGCGAAGAGGTCAACGAGATCTGGGGGTACGCGATCAAGCTGGTGCAGGACGCCTTCAGCGATGAGGACGTGTACCTGGTGGCCCGCATGCGCGGCGCCGGCATCATCGACCGGGAGCGGACGGGGGACAAGGAGTGAGCCCAGGAGATAGTGTGAAGTTCCGCTGGGAGGGCGGCGAGGTGACCGGCGCCTGGGACCGCCCCGCCGGAAGGGCGAAGGCCGCTGTCGTCCTGGCGCACGGCGCCGGCTATAACCTGAACACGAAGCTGCTCGTCGACGTGGGGAAGGCGCTGGCGGAGCGCGGCGTGGCCGTGCTGCGTTTCAATTTCCCCTACACGGAGGCTGGTCGCCGCGGGCCCGACCCGCAGAAGCGCTTGGAGGCCTGCTACCGGGCGGTGGCCGAGGCCGTCGCCGAAGAGATGCCGAGGCCGTTCCTGGGCGGCAAGTCCATGGGTGGTCGCATCGCCTCCCACGTCGCCGCTGACGGCTTCGACTCCGGTGGTCTGGTCTTCCTCGGCTACCCGCTGCACCCGCCGGGCAAGCCGGAGCGCATCCGCGACGCCCACCTCAGGGGCATCGCAGCGCCGATGCTGTTCCTCCAGGGCGCCCGCGACCCCTTCGCCACCCCTGACCTCCTGCACGCGACACTGAAGTCCCTGAAGACCGCCACGCTGGTGGGGATCGAGGGCGGCGACCACTCGTTCAAGGTGAAGGGCCGCAGCACGGAGGAAGTCACCGCCGAGCTCGTCGAGCAAGTAGCCGCCTTCATCGAAGAGCACGCAGGGTAGCCGATCGCGGTCCGCATCGCAGGGGCGCGGAATCTCGGCGTATCGATCACCGGTCTTCGTGCTCCGAGGGCCGCCGTCTTCCCCGCCCAAGATTCCTTCGCGGCGCACCTCTTGGACCCCGCGCTGCCGTGGTCGGCGCTCAGAATGACAGGCACGCATTATTGGACGCCGCCTGCCGCGTCCTCCTTACATCCGCCGGTCCGTCATTGGATAGCCACGCTATCGGTTAGATGGCCCGTACGCTGCCTCCTGCGCATACAATAGGCGTCACATGACCTCCGCCGCCTTCGCGCTCGTCCTCGGTTCCGCGCTCTGCCACGCCAGCTGGAACTTCCTGCTCAAGCGCAGCGGTCACAAGATCGCCTTCCTCTGGTCGTTCGGCGCCATCGCCTTCGCGCTCTTCCTGTTCCCCGCGCTCATCTACGCCGCCCGCGACGGCCTGGGCAGCGAGTGGCTCGTGTTCGGGGCCGGAACCGCCTTCCTGCACGGCATGTACGGCCTGGCGCTCACGCGCGGCTACCAGATGGGCGACCTCTCGTCGGTCTACCCGATCGCCAGGGGGATGGGCCCGGCGCTGGTGCCGCTGCTCGCCGTCATCATCCTCGACGAGAGCGTGTCGGTCGTCGCCGGATTCGCGATAGCGCTCGTCGTGTGCGGCATCTACATCCTCAACGTCGAATCGTTCTCGCCCAACGACCTCATGCAGCCGCTGCGCTCGCTCAACCGGCCGGCCGGGCGCGTGGCCGTGCTGACGGGGACGCTGATCGCCGCCTACACGCTGTGGGACAAGGCGGCGCTGGACCACCTGCCCGCGGTCGCGCTCAATCAGTTCGCCATGGGCGGGCACGTGCTCGTGCTCTTCCCCTTCGTTCTCCTGGACCGGGTGCGCCCTCTGGCCGCCGAGTGGGAGGAGAGGCGCTGGAGCATCCTGCTGGCGGGCGTGCTGGCGCCTCTGGCCTACGTGCTTGTCCTGGCGGCGCTGACCTCCGGCCGCGTGAGCTACATCGCGCCGGCGCGGGAGGTCGGCATCGTGATCGGCGCCCTGCTCGGCGTCGTATTCCTCGGCGAGGGATACGGGCGCTGGCGCATATCGGGGTCGCTGCTCATCGTCGCCGGGGCGCTCACCCTGGGTCTGGCCCCTTGATCGGCGTTGCCGGCGGCGCGTGCTACCATTGATTGCTGGGCAGTCGAAAGGAGCTGCGGCATGCGCGCGATCGAGCCGGAGGGCTGGCTGCGGGGGCCAGGGTTTACGCACGCCTACGCCACCGAGGGCGAGGACCTGGTCTACATCTCCGGCGTCATCGGCAACGACCCCAGGACGGGGACGATGGTGGACGGCGGGATGGTCGAACAGGCCGCGCAGGCGTTCCGGAACTTCGTCGAAGTGGCCCGGGCCGCCGGCGCCTCCGCCGAGCGCATCGCCTTCTTCCGCGTCTACGTAACCGACCGTGACGCTTACATGTCGAACCTGCGCGAGATCGGCCGCGCCTACCGCGAGGCTTTCGGCGGCCATTACGCGGCGATGACCTTCCTCGTCGTCGGCGGGCTGTTCGTCTCCGGCTCGCTCATCGAAGTCGATGGCGTGGCCACGCTGCCCCGGAGTGGGGGCGCATGACCGACGACCTCGGCGTCGCGCGCGGCGCCGACCTCCAGGCGTTCGGCGAGCCGGGACAGCGCACCTTCCAGCTTCGCGTCTCCGGCGCGAACGACCAGTCGGCGTCCCTGTGGCTGGAGAAGGAGCACCTCCAGGCGCTGGCCCTGGCTTTCCAGCAGCTCCTGGCCGAGATCAAGTACAAGGATGAGCCTCGGGCGATACGTCTGAGTGACTTCCCCGATGCCGCCCAGCACGACTTCAAGGTCGGCCGCATCGGCATGGGGTTCAGGCAGCCGGACCAGACGGTGGTGCTGCAGGTGGACGAGACCGCCGAGGAAGGCGACGACTTCCGGCTGCGCTTTCAGCTGACGCTGGAGCACTGCGCCTCGCTCTCCGTGCAGCTGGGCGAGATCATCGCCGGCGGACGCCCCATCTGCCCCCTCTGCGCCCTCCCGATCGAAGCCGAGGGCCACGCTTGCGTCCGCGCCAACGGCCATCTCAAGCTCCCAATCCCGGAGGAGGACTCCGGGGACGAAGACGCCGAATAGCCGGTTCCCCGCCGCAGTGCTATCATAGGCAGCGTTCCGCGCCGCTCCGGAGGAGGTCCCCGTCCATGCCGATGAACCGTGCTCTGATGAACACGATCTCCCGTATCCACACGTTCTGGTACAGGATGTCGGGGGGCGCTCTGGGCGGGTCGCTCGCGGGCCGAAGGATGCTCCTCCTCACCACGACCGGTCGCAAGAGCGCGCGCCCGCGCACGGTCGCCCTTCAGTACCTGCAGGACGGCGACACGCCCGTGGTCATAGCCTCCAACGGCGGCAACCCGAGGCACCCCGCCTGGTGGCTCAACCTGGAGGCCAGCCCCGACGCCGAGGTCCAGATCCGCAACCAGACCCGGAAGGTGCTCGCCGAGAAGGCGGAGGGCGCGGAGCGAGACCGCCTCTGGAAGACGGCGGTGGACATGTACTCCGGCTACGAGGATTATCAGAAGACGGCGAACCGCGAGATCCCGGTCGTCGTCCTCAGGCCGAAGGAGTAGGCGCGATGGCTTCTCGCTGGGACAGCGTCAGCGTCGACGGCGGCCAGATGCGCTGCTACGTCAGCGCCCCCGACGGCGGCGGGCCGTTCCCCGCCGTCATCGTTATCCAGCACGCCGGCGGCGTCGACGAGTTCGTCCGCTCGATGTGCGACCGCTTCGCCGCCGCGGGGTTCGTCGCCGTCTCGCCCGACCTCTACCACCGCGACGACTCGGCGGACGATCCCATGACCCGCATGGGCCGCCTCCGCGACGCGACGATCGTCGATGACGTGACCGTGGCGTTCGAGCACACGAGGGCGCTGCCCGAGGTGGCGCCCGATCGCGTCGGCGTCACGGGCTACTGCATGGGCGGTCGCGTCGCTTACCTGATGGCGTCGCACCTGCCGGAGCTGAAGGCGGCGGTCGTCTGCTGGGGCGGAAACATCCTCGTACCCTGGGGCGAAGGCCCGGCTCCCTTCGACCGCACGGAGCGGATCGGCTGTCCCGTCCTCGGCCTGTTCGGGGAGGACGACCCTAACCCCAGCCCCGCCGACGTGGCCAGGATCGACGCCGAGATGACGCGGCTGGACAAGCCCCACGAGTTCCACTCCTACGCCGGCGCCGGCCACGCCTTCATGAACGAGGGCCGGCCCAGCTACCGCCCGGAGGCCTCCGCCGACGCCTGGGAGAAGACCGTTGCCTGGTTCGAGAGCTATCTCTAGCCAGTAGGACGGAGCATCACCCGATGTAGCGGAGGCCTTTAGGCCTCCATGTAGGGGCGCCGCTCGCTGCGCCCTGGGGCGGGGCAAGCGCCGCCCCTACACTGCCCGCCGCGCCCG
>JBBDNA010000013.1:0-82820 GCA_040877915.1 Dehalococcoidia bacterium
CCCCACGCCGACCCCGACCCCCACGCCGACCCCGACCGCCACCCCGACTGAGGAGCCGACGCCCACTCCCACGGCTACCCCCAGCGGGGAGCCAACTCCGACACCCACGCCGCAGGTCCTCACCGAGACCGTGGTCAACACGCCCTCGCAGCTGCCCAACACCGGCGGCGAGCCTCCTACCGGCCGCTCCGACGATCTGCTGATGCGTTCGCTGGCGGTGGCTATCGCCCTGGCCGGCAGCGTATCGCTGGTCGCCTTCCGGACGCTCCGTCGCTAGCCTCGGGGGACCGTTCTCCCGTCGCGCCTACACCAGCGGCCCGCCTCGCATCCGTTTATCCCTGCCTGCCGCTAGGCAGGCGCGCGTCATCCGCTGTGAGACTCAGGTTTGACGCGCCGCGACGCCCGCGCTAAATTGGGTGCCCGAACCCACTCGCGGAGGTCGCGATGAACTACGAGCCCATCGTTAAGCCACCGGCCGGCCGTATGGCCGTCGAGCCCAACCTGCTCGACTACTCGGCCGCCCGCGAGGCGTTCGACTGGGATCACGTCCGCGAGGAGCTCGACGGCCTCCCCGGCGGTGCCCTCAACATCGCCTACGAGTGCATCGACCGCCACCTCAAGACCGCTCGCCGCGACAAGAGCGCCATGCTCTGGGAGGGCAAGGACGGCTCCACCGAGACGTACACGTTCGCGCAAATGGCCTCGGCCTCCAACAAGGCCGCCAACATGCTCCGCTCCCTCGGCGTCGGCAAGGGCGATCGCGTCTTCGTCTTCCTGGAGCGCGTGCCCGAGCTCTATTTCACAGTCTTCGGGACGCTGAAGCTCGGCGCCGTCATCGGCCCCCTCTTCTCCGCCTTCGGCCCCGACGCCGTCCGCGACCGTCTGGAGAACAGCGCTGCCAGGGTGCTCCTCACCAGCCCCGACCTCTGGGCCCGCGTTCGGGACATCCGCGCCGGCCTCCCCGCCCTCGAACACGTCATCGTCCTCGATCGCTCCGGCGGCGCCTCCGCCCCCGAGGGTACCCTCGCCTGGGCGGACGTCTTCGATCCGCAGTCCGAGGAGTTCGAGATCGAACCCACGGACCCCGAGGACCACGCCGTCATGCACTATACCTCCGGCACCACCGGCAAGCCCAAGGGCGCCGCCCACGTCCACATGGCCGTCCTCGGCCACTACGCCACCGGCAAGTACGTCCTCGACCTCCACGACGATGACGTTTACTGGTGCACCGCCGACCCGGGCTGGGTCACCGGCACCTCCTACGGCATGTTCGGGCCCTGGAGCAACGGCGCCACCTCGCTCGTCTACGAGGGCGGCTTCGGCGCCCGCCACTGGTACTCTCTGATCGAGAAGTATCGCGTCACCGTCTGGTACACCGCCCCCACCGCCATCCGCATGCTGATGAAGGCCGGCGACGAGCTCCCGAAGAAGCACGACCTCTCCAGCCTGCGCTACGTCTGCTCCGTCGGCGAGCCGCTCAACCCGGAGGGCGTACTCTGGGGCCAGAAGGCGTTCGGCCTCCCCATCCACGACAACTGGTGGCAGACGGAGACCGGCTCCATCCTCATCGCCAACTACCCCTCCATGGACATCCGGCCCGGCAGCATGGGCCGCCCCTTCCCCGGCATCGAGCCCGCCATCATCGACGACGATGGCGCCGAGCTCCCGCCCGGCCAGGAGGGCGACCTCGCCGTCCGGCCCGGCTGGCCCTCCATGTTCCGCACCTACTGGAACAACACCGAGATGTACGAGTCCCGCTTCCGCAACGGCTGGTACATCACCGGCGATCGCGCCCGCCGCGACGCCGACGGCTACTTCTGGTTCGTCGGCCGCGCCGACGACGTCATCAACACCGCCGGCCACCTCGTCGGCCCCTTCGAGGTCGAGTCCGCCCTCATCGAGCACCCCGCCGTCGCCGAGGCCGGCGTCATCGGCAAGCCCGATCCCGTGGCCATGGAGGTCGTCAAGGCGTTCGTCGCCCTCAAGGACGGCTTCCAGCCCGACGACAAGCTCCGCCGCGAGCTCACCCGCTTCGCCCGCGACAAGCTCGGCGCCGGCATCGCCCCCCGCGAGATCGAGTTCGTCGACTCGCTGCCCAAGACCCGCTCGGGCAAGATCATGCGCCGCCTCCTCAAGGCCCGCGAGCTCGGCCTCCCCGAGGGAGATACGAGTACCCTGGAGGAGGACTGACCACAACCAACAGCATCTGCGAGGACCTCTCGATGACTAAGAGCAAGTTCCTTGGCCCAAGCCTGGATCCCTCCGACACATCTCGCGTTGACGTTTGGGAACGTTACCGGTTGGCTGCCCAGAGGGTCTTAGGTCGACGATCCGACTACGGCGAGCACCTACGCATCGAACATGGAAGGGTCTATGAAACGGGTACTCTGAAGGAGCACACCTTTCAGATTCCCTCGATAGTTGAAGTTCAATCGGATCAAGATCGACTGACGATAAGGACAAGCGAGAACGAATATAGACCAACCATAAAGGCCAAAGACGCTACTCGGTTCATTGAAGACTTAAGGCTCGTGACGGCCGAAGTCGAGCGTTTGGACCGGCTCTCAACTGGAGGGGCTAGTGCGTCGGACGAATCCAGTTCTCAAACCGGAGAACAGTCGTGGGAATACAAACATGTCTATCTCCCTGCGAGCAGTGCGGAAGACAAGCCTAGGGGTGTGTGGGGAGGGATGAAAGCTGAGGTTAGTGACTACCCGTCAGGCAGAATAGAGGCCAAACTGAACGACCTAGGCGGGCGTGGCTGGGAACTAGTGAGCATGGAGCCCCATTGGTTCTATGAGCGAGTTGGCGTGAGCGCAGCGATGGAAGTAACAAGGCCAAAGGCGATCGTCGGATGGTACTGCACCCTTCGGCGGCGAATCTGATTCCAGGATTGAATGGTTCAGTCGTGATCCAGTCGCGATCAGACTCTGAGGTCCGCCTGTACCACCGGCTATACCGTTCGAATACGGTCGGCGAGAAACACCTTTGCGTAGTGGTAAAATGGCGGCGGGATGATCCCTTCCTGATTACAGCCTTCTTTACAGATCGTCCCAAACGAGGAGCAGTGTTGTGGCCGACGGAATAAAGGTGTGGTATGACCCCGAGGCCGACTATCTGGAGGTCATCTTCGACAACCGGGCAGGAACCTTCCGTGCGACGCCGGTCGATCAGGTGATGGCCAAGGTTGACCCCGATGGCCACGTCATCGGCTTCTCCATCCTGAAGGTAAGCGCGCTGAAGGACGAACCGCTCGCCCTCTCGCTGACCGAGCAGTAGGCCGCGTCGGCCAACCCCATGCACTGGCGCGACTTCGAGAAGCAGGCCCCAGAGCTCGCCGCCTTCGGTCGCGAGCGTATCGACGCCACCGGCCTCGTCCTCGTCGGCACCCTCCGCCGCGACGGCCTGCCCCGCATTAGCCCCGTCGAGCCCCTCATCGTCGACGACCAGCTCCAGCTGGGCATGATGCACCGCTCGTTCAAGGCCCTCGATCTCCTCCGCGATCCCCGCTGCCTCGTCCAGACCACCGTCCGCGACCGCGAAGATCTCGGCGGCGAGCTCAAGTTCCGCGGCCTCGCCGCCGTCATCGGCGACGCCGGCGCGATCGAGCGCTACTGCCAGGCCTTGTTCGAGAAGATCAACTGGCGCCCGGGCGGCCAGTTCCACCTGTTCGCCCTGGACATCGAGGAAGCGACGTTCCTGCGCTACCTGGACAACGGCGACCAGGTCGTCAAGAGCTGGCGCCCCGGCGGGCCCGTGGAGGAGCGCGTGCGTCACTGGGCCGGCGGCGGCCTCAGCGACTAGGCCCCGCGCATCTCCGCGAAGCCTGTCCTGAGCAGCGCCGAAAGGGCATCTGGGGCGGGGCCAGCACCCGCACGTAGACTCGCCCCCGAACCGATGCCCCAGCTTTCAAGCTGGGGTGCGAGGCTCCCCCTCCCGTCCCCTCTGCCGCTCGCGGGAGAGGGGTGACCCTAAGCTTGTCGAAGGGTCGGGTGAGGGCTCCTCCTCGCCTCCCCTGCCCGCTGTTGCATCTCCCCACCCACCCCTTACAATGCATGTATCACTCCCATTGGAATTCCTGATGACTGACACCCTGAAGATCAACGCCAGGCGCGTCTATTACAACTACGAAGGCCGCATGCCCCCCGTCTCCCTCGAAGACGAGCCAGCTCTCGCGCCCCATAGCCTCGGCCCCGATTCCCGCCTCATCACCGACACTACCCTCCGCGACGGCGCCCAGGACTCCCGCTTCGCCCTCTTCCCCAACGAGTCCCGCCTCCGTTACGTCGACCTCCTCCGCGACCTCGACGCCGGCACCGGCCGCATCTACGCCATCGAGACCTTCATCTACCAGAAGCGCGACGCCTGGGTCCTCGACAAGCTCCTCGAACGCGAGTACGACTATCCGAAGATCACCACCTGGATCCGCGCCAACCCCAAGGACGTCCGCCAGCTCCACGACATCAGCCAGGGCCGCGTCAAAGAGACGGGCATGCTCGCCTCCGCCTCCGACCACCACATCTTTGACAAGCTCGGCTTTCGCTCCAAGCGTGAGGCCGTCAGCAAGTACCTCAAGCCGATCCTCACCGCCTGCGAGTACGGCATCACCCCTCGCGTCCATCTGGAGGACTGCACCCGCGCCGACGTCCACGGCTGGGTGATACCGTTCATCCGGACGGTTCTGGAGCAGACCGAGGGCCGGGCCAAGTTCCGCGTCTGCGACACGATAGGCTGGGGCTCACCCGACCCCTACGTCGCCCTGCCCTACGGCGTCCCCCGCCTCGTCTCCACTCTCTACCAGGAAACCGGCGCCGAGCTGGAGTTCCACGGCCACAACGATTTCGGCCTGGCCACCGCGAACTCCCTCGCCGCCTGGCACTACGGCTGCCGCAAGGTCAACGTCGCCTTCGGCGGCCTGGGCGAACGCACCGGCAACACATCGCTGGAGCAGGTTATCGCCGGCTACATACGGCTCTACGGCGACCCCGGCTTCGACCTGCCCGTCCTCGCCGAGATGCGCCGCCTCGTCGACGAGAACCTCACCCCGCTGGCCCCCACCGCCCCCATCATCGGGGATGTGTTCACGACCCAGGCCGGCATCCACCAGGCCGGCGTCGCCAAACAGGCGGACGCCCGCGGCGGCCTCATCTACCTCGCCTACGAACCGGGGAGCGTCGGCGCCGAGCCTGCCGAGCGCAGCGTCGTCGGCGCCCTCTCCGGCTCCGAAGGCATCGTCTCCATCCTCAACCACGAGGCCGAGCGCCGCGACCTCGACGTCCGATTCTCCAACTCCAGCCGCGTCGTCAAGGAGATCTACGACCGCGTCCAGCAGGCCTACGACGGCGCTTACGACGAGGCCGCTGACGCCTGGCGCGGCTACCGTACCGGCTTCTTTCAGCCCCACGAGGTATGGGAGATCGCCGAGGAGCTAGGCGCCGTCGACGGCCGCCCAGACGGGCGCCCGTCTGGGCGCTAGCCCCTTCGCCCGCCCATGACGCCCGCCCGACTGAGCCTCTCCCTGTTGCCGGACCGCCTGGCCATCTGCCGCCTCGATCCGCACGCCCAGACGCCGGACTGGGCCACCGCTCCCGGCCCCTTCGCTTCCTGGACCCGCACCGAAGACGAGCTCTCCATCGTCTGTCCGGAGGAGCGCGTCCCGGAGGGCGTCCGAAGCGACCGCGGCTGGCGCGCACTCAAGCTGGAGGGCCCGTTGGAGCTGACCCTGACCGGCATCATCGCCTCCATGGCCGCCCCTCTGGCCGAGGCCGGCATCCCCATCTTCATGGTCGCCACCTACGATACCGACTACCTGCTGGTCCGCGACGGCCAGCTGGACCCGGCGATCGCCGCGCTCAGAGACGGCGGGCACACCGTCCGCGCCGGCGACTAGAAGAGGTCGTTGCAGAAGGCCGGGTAGCTCACCGCGAACGCCTCCGCCATCTGCGCCAGCGCCTCCGGCTCTCGGACCTTCAGCAGCCCCACCCCCGCCGCCACCTCCGGCCGCATGTGCCCCGTGAACAGCGGCGCCAGCGTGTTCGCCGTTAGCTCCACGTCCGGCTTGCCCTCGACCCTCTCCGCCCGCATCCGGCCTTCGCCGGCCTCGACGCGCCACACGCCCTCGTTCCAGGGCGCCGTAGCGTCGGCGATGCCCATCGTGAAGGCGACTGGCTTCTCGCCCACATACGGACGCATCCCCAGCGCCCGCTCCACGTCCACTATCCGGTGCAGCGCACCCTCCCCCATCGATGCCTGGACGGCCGACGGGTCCTCGCAGAGGTCGCGGAACGGGTCGGTGAGCGGCGCATCCATCGTCAGGCGCGTCGCCAGGTCGTGGGTCAGCATGTGCTCCCACAGCCCCAGGTGGGCGTCGGCGGACAGCGACACGAAGTCCCGCACCCAGATCTCCTGCGGCTGCCAGTCACCGTCCCGCCCCATGCTCCGGTTGACGTAGACGACGTACCCCTCGTCCTGGCCCTCGGCGCTTGCCCAGACGAACGCGTCTCGCTCCCGCAGCGGCCCCCCGAAGTTGTCGTACTCTCGCAGGATGTTCTGCCGCCACCACGGTTCGATGCGGTGCAGCGGCCCGTTGCGTTCCCGGCCGTAGATGCGATACACCGCCTCCAGCCGGCCCCAGTCGTCGTTCGATACGCGTTCCAGGCTGCCCTTCGCGCCCTTGAAGCGAAGTCGCACATCGTTCGGCTCGAACTGATAGCGCTTCTTCCCCTCCGCGCGCTCCCAGCCGAAGCGCCGGTACAGCGCGTCGTGCGGCGTGTGCAGGCCGCTCGTCGCCTGCCCCTGGTCTCGCATCCGCTCCAGCGAGAGCCGCAGCAGCTTGCCGACGTGGCCATGGCGGCGGAAGTCCGCGAGGCAGGCCACGGGACCTACCGCCCCGAAGGGGATCCTGCCGCCGTTCATCCGCCGTGTCATCGGCACCGTGCGCACGTCCGCCACCAGCTTCCCGTCCACGAACGCGCCCACGGTCCAGTCCGGCGGGAAGAACTGCCGCAGGATCTCCGCTCGCTCCGGGCTCGGCGGGCCGTAGAACGCGACGGTCTCCAGGTAGGCGGCCTGCTCCAGGTCGTCGCTGGTCAGCGGGCGATACTCGGCCGTCATTCGCCTACCGCCGCGCCGACGTGATCAGGTCCTTACGATCGCCCCACTTGTGCAGGAAGCGATAGAAGTTCCGCTTGCTCAGGCGATCGCGCTCTTCCGGCGGCGTCGTCTCCCAGTCCACGTGGGCGTGCCGCACCAGCGGCAGCTCCGTGTCCACCACCGCCCGGTAGCCGCGGCTGCGCACCGCGAAGCTGAAGTCCAGGTCCAGGTGCCTGTAGAAGCGGTACTTCTCGTCCAGCAGCCCGATCTCCCGCAGGATGTCCCGGCGGAACGCCATCAAGTACCCCTCCACCGCATCCACGTCCCCCGACGATCCCGCCTCCTCGAAGTCCCGAATGTCCCGCGTCACCACCCCCCAGCGCCCGGCGATGCCGACCGTTTCGTCGTCCAGCAGCGCCGCCAGTCGCGAGAAGACGTCGCCCGTCACCTCTACGCTCGTGTCGATGAGGACGACGTAGCGACCCTTCGCCTGCCGCAGGGCAACGTTGCGCCCGGCCGCGCTGCCCAGGAAGTGATCGGCGTGGAACACTCGCGTCTTCTCGTCCCCTTCCGCCACACGATCGAGGTCACGGCGGCACTCATCCTCGAACCCGTTGTCGACGACCAGCACCTCCGCTCGCTGCGAGCCCAGCTCGCGCCGTACGCTCTCCAGGCAGCGCCCGATCTCGTCGCAGCCGTCCCGCGCCACGACGCCGACCGTGAAGTCCAGCTCCGGTGGCGCCTCCAGCAGCGACTCCACATCCCCGCTCGCGCTTATCGGCGCCTGCTCCCGCGCCCAGCGCGGCAGCGGCAGGACCTTCGTGCCGGTTACCGTGTCGCGCACCTCGTAGCCCGCTGCCAGTACGCGCTCCCTCATATCGTCGGCCCGCGCGTAGTCCTCGGCGCGGCGCGTCTCGTCGCGCTTACGGACCAGTTCGGCGATCCGGGAGGGCTGCTTCAGCTCCGCCGACGACTGCACCAGGTCAAGCCCCAGCAGCCGGTCGAAGTCCATCAGCAGCTCCCGCTTGACCGGCGCCGGCAGGCGGGAGCGCGCCACTTTCCAGGCGATGGCCAGCGCCCGCGGCACGCCCAGGTCGTCGCCGGTGGCGGCCCAGAACCGCTTGCGCCAGCGCTCGCCCTCTGCCCGCGACGCTTTCGTCAGCCTGCCGTTCGGCTCGTGCTGCTTCAGGCGCAGACGGTTCAGCCCGCGCTGCGCCGCCCTCAGGCTGGCGAACGAGAAGTTCATCCGCGCCCGGTAGTGGACCGTCGCGCAAAGGTAGCGGAACGCCGCCGGCTCGAAGCCGTGCTCCATCAGATCGGACAGGATGTACGTGTTGCCGCTGGACTTCGCCATCTTCACGCCGTCCACCAGCAGGTGCTGTCCGTGCACCCAGTAGTTCACGTGGCGATGCCCCAGCGCCGACTCGCTCTGCGCGATCTCGTCCTCGTGGTGCGGGAAGATGTTGTCCACGCCGCCGCTGTGGATGTCGATGACCGGCGCCAGGTGCCGCGCCGCCATCGCCGAGCACTCGATGTGCCAGCCCGGGAAGCCGTCGCCCCAGGGGCTGGGCCAGGTCAGCTGCCGCCCCGGCTCCGCCGCCTTCCATAGCGTGAAGTCCCGCTGGTCACGCTTCAGTGGGTCGGCCTCCACCCTTGCGCCTTCCTCCAGCCCGCTGCCCACCTGGCCCGAGAGCTTGCCGTATTCCGCGAAGCTCCCCACTTCGAAGTAGACGTTCCCGCCCGACTCATACGCGTGCCCCTTCTCGACGAGTGTCTTCGTCATCTCCACCATGTCGCCCACGCACTCCGTGGCGCGCGGGTAAGCGTGCGCGGGCAGGATCCCCAGCTCGCGCTCGTGCGCCAGGAACTCGTCCGTGTAGAACTTCGCGATCTGCCCCGGCGTCTTCCCTTCGGCCAGCGCCGCCGCAACCACCTTGTCCTCGCCGCGGTCCAGCATCTCTTGACGCATGTGGCCCACGTCCGTGATGTTCTTGACCTGCCGCACCCGGTAGCCGCTGGCCTCCAGCAGCCGCCGCAGCCAGTCCGCCGCCAGGTACGTCCTCAAGTTTCCGATGTGCGCGTGCCGGTACACCGTGGGCCCGCAGGTGTACATCTTCACCCGCCCCGGCTCCAGCGATTTGAACGTTTCTTTGCCGCGGCTCAGCGTGTTGTACAGCTGAATGCCCGCCTGCCCGCGCCGGGACGGCCGGCCGGAGACGGAACGGCCGCGACTAGGTGATCTCGCAGCCATGGTCTCCTTCCCAGCCGATCTGCACGTCGTTCTCGCTCCACAGGATGATCGGTACCGTGAACCCGTACTTCAAAGCCTCGTCCCACCACTCCTCGTTCAGGTCCACCTGTCGCTCCTCGTACTCCACCCCGCGTTCGGCCAGCGCCGCTCGCGCCACCGTGCACGTGGGGCAGTTGCGCAGCGTGTACATGATCACCTTGCTCATGGGGGAAGCCTCCGCCCGCATTTTAGCATCGCCGCGGCGACGCACGCAGGCCGGATCACACCTTGATGTTCTTCCACTTCCCCTGCCGGAAGCGAAAGAACATCAGGATCGCCCGCGTGTTGATATCGGCGACGGCGGCCATCCAGGCGCCCGGCACCCCCAGCCCGAGGACTACCGCCAGCAGGTAGGCCGGGATCAGCCGCACTCCCCAGACGCCGACCGACATGATGCCGAGTACCGCCCGCGTATCGCCCGCCCCCCGCAACGCCCCGCCCAGCGACAGGCTGACCGACAGCGCCGGCAACGCGATGCCGAATATCAGCAGCAGCTTGCGCCCCGTGTCCACCACATCATCATCGTTGATGAACAGCCCCGTAATCGGCCCGCCGAACACCATCAGCGAGATCCCCATCGCCGTCATGAACACGAAGGCGATGCGCCCCGCCGACACGGCGGCCTTCTCCGCCAGGTCCGGCCGGTTCGCCCCCAGCCTCTGCCCCACCAGCGTCGTCGCCGCCATCCCCAGCGCGAACCCCGGCAGGAACGTTAACCCCTCGATCCGCAGCGCCACCTGGTGCGCCGCCAGCGCCGTCGTACCCAGCGTGGCGATGATCCGCGTGTACAGCAGGAACGACAGCTGGAACTGCAGCTGCTCCAGCCCCGAGGGCACCCCCACCGCCAGTATCCGACGCGTCTCCTCCCGGTCCACCGCTGTCAGCGGCGCGTCGCCTAGCGGCACGACGCTCGACGGCCGCGCCAGCAGCGCCAGCACCATGAACAGGCCGATAATCGCCGCGGCGGAGTATCCCATCCCCGATCCCTGCACGCCGTACTCCGGAAACGGCCCTACCCCGTTGATCAGCGTCCAGGCGACAACGCCGTTGATTACGTTCACCACCACCAGGATCATCATCGGCGTGCGCGTGTCGCCTGCCCCTTGCAGGCAGGCGTTGCTGGCGAACAGCACGCTGAAGAACGGCAGCCCCACCGCCGCCGCCTGCATGTAGTCGATGCCGGCCTCCCGCGCCGCCGGCTGGGCCCCCATCACCCGCAGCAACGGGTCCGCCAGCACGAAGAACAGTACGGCCAGCACCAACCCCCAGGCCAGCGCCATCAGCTGCGCGCTCCGCATCGTCAGCTCCGCTCGCTCCGGGTTCCCCGCGCCCACGTTGCGCGCCACCACCGCCGTCGCGCCGATGCCGATGGCGAACATGCCGGACAGCGGGAACCAGTACAGGATCGAAGCCAGACCGACGCCGGCCAGCGCGTCTTCCCCCAGGTGGCCTACCAGGAACGTATCCACCAGCTGTAGCGCCGCGAAGCTGAACTGCTGGATAACGACCGGCCAGGCCAGGAGGAAGACCGTGCGGGTCAGACTTGATTCGTCGAAGATGCTGTTGTCCGCCGCGACGGTATCGGGAACCACTGCCGCCGCGTCGGTGGCGTCGCTGGACATACTACCTCTAGGGTCTAGCTGCCGGGGCTGCGCCCATTATGGCAAAACCGCCCGCTTATCGGAAGTGAGGCGCATCACAGCCCGCCGCCAACGCCGTGCTATCATGTCCTCGCCCAGCCCGAGGAGGTCTGATATGCCGAACCAAGACCGCGGTCACAAGTGGTTCGCCGCGCTTTTCGATCGGATCATGGCGTCGGCCGAGCGGTCCTTCATGAAGCGCGTGCGCCGCGACATTACCGGTGGCGCCAAAGGTCGCGTGCTGGAGATCGGCTGTGGCACCGGCGCCAACTTCCCCTACTACAGCGACCAGGCGGATGAGGTCATCGCCACCGAGCCGGACCCCTACATGCTGGAGCGGGCTCGCAAGAAGGCGGATACAGCCCGCCGCCCCCTCGAGATACGGCAGGCTTCCGCCGAGGAACTCCCCTTCCCCGACTCCTCCTTTGACACCGTCGTCAGCACCCTCAACATGTGCAGCATCCCCCACCCCGACCGCGCCCTGGCCGAGATCAAGCGCATCCTCAAGCCCTCCGGCGAGTACCGCTTCTACGATCACGTCCGCTACGGGAACGCCTTCGGCGCCTTCTGGCAGGACCTGATCGCGCCCGTCTGGGGCTGGCTCGGCGCCGGCTGCCACCCCAACCGCGACATCGCCGCCTTCATCCGTGACGCTGGCTTCGAGCTTGAGAGGCTGGAGTCCAGCAAGCCTCTGCCGCCCATCCCGCCGATGCTGTTCTCCCGGCCCCACATCCTTGGCGTCGCCCGACCCGCCTGACGAGCCCTCGTGCCTGAGCGTTCCGGCCGCCACATCCTCCTGCCGGAGTCCCGCGTCCCCATCGTCGCCGAGCCCGACGTCCTCGTCGTCGGCGGCGGCTCCGCCGGTCTCGCCGCCGCCACCGCCGCCGCCCGCGAAGGCGCAGACGTTGTCCTCCTCGAACGCTTCGGCTACCTCGGCGGCCTCGCCACCGGCGGCCTCATCATCCTCCTCCTCACGATGGATGACGGCGACGGCCACCAGGCCGTCGCTGGCCTCTGCCAGGAGATCGTCGACCGCATGGCGCGCCACGACGCCGTCTACTACCCGCCGCAGGGCGACTGGAACGACCCCGACCCCAAGCTCGTCGAGCGCTACAACCGCTGGGGGCTGGTCTGGGGCCGCGGTCCTCACCGCGTCCGCTACTCCGTCGCCTTCGACCCCTACGCCTTCATCCTCGCCGCCGACGAGATGCTCAAAGAGGCCGGAGTCCGCACGCTCTTCCACACCTGGGCCTCGCGCCCCGTCCTCGAGGACGGGACGATTAGCGCCGTCGTCATCCAGAACAAGGCCGGCCAGCAGGCCATCGCCCCGAAAGTCGTGATCGACACGACGGGTGACGGCGACATGTTCGCCGCCGCCGGCGAGCCGTTCGAGCTGGAGCGCGTCCACCCCTGGCTCTGGTTCCTCATGGACAACGTCGGCGACCTCGAAGAGGCGTTCCAGGGGCGCAAGGGGCTCTTCTTCCACACCCTCGGTCAGGGCCGCGTCCTCGTCCCCTGGGGCGGCGAAGCCCGCCTCCGCCGCAAGATCGACGCCACGGACCCGGCCGAGACCTCCGATGCCCTCATGGAGTGCCGCCAGCTCGTCCGAGAGGAGGCCGCCCGGCTCCGCGCCGCCGACCCCGCCTTCCGCGATGCCCACGTCTCCCTCATCGCCGATCAGCTCGGAATCACCGAGTCCCGCCGTCTCCAGGGGGAGTACGTTATGTCGCGCGATGACCTCGACCGCGACTTCGACGACTCCATCGCCCGCACCGGCCACTGGACGAAGTATGGCAGCGTCTACAACGTCCCCTATCGCAGCCTCCTGCCGAAAGGGATCGATAACATGCTGACGGCCGGCCGCTGCATCTCCGTCGACCACCGCGTCAACCACGCGACGAAGGAGATCCCGCCCTGCATGGCCACCGGCGAGGCCGCCGGGACGGCCGCCGCCATGGCGGTCGATCAGGGCGTCGGCGTAAAGGCGATGGACGTAGCGAAACTACGGAAGCGTCTCGTTGAGGGTGGAGCGGTCCTGGAGTGAGCGGTTATTCGCTGAGCTTGACGTCTGCCTCGCGCAGGCGGCGTACCACCGTCTCCAGCACCGCGACGGCGATCTCGGCGTGCTGGCTCAGCTCGGCCCGGAAGTCCCAGCGGGTCATCGCCAGGCACTCCGTGTCCTCCATCGCCCGTACCGTCGCCGAGCGCGGGAACCCCTCGAACAGCGACATTTCGCCGAAGAACTCGCCGGGGCCCAGCGTGTTCAGTACGTCGTCGCCCTTCACCACCTCCACCTGGCCCGAGCTGATCAGGAACACGCCCGCGCCCGCGTCCCCCTCCTTCACCACCACGTCGCCGGCCGCGAACTTTCGCGGTACCATGATCCCGGCCAGCTGCTTCAGGTGCTTGTCCTCCAGCTTCGCGAAGATGGGTACCTTCTTGAGCGTCTCTTTGGCGTCCATTCGGGGCGGTCCTCCGGCGTGCAGGCTGGTTAGACTTACGGCATTCTAATCAACTATGGTGCACCCGTCAACAGCCGCTGACGTTTCCCGGACCCGCCTCGCCCTCGCTCTCGGCGCCGGCGGCACCCGCGGCTGGGCTCACGCCGGCGTCCTGGAGGTGCTCGCCGCGGCCTCCGTGCCGATCGACCTCATCGTCGGCGCCAGCGCCGGCGCTCTCATCGGCGCCCTCTACGCCGCCTGGCCCGACCCCGCCTTCGTCCGCCGTCTCGCCCTGGGCCTCACCCCTACCGACTTCCTGGAGTGGTTTCTCAACGACCTCCGCATCTCGGCCTCCGCCGGCCGCATGGGCCGCCGTCTCTGGAACGCCTGCGGCCGCCTGGACTTCGACGAGCTGAAAATCCCGCTCGCCGTCACCGCATTGGACCTCGCCAGCGGCCGCCAGGCCGTCATCCGCAGCGGCAACGTCGCCCGCGCCGTCGAGGCCAGCATCCGCCCTCCCGTCGTCACCCGCCCGGTCCGCGTCAGCGGCCTCGACCTCGTCGACGGTGGCCTCCGCGATCCCGTCCCCGTGGCCGTTGCCCGCAAGCTCGGCGCGACTCTCGTCATCGCCGTCCCCGTCGGCGAGCTGATCGTCCTGCCGCGACCCCTGCGGCCGCTATCGGCGCGCCTCGGCGCCGCCTACCGCGCCCGCTCCTCTCGCCCCGGCGATCTCTGGAGCCAGGTCGCCTTCATGAGCGAGCTGCTCACCCGCGACCGCTCCGCCCGCGCCCGCGCCGACGTCACGATCCGCCCCGACCTGCGCGGCGTCAGCGGCATGTGGCCCTGGCACATCCAGCGGGCCTACCGCCGCGGCCGCGCTGCCGCCCGCGCCGCCCTGCCTGAGATCGAGCGGCTGCTGGCCGCCCGGGCCGCCTAGCCTTCCCGCAACGGCAGCACCACCACCGCCTCGCCCGGCGTCGTCACGCCCTCCCGCTCGTTCTCCGCCCAGACCTCAAGCCGCACGACCCCCTCGCCGTTTTCCCGCTCGAGGCCCGTCACCCTGCCCTTGCAGACCATCGTGTCGCCCGGCCGCTGCTGCCGTCGCATCTCGAACGAGAGCTTGCGCAGGAACCCCGCGTCGCCCATCCAGTCCGTGACCACGCGCACCAGCGCCGCCTGCAGAAAACCCGTGTTCATGAACACGTCCTGGTGGCCGGCCTTCGCCGCGAACGCCGCGTCGTGGTGCACCGGGTACCAGTCCTGCGAGCCGCTGACCTGCAGGAACAGCCGCCGCGGCGTTATCTCCAGCGAGAACCCCTCCAGCTCGTCGCCGACGCTGACGTCCTCCCAACGGATTTGCTCCCGATTCATGCGTTCGCTCCCGGTGGGACAGGCTTAAGCCTGTCGGCAACCTCATGTAGGTCGGGGTCTTCAGACCCCGACGAGACCGCGCGATGGTCTTCAGACGCTCGCCTACGTCGGCATTCGGTTCCCATCGCTGCCGTCAGCCTGAAGGCTGACCCTCATGGGTGGCGGCGGCCGCCGCTACCTCCTCCGGCGTGCGATGCGTCAGCAGCGTGTTGCGGATCACGCAGACAGTCTCGTCCCGCTGGTTCGTGATGATCGCCTCCGCGACGATCCACACCGCCTCCGGGTCCAGCGATATCGCTTTCTGGAACACGTCCGCCACCCGCCGCGTCACCGAGAGGTGGTCGCCCACCTTTATCCGCCCGAACCACTCCGTCTCCTGCCGCATGTTTATCAGCCGCTTCCCCGGCGTCGGCACTATCGGCAGCAGCGGCTCGAAGACGGCCGGCCACGGCCCCAGGCTGGCGAAGTACAGCGCCAGCCAGCCGGAGGGCGGGCACAGGCAGGCGCCGTGCTCGATCGCGCCGGCGTAGTCCGGGTCCAGGAACAGGGGGTTGTTATCGTCCACCATGTGGCAGTGGCGGCGGATGGCGTCGTGCTCTACCGGATAGCGGCCTCGCGCGCGGGGAATCTCAGTGCCGATGTACCTGGCGCGGACGGCCTCGATGTCGTACGGCTCGGACATGCCCTGCCTCCGGCGGGCAGTATAGCACGGGGGTGGCGTTTCGTTTCGCGGCGGGCCGGCTACTCGGAGATCAGCCGGACTACCGGCCGGTGGCGGACCTTGAAGTCCAGCTTGAAGCCGCTGTAGGCCGTCACCTCTTCCGGCGGCACGCCCTGCTCCAGCAGCTGCTCTACGAACGTCTGCGTCTCGGCCGGGTCCTCGAAGCGGTGCACCTCGGCCCCGCCATCCTTTGCCACGGAGACAAAGAACACGTCCCCCCTCGGCCGCGGCGTGGCCGGCGACGCTGTCGCGGTTGCGGCCGCCTGCTCCGGCCCCTCGTTGTCCAGGAAATCGGGACGGAACGACATTCGCGAAGAGTCGCGTTCCTGGTCGCCGTTGCTCGGAGGGTCTTCCATCGGACTATCAGCTGTAGCGCCGCCGTTTTTGGCGGGGGCCGCAGCCCCCTTCTTCCCGGCGGCGGTTCCTGGCTCTTCCTCCTTGGTGTCTTTGCCGGACTTCGTCAGGCCGAACGGCATCCTTTCCTCCCACCAGATAAGACGTGGCGTATCGATGCGCTGTTACAGATATGCAATTGATATTGACAGCCGAATTGACCGCCGATATGTTGAGGGCGTCCCATGCTGGTCACCGTAGAGCTCAAGGGCTACCTCAACCGCTACTCCCCGGCCGGCGATCCCACCTTCCAGTTGGACGTCCCTGGCGGCGCCACCGTCCAGGCCATCGCCGGCCGCCTCAGCGTCCCCGACGAGATGGCCACCGTCGTCGTCATCAACGGCCGCAACGCCGACGTCGACGACGAACTCGCCGAGGGCGACGTCGTCACCCTCATCCCGCCGCTGTCCGGCGGCTAGTCGGGACCGCTCCAGCCCGCCTGTAACCGCTGATCCCCTCGCGCGTCTACTATTGACGGCTGCCTGCGAATCCGGGATACTGCAACCGCAATCTATTGCATCTGCATCGAAAG
Source organism: Dehalococcoidia bacterium (assembly GCA_040877915.1). Taxonomy (GTDB): domain Bacteria; phylum Chloroflexota; class Dehalococcoidia; order SM23-28-2; family RBG-16-64-32; genus JBBDNA01. Next base: position 16,481 of record JBBDNA010000013.1, read on the forward strand.
GCGTATCGCCATGAGCTGCGAAACCGAGACCGCCACCGCCCTCAAGGACGCCGGACAGAAGGTTACCCCACAGCGCATGCTCATCCTCTCCACCATCCGCCACGCCGGCGATCACCTCAACGCCTCCCGCATTCTCGCCGACGTGCACCGCTCCTACCCCTACGTCGACGCCTCCACCGTCTACCGCACCCTCGCCGCCGCCCGCGAGCTCGGTCTCGTCACCGAGACCGACATGGGCAGCGGCGACAACCAGTTCGAATGGATCGGCAAGGACCGCCACCACCACCTCATCTGCCAGGCCTGCGGCGCCGTAGCCTCCCTGGACAACTCCTACCTGGACAGCCTCGCCTCCGCCCTCATGGACGACCGCGGCTTCCAGGCCAACCTGGAACACTTCGCCATCTTCGGGCTGTGCAAGACCTGCCGGCGCGGTGGGCGCGGCTAGCGAGCGGCACGACGCCATGCCCCCGCGCACCCTGTACGCCCTCACCGTAGCCCTGCTGGCCGTCCTCCTCGCCTTCGCTGCCTGCAACGACGATAAAAACGGCGACGGAGACGCCGGTGACGATGGCAATGGCAATCGCCCTTCCGCTGAGGCCCTCCGAGTTCTTTCTACCGTCTCCCCCATCACCAGCATCGCCGAGAACATCGGCGGTACGAGGATCAAGCTCGAAGGCCTCGTCCCTGAGGGCGTCAACTCCCACACCTTCGAGCCGCCCGTCTCATTCGTTGCCAAGATCGCCGACGCCGACCTCATCATCCTCAACGGCCTCCAGCTGGAAGACCCCACCCTGGAGCTCGCCGAGGCCAACAAGCAGGACGACGCCGTCATCCTCCTCGTCGGCGACAACACCATCACCCCCGACGAGTACAAGTTCGACTTTAGCTTCCCCGAGTCCGAGGGTATGCCCAACCCCCACCTCTGGCCCAACCCCCGGCTCACCGCCAACTACGCTGAACTCATCCACGAACAGCTCGTGGAGCTCGACCCCGATAACGCCGGTTACTACGACACCAACTACGATGAGCTGACGGCCCGCCTCCAGGCGCTGGACGACGCTATGGCCGAGGCCACCGCTACCGTCCCCGAAGAGAACCGGCGCCTGCTCACCTACCACGACTCCTGGGCCTACTGGGCGGAGCTCTACGGCTTCACCGTCGTCGGCGCCATTCAGCCCTCGGACTTCGCCGAACCCTCCGCCGGCGAGGTCGCCGACCTCATCGACCAGATCAACGAGGAGCAGATCCCTGCCATCTTCGGCTCCGAGGTCTTCCCCAGCCCCGTGCTCGTGCAGATCGCCGACGAGACCGGCGCCGAGTTCATCGACGACCTCCGCGACGACGATCTCCCCGGCGAGCCCGGTGACGACCGCCACTCCTACATCGGCCTGATGGTCCAGAACATGCGGGTCATGCTCCCCGCCCTCGGCGGCGACGCCTCCGCTATGGATAGCGTCGACGCCTCCCTTGTCTTCACGGACGGCGACAGCCCGGCGAACTATCCCCAGTAGAATGCGGTCATGCTCCATCCTGTCCCTCATGAGATCGAGGAAGCGCGACCGGCCGTCGAACTGCGCGGCCTCACCTGCGGCTACGACGGCGTCCCCGCCCTCTCTGACGTCAATCTGACCATCGCCGCCGGCGACTTCGTCGGCCTCGTCGGCCCTAGCGGGGCCGGTAAGACCACGCTGCTCCGCGCTATCCTCGGCGCCGTCGAAGTTTACCGCGGCCAGGCCTACGTGGAAGGTAGGCCGGTCAGCGGCGGTCGCGCCCGCGCCGGCTACGTACCCCAGCTGGAGACCATCGACTGGACCTTCCCCGTAACCGTCGAGCAGGTCGTCCTCATGGGCCGCGCCGCCGACGGCTGGCTCCCCTGGAGCCCCCGCGCCGCCCGCGAGCGGGCCCAGGCCATCATGGAACGCCTGGGCATCGCGCACCTGGCCCGCCGCCACATCCGCGCCCTCTCCGGCGGCCAGCAGCAGCGCGCCTTCCTGGGCCGAGCGCTCGTCTCCAACCCCCGTCTCCTCCTCCTCGACGAGCCCACGGCCGGCGTCGACATCAAGACCCGCGACGACATCCTCCACCTGCTGGACGAACTGAACCACGAGGGCGTCACCGTGATCATGACCACCCACGAGCTCAACGCCGTCGCCGCCCACCTCCCCTGGGTCGTCTGCGTCAACCAGGAGATCATCGCCGAAGGCCCGCCCTCGGACGTGTACAAACCGGCCATCCTCAAGCGTACCTACGGCGCCGACATGGCCGTCTTCGAGTACGAAGGCATGACGCTCGTCGCCGAGACGCCTCACCGGCTGGGGCGCGCCGCCGGACCCCACAAGGCCCGCGGCCGCAACGGAGGCCAGGCCTAGTGTTCGAGCCCCTGCAGTACGAGTTCTTCCAGCGCGGCCTCATCGCCGCCACGATGGTCGGCGGCCTCTGCGGCCTCATCGGCGTGTACGTCGTCCTGCGCAAGATGAGCTACATCGGCCACGGCCTCTCCCACGCCATCTTCGGCGGCGCCGTTGTCAGCTACGTCCTGTCGATAAACTTCTACCTGGGCGCCAGCGCCTGGGGCTTCCTCACCGCCCTCCTAATCAACGCCACCACCCGCCGCCGCAAGTTCATCGCCGCCGACGCCGCCATCGGCATCATCACCACCGCCAGCTTCGCCCTCGGCGTCGCCCTCATCTCCCGCTACCGCACCTTCACTCGCAGCTTCGATGCAGCTCTCTTCGGCAACATCCTCGGCGTCACCCAGAACGACCTCTACGCCCTCTACGCCGTCAGCGCCGTGGTGCTCGTCCTCGTCCTCGCCCTGTACCGTCGCCTCCTCTTCACCACCTTCGACCCCGAAGTCGCGCCCTTCTACGGCGTCCGCACGGAGTGGATCGACACGCTGTTCTCGCTCATCCTCGCCGGGACCATCGTCGTCTCCATGCAGGTGATGGGCGTCACCCTTATCGCCGCCTCGCTCGTCATCCCGCCCGTCACCGCCCGCCTCCTGACCAATAGCTTCAGCCGGCTGATGGCGCTATCCGTGATCATCGGCGCGCTGTGCGGCTTCGTGGGGATGTACGCCAGCTTCTACGTAGACGTCTCGTCCGGCGCCAACATCGTCCTCGTCGCCGCCGCCGCCTTCATGCTGGCGATGCTCTACTCCGCCGTCTCGCGCCGGCTGGCCACCGCGCGCGGCCTGGCCGCTCCGCCTCTGGCGCCGTCTCCCGCGGCGCGGGAGCACGCCCTGTTCGAGTAGGCGCTAGGGCAGGTACAGCAGCGGGTCCACCGGCGCCCCGCCGATCCACATCTCGAAGTGCAGGTGCGTCCCATCCGTGCCGATGACGTACCCCGTGTTCCCAACGCCGCCGAGCCCCTCGCCCTGGGCCACGTACTGCCCGTACCCAACCCAGATATCCGACAGGTGCGCGTACAGCGTCTCCGAGCCGTCATCGTGCCGGACGATCACGTAGTTCCCGAACGCCACATCCTCCGCCACTACCAGCACCACCTGCCCCGCGGCCGCCGCCACGACCGGCGTCCCTGCCTGGCCGTACCCGTCGATGTCTATCCCCAGGTGGTACACGCCCGGGCCGCGCGGCTCGCCGTAGTAGCTGGTTATCGGCCCGATGAACGGCCAGACGTACAGCCCGCCCGGCGCCGGGCTCGGCGAAGCGGGAACGGGCACCGGCTCGGGCTCAGGGGGCGGCGGTGGTGGCGGCGGCGGCGGCACCGCCCCCGGCAGCACCAGCGTCTTCCCCTCGATCAGCGCTTCCGGCGCTCCCAGCTCGTTCGGCGCGAAGTCGATAATGCTCGCCAGGTCTATCCCGTAGTAGGCCGCGATGTCCGAGATCGTGTCGCCCAGCTTCACGCGGTAGATCAGCCCGTCGATGCTCGGCACCAGTATCTCCTGGCCCGCCACTACGTAGTTCGGGTCTGAGCCCAGCTCATTGTTGTTCCACAGGATGTACTCCGGGCTGATCCCGAACGCCACCGCTATCGTATCGATCGAGTCGCCCGGCTGGATGACGTAGGTGTAGAACATCGGCGGCAGCTCCGGCACCGGCGTCGGCTCCGCCGTCGGCGCCGGCGTTGGCGTGGCCGTCGCCTCCTCTATCGGTTCCTCCGGCCGCGGCACCACGCCCGACGACGTCGACAGCACGACCGGTTGGTCCAGGTACTTCGACTCGTCCAGGGTCACCGGCTCCGCCGTCGCCGGAGCGCCTTCGCCGCTGGCCTGCCGGAACGCCCCGCCCAGCACCATCACCGCGATCAGCGCGGCCAGCCCTATCAGCAGGCCGTGAAGCAGGAAGCGCTGGTTAGTGACGAGCGAATGCCCCGCCGCGGGACGGCGGGCGTTGTCAGCGCCTTCCCCTGCGGACCGCCGCGTCCGCCGGGGCGGAGTATGCGGGTCCCGAATAGGTCATCCTCCATCGGCCGCGGGTAGCCAACCGCTGGCCTCATCCGGCTCCCCTGTTTCCGCCACACCCGGCTGCCCGAGTGCAGACGCGGCGTATTATAGCCCATTTGTCAAGGTTCGCACAAATTTACGTATTATTATTGACGCTTTACCGAGGTCATCGCCGAGCCCACTGGCGGCCGGCAGGTTGCACAGGGCGCAGTACGCGGCCCGGGCGTGGGGTGGGGCGTGTCAGGGGAGGGGCCGGGCTACGCCGTCGCCACCTTGATGTCCTCCCCCTCCACCTGCACCTTGTACGTCGGGATTGGCTCCTCCGGCGGCTCGTCCACCACCTCGCCCGTCCTCACGTCGAACCGGCCCTGGTGGTACGGACACTCCACGATTCCGTCCTCCAGGATCCCTTCGGAGAGCGGTCCGCCGCGGTGCGTGCACTCGTTCCCGAACGCCACGATCTGCCCGTCCACGTTGGCCAGCACGACGTCCTGGCCGTCCACCTGCACCAGCAGCATCTCCCCCGCCGGCACATCGCTCACGCTCGCGACCTTCTGGAAGTCCGACATGAAGCCTCCTTCGTGATCTCTGCCTGCGCTCGGCCCCATGATAGCATCGCCCCATCTTGCCGGCAGCCCGACCCCGGTGGTACCATACTATCCGACAGCACGCGAATGCGGCTGGCCAGCCTTTAAGCCGGTCCCGAGAGGCCGGCAAGGAGCGACAGCCCTGGACAGCGTACCCGGTCCCGGCAAGACCGCCATACCTGAATACGAACCTGACACCAGGCCCTCTCGCCGTTGCGGCGCGAGGGTTCTTTGTCAAAGAGGGCTAGCCCGCCTCCCCTGTCCCTTGCCCCTAGTTCCGGGGCGGCCGCAGGGAGGCGGGCCGTGAAGACCATCCTCAACGCCGAGGACGTCCGCCGCGCCGTCGCCCGCATCGCCCACGAGATCGTCGAGCGCAACCGCGGCCTCGACGACGTCGTCCTCGTCGGCATGCGCACGCGCGGCGTCCCCCTGGCCGAGCGTCTGGCCTCCGCCATCCAGGAGTTCGAAGGCCGCGCTGTCCCCGTCGGCGCCCTCGACATCGGCCTCTACCGCGACGACATCCCGGCCATGGAGCTCCGAGCCCAGATCAAGCCCACCGAGCTCCCCACCGACATCGCTGGCAAGCGCGTCGTCCTCGTCGACGATGTCCTCTACACCGGCCGCAGCATCCGCGCCGCCCTCGACGCCCTCATCGACTTCGGCCGGCCCGCCAGCATCCAGCTCGCCGTCATCGTCGACCGCGGCCACCGCGAGCTCCCCATACGGCCCGACTACGTAGGCAAGAACATACCCACCGCCGCCGACGAAGACGTGCAGGTCCTGCTGGAGGAGACCGACGGCCGCGACGAGGTCGTCGTGACAGATGTGGAGGGAGAGCGATGACCGAAGAACGCGCAGCCGGCGGCGTCAGCGCCGCCACCGCCGCCCTGGAGGCCCAGCCCGCCTGGACCCGCCGCCACGTCCTCGACCTCGATGACTTCTCCGTCGCCGAGATCGACGCCGTCATGGACACCACCGAGGCGATGAAGGAGGTGTTGGGTCGCGACGTCCCCCGCGTCCCCGCCCTGCGCGGCCTCACCGTCGTCACCCTCTTCTACGAGGCGTCAACCCGCACCCGCGCCTCCTTCGAGCTTGCCGCCAAGGCCCTCGGCGCAGACGTCATCAACCTCGCCGCCTCCGGTTCCAGCGTCCAGAAGGGCGAATCGCTCTACGATACGGTTCGCACGATCCAGGCCGTGGGCGCCCAGGTCATCATCATGCGGCACGGCGCCTCCGGCGCCCCCTACCTCGTCGCCCGGCACGTCGACATGAACGTCATAAACGCCGGCGACGGCTGGCACGCCCACCCCACCCAGGGCCTCCTCGACATCTTCACCATGCGCGCCCACCTCGGCGACCTCCGCGGCAAGCGCGTCGTCATCGTCGGCGACATCGCCCACAGCCGCGTCGCCCGCTCCAACATCTGGGGACTGGCCGCCCTCGGCGCCGCCGTCACCGTCTGCGCCCCGCCCACCCTCATCCCCGCCGGCGTCGGCGCTAACGGCGAGGAGCCGCTCGCCCTACCACGAGTCGACGTCGAGACCGACCTCGACCGCGCAATCGAGGGGGCCGACGTCGTCATGGCTCTGCGTCTGCAGCTGGAGCGCATGACCTCCGGCCTCCTCCCCTCCCTCCGCGAGTACGCCCGCCTCTACCAGCTCACCGAGGAGCGCGTGGCCCGCGCCCGTCCCGGCGCGCTGGTCATGCACCCCGGCCCCATGAACGAAGGCGTGGAGATCGCCCCCGCCGTCGCCCGCTCCCTCCAGTCCACCGTCGAGGAGCAGGTCGCCAACGGCGTCGCCGTCCGCATGGCCGTCCTCTACCTCCTGGGCAGGTCCCGCGCATGACGCCCACCCTCGCCATCCGCGGCGGCCGCGTCGTCGACCCCGCCAACGGGATCGACGCTATCGCCGACGTCCTCCTCGTCGACGGACGAGTGGCAGCGGTAGGCGTAGGCGTCGGCAAGGAAGCCGGGGAGACACTCGACGCGAGCGGCCTTGTCGTCTGCCCCGGCCTCGTCGACATCCACACCCACCTGCGCCAGCCCGGCTTCGAGCACAAGGAGACGATAGCCAGCGGCGCCCTCGCCGCCGCCCGCGGCGGCTTCACCACCGTCTGCGCCATGCCCAACACCCTCCCCGCCGCCGACACCGCCGCCACCATCGAGTTCGTCCTCCGCACCGCCGGGGCCGAGGGCGCCGTGCGTGTCCTCCCCATCGGCTGCGTGACGAAGGAGCGGGCGGGCAAGGAGCTGGCCGAGCTGGCCGAGCTCGCCGAGGCCGGGGCGGTCGCCTTCAGCGACGACGGCGCCCCCGTCGCCGACGCCCACATCATGCGCCGCGCCCTGGAGTACGCTTCGATGCTCGGCCTGCCGGTCATCGACCACTGCGAGGACCCGTCGCTGGCCGGCGGCGTCATGCACGAGGGCTGGGTCGCCACGCGCCTGGGCCTCGAGGGCGTCCCCGCCGCCGCCGAGGAGTCGATGGTCGCCCGCGACATCGCTCTCGCCGGGCTGACCGGCTCGCACGTCCACCTTGCACACGTCAGCACCGCCGGCAGCGTCGAGCTCGTCCGCCGAGCCAAGGCCGCCGGCCTGCCTCTCACAGCCGAAGTCACCCCCCACCACCTCACCCTCACCCACGAGGCCGTCCTCCTCGGCGCGACCGTGCTCGCCGGCAGCGGCAGCGCGTCCGGCCCGCCCGGGTACGACACCGCCGCCAAGGTCAACCCGCCCCTCCGCGGCCCCGACGACGTCGCCGCCTGCGTCGCCGGCCTGCTGGACGGGACGATCGATTGCATCGCCACCGACCACGCCCCCCACGCCGTCGAGGACAAGCTCTGCGAGTTCGACCACGCCGCCTTCGGCATCTCCGGCCTGGAGACCGCCCTCGCCCTCTGCCTCTCGCTGACGCGAGACGGGGTAGGGGCGCCGCTTGCTGCGCCCCTGCCGCTGCCGAAGCTCATCGAAAAGCTCACGATCGCCCCCGTCCGCGCCCTGGGGCTCGACCGGCGCATCGAAGGGCTCGGCACGCTCTCCGCCGGCGCTCCCGCCGACGTCGCCCTGATCGACCCCGACGCCGAATGGACGGTGGCACCGGAGCGCTTCGCGTCGAAGGGGCGGAACACGCCGCTGGCCGGCCGCACCCTCCGCGGCCGCGTCGTCGCGACCGTCGCGGGCGGAAAGGTGGTGTGGCAGGCGTGAGCGACGAAGCGGTTATCGCTCTCGTGGCCGTGGCGGTGTCAGGCATCGTTGGTCTCGCCACCCTCGGGTTCCATTTCTGGAACGCATCGAGCGAGCGGCGGCAACGGTTTTCGGAGCGCAAGGAAGACAGTCGGGAGTGGTATAAGCGAACGCTGTTTGAGCGACGATTGCAGGCGATTCAGGAAGGTAGAAGGTGGCTCACTAGGCTCTGGGCCATTTACGACCCGATTGGTGGCCGCGGGAGTGCACCGATTGGCGATGCGATGGCATGGTACGAGAACAACATCATCTACGTGCACGGAGAGATGCCGGCTAATAGTCCGATCGGCAGATTTCTATACGGTGTGGAGGAGTCCATGGCGAACGGCGCCGGTTTCCCTGACAACTCAGAATGGGTCGCTGCAATCGACCATCTGAATGAGAAGGCGAGAGCACTGTTCGAGGAGCTAGAGCGGTGACCGCCCTCCTCGTCCTCGAGGACGGTTCCGCCTTCCCCGGCACGCCCCTCGGCGCCAGCGGCGCCGCCCACGGCGAGGTCGTCTTCTCCACCGCCATGACCGGCTACCAGGAGATGCTCACCGACCCCTCCTACGCCGGCCAGGTCCTCGTCCTCACCTACCCCCTCGCCGGCAACTACGGCATCAACCCCGATGACGTCGAATCGAAGCGCATCCAGGTCCGCGGCCTCGTCGTCCACCAGGCCTGCGACCTCCCCTCCCACTGGCGCTCCGACATGACCCTGCACCAGTACCTCGCCTCCCAGGACATCTCCGGCATCGCCGGCGTCGACACCCGCGCCATCACCCGCCGCCTGCGCTCCGCCGGCGTCATGATGGGCACGATCACGACCGACGAAACCGCCGCAGAGGCGCTGGCCCGGCTGCGCGCCCTCCCTCCATACGGCGAGACCGACTACGTCCGCCAGGTCACCGCCGACGCGCCCTACGATTGGCCCAACGGCGGTGACGAACCCGCGCGTCATGTCATCGTCATGGACACCGGCCTGAAATACAACATCCTCCGCCTCCTCCGCGCGAAGGGCTGTCGTGTCACCGCCGTCCCCTGCACGACGGCTGCCGACGACATCCTCGCTCTGAAGCCGGACGGCATCGTCTTCTCCCCCGGCCCCGGCGACCCCGCCCTCCTGGAGTACGCCGTCGACACCGTGAAGTCGCTGGTCGGCAAGACGCCCGTCCTCGGCATCTGCCTCGGCCACCAGCTCCTCGGTAGGGCCTTCGGCGCGACGACCTTCAAGCTGAAGTTCGGCCACCGCGGCGCCAACCACCCCGTGAAGGACCTGCTCAGCGGCCGTGTCCACATCACCGCCCAGAACCACGGCTACGCCCTGGACGCCGACGGCCTGCGCGGCGGCCTGGAGGTCTCCCAGACCCACCTCAACGACGGCACCGTCGAAGGCCTCCACCACCGCTCCGAGCCCCTGCTCTCCATCCAGTACCACTCGGAGGCCTCGCCCGGCCCCCTGGACAACGTCTACGTCTTCGACCGCTTCGTCGAGATGATCGAGGAGGTTGCCCGATGACCGAACCCACCTACCGGCAGGCCACGCCCGACGACGCGGAGGCGATCGCCGCCGTCGGCTCGACGATCCTCGAAGAGCTGGGCGAGGGCAGCGGGCTCCCCGGCCCGCCGACGGCCGAGAACATCGCCGAGCGCCTCGCCGGCTACGGCGACCGCGGCGCCATGTTCGTCTGCCAGTCCGGCGGCGAGGTCTGCGGTTTCGCGGCGCTGGAGCCCGAACCCGAGGAAGGCGCCGCCGTCATGGGCGTCTGGCTCCTCCCCTCGGCGCGACGCCACGGCGTCGGCCGCGAGCTCGCCCTCATGGCGCTGGAGTTCGCCCGCAACGCCGGCTGCCGCAAGGTCCGCGGCACCCTGCCCCAGGGCAACGAGGCTGCGCTCTCGTTCTTCAGCGAGATCGGCGCCCTGGCCCAGGTCGTCGGCGGCGGCATGCAGTACGAGCTGCCCCTGTGAGCGGCCCATCGACGGGCTCAGGGCAGGCAGGCTCGGGGCCGAGCGGGCTCCGCGTCACCTGGGCCTGGCTCTGGACGTTCCTCGCCGGCTGTCTGCTGGCCAGCGGCGCCATCGTCGTCGCCGTCATCGCCCTCAGCGGCCGCAGCGGCGGCGAGGTGGCGCTGGCCGTGCTGCTCATCGGCTTCCCGGCACTGCTCGGCGCCTTCGCCCTCGGCACGATAGCCCTGGTGATGGCGCGACCGACCGGCAAGGGCTGGCGCGCCCTGCGCCGCTGGTCGCTGGCCCTGCTGGGCAGCGTGGCCCTGATTATCGGCATCGTCACCCTGGGCGAGGGCGCCCGCGGCGCCATCCCCCTCATCGTCGCCGGCCTCACCGCGCTCGCCTTCCTGGCGTTGGACCTGCGCCGGGGGAGGGGAGAGTGAGGGGGCTACTGGTATGAGTGTCAGCAAGGTGCTCCGTTTTGAGGTTCTTCGCAGGGACAGGCTCACTTGCCGTTATTGCGGTCGCACATCAGCGGAAGCCAAGCTGCACGTCGACCATCTCCACCCGACGGCATTGGGCGGCAAGGACACCTTGGACAACCTGGTGACCGCGTGTGAGGACTGCAACATCGGAAAGGCTGGCCGACTGGATGTGGCCATTCGGGGCCTTATTCAGAAGCCGCTGCCAAAGCCCGACGACGATCCGGACAGACCAGTATTGGCACACTTTGATATGCCGCCGCTGGATCTCCGGGAGCAGCTTGAGAACTTCTTCAAGCATGACTCATTATGGGTCAGCGATGGAGTAGGCCGAAAGATGTTCCTGTCGGAGCTGGGCGCTAGCGACGGGCAAATTCGGGGGGAGCCGTGGCAGGAAGATCGAGTCAACCAGCAGGAAGATTGGTTTAGGGATATCCTTCGCCAGATTCCCGTCGATGAGAGGTGGGTGGTCGAGCGGCGAACCGGCTTGTGGACCGGAAGGTTCTACGCGCAACAATTCGCGGAGATTGGCGCTGAGCTGGGCGAGAGCGCCAATCACTCGAGAGAGTTGTATGAGCGTGGAATACTGAGACTGCGCAGACTGATCGGCTTGGAGGAATCACAGCCGTCGTGACCCCTCCCCCGCAGCGCGCCCTCACCCCGGGCTCCGGCCCCATCGTCATCGGCCAAGCCGCGTCAGCCCTACTCGCTGTCCCCCTCGTACACGACGCGGCCCGTGCGGATGATCTCGCGCAGGAAGGAGTGACGGCCGGGGTTATGGTACTCGCTGGACGGATAGCCGATGGGCGCGATGCGGGGGTCCGTCCCGCGGCTCAGGACGGCGAGGGTTTCCTGGCGACTGGGCATGGAAACTCCTTCGAAGTCTGGCGAAACGACCGCGACGTCGAAATCGCTCCACTCCCACGGCAGGCCCTTCACGTACGAACCGTACAAGACGATTGCTTCGACCCGGATGCCCTTGGTGAGGGCTGCGGCGAACTCTGCTATGGAGTGAGTTATCTCATCGTTTGTCGCAACTGCCCGCATAAGCCCAATGACCTCTCGTAATATTGTAGCGCCATCGCCCGATCGTAAGTATCCCTTCCTGCGTATCGGCTTGCTATCGCCTGATTTGAAAGGCTTCGTAGGAAGTCCTCCCAGTCCGCGCTTAACAATCCAAGTTCCTGCGCAAGATCGACCAAATTGTGAGTGTATGGAGGCGGATCCTTATGGCCGCGCTCCACCCAGACGGCCTTTAGCATCTTCTCGACAGCCTGCTGGCTGTGAAACACGCAGGGCGCGTACAGGTCGCGTTCCAGGGTGGCTTGCGCCGTCTGCAAGTCTACGTCGCTCATATCAACCCATTCCCGCGTTTCCGGCTTCATGGCGGCATCCTAGCCCAGCCCTCACGGGGCGGTCAATCGCATGACCACTCCCCCCCAGCGCCCGGCCGGGCGCCCGCCTGGGCGCGTCCTTATCATCGGCTCCGGGCCCATCGTCATCGGCCAGGCCGCCGAGTTCGACTACTCCGGCTCCCAGGCCTGCCGCGCCCTCCGCGAAGAGGGCGTCCACACCGTCCTCGTCAACTCCAACCCCGCCACCATCATGACCGACGAGGGCACCGCCGACACCGTCTACGTCGAGCCCCTCTCCGTACCCGTCATCGCCCGAATCATCGAGCGCGAGCGCCCGGACGGTCTCCTCCCCACCCTCGGCGGCCAGACCGGCCTCAACCTCGCCGTCGCCCTCGCCGACGCCGGCGTCCTAGACCAGTACGCCGTCCGCGTCCTCGGCACGCCGATCGACACGATCCGCCGCGCCGAGGACCGAGACCTCTTCCGACAGCTCCTCCAGCAGATCGACGAGCCCCTGCCCGAGAGCGTCGCCGTCACTACCCTCGAGGGGGCGAAAGAGTTCGCCGCCGCCAACGGCCTCCCCCTCGTCGTCCGCCCCGCCTACACCCTCGGCGGCACCGGCGGCGGCATCGCCCGCACCGCCGCTGAGCTCGACCGCATCGTCCGCGCCGGCATCGCCGCCTCCCCCATCGGCCAGGTCCTGGTCGAGCGCTCCCTCCTCGGCTGGAAGGAGATCGAGTACGAGGTCATGCGGGACTCCGCCGACAACTGCATCACCGTATGCAACATGGAGAACCTGGACCCCATGGGCGTCCACACCGGCGATAGCATCGTCGTCGCCCCCAGCCAGACGCTGAGCGACAAGGAGTACCAGATGCTCCGCTCCGCCTCGCTCAAGATCATCCGCGCCCTCGGCATCGAGGGCGGCTGCAACATCCAGTTCGCCCTCGCCCCCCGCAAGGAGATCGCCGACTGGGCGCTCCGCCCCGACGGCCGCCCGCCCTACTACGTCATCGAGGTCAACCCCCGCGTCTCCCGCAGCTCGGCCCTCGCCTCCAAGGCCACCGGCTACCCCATCGCCCGCGTCGCCGCCAAGATCGCCGCCGGCAAGCGCCTGGACGAGATCGCCAATCGCGTCACTGGCCAGACCACCGCCGCCTTCGAGCCCGCCCTCGACTACTGCGTCGTCAAGATCCCCCGCTGGCCCTTCGACAAGTTCCCCCTGGGCGACCGCACCCTGGGCACACAGATGAAGGCCACCGGCGAGGTCATGGCCATCGACCGCACCTTCGAGGCCGCGCTCGGCAAGGCCATTCGCTCCCTCGAGGTCGGCGGACGCTCCCTCCTCTGGGAGGACCCCGCCTGGCGCGATGTTGACCCCGCCTCCCGTCTCTCCGAACCCACCGACGAGCGCCTGTGGGCCCTCCTCGCCGCCCTCCGCCGCGGCCACACCCCGGACGAAGTCGCGAAGGAGTCCGCCGTCGACCCCTGGTTCCTCCACAAGCTCAACGGCATGGTCGCCATGGAGCAGCGCCTCCTCGCCGAGCCCCTCACCCCCCAGCTCCTGCGCGAGGCCAAGCGCCTCGGCTTCTCCGACGCCGTCATCGCCACCCTGGCCGACCGCCTCCCCGAGCAGGTCCGAGCCCTCCGCCAGGAGTGGGACGTCCGCCCCGTCTACAAGACCGTCGACACCTGCGCCGCTGAGTTCGAGGCCGAGACCCCCTACTTCTACTCGACGTACGACCAGGAGAACGAGGCCCCCGCCCTTCCCGGCGACAAGGCCCTGGTCATCGGCTCCGGCCCCATCCGCATCGCCCAGGGAATCGAGTTCGACTACTGCTCCGTTCATGCCGCCTGGGCCCTTCAGGAGGCCGGCCTTAAGGCGATCATGGCCAACTCCAACCCCGAGACCGTCTCCACCGACTTCGACACCAGCGACCGCCTCTACTTCGAGCCCCTGGACGAGGAGGCCGTCCGCGACCTCCTGGACAACGAGACGCTGAACGGCGCCGGCCCCCCCTCCATCGTCCAGTTCGGCGGCCAGACCGCCATCAACCTGGCCACCCCCCTGCATCGCGCCAACCAGCCCATCCTCGGCTCCAGCGCCGAGGCTATCGACATCGCCGAAGACCGCGCCCGCTTCGAGGACCTGATGGGCCGGCTGGGCATCCCCCAGCCCCCGGGCGCCGCCGTCACCAACGTCGAAGACGCCCTCTCCACCGCCCAGCTCATCGGCTACCCCGTCCTCGTCCGCCCCAGCTACGTCCTCGGCGGCCGCGCCATGGAGATCGTCCAGAACGCCACCGACCTCATACGTTATGTCACCGAAGCCGTGGCCATCGGCCAGGGCAAGCCCGTCCTCATCGACAAGTACCTCGAGGGCAAGGAGGCCGAGGTCGACGCGGTCTGCGACGGCGAGGACAGCCTCATCCCCGGCGTCATGGAGCACATCGAGCGCGCCGGCGTCCACTCCGGCGACTCCATGGCTGTCTACCCCGCCCTCGGCCTCACCATGGACGAGGTCAACACCATCGTCGACTACACCCAGCGCATCGGCGCCGCCCTCAAGGTCCGCGGCCTGATGAACGTCCAGTACGTGATCATGCGCTCCTCCGGCGATGACGGCGACAGGTCCACCGTCTACGTCCTCGAGGTCAACCCCCGTGCCAGCCGCACCATACCCTTCATCTCCAAGGTCACCGGCGTCCCCATGGTCCGCCTCGCCGTCCAGGTGATGCTCGGCAAGACCCTCGGCGACCTCGGCCGCGAGCCCGGCCTCTGGCCCAAGCGACGCCTCGTCGCCGTCAAGGCCCCTGTCTTCTCCATGTCCAAGCTCATCGGCGTCGACACCTACCTCGGCCCCGAGATGAAGTCCACCGGCGAGGTCATGGGCATCGACTACACCTTCGAGTCCGCCCTCGCCAAGGCCCTCCAGGCCTCCGACCTCGCCCTTCCCGGCCGCGGCGCCATCCTCCTCTCCCTCGCCGATCGCACCAAGCCCGAGGCCCTCCCCGTCGTCCGCAGCCTGGCCGACGTCGGCTACCGCATGTACGCCACCGAGGGCACCGCCGCCATGCTCGCCGCCATCGGCCTCCCCGTCGAGCAGGTCCCCAAGCGCCTCGACGAGGGCCACCCCAACGTCGTCGACGTCATCCGCGAGGGGCTCGTCGACGTCGTCATCAACACGCCGGAGGGCGAGCGCGCCGCCACCCTGCGCGACGGCTACCAGATCCGCCGTGCCGCCGCCGAGCGCCGCATCCCCTGCTTCACCTCTATCGATACTGCCGCCGCCGCTGTCTCCGCCCTCGCCGGCGGCGACCGCCACTTCACAGTCCAGCCGCTACGTGACTACCTCGACCGCTCCTAGCGACGCCCCCGCCCCCGGCCGCCTCGCCGAGGTCGTCCGGCTGTTCGCCAAGCTCGGCGTCATCGGCTTCGGCGGTCCCACCGCCCACATCGCCCTCATGGAGGAGGAGACCGTCCGCCGCCGCCGCTGGCTCGATCACCAGCACTTCCTGGACTCCCTCGCCGTCACCAACATGCTGCCCGGCCCCAACTCCACCGAGATGGCCATCCACACCGGCTACCTCCGCGCCGGCCTCCCCGGCGCCCTCCTGAGCGGCCTCGTCTTCATCCTCCCCGCCTTCGCCCTCATGCTCGCCCTCAGCTGGGCCTACTTCGAGCACGGCGCCTCCCTCCGCGTCGACTCGATCTTCTACGGCGTCAAGCCTGTCGTCATCGCCGTCATCGCTGCCACCGTCTGGCGCACCGGCCGTGCCGCCGTCACCGACTGGCGACTCGCTGTCGCCTTCGCCGTCGGCCTCGCCTTCACCCTCGCCCTGCCTTCCTGGGAGGCCCTCGTCCTCCTCACCGTCGGCCTCGCCGGCGTCCTCGTCTACGCCGGCCCGCCCGTCTTCCGCTCCCTGCCCGCGATCGCCGTCCTCGCCGCCGCCCCGCCCCTCCTCGCCTGGCAGGGCGATACGCTGGTCGACCTGACCCTCCTCTTCCTCCGCACCGGCGGCCTCCTGTTCGGCGGCGGCTTCGTCATGATCCCCCTCATCGAGCACGACGTCGTCGAGCGATTCGGCTGGCTCACCCGCGAGCAGTTCCTGGACGGCGTCGCCCTGGGCCAGTCTACCCCAGGCCCGATCGTCATCACCGCGACTTTCGTCGGCTACGCCGCCGCCGGCCTCCCGGGCGCCGTCGTCGCCACCGTTGCGATTTTCCTCCCCTCCTTTGTCTTCGCCACCGCCAGCGCCCGCTTCGTCCAGACCGTCCGTCAGTGGGAGTGGGCGCGCGCCTTCCTGAAAGCCGTCGCCGCCGCCGTCGTCGGCGCCATCCTCGCCGCCGGTATCGTCCTCGCCCGCACCGCCCTCACCGACGCCCTTACCGTTGCCGTCCTCGTCGTCGCCCTGATCGCCCTCGTCCGCTTCCGCGTCGATGTCACCTACCTGCTGGTCGGCGGTGGCCTCCTCGGCTTCGTCGTTAAGGAGGCGCTATAGTGCAGCTCGAGTCCGCCCGAGTCGTCTCTCAGGAGCTCGTCTACGAGGACACCTTCCTCATGTGGCTGGACTGCCCGGAGGTGGCGAAAGGCGCCGCGCCCGGCCGCTTCCTCATGATCCACTGCGCCGACGGCTACGACCCCCTCCTGCCACGTCCCATGAGCTTCCACCGCTTCCGCCCGGACGGGCGGGCGTCTGCCCGCGACTCTGGAGGCCGCCAGTTCGCCATCCTCTACGACGTTCGTGGCCGCGGCACCGCCTGGCTCTCCGAACGCCAGGCTGGCGACTCCCTCACCGTCTTCGGTCCTCTGGGGCGCGGCTTCCAGGTCGACGCCGGCGCCCACAACCTTCTGCTTGTCGCCGGCGGCCTCGGCGTCGCCGCCCTCGTCTCCCTCGCCGAAGACGCTCTCGCCCGCCCCCACGGAGCTGCCGTCACCCTCCTCCAGGGCGCCCGTCGCGCCTCCAAACTCTTCCCCGTCGACCGGCTCCCCGGCGACGTCGAGGTCCTCTCCGCCACCGACGACGGCTCCGTCGGCCACCATGGCCAGGTCACCGAGCTTCTCGCCGATCACCTCGCCTGGGCCGACCAGGTCTTCGCCTGCGGACCGAACCCCATGTTCCGCTCCATGGCCGCTGTCCTCCGAAGCGCCCGCACCCGCAAGCCCGTCCAGGCGCTGCTGGAAGAGCGCATGGGCTGCGGCACCGGCGTCTGCTACGGCTGCGCCGTGTTCGCCCGCCGCGGCGTCAAGCTCGTCTGCCGCGACGGCCCCCGCTTCGAGCTGAGGGACGTATTTCGCTAGCCCGAAGCTGCCTGTCATGCTGAGCGCCGACAACGGTCTGGCGCGGCCGTACGCATCTCCGCGAAGGTATCTGGGGAGGGGCCAGCGCTGGCACGTCGGCGGCACTCTCCCCTGTCATTCTGAGCGGCCACCACGCCCGCTCGGCAGAGGACGATGTTCGCGAAGGCCTGTCCTGAGCCTGTCGAAGGGAATCTGGTATTGGGCCGACGCCCGCCGCGGGACGCTCTACCCGGCTTGCCGTTTCAACCCGCAGACAGCAGCCGCCCCTTGACACCGACCCCGCGAAACCCGTATTCGTTATCTCATTGCACCAGCGCAGCTTGAAGGAGGCTCCCATGCCTGACAGGATCACCGTAGGCAACGTCGAGATCATAGCGCTCCTGGACACCCCCATGAACTTCCCCTGGGCCGCATTCTTCCCCGCCATCGACCAGGCGGAGTTCGAGCCCTACCGCGACCTCTATCCCGATAGCTTCAACCCCAACGGCACCTTCCAGACCTACGCCCAGTGCTCCGCCTTGCGCTCCGGCGGCAAGGTCGTCCTCGTGGACACCGGCGTCGGTCCGGGGATGAACGGTAAGCTGCTGGAGGACATGAACGGCAAGGGTGTTCCCGCGGCGTCCGTCGATCTCGTCGTCTTCACCCACCTCCACCCCGACCACGTGGGCTGGAACATCATGCCGGACAAGACCCCCGCCTTCCCCAAGGCCCGCTACCTCGTCCCCCAGGCGGACTGGGACGCCGCGGTCGGCGGCAACCCCGCCGTCGCCGGCCCTCACTTCAGCGGCCAGGTCCAGCCGCTCCAGGACGTGGACCGGCTCGACCTCTTCTCCGGCGAGCACGCCGTCACCGACGACATCACGGCGGTCCCCACCCCCGGCCACACGCCCGGACACAGCAGCTTCGTGGTCGCCTCCGCAGGCGAGAAGGCGATCATCACCGGCGACCTCGCCCACCACCCCGCCCAGGTCGATCGCCCTGAGTGGTGCTCCGGTTTCGACAGCGATCCCCAGACGGCGATAGCCAGCCGTACGAAGGTACTCGACCAACTGGAGTCGGAGGGTGTCGTCGCCCGGATAAACCACTTCCCGCCGCCGGGCCTCGGCAAGATCGTGAGGCTGGAAGGTAAGCGCGTCTTCCAGGCGCTCTGACGCCGGCAATGACAGGGGGGACGTACCTTCGGGTTACACAACTCGCGGCTACGTCTTTGCCCCTCATGTCATTCTGAGCGGCTACGCGGTTGTGCGTGGGCAGGCGTATCTCCGCGAAGGAATCTGGGGTGGGGTTAACGCGCGGGCGTAAGCATAGCTGCGGGTTTTACTCCGCAGGGGGCAAAGAGTCCCGCCGGGGGCAAACAGTAGCGAGGGCTGAAGCCCTCAGCTTTGAGAGCGATTCTGCAGGGCGCTAGCTCGCCGCCGCCGTCTCCGCGAAGAAGTGCTGCACGCTCGTCTTCGCCGCCACCTTCTGCGCGATCTCCCCAATCGCCACCGACACCGGCGACTCCGGCTCGCTGACCACGATGGGCGTGCCCGCGTCCGCCCCCTCGCGCACCCGCACGTCCAGCGGGATCTCGCCCAGGAAGTCCAGCCCCAGCTCCTCCGCCGCCTCCCGCGCGCCACCGTGCCCGAAGATGTCCGTCCGCTCGCCGCAGTGCGGGCAGGCGAAGAAGCTCATGTTCTCCACCACGCCGAACACCGGCACCTGCAGCTTCTCGAACATCGTCACCGCCTTCATGGCGTCCTCCAGCGACACCGCGTTTGGTGTCGTGACGATGACCGTCCCCGCGATCGGCGCCTCCTGCGCCATGCTCATCGAGGCGTCGCTCGTCCCCGGCGGCAGGTCGATTATCAGGTAATCCAGCTCGCCGTCCTCGCCCCAGGGCAGGTCGTGCAGCAGCTGCCGCACCCCCGTCCCGATCATCGGGCCGCGCCAGACCACCGCCAGCCCCTTCTTCAATACAAACCCGATCGAGGCCAGCTTTATCCCGTAGCGCTCGATGATCGCCAGGCCGGAGTCTGCCTGGAAGCCGGCGCCCACGCCCAGCATCGTCGGAACGTTAGGGCCGGTCAGGTCCGCGTCGCACAGCCCCACCCGCGCCCCGAACCCCTTCAGCGCCAGCGCCAGGTTCACCGCCACCGTGGATTTCCCCACGCCCCCCTTGTTCGACGCCACGGCGATGATGTTGCGCACCCCATCCACCGGCCGCTGCCCGCGCATCGCCGTCTGCCGCACCTCCGCGTCCATGGTTACCTCGGCCCGCTCCACGCCGGGAATAGCCAGCAGCAGCTCCTCCGCCTCCCGCTTCATCTGCTCGCGTACCGGACAGGCCGGCGTCGTCAGCACGATCCGCACCGACACGCTGTCGCCGTCGATGACGATCTCCTCCTCCTTGACGAACCCCAGGCTCACGATGTCGCGGTGCAGGTCCGGGTCCTGAATCTTGCTCAGCGCCGAAAGTATCGCTTCGCGGCTGACCTCGCTGGCCATTATCTGCCTCCCTTTCGGTCGCCATCTGCCTTCACGATGAAACAGCAGGACTGCGCCCCCTTGCTCATGAACTGGCTGCACTGCACGTCCCCGCCCAGCAGCCCGCTGAGCAGTGACAGGTGCCAGTCGCACAGGTCCGAGTCCAGCTCCGCCACGCGGCGGTACACGCAATTGTAGTCCGTGATCTCGAAGCCGCCGTCCACTGCCCGCCACTCCGCGAACCCGCCCTCATCGTCCAGCATCTTTGCTACCGCCGCTACCCGCTCCGGTAGCGCTCGTCCCTCTAGCCGCGACCCGTATCGCGTCTGCAGCTGGCCGGCCATCTTCTCGAACAGCAACCCCTTCTTCTGCGCCGGCGTCAACCCGGCGATCTCCTCCGCCTCCAGCCGCGACACCTCGTCCAGGAGCAGCCCGGCCAGCCGGTCGTAGCGCTTGGGGAACGTCTCCTCGCCGCGGTCGGTCAGGTTGTACACCAGGTGCGGCCGGCCCGTGGCCCGCCTCACCTGGTGCGATTGCACGAAGCCGTCGCGTTCCAGCACCGCCAGGTGCTGTCGCACCGTCATCTTCGCAACGCCGATACCCTCCGCCAGCTTAGCGATGGAGCTCCCGCCGCTCCGCTTCAGGCTGGCCAGAATCGCGCTTTTCGTCGTCTGCATGCTAACTTTCGGCCCTTGTGGCCGTTATAAGTATACACAAGCGAAGGGCGACAAGTAATGCGTTTCACAATTATATACAGAATAAACCTTGACACCTCTTTCAAACGGACATATAATCCGAAGTCCTTCGTTGTAACGTATACAGCTTAGGACACATCCTACAGAGAAAGGAATCCGAATCCAGGAGGTGGCAGTGATGGGTAAGGCGGCAGTCAGAGAACGGCCGAAGAGCGCCGCCCCCGAGACCAACGGCCACGCGCCCGCCGAAAACGGCGCCGTGGCGGTTCAGACCGGTGGCTGCGTACACCACTGGCTCATCGATACCCCCAGAGGCTCGATGAGCTCCGGGCGCTGCAAGCGCTGCGGCGAGGTCCGCGAGTTCCGCAACTCCGCGACCGACTACATCTGGGACGACGACTCCTCGTCCGGATACCACAGCTGGGGCGGTATGCGCTCCGCTCCCAAGGCAGCTTCCGACGACGAGGACGGCATCGCCGCCGCGCCTTCCGGCGCGGCAGTCGCCATCGCCGTCTAGCTTCCGTTCGAGCACAGGCAGCGGCGGCACGGGACGCGACCACGCGTCCCGTGCCGCCGTTCGCTATCCTCGGCGACGGCTCGCCCCGTATAATCGGAGCGGAGTGAACCTCAGCGTAGACCTCGCCGCCGGACGCAAGACCGCACTCTCCCTTTCCAACCCCGTCATGACCGCCTCCGGCACCTTCGCCAACGGCCTGGAGTACGCCCGCGTCTTCGATATCCAGAGACTCGGCGCCATCGTCAGCAAGGCCGTCACTCTCAAGCCCCGCCGCGGCAACGTCCAGCCCCGCATCGCCGAGACCGCCGCCGGCATGATCAACTCCATCGGCCTCCAGAATATCGGCCTCGAGGCCATCCTCCGCGACGTCGCCCCCGTCTGGGACACCTGGACAGTCCCCGTCGTCGCCAACATCGCCGGCGAGACCGTCGCCGACTACGCCGCGCTGGCCCGCCGCCTGGACGGCGTCCCCGGCGTCGCCGCGCTCGAGATGAACATCAGCTGCCCCAACGTCGACGAGGGCCTGGAGTTCGGCTCCAGCCCTCGCGCCGCCGCCGAGGTCGTCGAAGCCACCCGCCGCTCGACGACTCTGCCCCTCATCGTCAAGCTCACGCCCAACGCCGCCGACATCGTCGCCGTCGCCCGCGCCGTCGCCGACGCCGGCGCCGACGCCCTCACCGTCATCAACACCTTCCCCGCCGTGCGCATCGACGTCGAATCCCGGCGTCCCGCCCTGGGCTGGGGGTCCGGCGGCCTCTCCGGGCCCGCCCTCAAGCCCATCGCCGTCAAGATGGTCTACGAAGTCGCCTCCGCCGTCGTCGTCCCCGTCATCGGCTGCGGCGGCATCGAGACCGGCGAGGACGCCGTCGAGTACCTCATGGCCGGCGCCACCTCCGTCCAGGTCGGCACCGCCACCTTCCGCAACCCCCGCGCCCCCCTCGACGTCCTGGAGGGGTTCGAAGCCTGGATGCGCGACCACGCCGTCGAGGACGTCCGCGAGATCATCGGCGCCGCCCAGCCCGCCGAAAACCCCGCGTAGGCTCCCGCGCGTAGGGGCGACCTTCAGGTCGCCCGTTGGGTGGGGCTCGTAGCTGCAGGGCTTCAGCCCTGGATAGGCTGACGAAGGCCGCAATGTAGGCGGGTAGCTTCAGCTGCCCGCAACAGCGTGTCGGGGTCTCAAGACCCCGACCTACATCCGCTCATCCTGGGCGCACCTTCCCTCAGTGCGGCAATACCTCACGCCTCCGGCGTCGCCTCTTCCGGCGCACTACCTTCCGGCGTCGCGCTACCCTCCCCCTCCTCCGGCGTCGTCTCTCCCGTCGCCGCCGCGCCCGGCCTCCGCTCCGGCGATATCTTGCACGCCCCCGATTCCAGCGGCTCGCAGCTCTCTACCCGCGCCCTCGACCCCGGCGCGTCCGGCACCCGCATCACCACCACTATATCCTGCGACTCGAAGCAGATGGGGCACACGCACTCGGCCTTCCACTCCCCGCTCGCCCCGTCGAACTCCACGGCCTCGCACGCCGACTTCTCGCCCAGCCCCTTCGCCACGCCGATCAGGTGCTCTTTGGCTAGCGCCTTGATTTGCGATTCAGCCTGCTGCGGCGTCGCCTCGCTCGCGGGCGAACCCGTGCCGCCGTCGTCCGATTCGCAGGCCAGCGCCAGCAGCGCCACGGCGATCACGGCGGCGCATACGAACCACGTCTTCACGCCCTCGATTATATTCGAACGCAGGCCAGGTTCGTTTGACCCCCTGCTCGCCTCGGCCCTAAGATTGAAGCCGGACGGGGTGTAGCTCAGTCAGGTTAGAGCGCCTGGTTTGGGGCCAGGAGGCCGGCGGTTCGAATCCGCCCACCCCGACCATCCTAAGTCACTCCCCCGCCAGCTGTTCCGCCCCCGTCACCCGCCAGCTCAGGTCCTCCCGCAGCTCCAGCGTCAGCTCCCAGCGCTCTGCTTCGCCCTTCCGGATCACCTCGATCGTCCCGCTCGTGTCCTCAAACTCCCCGGTCGAAAAGTAGATACACACCTTCCCCCTCGCCTCCAGCGAGTCCTCGGTCGCCTCGCAGCCCAGCGGATCGCTCATCTGGTACGCCCTCCCGTCCAGCCCCCCGCCCGTCACGTAGTCGACGATCGCCGCTGTCGACGATTGCTTCTCGCCCGGCTCCGGCGTCGGTTGCGGGGAAGCGCTGGGCGAACCGCTGCCGCCGCACGCCGCGGCCAGGAGCGCGACCGCGACGATGAGCCCCGCCGGCCCGGATATCCTGCACATCGCCATCCATTCTACCAACCGTTCCCGCCCCGGCGCTTGACCCCCCGCCACGCCCGCCGTAGCCTGACGCCGTGACCGTCAGCAAGATCATCGCCGACCGCCGCCGCGTCCGCCGTCTCGTCACCTTCGTCAAACCCCGCGCCTCCGACCGCGTCCTCGACGTCGGCACCGGCATGCTCGCCTTCGCCTTCGCTCCCAAAGCCCGCGAGGTCCACGCCCTGGAGTGGGACCTGCGACCCCGTCGCCCCGCCAACGTCATCCTCGAGCCCGGCGACGCCCACGAGCTCCGCTACCCCGACGACTGCTTCGACCTCGTCGTCTGCGGACCCTCCTTTCACCACCTCACCCACCCCCGCCTCGTCGTCAAGCAGATGGGCCGCGTCGCCGTCCCCGGCGGCCGCATCGTCATCGAGGACATCATCGCCTCCGAGCAGGCCGCCCGCGCCCGCTACCAGGACCGGCTGGAGCGCCTGCGCGACCGCTCCCACCCCGGCTACCTCCGCCTCAGCCAGATCATCGCCTACTGCGGCGAAGCCGGCCTCCGCGTCCGCTCCATCCAGGTCCACGACCTGCCCCGCGAGTTCAATGAGTGGCTCGTCGGCCATCGCTCCTCCCCCGCCCGCATCGAGCACATCCGCCGCCTCATGGTCGGCGGCGCCGAGGCCGACCTCGCCGGCCTCGAAGTCCGCCCCGTGGACGACACGATTATCTTCACCCAGCAGATCGCCTCCCTCGTCGCCGAGAAGCGCGAGTAGCGCACCGGCGGCCCCCTGTAGGCGTGTGTATTAGCGGCCTTCATAGCCTGCTGCCCTGAGCCTGCCGAAGGGTCGATGGGACGAGCCCCTGCTGACCCTCGCCACCGCCACCTCGTCCACGAGACGCCGGAAGGGTAACTTTTCCAGCGTTCACCCCGTCTACAGGTGCAGACGGAAGGTCTACACTTTACCTACAGACATGGCTACAAGACAGAGCGGACCCCGCAGACGCCCGGCCCCTCCCCACGTCCAGGAGAACGCCAAGCGCGCTCGCGCCCGCCCCTCCGAGCGCGCCCGGCCCCCTAACCAGCCGCGGCGAGGAGGCAAGCGCTCGTGACCCTCCCCATCCGCCCCGGCTGGCCCACCTTCTTCGGCGCGCCCCCCGCCGAGGACCCCGAAGCCGTCCGCGCCGACGTCGCCGTCCTCGGCATCCCCTTCGACGCCGGCACGAACGACCGGCCCGGCGCCCGCTTCGGCCCCCTGGGCGTCCGCGAAGCCTCCATGCGCCTCGCGCCCGTCAACGGCGACGATGGCGCTGGCTGGCTCGACGCCGAGTCCGGCCAGACGCTCCTCCGCGGCGTCTCCATCGTCGACGCCGGCGACGTCGACATCCGCACCATCAGCCTGGAGGACAACTTCGGCCGCATCACGGAGGCCGCCGCCTTCCTCCGCTCCCGCTGCCGCCTACCCGTCTTCGTCGGCGGCGACCATGCCGTCACCTTCCCCCTCGTCCGCGCCTTCGAGAACGGCCCCCTCACCGTCGTCCAGTTCGACGCCCACCAGGACTACACCGACGACAAGTACGGACAGCGCTTCTCCCACGACAACCAGATGCGCCGCATCAGCGAGCTCACCTTCGTCCAGCGCATCGTCCAGGTCGGCCTGCGCGGCGCCCTGGAGCACGCCGAGCCCTACCGCGCGGCGGTCCGCGACGGCGTCCAGACCGTCACCAGCGAGCGCATCGTCCGCGACGGCGTCGAGCTGGCTCTCGCAGATGTCCACCCCGAGGGCGACACCTACGTCACGATCGACATCGACATCCTCGATCCGGCGACCGCTCCCGGCACCGGCTTCCCGGAGCCGGGCGGCATCGGCTATTACCAGCTGAAGGACGCGCTGCTCCTCATCGCCCGCCGCTCCCGCGTCATCGCCTTCGACCTCTGCGAGGTCAACCCCACCTACGACTCCGCCGGCGTCACCGCCCGCATCGCCTCGCGGTTGATGCTCGACCTCATGGGAGCGATAATTCCCTCTGTGGAGTAGAGCTCCAGGGAGGATATGGAAGACAGCCCGCCGCCGCCGGAACCGGAAGTCCCGTTCTACATCATCATCGCCCGAATCCTTATCGTCTCCGTCATGTCCTTCGCCGGCGCCGCCGCCATCTTCTTCTTCGTCGGAGGCGTCTGGCAGGTCGGCCTGCCCGCCCTCGGCCTGTGCCTCGTGTTCATGGGCCTCATGTTCCTCGTCGAACGCGCCGCCGCCTGACGCTGCGCGGTGTGGTAAGCTGATTGCAGAGACCCAACGGAGGCGATGATATGCCGTTCCTGATATTCCAGAGCCTCGGCGCGCCCGAGCTCCTCATCATCCTGGGGATAGTCGTCGTGCTGTTCGGCGCCAGCCGTATCGGCGATATCGGCGGCTCCATCGGCCGCGGCATCCGCGAGTTCCGCCGCGAGGTCAAGGAAGGCGAGAAGGAACCCGGCGACGACAAGTCCGCCGCTGAGACCTCCGGAGAGAAGAAAGCCTGAACCTGGGGCGCAAACGCGAAGGCCGGCCGTTACGCAACGGCCGGCCTTTTTCGATGTCCGTTAATCGTTACGCCGGCTGGACCACCACGTCCTCTATCGTCAGCGGCTGGGCCAGGTCGTCCTCCGCCTGGCAGCCGCCGGCATCCGGCGTCTGCGTCCCGAAGCACGGCCGCCGCTCACCCAGCGATTGCAGGATCTCCTGCCCCTCGCTCACCAGGCCGATCACCGTGCCCTCGAAGTCGCCGTCTTCGCTCATGGCGATGACGAACTGGCTTCCGTGCACCTGGTCCCCGCCCGCTACGGTTACCGGCGCTATCACGGCCCACTGGCCGCCCGGCGCCCCTTCGCCCTCCTTGGCCAGCGTGTAGCCCGGGCCGCCCACGCCGCTGCAGGAGAACTCCTCGTTGTCCACGCACGTCGGGTCACCCGCCTGCGCGTCGAATCCGGGTATCACCCAGAAAAACTCCTGTCCGTCGTAATAGTTCTGGCCGGCCAGGAACGCGAAGCTGTTCGCCGTCTCTGGCGCGTTCGCCGTGTCCAGCTCCAGGACTATCGGCCCCTGATCGGTGGTTATCGTCGCCGTGTACCCGCGGCCGATGTCTATCGTGTCCTGGGGGCTTTCGAACGTCGGCAGTCCCTCCGGTGTCGGGCTCGCTTCTGCCACGTCCTCGTCCACCGGCACGCCGGTGCTATTGTTGCGGCCGCTCCCCAGGCTCGGCGCTAGGCCCACGGCAGCCAGGCTCAGGATCATAACCATCATGAACGCCAGGTAAAAGAACTTGACGTTCCAGATCAGGTTGACCGGAAACGGCGGCTTCGCCCGGCGGGCTGCCGGCTCTCCCCGTAACGCCCTTCGTCTTCGCTGTCGTCTGGGCAGCGCGAATCACCTCGCTAGTCTCGATGGGTGCTTTCAGTATATCAAGGCCTGTATCGGACGGCTATCGGCTGTAACATCGCCAGGGCCAAAGCATCCTTATATTGACCAAGTGGCACGACAGAGAAAGGTTTACTAATTATGACGACGGCCCAACGCTCGCACCCGGAGGCTACCGACGCCTGGTCAGACCTCTCCGGACGCTGGTTCTTCGCCTGGCGCATGGCCGCCGCCTGTGAGAGCGCTCTCAGAGAGGTTCACTCCGCCATGGGCCAGCAGGAAGACCCGCGGCGGGTGCAGGCCCTGGAAAAGGCCAGCCTCCTCTTGCGCCGTGAGCTCGTTCGCTGGCTCCACCGCGGCGAGGCCCTGGACATCATCGTGGAGCGGCTGCCCCGCGCCCCCGCCTAACCACCACCCCAGAAAAATACGCGAGGCCCCCTATCGAGGGGGCCTTTCTTCGTCTGTCCGGTCGGACCTACTCCTCGACAGCGCTCGCCGTCCCCACTACCACCTTCGTGCCGTCCGGCTTCTCGCACCAGACCTCCGCCCGCGCCCGTTGCGCCCGCCCCTCCACTGTCCGTTCGACGATGCGGCCCCTGCAGGCCAGCCGGTCGCTCTGCCAGACCACGTTCACCAGCGCCACGTTCATTCGCCCGCCCACGTACCAGCCCGCCCCGAACCGCTCCGTCATCATCTGCGATAGGAAGCACAGCGTCATCATCCCCTGCACCACGATGTCCGGGAACCCCAGCTTTTTCGCCGCCTCCACGTCGTTGTGGTAGTTCACCGCCGGCCCGGAGAACGCCTTGCACATCGCCAGCGTCACTTCCTTCTCCAGCGCCGCTATCTCCTCCAGCGCCTCACCCTCGCCCGCCTCGAACCGGCGGTCGCTCCGTTTCTCCCGCTCCTTGTCCACGACCAGCCCCGTCCGGCTCTTGTCCAGCAGGAAGCTCTGGTGCGTCCGCCCCCGGTTCAGCAGCCGCCCGTCCGCCCCGTAGCACGACACCTCCTTGACGATGAAGTCGCGGTCCCGCTTCACGTACCGGTCGACGATGAGTGAGCGCGTGGTCACCCTATCGCCGACCATGATCGGATGGAACAGCTCCCACTCTTGCCGCGCGTGCAGGTTGCCGTACAGGTTTGGCAGGTACCAC
Organism: Dehalococcoidia bacterium; assembly: GCA_040877915.1. Taxonomy (GTDB): domain Bacteria; phylum Chloroflexota; class Dehalococcoidia; order SM23-28-2; family RBG-16-64-32; genus JBBDNA01. The sequence continues at coordinate 44,260 of JBBDNA010000013.1, forward strand.
GACAGGTCCTTGTAGCACTCCGAGTGCAGGATCAGGGCCGGCGCGACGGCACCGCCGAACGGCGAGTCGCCGCTGTACCAGGCGTTGTCGTCCGCTGTCCCCTCAGCGTAGCCGCGAACGAGCTCCGGCGTTACGTGGACTTCGCGGCCCGGGTAGTCCCGCCCGACATACCGCTCTTCCGGCTTCGCCACCGCCATCCCTAGACCGCGGCCGGCACGCCCTTCGGCCAGGCGTCGTTCCAGGGCCGCTCCTGCTCGTAGGCGCGGGCCAGCTGGAAGATCAGGTCCTCGCGGTGTCGCGGCGCCACGATCTGCAGCCCGCAGGGCAGCCCCGCGTCCGTCAGCCCCGCCCGGACGCTGGCCGCCGGATGGCCCGTCAGGTTGAACGGGTAAGTGAATACCACCGCCATCAGCGGGTTCTCTATCTTCGTGCCGTTTATCTTCTCCGGCCACTTTCCCCGCGCGTCGAACGCCTCAGTGGGTAGCGTCGGCGTCAGCAGAGCATCGTACTTCTCGAAGAAGTGCCACATGTCGTTGACCAGCCGCGCTCGCACCCGCTGAGCCTTCCCGTACCGGTCCGGCGTCAGCCTGCGCGCTCGCTCCACGCCCTTCAGGAACGATCGACCGAAGTCCTCGCGGTGGTCCTCTATCCTCTCGTAGATCTTGGCGTAGGTCTCCGCGCCCGAGACCCGCATCCACTCGATCCCCGGGTCACCCTCGATGACGCGCTCCACCTCGTCGATGTCGTGCCCCAGCTTCTCGAACACCTTGACCGCCGCCGTCACCTCCCGCAGGACGTCGCTCTGGATCGTCGCGTACCCGAACGTCGGGCTGAACGCGATCCGCAGCTTCCCCGGATCGCGCTCCATCACGTCAACGTACGAGTACCCCGGGTGCGGCAGCGAGTCCGGGTCCGCCTCGTGCGCCCCCACCACCGCGTCCATGAACAGCGCCCCGTCCTGCACCGTCCGCGTTATCGGTCCGTACACGGCGGTGTCGTTCCAGCCCAGCATCTCGAACGGCCCCTTCGGTATCCGTCCATAGCTGGGCTTGAGCCCGAAACAGCCCGTGTAGCACGCCGGTATCCGCACCGATCCGCCCCCGTCCGACCCCGTGGCGATCGGCACCATCCCCGACGCTATAGCCGCCGAGGTGCCGCCGCTGGACCCTCCTGGCGTCCGCTCCGGGTTCCAGGGGTTCCGCGTGATCCCGAACAGCAGGTTCTTCGTGAACGCCGTGTACCCGAACTCCGGCGAGTTCGTCTTCCCGATCAGTATCGCCCCCGCCTGCTTCAGCCGCTCCACCTGCGTCGAGTCCTGATCCGGGTAGTCGTCCTTGTACGGCACCGAGGCGTGGGTGGAGGGAAAGCCCTCTGCGTCCTCCAGCTCCTTCACCCCGAACGGCAGCCCGGCCAGTATCCCCGCCTCCTCGCCCGCGGCGATCCGTCTTTCCAGCTCCCGCGCCTCCGCCACCGACTCTTCCTTCGGACGCAAGGCGTTGAACGCGTTCAGCACCGGGTTCGTCTCCTCGATGCGCTCGTAGCACGCCTCCATCAGCTCCACCGGTGACAGCTGCCTGGAGCGGACGGCGGCGGCGAGCTCGTAAGCGGACTTGAACCACAGATCGGACATAGGTAACTCTCCCTGCTAGCTTCGTGCTGGCATGATACACGAAAGGGCGCGGGTTCGGAAGGTTGGCTGAAGCCCGCCGGGCGCTTAGTCCAGCGGTGAGGGCGGGTAGCTCGGTTCCGGCGGCGGCCGCACCGCGAACGGCACGTGAGCCCCCTCCCGCACGCGGAACCAGATCTCAACCGCCGCGTACACAAACAGCGTCACCAGGACGCCCGCCGCCAGGTCCACCAGGTAGTGCTCACCCGCGTAAACCAGCGAGAACGCCATCGCCAGGTTGTACAGCAGCGCGCACACGCCCAGGAAGATGTTCACCCGGAACGCGATGAGCAGGACGGCCACGCTCACGGCCATGTGTATCGAAGGCATCGCCGCTACCGGGTTCGAGTCTCGTATTCGGCCCTCGAAGTACGTGTAAATGTTGACGTTGAGCTCGCTGCCCACTTCGGTCACTATCTTGTACGTCGGGTCCAGCTGGCCGCTCAGCGAAGCCACCCAGGGCGGCGCCGCCGGGAAGATCAAGTAGATCAGCAGCCCCACCGCCAGTATGCCCACGAACAGGTACACGTAGCGCTGAAACAGATCACGGTGCCCGAAGAACAGGTGCATCGCGAACAGGTGCGGCAGCGCGAAGTACGACCAGTGGACGTACGTTGCCATCCGGTCCAGCCAGGTGATGTCCGTCGGGTTAAACAGCTTCCCCTGCAGCCAGACAGTCGGCACCGTCCCGAACGTCAGCGCCTTCTCCGCCTGCACAAGGTCACCGATGTGCGTGGGCACTCCCGTCTCGTCCGTGAAAGATCGCAGCAGGCTGAACAGGGCGAACCCGCCGATGTACAACGCCCACAGCCCGTACGCCCCCCGGCTCCGCGCCGACGCCCAGGTCAGCACCGCCAGCGTCACCACCAGCCCCCCGTACATCAGCGGCTCCTTGGACGGCGTCCGCTCCAGCAGCAGGAACAGCGTCAGCAGGACGACGATGGGCGGTGCGGCAACATCCAGCGCGTGGGAAAGGAATCCCAGGCGGCCCTGCAACAGTCCTGCCTCTAGTCGTATTCTCATACAGAATTCGGGGACCGGCCTTCCGCACTCCCTCCCAAGCCGCCACCGCGCTCACTTCTTCTCGGGGGAACGAAGGCGGGTTGCCTGCCTCCTTATTGTGCAAAAAAGTAGCACTGCCAGCGGTTACGGTCAATCCGTAGGGCCGCGCTAGTTACAGCCTTCACACGCCGTTAATCGGCCAGGCCCAGCGCCTCCCGCGCCATAACCAGCAGCTCCTGGACGCCCCGCCCCAGCTCCGCCGCCCGTTTCGCGTCCATCTCCCCGGCAAGCTCCTGCTCCATCTGCAAGACCTCATTGCACAGCGTTATCTTCAGCGGCGCGTTCACCTCTTGTAGCGGCCCGTCGATGTCGTGCGTCAGGTCGTGCGCCGACGAGAAGAACACCTCCGTTGCCCCAACCAGATCGTCCGCCTCCGCCAGCTCGATAGTCCGCGCCACGCCCTCGTCCGCCGCCGCGAACGACTCCGCCGTCGGCGCGTCCGCCGTCAGCGGCGGCAGCACCGACGCGCAGGCCCCCAGCGGCGTCGGCGCTGGGTCCAGCTCGAACCCGCCCTCGTCGCTCGACGAATCCCCGCTTCCGCCGCACGCCGCCAGGAGAGCCACGACTGCGATCAGCCCCACCCCTGCCGCGCGCCAGGCCATCCTCATCGGCGTTTCAGACATGGCGAGAGTATATCACCGCCCTGCCCGGTTCCCCGCCTCTTCTGTGGTATATTCGTCGCGCGTTCGCTGCGCCACTCCCGGAAAGGAGACCCATGGCCTCCCTCGAGCTTGTCCTCCTGGGCACCGGCAGCCCCGTTCACGCCGCCCACCGATTCGGGCCCTCCCAGGTCATTACCGATGGCGCTTCCCGCATCCTCGTCGACACCGGCTGGTCCTCCACCCTCCGCCTCTACCAGGCCGCCCTCAACCCCCAGACCATCGATGCCGTATTCTTCACCCACCTCCACTCCGACCACACGACAGACCTGGCCGACTTCCTGGTCATGCGCTGGGTCGGCGGTGTCAGCCACCCGATCCCCATCTACGGCCCCGCCGGCACGGCGCGCATGGTCAACGGCTTCCAGGAGGCCATGGCCGCCGATACGAAGTTCCGGCTCGATCACCACGGCGACAAGCTCTGGGCCGGCGGTCTCGCCGCCGACGTCACCGAGTTCGAGGCCGGCGACGACCCTGTCCAGGTCGCCCGCATCGGCGACATCGCCGTCAAGGCCTACGAGGTCGACCATCGCCCCGTCAAGCCCGCCTACGGCTTCCGCTTCGAGAACGGCGGTCGCACCATCGCCGTCTCCGGCGACACCAACCCCTGCCCCGGCCTCCTCAACGGCGCCCGCGACGCCGACATCCTCGTCTGCGATTCCATGAACGTCGAGATGATGAAGACCCTCGAGGGCCAGCTGCGTTCCATCGGCAACAACGTCCAGGCCGATCTCCTGGAGGACGCCCACACCTACCACGCCGGCATCGGTGATATGGCCGCCGTGGCCCAGCAGGCCGCGGTCAAACACCTCGTCCTCTCCCACCTCCTGCCGGCCGTCCCCGAGCAGGGCCCGCAGGCGGACGCCTTCGTCGCTGGCCTGGACAAGATATTCGAGGGCCCCATCACCATCGGCCGCGACCTCCAGCGTTTCCCATTGGAGTAGCTCGCGTCAACCCCGGCGGAAGGCCATCATCCGCGACACCGCCTCGAGGTACGAACCGATTTGCCGCTCGGTCTCCTCGCCGTCCCAGCCCAGCGCCTTCGCCATGTGCCGCGCTGCTGCCGACGCCGCGGCCGGGCTGCCGCCCTCCCCGAACAGCATCAGGTCCGTCCGCCGCCGCATGAAGTCCTCCAGCGTTACCGCCATCTCCTGCTCCGCCGCGTTCACCGCCTCCACCGCCAGCACCGGCGACCCCTCCGCCAGTGGCTCCAGCAGCTCCGGGTTCCGCGCCGCCGGCGCCAGCGCCCGCACGTGCTCCGTTCCGTACGTGTCGACCAGGCGGTTCGCCGCAGCCTCCGTCAGCCCCCAGCCGCCCCCCAGCGCCGCCACCGCCGAGCGGCGATAGTTCTTGAAGTCCGCCGTCGCACCCGGCAGCGGCGCCCGCGCCGTCCGCGACCGCCGCGGCCGTACCGAGAAGCGCTCGCCCTCCCGTTCCACGACCTGGCTCACGATCTGCTCCGCCATCGACCGGAAGCTCGTCAGCTTGCCGCCGCAGATCGTGTACAGGCCTGGTGGTCCGTCCAGGATGTCGTAGTCCCGCGACACCTCGGACGGCGTCCCCTCGTCGGCCAGCAGCGGCCGCAGGCCCGCCCAGGCCCCGACGATGTCTCCCACCTCCAGCCCCGTCGAGAAGCTGGCGTTGGTCGCCTCCAGCACGTACTCCACGTCCTCCGATTCCGTCTCCACGCTCCCGGGATCGCCCTGCCAGTCCGTGTCCGTAGTCCCAATGTATGTGTGCTCGTCGTGCGGCACCGCGAACAGCAGCCGTTCGCCGTAGTAGAACGCGACCGCCGCGTTCACCGGCAGCCTCTCCCGCCGCACGACGAGGTGCACGCCCTTCGTCGGACGCAGGATGGCGCGCTGGCCCAGCGTCTCCCGTAGCTGGTCTGTCCAGGGACCCGCCGCGCTCACCACCACCCGCGCCCGCACCGTCCCCTCCGCATCGCCCGCCGCGTCGCGGAAGTTGATCCCCGTCACCCGCTCGCCCGTGCGCTCCAGCCCCACGGCCTTCGCGTAGTTCAGCGCCACCGCCCCCGCCCTCGCCGCCGAAAGCGCAACCGAAAGCGTCAGCCGCGCGTCGTCCGTCGTCGCGTCGAAATAGCGAAAGCCGGCCTTCAGCCCCTCGCTGCGCAGGCTCGGCTCGGCCTCTAGCAGCCGCTCCCGCGACAGCCCCCTGTGCCGGCCGATGCCCAGCGTCCCCGCCAGCACGTCGTAGCCCGTCAGCCCCAGCCGCAGCAGCAGCGGCCCGTCGCGGCTGTCCTCCCACACCGGCATCACGAAGGCCAGCGGCCGCACCAGATGCGGCGCCAGCCGCAGCAGCAGCCCCCGCTCGTGCAGACCCTCGCGCACCAGCCCCAGGTGCCCGTAGCGCAGGTAGCGCAGGCCGCCGTGGATCAGCCTCGACGAGCGGCTGCTCGTCCCCGAGGCGAAGTCCCCCTGCTCCACCAGCGCTACCGAGAGCCCCCGCAGCGCCGCGTCCCGCGCCACCCCCGCCCCCGTTATCCCGCCGCCGATTATCGCCAGGTCGAACGTCTCCCGCTCCAACCGCTCCAGCATCGCCGCACGAGTGGCCACGGCCGGCAGCGCCTGTCCGGGTTCCTCGTCGCCGCCTATCACGCGCCTCCCGCCGAGTGGCCCCTGATCGCCTTACGCTGAACCATGAAGCCCATGTTCTACGTGTCGCTACTTCCGCGCAAGCCGACGACAGCTATCTGGCCCGCTGCCCCGCCTCGCTGTAAAGTGACCATTGTTGGCCGCAAGACGATCCAGGGCGCGGGCGTAGAGTGGAGCTCCTCGAGCTCCTGGGCCTCGCCGCCCTCGGCTTTGCAGTCGGCGCCTACGGCACCACCGTCGGCCTCGGCGGCGGCTTCATCCTCATCCCCATCCTCATTCTCCTCTACCCGGACTATGATCCCGAGGACCTCACCGCCATCTCCCTGGCCGTCGTCTGGGCCAACGCCACCTCCGGCGCCATAGCCTACGCCCGCCGGCTCCGCATCGATTACGTGACCGGCCTGCTGCTGGCCGCGGCGTCACTCCCCGGCGTCATCGCCGGCGTCTTCCTCGTCGGCTACCTGCCGGAGCGCCTGTTCACCCTCCTTTTCGCCGTCCTGCTCCTCGTCGTCGCCGGAATCGCCCTGCGAGGCCCACCCCGCGGCATCCGGCAGCCGCTGTCCGGCCCCGGCGTCCTCCGTCGCGCCCAGCCCGCCCCCGAAGGCACCTACCGCTACGCCTACCGTGTCTGGCAGGCCGTAGCGATCAGCGCCGGCGTGGGTCTGGTATCCAGCCTGTTCGGCATCGGCGGTGGCGCCTTCCACGTGCCCGCCATGATCTTCATCCTCCACGTCCCCGTCCAGTTCGCCGTCGCCACCTCCACCTTCATCCTGATCTTCATGAGCGGCGGCGCCACCATCGTCCACCTGGCCCAGGGCACCCTCAGCGGCGACGTCCTGCTTCAGGCCGTGGCGCTGGGCGCCGGCACCATCCCCGGCGCCCAGCTCGGCGCCCGCATCGCCGGCGTGCTGCGGCCCCGGCACACCCTGGCCCTGCTCGCCGTCTCCCTCGCCTTCCTCTCGGCCAGGATGCTCGTCGCCGCCCTCCTCGACGTCTGACCGCCTCGTGCGAGACGGGTTAGAGCCGGGCAGCGAGAGGGGGCCGGAGCGGATCCGGCCCCCTCTCTTCAGCAGCCGCTACGCGCTACGCTTCGCTGCCCTCGGACTCCTCGCTGGGCCTGCCGTGGAACCCCCGGAACCCCAGGCCGCCCTCGGCGTCCAGGGCGCTGTCCACCTTCTCCTCCAGGCTGCCGTTGACTTCGTCGAACTTCTCCTGCGTGATCTCGCCGGTGTCCAACCGCGCCTGAAGGTCAGCGCTGACGTTCTCCAGGAGCGCCGACCGGAACTCTTCCCGGCTCATCCCCTGCCCCTCGGCGATCTCGGCCAGCGTCTGGCCGTCCCGCAAGGACTCTCGCAGCTCGTCCTCGCCGATGCCGAGCACCTCGGCCGCCGCCGCCTTCAACAGGTGGCCGCCTGCGCATCCGGTCGTCGTGGCGTCCTCATTCGCCTCGCCGTCCCCGGATGCGTCGGCGTCGTCACCCGCTGCGTCCTCGCCCGTCGAGTCATCGCCGGCTGCGTCCTCGTCCGCCGTGCCCTCATCTGACTCCTCGCTCGCGTCCGGCGTCGGCGTAGGGGTCTCGTCCGTCGGCTCCCCGGTCGCGGTGGGGGTGGGCGTTGGCGTCGCTTCGTCGCCGGTCTGGGCGGACGTCATTGCCCCTGTGGTCAGCAGCGCGGCGGCCGCCAGCGCCAGGGCGGCGATTGCCGCCATCGTTATCGTCTGGACCTTCGTCATTTCAGCTCCTTGCTTGGAATCGAATCTCGCGTGGCGTCGGTATCGCTACGCGGCTCTCTTCATGCTCATCGCGCCTCCTCCTCTTTTCGCTCTGCCGGTTACGGCTGGTCTTGAATCGCTGTCGCCTCCGCGGGCCGGCGGCCTGAATGCGTTCCCGTTCGAGCTGCTCCGGCGAATCAATGTCCGCTGATTGGCACACTAATCCGCCGTCATTAGAGCGACGTTGGAGAGAGGCTAGAGTTCTCTAAGGGAAACAGAGCGACAGGGAGGGCGCTCGCTGCGCGCGGCGATCCGCCGCCGCATGCCGGCGCACCGGGCGGTGGCGCCGTAACACGGATTTCCCGCGCCGGTAACACGCCGGTAACCCGCCTGCGCGCGATTGAGAGCAGTATGGGCCACGGAAGTCGTGTGGCGTGGCTTCCGAACCCACTCCCTTTGGCTTAGGGGCGAGGATCAGAACAGTCCTCGCCCCTGCGCTTATCTACGAGGGTCGGCTGACAGCTGGAAGCCCGATAGGTCCAGCTTCCGCGTCGGGTCCGCCTCGCCCAGCGAGCCGATGCGTAGCTTATATCGGCTTCGCGACGCCGCTGAAATCCAGCATGGTCACCGGCTCGTCTCCCACAACCCAGCCGTCATGCCCAGCCGGAATCGTTGCGATATCTCCTGCCCTCAGGTCGAGCTCCTCGCCATCCGAGAAGACGAGGTGAAGTTGTCCCGCGGCGATGTATACGAAGTGTGGCGCCTCGCAATAATCGCCACCCTCAACAACGGGCTTCTCGTGCTCGGACCACTTCCATCCAGGCTCGAACGTCGCCCGCCCGACCCCACCTCCCGCGATCTCCACGATGTCGATCTTCCCACGCTCCATCTTCAGAACCTGATCGGGAGAGTCGAGGGACTTCTTTTGCGATCCAGCCATGTGGAGCCTCCATGCTTATCTACACTTATCTACGAGGGTCGCCGGCTAGAAGGGGTAGCCCTTCGCGCCCTGCAACCCCTTCAGGCACGATATCTCGCCGCAGTGCGCGTTCACGTGCCAGGCCAGGACGTTCGACAGGAACCAGCTCACAGACTGCTTTCCCAGGTTGAAGGCCGACAGGTCCAGCTCCCGCTCCAGGCCCGCCTCGTCCAGCGAGCCGACGTACTCGTCGGTGCTCGCGAACACGGCCTTGCCGTATTCGCTCAGCGCGCCCAGATCGATCTCCACGGAGCTTGCCCAGTCCGCCCAGCCTCCGGCACTCGGCGCCGGTGGCGGCGAGCTCATCCCCGTCTTGCCCGCGAACGTGGTCGCGAACAGAGGCGGCCCGCCCTTCACGAACCCGTTCACCAGCATGTCTTCGCTCGTCACTATGTGGGCGAGCTGCGCCCCCACAGGCGTCGCCTTGCCCGGCGGCGACCAGTGCGCCTGCTCGCTCGTCACGTCCTGAATCGTCAGGTTCAGGATGTTGTGCGCGTTATCGAACTCACCGCGAATGAAGGCGGCCAGGTTCTCCATCGTCTCCTCCTTCTGTTCCGCCGTTGGGGCTGCTGGTCGGCCCCCGACCTTCTCGGCGAAGCGAGGTCTGTCTAGTCTCCGCCCTCGTACTTGAACGACACCTTCACCTTCGCCCGGTATGCCCGCACCTTCCCGTCCTCCAGCTGCATGTCCAGCTCCACGACCTCGGCGATCCGCAGGTCCCGCAGCGATCCCGCCGCCCGCTGCACCGCCGCCGTCGCCGCCTTCTCCCACGATTCGCTGCTCGTACCCACCAGCTCGATTACCTTGTACACGCTCTCCGGCATTTTGCGATTCCTCCTTGGGATATGATGGGGCGACCGTCAGGCTCGGGGCGGCCCCCTGAACGAAAGGGTGCGTCTACGTTAGCCGTCTAACCGGCATCCGTCAACGCGTTGACAACGAACGGCTGGCGCCCCCGGCAAGAGACGCCCCGAAGGGCGCTCGTCTGGGCGAACAGCGGCGAGGTATAATCTCGGCGACTAGCTGAGGAGGCCGCCCATGCCGGTAAACCCGACGGTCCGCAAGTTTTTCTCGCGGGCACACACCTTTGCCTATCGCGCCACGGGTGGAAAGCTGGGAAGTTCCATGCGGGGTGTGCCAATCGTCCTGCTCACCACCACCGGCCGGTCTTCGGGTCGCCCGCGGACTACGCCGCTACAGAGCATCGAGGACGGCGAAAACACCATCGTCATCGCATCCAACGGCGGCCATAGGGTTGATCCCGAGTGGTGGCTGAACCTGAAGAGGGACCCCGAAGCCACTCTGCGCATCGGCCGGCGCGACCAGCGCATACACGCGGAAGAGGCGGTGGGCGACGAGCGTGAACGGCTCTGGACGAAGGCGCTCAAGCAATTCCCCGGCTACGCTAGCTACGAGAAGACCGCGGAACGCCAGCTACCCGTCGTCATCCTGAGGCCGGGCTAGCCGTCGCGGCTCCCCGGTCGCCGCCCCTTGGCCGCCCAGGCCCTGGCGATCAGATGGATCGACCCGTCATCGTCGCGGGGTAGGGTCGGCTCGATTCGCTCTCGCAGCTCGGACCGCCGCTCCTCGCTCAGCGAGGCCACGTACGTCGGCGCGGCCCCCTGACCCCCCAGGAACGGGCTCCAGTAGTCGTCGAAGTCCGCGAATACCGTCGGAACGTCTATGGCGCGGACGCCCACGCCCTCCAGACCGGCGCCCTGAAACAGGCTCAGCAGCCCGTCCGGGTGGCAGATCGGGAATCGCTCTGCCTCGTCCAGGTCCGAACTTTCCGGATCAAGCGATGCCACCGCGTCCCAAAAGTAGCGCAACATCTGCATCTCGCCCGCGTAGTCCCATACGTACACCCCTACCGTACCCTCCGGCCTGGCCACCCGCGAGAACTCTGCCAGGGCGATTCCCGGGCTCGGCACGAAGTTGAGCACGAGTCCGGCGACGACCGCGTCGTAGCTCGTCGAGTCCTCCGCGATCGCCACGGCATCACCCCTCGCGAACGTCGCCCGCTTGTCCTTCAGATTCTTCCCTGCGAACGATATGAATCCGTCCGAAGGGTCGATACCCTTGACCGACTCGGGATCGGCTAGGGCCAGGATCGTTTCCGTGAGAGCCCCCGTGCCGCATCCCACGTCCAGCCATCGACTGCCAGTGGAGACGCCCAGCCACCGGATGAACTCGCGAGCCACGCCGCGGCTCCATCGCCCCACGTAGGGCTCGTAGGCCTCACCAACCTCCCACCTGTCGCTCGGGTGCTCCACCATCAGCCAGCGTCCGCCGTCTACGGCTCAGGAGCCGAAAATAGTCGTGGCGCCCCCGGCAGGACTCGAACCTGCGCACCCGGCTCCGGAGGCCGGCGCTCTATCCGACTGAGCTACGGGGGCTCCGCACCATCTTATTCCCGCCGCACTCCCCCATCAAGACGCCCGTCCGCACCCTCGGTTGACAGCCCGCGCCGCCATCCCCCATCCTGAACCCGGCCCCCCGATCATGTCCGAACTCGAACACCCGCATAGCCCCAGGATCGACAGCCTCCAGGACCTCTGCCGTCAGATGCTGGCCGAGCGCCGCCTCATCATCGCCAGCAACCGCGGCCCAATCGAGTTCAACGTCGAGGACGACGGCTCCCTGACCAGCCAGCGCGGCGGCGGTGGCATGGTCACCGCCCTCCTGGCCGCCACCAGCTTCGTCCCCGCCACCTGGATCGCCACCGCCATGACCGAGGGCGACCGCCGCGCCGCCGAAGAGGCCAACGGCCACTCCATCAAGGTTCCCGAAAACGAGATATACGTCCGCTTCGTCGTCGTCCCCGGCCCCGTGTACCAGCGTCACTACTACGTCTTCTGCAACCCTCTCCTCTGGTTCGTCCAGCACTACATGTGGAACACCCCCCGCACGCCCAACATCGGCCGCGCCGTTTACGACGCCTGGGAGAACGGCTACATCCCCGTCAACGAGGCCATCGCCGACGCCATCGCCGACGAGTGCGCCGCCGACAAGCAGCCGCCGTACGTCCTCCTCCAGGACTACCATCTCTACCACGCCACCGCTCGCGTCCGAGAGAAGCTCCCCGAAGCCACCCTCCTCCACTTCACCCACATCCCCTGGCCCGGCCCCCGCTACTGGAAGATCCTCCCTGAGTTCATGCGGCACGCCATCCACGAGGACATGTGCACTGCCGACATCGTCGGCCTCCAGACCAGGAGCGACGTCGTCAACTTCCTCCACTGCTGCGAGTCCATGCTCAAGGACGCCACGATAGACTTCCAGCAGCGCAACGTCACCTACCGCGGCCGCACTACCGCCATCCGCAGCTACCCCATCTCCATCGACGCCCCCGGCCTCCTGGCCTTCGCCCAGACCGGCGAGGTCAAGCGCTACGCCGAACAGATCCGCGCCCGCGTCAAAGGCCAGGCCATCGTCCGCGTCGACCGCTCCGAGCCCAGCAAGAACGTCCTTCGCGGCCTCCGCGTTTTCGAGCTCCTGCTGGAGCGCTTCTCCGACCTCCGCGGCCGCGTCACCCTCCTCCAGTTCCTCGTCCCCTCCCGCAGCGAGCTCGGCGTCTACCAGACCTACACCGACGAAGCCTTCGAGATAATCGAATCCATCAACGACGAGTACGGCGACGTCGACTGGCAGCCCGTCCACGTCTTCTACGAGAACAACTACGCCCAGGCCATCGCCGGCATGTCTCTCTACGACGTCCTGTTCGTCAACCCCGTCATCGACGGCATGAACCTCGTCTCCAAAGAGGGCCCCCTGGTCAACGAGAACGACGGCGTCCTCGTCCTCTCCGAGCTCGCCGGCTCCTACGAGCAGCTCTCAGAGCACGCCCTCGGCGTCACCCCCACCGACCTGGAGGGCAGCGTCCGCGCCCTTTACAAGGCCCTGGTCATGCCCCGGGACGAGCGGCGCCGCCGCGCCGCCACCCTCAAGCGGCTGATCCAGGAGGAGGACATCGTCCACTGGCTGGAGCGCCAGCTCCACGACCTCATGACCGCCTCCACGGGAGCCCTCTAGGCCCCTCCACCCCAACGTAGGGGGCGATCTTCTGAGCCTGTCGTGAGCATCGCCATCCCAATGTAGGGGCGACCTTCAGGTCGCCCGCAGAGCCTGCCCTGAGCTTGTCGAAGGGCGAGGCCCGCCAGCCCCGCTCGTCCTGAGCCCATCGAAGGGCGAGGCCCGCTAGCCCTGCTCGTCCTGAGCCTGTCGAAGGGCGAGGCCCGCTAGCCCCCCGCGTCCAGGGCCTGCGCTATCTCCCCCAGCAGCCACTCCACCCCCTCCGGCGCGATCCAGTAGTCCGCGGCCCCCATCACCTCCGGCGCCGCCTCCGCGCTCGCCACCGCGACCGTTACGGCTTCGACGCCCCGCAGCGCCACCGCCGCCCGGAACATGTCGATGTCCGTCACGTCGTCGCCCAGGCAGACCGCCGCCGCCAGCCCCAGCCGCTCCGTCAGCGCGGCCAGCGCCGTCCCCTTGTCCGCAGCTATCGGCGGCCGCAGCTCCACCACCATCCGCCCCTCTCGCACCTCGAACCGTCTCGCTGCCTCCGACCGCTCGATCGCCGCCAGGATCGCCTCTCGCGCGCCCTCTGGCTCGACCGCGTTGCGGTAGTGCACCGCCAGCAATGCCCCCGTGTTCTCGATCTGCACTCCGGGCGCCGACCCGGCGAGATCCGCCAGCTCCCGTTCGGTCGCCAGCGCCAGCGGCTCGTACTCCGCCAGCCCCGGCGCGCTCTCCCGCTTTCCCTCCACCCACAGCGTTAGCCCGTGGTCCGTCGCGTACGCCACTCCCTCCACCCCCACCATCCGTCGCGCCGTTTCCAGCGGCCGTCCCGTGATCGCCGCCACCCGCACCCCCTTCGCGAGCAGCTCCCGCAGCAGCGACCGCACCGGCTCCGGCACCGTCGCCTTCTCCGGCCTGGCCACGATCGGCGCCAGCGTCCCGTCGATGTCCGACATCACGCCCAGCGGCCGCTGTCGGATGATCGGCAGCAGAGGCTCTATTCCCGTCAGCTCCTTCGCCATCGAACGCGAGTCTAGCACAGCGGCGCGGGCGAGCGTCAGGCGGCCCGCCGCGCTTGACAAACCCTTCCCCTCTGCCTATATTGCGCCCCAAACGCGGCCGCAGTAGGAGGAACACAATGCGCCGGTTCATCGTCGCTGCCCTGCTCGCTCTCGTCGCCTCGCTGGCCCTGTTCATGCCCACCGGTGGCAACAGCACCAGCGCCAGCCACGTCGATCCCATCCTGTTCGTCCACGGCTACACCAGCAACGCCAGCGCCTGGAACACGATGATCTCGCGCTTCCAGACCGACGGCTGGGAGTCCAACCGGCTGTTCGCCTACACCTTCAGCAGCACCCAGTCCAACGCCACCGTCGCCCAGGCCGTCAAGACCAGGGTCGACCAGATCCGCGCCCAAACCGGCGCCGCCAAGGTGGACATCATCACCCACTCCATGGGTGGCCTGTCCAGCCGCTACTACCTCAAGAACCTGGGGGGCGCGGCCGTGACCGACGAGTGGGTTTCTCTGGGCGGCCCCAACCACGGCACCACCTGGGCCTACGCCTGCTTCTTCTTCTCGCCCTGCAACCAGATGATACCGGGTTCCAGCTTTCTCAACGCCCTCAACTCCGGCGACGAGACCCCCGGCGCCGTGCGCTACGGCGCCTGGTGGTCGCCTTGCGACGAGCTGATAAACCCCGACACCAGCACCATCCTCAGCGGCGCCACCAACACCCAAACGGCCTGCATGAGCCACTCCGCCCTTCGGACGGACGCCACCGTCTACGGCCAGGTGCGAGAGTTCGTCCGCTAACGGGCGCCGGTCGCCAATCGTCGTAGGGGCGACCTTCAGGTCGCCCGCTTGGCGCGGCCTCAGCTGCGCGTCGTTCAGACCAGCGGCGTAAACCGCTGCATGATTTCGGCTACGCGAACGCCGATGCCGCCCAGTGTTTGCAGGACTGGCCTCCCCGCACCTAGCCCTTTGTCGTAAAACGCTACATCGAATCTGACATCGCTCTGCGCGTACACGTCCAATTCGGGGCCGGGGAGGATGCGGAACCGCGCGACCTCTGCCTGACTTTCGAATGTGCCGTAAGTGACGCTGACTTGCTCAAATCGTGCCGCGGCCTCACTTGGTGTGAAGTTGTGGAAGCTTGCATTCGTGATGACGCTTGTCAGGTGGATGAATTGGTGCCTGTCGAAGTTAGACAGGCGGTAAAGGAGCCAGAGAGGGTCGTCCTCCGGCCTTCCGTGCCGTCCCTGAAACGGCTGCTCGTCCTCGATGACTGCTTGGTGATCCGGTCGCAGAAGGCGAATGCGCTTCTCTACAGCCCCCGTCAAGTTCCCGGTCACAGGATTTCGGAACTTGTCTCGTTCGAGAAAGATCGGGAACTCTACGTGGTCATCAACGACTTGCTCGTTGTATCTCGCCAGATCGCAGGCCATGTAATCAAGAGCGGCTCTTTGGTGGTAGAGGGTTTCCCCAATGAGGCCGCTGCAACTGGGCGGTGGCTCGCTGTGGGAGAACGCTCTCACGATCAGATAGCCCGGCTCCGATGTGAAGTCATTAACAACACCATTCGCCTTTCCTTTAAGGAACCGCTCGATCGTCCTGTGCAGAGCCTTGAGGTGCGTTGTGGCCCGCGTCAGTTTGTACGCGATGGCGTAATCAGTGTCCGTCATGGGGTACTCACACTATGGCCGGCGCGTTGGGGGATAGGGGGGTGAAACAACCGTCTGCGCTTTCGATTACAGCCGCCGGCGGTACTGCAGCGCCTCCGCCAGCTGCGAGCTCGTGATCACCTCCGAGCCGCTCAGGTCGGCGATCGTCCGCGCCAGCTTCAGCACCCGGTGGAACGCCCTCGCCGACAGGCTCAGCTGGTTCATCGCCATCCGCAGCAGCGACTTCGCCGGCTCGTCCAGGTTGCGCTGGCAGAACTCCCGCACCGCCACCGGCCCCATCTCTGAATTGCACACCAGGTGCGACTCCGAGAACCGCAGCCGCTGCCGCTCCCGGCTCGCCTCCACCCGCGCCCGCACGTCGGCCGAATCCTCGGCGAAGGCGTCGTCGGTCAGCTTCTCGTACTCCACCCGTGGCACGTCCACGAAGATGTCGATCCGGTCCAGCAGCGGCCCCGATATCCGGTGCTGGTAGCGAGTGACGGCGGAAGGTGAGCAGACGCACTGCTTCGTCGAGTCGCCGTGAAAGCCGCACGGGCAGGGGTTCATCGCCGCCACCATCGTGAAGTTCGCCGGGAACGTCACCGTCCCCTGCGCCCGGCTCACCGTCACCTCCCCGTCCTCCATCGGCTGCCGGATAGACTCCAGCACCGAGTGCGGGAACTCCGGCAGCTCGTCCAGGAACAGCACCCCGCGATGGCTCAGCGTGATCTCGCCCGGCCGCGGCTGCCGCCCTCCCCCCACCAGACCCGCGTGCGAGATCGTGTGGTGCGGCGCCCGGAACGGCCGCTGCCGCACCAGCGGCGTCTCCGGCCGCAGCAGCCCCGCCACGCTGTATATCTTCGTGACCTCCAGCGCCTCCGTCGCACTCGTCGACGGCAGGATACCCGGCATCGCCCGCGCCAGCAGCGTCTTCCCCGCCCCCGGCGGCCCCGACATCAGCACGTTGTGCCCGCCCGCCGCCGCCACCTCCAGCGCCCGCTTTACGTGCTCCTGGCCCCGGATGTCCCGGAAGTCCACGACATGCGTGTCCGGCGGCGCCTCCGGCCGCTCCCTGGCTGCCGCCACGAACGGCGCGATCGGTTGCAGCGATCGCAAGTGCGAAGCCAGCTGGCCCAGATCGGCGACCGGCATCACCTGCACCCCGTCGATGAGCGACGCCTCCCCCGCGTCGTCCGATGGCACGTACACCGCCTGGAATCCCCGGTCGCGCGCCAGCGCCACCATCGGCAACACCCCCTGCGTATGCCGCACCTTCCCGTCCAGCGAGAGCTCGCCCAGGAAGACCGCCCGCTCATCCGTCGCCTCAACCTGCCCGGACGCCATCAGGATGCCCATCGCTATCGGCAGGTCGTACGCCGGCCCCTCCTTGCGCAGGTCCGCCGGCGCCAGGTTCACCGTGATGCGCTTCATCGGGAAGGCGTGCCCGGAGTTCCGCACCGCCGAACGCACCCGCTCCTTCGCCTCCTGCACCGCCGTGTCCGGCAGCCCCACTATGGCGAACGCGGGCAGCCCCTGGCTTATGTCGACTTCAACTTCGACGACTTCGCCGCCCAAACCAACGACGGCGCAACTGCTAACCTTGGCGAGCATCGCCCTCCTGTGGCGCTACGTAGGCTTCGTCGCCCCCGCTGTGCGTTCCCCGGTCTGCTGGCGCGTTCCGCTCAGCCGAGCCTATGCTCCCTCGTCGGGAGAGTCAACAATTACGTGACACGCTCGAGTCGCCAGCGATGCTATTGCGTGCCGCGTGCCATCCACTCGGTTCCAAGGTAGCCTGACGAATTTGTCTTGGCCTTGTAGTGGAAAGAGCTCGGCTGAACCCCACGGGAGAAGTCCGGCCAAACGTTGTTTTCGATGTGTCCGGTTTCCCCGTTCGTTAGCTCCTCGCCAAGGAGGACATTTGCCGAGGAGAGGGACTCCCCGTAGTTGATTTGAACAATCTGCCAAGAGTTGGCCGGGAAGCCCCAGAACAGGGACGCTGCGTCGATCTCGACAAGCACAGCCGAACTGGTAAGCGGATCGCGCGACACCTGGGCCGGCGTTAGAAGGTCGCTGATGTCGTGAGGCGCTGGGCAACTGTAGACGCCCTCTCCGTCCGACGCCGTGAACTCCAAGGGGCAAGTCACCGTCTTGTCCGGTAGCTCAAACTCTTTTCCGTCAGTCGTCACGACCGTCATATCGAAAAAGCGTCCTTGGACCGACTGCGGCAAGGCGTCCGCCGGCTCTGAGAAGGTGGCTTGCGACAGCAGAATTGCGAGAAGGCCTGCCGCTAGAACCGTGCCGGTCACGATAACTGAGATCGTCTTCATGTCTCCTCCTAGTACACTGCAAAAGTCTTCTTGGCTTGACAATCGTTGATGAAGAGGAAGGGGGGCATCACCCAAACGGGTGAAAGAAGTGTGAAGACATACGTGAATTCGCTTATTGACAGACTTATTGACAGCAATTAAGTTGGCGATACTTGGTTGTAGGGGGGGTCCAGTTTTGAGGCAGGGCGAGTGGCCGCTTACTATTCGAGAGGCCCGGATCGCGCAGCTCGTTGTGCGCGGGCTCTCGAACTCCGAGATCGCTGAAGATCTCCTCGTCAGCGGCGACACGGTCAAGAGCCACCTGAAGAACGTCTACCGCAAGTGCGGTGTTCGGAACAGGGCCGGCTTGGTTAGATGGTGGTTCGAGCAACTCGATCGGAGCGTTAGGAGCACCGTTCGAAGCAGCGCGGCGCATCAGACGAAGGTCGGACAGAGCGTGGCTACACGGCTGTTGGTCGCGCTACTGCTGCTTACCACCCTGGCAGTCGTCGGCCACGGAAGCAGCGGCCTCTTGGCTACCGAGGCTTTCGTTAACGTTGAGTCGCTTCAGGTTGCGCGAACTCGCTGGGTGGACGCTCCCGTGGATCGGAGCCTTGGTGTTGGCCTGGGCTGTGCCTCGGCCTCGAGTACCGCTCGGTCAGGCGAGCGCTGCGTCGCAGCGGAGGCAGGGGCGCAGGAGTTTCCCACGGTGGGTGTCGTTTCTCCACTAGACGGCGGGCAGGTCGTCGGTCCCACCGTGGAGATTCAGGTCGAGGTCACAGATTTCAATTTGGCCCCGCCCTCTGGAACCGGTGCAACACCTGGACAGGGCCATATCGTCTACTACCTGGATTTTGAACCAGCCTTCGTGCCGGGCCAGTCGGCTATCCCTGAAGATCCCGACGTCGCATACGCGCCGACGCATCTGCTCGCCCACACTTTCGGGATGGTGGCCCCAGGGCCACACCAGGTGTTCGTGCTCCTCGTCCATGGCGATCACACGCCGATCATTCCGCCAACGATTCACTCTGTGAACTTCACCGTGCTACCGCCGGGTGAGACAGCGGTGCCTCCGCCCGACCAGCCCCAGACGGAGGTCGGAAGGACCGTCGCTGTGGACAAGACGCCGGTGGCTGGCGAGGCGCCAGACAGTGCCGTGCTACCCGCCGTCCTTCCGGTCGTGGGAGAGCACTCCGATGAAGGGCGCATATGGTCCACCGAGTCGTGGTGGCTCGTGGCAGGTGTGGCGTTCCTGGCAGGCAGTGGACTGGTTGCCCTAGCCTTTAGGTACGGCCGGCACCGTCACTAACGCGCCGCCCGGTCGGGCGACCTCACCCCTTCTTCGGCGCGCCCTCCAGCCGCCGACCCACGGACAGTACACCGCGGATCGCCTCCAGCTTGTTCAGCATCCGCGTCAGCTGCTCGATGCCCGTCGTCTCCAGCGTCACGAAGATCGTGATCAGGCCGTCCTCCTGCTCCTGCGTGTGTACGCCCACCATGTTCACCCGCTCCTCCGCCACCGTCGTGCTCACGTCCCGCAGCAACCCCACCCGGTCCCACGCCTCGATGCGCACCGCCACCGGGTACAGGTGCCCCCGCTGCCCCCACTCCACGTCCACCAGCCGCTCCCGCTCGTCCTCGTTGATAACGTTGCCACAGTCCGTCCGGTGCACCGTCACCCCCTCACCGCGCGTCACGTAGCCGATGATCTCGTCACCCGGCACGGGGTTGCAGCAGCGAGCCAGCCGCGTCAGCAGGTCGCCGGTCCCCAGCACGTGAATGCTCGTCGTGTAGGTGCGGCCCGGCGGCGCCTGCGCCCGCTCCACCGCCAC
This sequence comes from Dehalococcoidia bacterium, assembly GCA_040877915.1. Classification (GTDB taxonomy): domain Bacteria; phylum Chloroflexota; class Dehalococcoidia; order SM23-28-2; family RBG-16-64-32; genus JBBDNA01. Next base: position 63,767 of record JBBDNA010000013.1, read on the forward strand.
CTCCTCCGGCTGCAGCGGCGGCGCCAGCTTCGTCGCGATGTGGTGGGTACTGATCTCCCCGTAACCCACCCGCAGCAGGAAGTCCTCCATCTCCTCGAATCCGAACAGCTTCAGCAGATCCTTCTCCACCGACGATAGGTTTACCCCCAGCCTGTGCAGCTCCTTCTCCAGCATCTCCCGTCCCCGCGCGATGTTCTCCTCGCGCTCCAGCCGCTTGAACCAGCCCCGGATCTTCGCCCGTGCGTGGCTCGTCCGCACGTACCCCAAGCTGGCGTTCAGCCAGTCCCGCGACGGCCCCTTCGACGACTTGCTGGTCATGATCTCGACGACGTCGCCGTTCTTCAGCTCCGTGTTCAGCGATACCAGACGCGCGTTCACCCGAGCCCCCACGCACAGGTGGCCCAGGTCCGTGTGGATCCTGTACGCGAAGTCGATGGGCGTCGCCCCCGTGGGCAGGTCCTTCACCTCACCCTTCGGCGTGAACACGAACACCTGGTCCTGGAAGATGTCCGACTTCACCGCCTCCACCAGCTCCTCCGCCTGCGCGATCTCCCGGTGCCACTCCAGCAGCTGTCGCAGCCAGGCCAGCCGCTCCTCGTAGTGCTGGTCCCGCTTGGAGCGCTCCTTGTACCGCCAGTGCGCCGCCACTCCGTACTCAGCGCTCCGGTGCATTTCGTACGTCCGGATCTGCACCTCCAGCGGCCGAGCGTCCACGCTCATCACCGTTGTGTGCAGCGATTGGTACATGCTCTCCTTCGGGCTGGCTATGTAATCGTCGAACGTATTAGGCAGCGGCCGCCACAGCCCGTGCACCGTGCCCAGTGCGCTGTAGCAGTCCGTCACAGTGTCCACCAGGATGCGCACGGCAACCAGGTCGTATATCTCCGTCGCCCCGCGGCTGACCGCCGCATACTTTTCGATCTTCTCCGCGATGCTGTAGATGTGCTTCGCCCGGCCCTGGATCTCCGCCCGTATCCCCTGCGCCGAGAGCTCCCGCGTCAGGATATCCTTCACCCGCGCCACGTAGCGCTCCCGCGCCTCCCGTTTCGCGTCCAGCATCCCCGCTATCTGCTTGTACCGGTCCGGCTCCAGGTAGCGGAACCCCAGGTCCTCCAGCTGCCACTTCATCTCCCAGATGCCCAGCCGCGAGGCCAGCGGCGCGTAGATCTCCATCGTCTCCCGCGAGATGCGGACCTGGTCCGGCGGCGCCAGCGCGCTCAGCGTCTGCATGTTGTGCAGCCGGTCGGCCAGCTTGATGATGACCACTCGCAGGTCCTGGGCCATGGCCAGGAACATCTTGCGCAGGTTCTCGGCGTGGATCTGGTCGTCCCCCCGCAGCGTCTCCGTGGCCTGCCAGGGGATGCGGCCCAGCTTCGTCACGCCCTCCACAAGCTTCGCCACCTCGGCCCCGAACTTCTTGGCGATGTCGGCGTTCGTGACCCCGCAGTCCTCTTGCACGTCGTGCAGCAGCGCCGCCGCCACCGTGTCCGCGTCCAGTTGCAGCGCCGCGATCGACTGCGCCGCCGCCAGGGGGTGCGTTATTACCGGAGCGCCGGAGCGCCGCAACTGCCCCGCGTGCTGCTCCGCCGCGAACTCGTACGCCGCCCGCACCTTCTCCACCGCCTTGGGCGGCAGGTACTCGCGCGCCTTCTCCAGCAGCGGCTCTGCTAGCTCCAGTTGCACCTGTTCGAGAGCCATGTTTTCACGCCAAGTTTAGCACCTCCTCCCCAGCTTTGCGCGTAGCGATGCCCTTCCTGTATGCTCGCCCAAGCGAGGAACCAATGGCCAAGCAGTACAGGGCCCCCAGGGGCACCACAGACGTCCTCCCCCAGGACCAGCCCTACTGGGACCGCATCCGCGAGGCCGCCGCTCGCACATCCGCCCTCTTCGGCTACGGACGCATCGAGATGCCGCTGTTCGAAGAGGCCGGCCTGTTCGCCCGCACCACCGGCGAGGCCACCGACATCGTCCAGAAGGAGATGTACGTCTTCGAGGACCGCGGCGGCCTTCAGCTCGCCCTCCGCCCTGAGGGCACACCCTCCGTCTGCCGCGCCTACCTGGAGCACGGCATGAGCAACCTGCCCCAGCCCGTCCGCCTCTGGTACTGGGGCTCCACCTTCCGCTACGACCGGCCCCAGGCCGGACGCTACCGCCAGTTCACCCAGTTCGGCTGCGAGGTCATCGGGGAACCCGACGCCTCCGTCGACGCCGAGGTTATCGAGCTGCTGGTCCGCCTCTACGAGGACCTCGGTATCGGCGACCTCACCCTCTACCTCAACAGCATCGGCGACGGCGCCTGCCGTCCCGCCTACATCGAGGCCCTCCGCGCCTACTACGCCGGCAAACTCGATCGCGTCTGCGACGACTGCCGCGCCCGCTACGACCGCAACCCCCTCCGACTCCTCGACTGCAAGGTGGAGCGTTGCCAGCCCATCATCGCCGAAGCTCCCGCGGTCACCGACCACCTATGCGACCCCTGCGCCGGGCAGTTCGCCCGTCTCCAGGCCCTCCTCTCGGAGGTCGGCGTCGAATACGTCCACAACCCCCGCCTCGTCCGCGGGCTGGACTACTACACCCGCGCCGTCTTCGAGTTCCAGCCGAAGGACGAAGGCGCCCAGAGCACCGTGGGCGCCGGCGGCCGCTACGACGGCCTCATCGAGCTGCTGGGCGGCCGGCCCACCCCCGGCACCGGCTTCGCCACCGGCATCGAGCGCATCATCGCCAACATGAAACGTCTGGACCTTCCCGCCAACGACCCCCCGCGCCCCCGCGTCTACGTCGCCGTCCAGACCGACGCCGCGCGCGCCGCCGCCTTCCGCCTCGCCTCCGACCTCCGACGTCAGGGCATCGCCGCCGTCGTCGCCTCCGGCGGACGCTCCCTCAAGGCCCAGATGCGCCACGCCGACGCCCTCGGCGCCGAGTACGCCGCCATCATCGGCGAACGCGAGCTCGCCGACGCTACCGTCACCTCCCGCCGCCTCGCCGACGGCCACCAGGAGACCGTCCCGATGGTGGACGCCGTGGCCCGGCTGACGCTGGACTAGCGGGGGACTAGCGCGGGACTCGGCCGTCGGTGGGTGTTGGTGCGGCTAATCTCAGACTAAACCCACAGACGCGTGGCGCATTTCAGTAGCAATGCGAACTTATGTTGTTGACCTTGTTTAGGCCGCATGCTATCATGGCACAAAATTATTCCGAGGAGATGCCGCATGCCGCCCAAAGCAATATTTCCAGCGTTTCCGGTGAACGAGGCGAGGAAGCTGGCTGACGTTATCGCCCAAAAGAACGCGGGGCAGCCCATGCGCCGCCTTGACGTCTTTCATGAACTTGGGAAGTCTCCAACGAGTGGTCCCAGCCGACAACTTGTAACGGCCTCGGGGGCATATGGCTTCACGACGGGGAGTTACAACGCTGACAAGCTTGCGCTGACCGCCCTCGGCCGCAAGTTGGCTGTCGACGGGGACGCCGCAGGTATGATAGATGCGGTGCTGAACGTTGACGTATTCAAGCGGTTCTTCGAGAAGTACAAGAACAACATGGTTCCAGCGGAAGTTGCTGCGAAGAGCTTCTTCGCAGACGAGGGGGTCCCTGCTGAGCGCACCCACGTGTGTTGGGAACTCGCCCTTGCCAATGGTCGCGCGACAGGATTGATTGAGAACGTTTCAGGTAGCGAACGTATCCTCACGCCCGATCACGCTCTCGAGAAGAAGATGTCTGGGCCTCCAGCGGGTGCGAAAGAGAAAAGAAGCGAGCGGAACGCGCCGTCGTCAAAGGATGGTTCCAAGGAGGCAGACCAGCCTCCCCAGCCGTCCTTTCACGTTGACATACAAATCCATATCGACTCCAGCGCCTCGGCGGAACAGATCGAGCAGGTCTTCGCCAGCATGGCTCGGCATATCTACCGGCGTGAGGGATGAGGAGTATCCCTGGGATCGAGGTCGGCACTGCAGCCGTCCAAGGGATTAGGGCCGCCGTTGTTGGCGTCGGTCTTCACCGATCGCGCTCTGACGTTCCCGATACCCTCCAACTTGGGCCCATGCACCTATACGACGAGCTGATCACTGAGAGTGGGCTTCGAGAGGTTAGCCGCAGCCTGTTCGAAGATGGTCATTTCGCCCGCGCCGTGGAAGAAGCCTATAAGTTCCTAAACAACGAGGTGAAAAGGAGAGCTGGTTCAAATAAGGACGGTCCGGACCTGATGCATCACGCTTTCAGTGAGGAAAAACCACTGCTAAAGCTGAACGCTCTACGGTCTACCTCAGAGAGAGACGAGCAGGCCGGCTACAGGTTCATGTTCGCTGGTAGCATGTCGGGCGTTAGAAATCCGCGTGCGCACGAGCACGATCTTCGGGATCGGCGGGACGCAGCCCTAGAGCTGCTTGTGGCGGCGAATCACTTACTCAGGATCCTGGGCAAGGCCAAGCGTGCCCGTCCGAGACGCGGCGGAGCCTGATACGCTTCGCTTCGTGCTATAATCCTATCGGCCCCCATCCGGGGGCTTCCGCACGTAATGCGCCAGCCTTCCCCGACGGGCCCGTCCGGGCAGGCTGGGGTGGAGCGAACAGCCATGTTCGATAAACTCGCCGCAATCCAGGCCCGATACGAAGAGCTAGAGCGCGAGATGGCCTCTCCCGAGGTCGTCGGCGACTTCGATCGCCTCCAGGCCCTCGCCCGCGAGCACTCCTCGCTCGAGGACACCGTCGCCATGTACCGCGAGCACCAGCGCCTGACGAAGGCCATCGAGGAGGCCCGCGCCATCGTCGCCGAGGGTGGCGACGATGAGTTCGTATCCCTCGCCCGCGACGAGATCGCCGAAAGCCAGTCCCGCATCGAGGAGCTGGAGGAGAAGCTGCGACTCGCCCTCGTCCCCAAAGACCCCTTCGCCGACAAAGACGTCATCGTCGAGATCCGCGCCGCCGCCGGCGGCGACGAGGCGTCTCTGTTCGCCGGCGACCTCTACCGCATGTACACCCGCTACGCCGAGCGCCGCGGCTGGAGCGTTGAGCTCCTCAACTCCCACGAAAGCGATCTCGGCGGCTTCAAGGAGATCGTCTTCGAACTCCACGGCAAGGGCGCCTACTCCCGGCTCAAGTTCGAAAGCGGCGTCCACCGCGTCCAGCGCGTCCCCGTCACCGAGGCCTCCGGCCGCATCCACACCTCTACCGCCACCGTCGCCGTCCTCCCCGAGGCCGACGACGTCGACGTCAAGATCGACGACAAGGACCTCCGTATCGACATCTTCAACGCCAGCGGCCACGGCGGCCAGAGCGTCCAGAAGAACGCCACCGCCATCCGTATCACCCACCTCCGCACCGGCATCGTCGCCGTCTGCCAGGACGAGCGCTCCCAGCTCAAGAACCGCAACAAGGCCATGGCCGTCCTCCGCGCCCGCCTCCTCGACCTCGAGCAGCGCAAGGCCCGCGAAGAGTTGGACTCCACCCGCCGCTCGCAGGTCGGCTCCGGCGAGCGCGCCGAGAAGATCCGCACCTACAACGTCCCCCAGGACCGCGTCACCGACCACCGCATCGGCTACACCCGCCACAACCTCCCCTCCCTCCTGGACGGTGACATCGACGACATCATCGACGCCCTCCGGGAGGACGAGCAGTCCCGCGGCCTTCAGGATGGCGAAGCCGCGTAGGGGTGGCCTTTAGGTCGCCCGCCCCGGGTGCCCTGAGCGCCTCGAACCACGCGCCATGGTCCGTCATTCTGAGCGATTCCGAGGTACCTTCGAGAAGCGCATGATATCTCTGAGCGAAGAATCTCGGCGAATCGCAGATCACCCCGCCCGGAGTGAGGGCCATCCCACCATCCGCCAGACCCTCCGCGACGCCGCCGACGCCCTCGCCGCCATCGGCTCGGATGAAGCCACCCTCGAGGCCGAGCTCCTCCTCGCCCACGCCCTCCACACGGACCGCGCCCACCTCTACCAGCGCCTCGCCGAGGATCTGGCCGAGGAGGCCGCCCGCGCCTTCGACGCCCTCCTCGCCCGGCGCCTCGTGCGCGAGCCCACCGCCTACATCCTGGGCCGCCGCGAGTTCTACGGCCTCGAACTTGAAGTTATCCCCGCCGCCATCATCCCCCGCCCCGACACCGAGACCCTCGTCGACCTCGTCCTCGATTTCGCCCGTGGGCGCGGCGCCGTCTCCATCGCCGACGTCGGCACTGGCTCCGGCGCCATCGCCATCGCTCTGGCCGTCAACCTCCCGCAAGCCGAGATCACCGCCATCGACGTCTCCCCGGACGCCCTCGCCCTCGCCCGCCGCAACGCCCAGCGCCACGGCGTCGCCGAACGCATCCGCTTCCTGGAGGGCGACCTGCTCGCCCCACTGGACGGTCGGGCCGACGTCATCGCCGCCAACCTCCCCTACGTCCCCAGCGCCGAGCTCCAGGCCGGTCCGCCCGAGATCCGCGAGCACGAGCCCCGCCTCGGTCTGGACGGCGGCCCCGACGGCCTCCGCCTCATCGAGCGCCTCGTCCGGCAGACCCCCGCCCGCCTCCGCCCCGGCGGCGCCCTGTTCGCCGAGATCGGCGACACCCAGGGCCCCGCCGTCCTCGCCCTCGCCCGCGCGGCCTTCCCCGCCGCCCGCGCCGAAGTTGCGCGAGACCTTGCCGGCCTCGACCGCGTCCTCGTCGTCGGCCTGTAGCCCCACCTCAACTGTCATTCTGAGCGATTCCGGACCACATCCGATGTTGGTGCAGCAGTACTGAGCGAAGAATCTCGGCGCTCCCACAGACTACGCGGGCCTCTGCCACATCCCACCTCCTGCCGCGCTACCAGAAGTTCTACCGCGGCGCCTACGCCCCCGAGTACTACACCCGGCAGGTCATCGACAAGGTGAACGAGCTGCGCGACAAGTGGGGCCTCACCGCCCCCCGTCTCGCCGACCGGCCTCGCGCCGGCCAGCTACGTCTGGCGATGTGATCTCGGCGGGCGCGCCAGCGCCAGCACGAACCCGACGACGGTGACGGCGGTGAAAAACAGCACGGCCATCCGCAGCAAGCGGGGGCGCGGGGGTGTCCCCCGCGTAGCCCGGCATGGCCTAGAACGTGGCGGCTAGTTGGGCTCCCATGCCGCCGAATAGAAGTAGGACGCCTGTACCGAACACTGCGGCGCGTAGGCGATCCGGGCCTGCGAGCAGCTTATGGGCGAGTTGTGCGACGAATCGTGCGACGGCGTAAGACGCAACCATACTGCCTACAGTAGCCAAGGTAATTGGAAGACTCGGCGCGGCCAGCACCCGACCAGCAATTCGAGCGGTCCTACCACCCAACAAAGTCACAGCGTACCCAAGCGGCAGCATCAAACCGCTTACTCCTATGACTACGATCAAGGGCACGGCCGCTAGCGGCCCCCACAGCAGTGAAATGGCAATCGTAATTGCAGTAGTCAACAAAATGATACCCACGAACTCGGCAAGTCGGGCGGGCCATCCGCCCTTTGACCAGTCGGGTGCGAGATATGGAAGAAACCGGCCGACAATGTAGCGCTCTGACACGGGGGCTGATCCGGCTGCTGGCGCAAGCAGGCGCTCCAAGCGCTTCTCAGCGTTGAAGATCCTCTCAATGCCTATGATTTCGGGTGCGATCAAGAGAAACGAAATGGCTTCCGCTATTATGCCGCCCCGGTTGGCCCACTCGGCGTCCATGGGCCGGATGGTAGGGGCGCCCGTGCCAGTAGGTCAATACAGCGGTAGCGCTTGCCGTACCTTGGGCGGTGAGGCGGGGCCACGGAACGCCGCGCGCGGCGCGAGGAACAGCTCGAAGAACGTCCTATCGTCGCCGAACCGATGGTGAACCCTCCCCAGCGGACAGTCGCCCCCGTTCGCCGCGAGGACCGCGCCCTCCACCAGCAGCGCCCCGCTCGCCGCTACGAGAATCGGGCCGCGCTTGCGCGCCAGGGCCGCGTAGTACACGTACGACAGGCAGCTGAGGAAGAAGACCGAGAACAGTGAGTGGAGGGCCCGGACGGCCAGTACCATGCCCGGGCGCGCGGGCTCAGAGCCTACGACCAGAACGCGTCGGTTTTCTGCGCGTCCTCGCTGAACGACCAGAACTCCGTGACCTTCCCGTCCTTCATGTGGTACACGTCGACGTCGGCGGAGTCCAGCGTCCGGCCCTCGCGGCTCCCCTTCGCCCGCGTCAGCGATACGGTGTGGTCGTCGTTCGCCACCACATCGTGCACCTCTATATTGAACGAGCCGCCGGTCAGCTCAACCGTCTTCGCGAATATCGCGAACACTGCGTCGCGGCCCTTATGCGTTCCTGCCAGCTGGTTGTTGCCGGACGCGTGCCACACCACGTCCTCCGCAAACAGGTTCGTCAGCGTCGCCATATCGCCCTTGGCGAACGCGGCGTAGCCGTCCTTCAGCAGCTTGGCGTTGGGATGATCAGCCATAGCGGGGCCTCCTTCTTGTTTCGGGTGGATACTGATGCGATAAGCTTAGCGACTCGCGGAAGCGCCTGTCTACGGCTCGTGCCCCTCGCCCGCTCGCTCTAACCGCTATCTAACCGCGGCCCCCGGTCTCATCGTGGGGGAAGAGCCTCGTCGCCTACCGCGACAGCTGGTAGACCTTCCCCTCGGTCTTTATCGACGGCGCCACTGATGTCATTCTGAGCGTCGACGACGGTCGCTTGAGGCATCGAGGATTGCCGCGAAGGAATCTGGGGTGGGGAAGACTCGCGCGACGGGAACGAAGGGCGCCTAGCGGGACAGCTGGTAGACCTTGCCCTCGGTCTTATGAAAGGAAAAAGGTCGCGTTCCGTGCGGTGGTAGCGGCGTGAGGCCCATGACGTTCACCCTTGCCGCCGCCAGCGCCGCGCCGAGCGCTACACCCGCTGAGCACGTCCCTGGGAGGCGCTGGCTGTGAAACCTACCCAACCCCCCGCCGAAGGCTCTGGCGACCCCAGATTTATCCCCACGAAGCCTCGACGCGCCCTGGGCAAGAAAGCGGCGGATAGGCGGTACGCCGAGATGCTGGACGGCCATGATCTGCCCGCCTGGAAGCGCCGGATGCTCCGTGTCGTGGCGAGGAAGATGGTTCACGCCGAGAACCTCAGCAACGCCCTCTTCTACGAGGGCGAGCTTCGCCAGGACGGCGAGCCGAAGATGGCGCTGGCCAAGCTCCATGACCTCACCAAAGAGGTGCGGGCAGACCTGGCATTCATCTTCGAGGGCGAGACCGATGATCCCTTCGCAGACCTCCACGGACGTTGAGCGCGCCCTGGCCTTCCTGGGCCAGCTAGTCCTGCCCTCCGGCCGGACGCTAGGCAGCAGCTTCGAGACAGACCCCTGGCTCGTGGACTCCGTACTGGCCCCCGCCCTGGCGAGGGACGGCGAGGCGAGGCCCCTACACCGCCGCCTGTGGTGGGAGGACGTGAAGGGCGCTGGCAAGACAAGCCTGCTGGGAGCGTTGGGCTTCACCGAGTGCGCCCTAGAGCCTGGCCTCCAGTGCTACATCGTGGCCGGCGACGCCGAGCAAGCGGGCTTGGTGCTGGAGGCCCTGAGCGGACTGCTGGCGCACTCGCCGAGCCTTCGCCGAGCCGTGCGTCAGACCTCCGCGCGGTTCACTCTCAGCAACGGCTCGTTCCTCAAGGTAATGAGCGCCGACAGCGAGACCTTCCACGGCGTCGGCACGGGCCGCAGGCAGCTATACCTCCTGGACGAGCTCACCAACTGGCCCGACACCCCGCGCCATGAGTCCCTGTACCACGCCGTGATGTCCAGCCTGGCCAAGACGCCGAGCGCCGCCATCCGCATCGCCGCCAACCCTGGCGTGGCCGGCAGCTGGCAGGCCGAAGCGAAGGAGAAGCTCGCGGCGGCGGGGGCCTGTATGTACGACGCCCCGCCTGGCCGACTGCCCTCCTGGGTGAGCCGTGAGGACGTGGAGGCCCTCCGCCTTGTCCTCCCGGAACCGCTGTGGGCGCGATACTACGGCGGGCGCTGGGTGAGCGAGGTTACGGGGCAGGCCATCTCCACCGAGGCCTGGGATGCCTGCCACGCCGAGCTTCCGCCGCTGGACGCGAGGACGCCCCTGGTCGTGGGCATCGACGCGGGCGTCACGCACGACTGCTTCGCCATCGTGGTCGTGGCGAAGTACCTACCGCCACGCGGCGAGCCTGCGTACGTACACTCGGAGCTCATCAGCCTACAGCTCCCGCCCAGGGCGTCGGAGGCGGAGGTGTGGGTGCGGGCCGTTGGAGTCTGGGAGCCCCAAGGCGTGCCCCTGGACTTCGGCGAGCCGCGCCGCTGGCTGGCCGAGTTCGTCCGGGAGCATCGCGTGGTCTGTATAGCCTACGACCCCTACCAGCTTCACAGCTGGGCTACCGACTTCGGACGCGATCACGGCGTCTGGATGGCGGAGTTCTCACAACAAGGGGCGCGGGCGCAGGCCGACGCCGACCTTGTGGCGTTGGTGAGGGCGGGGCGGCTACGCCACGACGGCGATGAGGTTCTACGGAGTCATGCCCTCGGCGCAGCGTTCAGGGTCAGCACCGACGGGCGAGCGCGATTCGTCAAGGCGCACGGCTCGAAGAAGATAGACGCCCTGGTCGCGCTCTCGATGGCGTCGGCGCAGGGGATGTACCTGAACCTGCCCATCATTCGGGAGCGAGCGGGTCTTGACCAGGTGTAATCCGGTAGATGCCCGCTCCTATGACGAACGCAATGGCACCCGTTAACCCTAGGACGAAGTTCAATACCCAGGCAGAGAAACCACCCATCAGTGCGCCTAGTGGAATGCCCAAGATTATCCCAAGTATGATCCCCATCTCGTCAACCAATGCTACGGTCGTGCTCACTAGAACGCCAACGAAAGTAGCCCACATCAGAATCGTAGTTACGATGTTCCAAATGAAGGCTAGGGCTAGACCAGTGTACAGGACGATGCGTTTCATAATGCCCCTCTCTCCCCCTATTGTCATTCATCGACGAGCAAGCGGCGGGCAGTTGCGATATCGATGTCGCCATACGAATACTCGGCGAGCAATCGCACTGCAAGACGTGTCTGGTCGTTGGCTGCCCCCTGTTCGGTTACGTACTCGCTTGCCTCAAACTCTCTAAGTGATTCGTATTCCCACTTCAGACTAACGCCTGGGCAGGCCATTTCCAGCTCGTACGTGTCAGGTTCGTCCTCCCCGAATCCACCACTAAGGGTCACACTTTCGATGACGCTTCCCTTGTACTTCACTTCGTCGCGTCCACAGATGGCGGCGATGAACCCGCCTATGGTGAAGGGGTCGTCACAGAAGTCTTGGACTTCCTCGTCTGCACACGTCCACGTCTCAGACGAATCGTTTATGAAGGGGTAGACGCATTGATAGAACAAGAGCCCAGCCATAATGGCAGCCGCTACGATTCCCGCCAGCACGCCACCGACTCTTGAAGCCCATTCGTTCATGCCCTACTCGCAACCGAGCCCGTCGTTATCCGCGTCTAGGCCGAACACGTCCGGCCCGACCACCTGCACCGGCCCCGTGTACAGCGGCCCGTCCCCGCTCCCTCCGAGGCAGTCATAGTCCGATGCGTTCGGGTCTAGGCAGGTCCCAGCATAGGAGGGGTGGCAGGCTTGGCCAGGCTCATCCTGCACGGGCGGCGGGATGATGGGCGCCAGCGTCGGCAGGGGCGTTGGGGTCGGTGCCTCGGTTGGTTGGGGAGTAGCCGTAGGTGTGGGCTCCGGGGCCTCGGTGGCCTCCAAGACGGCGGCTGGCTCGTCGTCCCCACAGCCCGCCGCCGCAGCTGCGGCTACTACGACAATGAAGGCGACTACGCCGAGGATCGGCCCCTTCCACCACGACAGCCACATCTGATGCTACCCCCTCCCTAGCAGTATGGGGAGTCTAGAGCGGGCGCGGCTAGGTTGTCAAGCTCGACCTTTCCCCTCCATTATTCGTAGGAATAACAGGCCTCCAATTATCACCTTTTGGGCGCTAAAGGATTAATTCGCGTCAAAATAGGCGTCCCGCCCCCTTTACTTCTCCCCCCCAGACGATTAATATGAATCTAGAGGCCATTAGAGATCGCGTAGCAGCCACAAGTCCGACCCAACCACTGAAGCTGAGGCCGTCGCTGGCCACGCCGCCTCCATCGATCACATCACCATCTGCTTCGGCCCCGACGATGAGGCCGACTTCTTCCCCGAGACGCTAGACCCTGAGCGCTTAGCGCGTCGCCTGAGAGCGCTCGTCGCTCTGCTAGCCACCAATCCCACGCTAATCGCCTGTGCCGCTGGCGCACATGAAAATAGCCCTCCGCCTGATGACTCGGAGGGCTACGTCTGAAGAACGGAGGTCGCGATGACAACCTCAGGGTTAACGATAACGCTCCCGCCTGCCGGTGACAATGAGCAGCGGCTGCGAGCGTTGATAGACAAGCTGCTGGAAAAGCGAGCCGACCCGCCCGCGCCGAGCGTCAGCGGGGGCGAGGTTTACCTCTGGTGCCCGTTCCATGACGACGGTAATCGGCCCAACCTCCGCCTGAACGCTGCCAAGGCGGTATGGTACTGCGACGTCTGCACCCAGGGCGGCTCGTTCGCCGATCTCGAACGTCGTCTCGGGCTGAACGGCCACGACACTAAGGGCTTCATCAGGCTGGATGACCCCTGGCTGTTCTTCGAGCAGCGGGGTCTGCCGCGCGAGTTCGTCACGCAGCAAGGCGTGGGGCTGACGACCGTGCGCGACGGCAAGCCTGCCTTCGAGTTCAACAGCGGCAAAGTGCGGCCCCTGGGAGAGCGCTACTTTTGGCGGCAGGAACCCGCCCTCCGACCCCCGTTCTGGCCAATCCCGCCGTCGGCTGGTGAGACCGACACCACCATCATCCTTACCGCAGGGGAGACGGACTGCCTCACGACCCGCTACGCAGGGTTCGAGAACGCCTACGCCGTCACCAAGGGCGAGGGCACGGTGCCCTGGCCGTCCGCCTTCCGTGCACTACGGGTTTTGGGATACACCGAGGCCGTAGTTCTGTTCGACCTCGACGACGCGGGTGAAGTGGGAGCGCCGAAGGTCGCCGAAGCCGCCGCCCGTGCCGGCCTGCCGGCGAAAGTCGCGAAGCTGAAGGACGCAGTCGCCCTTCGCGGGGGCAAGGACGTGAGCGACCTGTTCCGGCTGTTGCGCTTCGACCGCGACAAGCTGCGGCACGCCATCAGCAACGCCGTCGAGGGGGCAGTCGAGGTTTCCGTTTCCTTTTCGCCCCCTTATAGAGAAAAAAAGGAAATAGAAACAGAGCCGACCGCCTGGCAACCCTTGGCCGTAACCGAAGGCGGCGGAGAAGGTGCAGACGTCGCCTGGCTGTGGGGCGAGGGGGAACACGGCCTGCTGGCGGCGGGCCAACTAACCGACGTGACGGGGTTTTGGAAGTCCGGAAAGACCACCCTCATCAGCTCCTACCTGGCTCTCCTCCGCGACGGCGGCTCCCTGGCCGGTATGCCCGTAAAGCCTGGCCGTGCGCTCGTGGTGACGGAGGAATCATCCAAGCGCTGGAGCCGCAGGGCGGAGGAGATGCAGATCCCTGCCGAGGTGGTGGATAAGATTTGCCGACCGTTCCGGCGCAAGCCTTCTTGGGACGATTGGTACGCATTCGTAGAACATGCAGCCGCGCTACAGGTCGAGCGTCGTTACGACGTAATCGTCGCCGATGCCCTGCCCCACCTGTGGCCGGTCGTGAACGAGAACGACAGCATGGAAGTCTTGCGGGCGGTACAGCCGCTGCACACGTGGGCGGAGGCCGGAGCCGCCGTGCTCCTGGTACGCCACCCGCGCAAGACGGGCGGCGAGGAGGCTACGGCGGGGCGCGGCAGCGGGTCGCTGGCCGCATTCGTGGACGTTGTCGTAGAATTCCGCCGCTACGTCCCCAAAGTTATCGTAGACACCCGCCGCGTCATCACGGTGTATTCCCGCGAGGAGCCGTTTGAGGTCGTAGTGGACTGGGATGGGGCCGTTGGCTACGAGGTCGTGGGCGCACGGGATGAGGTGCGCCGTGCCGACAGGCTGTCCGCCCTCTTGCGACAACTGCCGGTAGACGCACCTGGTACCGCGCTGGACGACATTCTCGCCGCTTGGGAGGGAGACAGCGGCCCGAAGCCAGGCAGGGGGAAGGCGAAGGACCTGCTCGACCAAGCAGAGCGCGAGGGGAAGGTCAAGAAGGCTGGCGCCGGAAAGCGGTCTGACCCCTACCGCTATTGCCGTCTGGTTTCTGTTTCCGGTTTGCCGCTTATAAGGGGCGGAAACGAAACCGAGCCTGCCGAGGAAATGCCGTGACTGGAAGGGAGGAGCACATGGACAATGAGAAGCCGAAGCGAGGGCCAGGGAGGCCGAAAGGCGTCTCCGGCACGCCCCGATCCTTTATCCCCTGTCCGCGCTGCGGCCCTGGCGTGAAACTAGGGCGCTACGGACGCATGAAGGCTGTGGAGACCCAAACTGGTACGCGCCTGGTGCGAACGCGTCGGTGTCCGAAGTGCAACCACGTCGAAGACACCATCGAAATGTCCCTAGGCGATATGGGGCCGGTCGCGGGTTACATCGCCGACCTGCTGGCTGGCCGCGTCGTCCGAGGGTAAGTGAGGGAGGTGAAGAACTGACAGTGAAGAAGAGGAAGCGTCCGTTCACCGAGGCGGCGCGGGAGTTCCTAGCGGCGATGTTCGGGCCGGACGCGGCGCGGGGGCTGTTGGAGGCTGCCGAGAAAGTGGATGAGGAGACAGGCTTCCGCACGGGCTTCAAGCAGGACGGCGAGAAGGCTTGGGCTGGCAGCCCCGTGGCCAGCTATCTATCGGATTTGGCGGCTGGCCACGTGGTCGGCGGTCTCAAGCAGAGGAGGTAAACGATGCTGGAAACGTGCACGAATGCGCCCACCTGCTACGACGCGTACCTGGCGCGCCGCTTGCGGGAGCGGGGACTGGCCCCAGGCGCACCGCCGCCCGCCTCGTGGACGCTGAGCCGCGAGGACTGGGACGTGGTGGCCGAACTGGCCCGCCGAGCCTTGCAGGCGAACCTGGCGTTGGAGTACGTCCAACTGGTCGAGGCGGGCTGGCGGCCGGAAGAGCTCGCTGACGGCGAGCTAAGGGGCGGAGCCTCCATCGCGGTGAACACTGGGATGGTCGTGAGACCCACACCGCCCGAAATTTCCTTGGAGCTAGAGCAGGCCGCAGCCGCCGCCCTGGCGGAGCTCGGTAGGCACTACCTTCGCCTAGACGACGCCGTGCTAGACCAGGCGCTGCGAGCGGCGGCGACCGGCGCGTGGATGGGCCAGCCCCGCAAGGTGGAGGCTGCCATCGATGCCGCGAACGGCTTGCTGCGACAGCAGGAGGCGGAGCGCGAGGCCGCGCAAAAGGCAGCATCGGATAGACCTATGTTGACGGTGCACGTGCCATTTCGCGCCAAAGGCAGAAGCTACGCGCCAGGCACAAACCCAATTGACCCCGAAGTGGCCGATGAACTGCGGGACTGGGCCGACAAGGTAGAGGCATCGACGCGGGGCGGGACGCGGACGCTGGGCAGCCTCGGTTTTCCGCAGTGGCCGGTCTTTACGCTAAGCTAGCCGATTACAGGCGGCGCGGCTGACCTCCGATCTACGCGTCGCCCCAAGCGTCCAAGGGGGCGGGGTTCTGGTTCTTCCCCCGCCCCCCCTCCTTCTTTTGGGGAAAGTTTCAAAAGAGCAGAACAAACGTCCGAAAACCCATTTACACGGGGGGGCTGCGTAAGGTAACGTTACCTTGTAATGACCGGAAACGAGTTTCGCGAATGGCGCGTCAAGCACGGCCTCACCCAGCCCCAAGCGGGGCTGCTGTTGGGTCGTACCAAGGTCACGATCATCCAGTGGGAACACGGGCGGAGGCCCATCCCCAAGGTGGTAGAACTAGCCGTCCGGCACCTGACCGACCGCCGCGATGCCTTTGTCTGGAAGGAAGGCGATGTGACGATACTGAGCAAGGAAGCAGTGGCGAAGCAAGACAGGAGGGAGCCATGAAGCCCGTAGCCGTCTACGCCCGCGTCTCGACCGAGGACCAGGGAGAGAAGGGCACCATCGACGTGCAGCTACACGCCTGCCGCGAATACGCCGACCGCTTGGGGTACACCATTGTGGCGACGTACTGCGATGAGGGCATCAGCGGCACGGTGCCCCTGGCCGACCGGCCCCAGGGGGCGGCGCTGATGGAGGCGGCGGAGGCAGGCATGTTCCAGGCCACCATCGTCTACTGCGTAGACCGCCTGGGCCGCTCCGTGACCGAGGCCCTGCTGGCCCACAAGGCGCTGAGCACGCTGGACGCGCCGGTGGAGTTTGTGCTCCAGAGCTTCGACGGCTCGCCGGAGGGGATGTTCCAGTTCCAAATCTTCTGTGCCGTGGCGGAGTACGAGCGAGCCAACATCGTCCGCCGCATGACGCAGGGCCGCTACCGCCGCGTCCGCGAGGGCAAGCACATGGCCAGCGTCGTCGCCTACGGCTACCGGCGGAACGGCCACGGCCTGGAGGTCGACGAGGCGGAGGCTGGGGTAGTCCGTAAGGTATACCGCTGGTGCGTCGAGGAGGACATGGGGCTGTTCGCCATCGCCAGCCGCCTCAACGACCTCGGCATCACACCGTCCCGCCACTACACCTCGCCCGCCAAGGCAGCGGAGCGCTGGGGGCCGTCCTCTGTCGGCAAGATACTTCGCGCCGAGCGCTACACCGGCAAGGGGCGCTACGGGCCGGAGGTCGCCACCTACCCGCCCATCATCGACGAGGTCACGTTCGCGGCGGCGGGCCGCGCCCTCCGGCGTCGGCGGCAGTTCAACAAGGGCGGCACCAAGAGCTTCTACCTCCTCCAGCACATCGCCCGCTGCAAGGCCTGCGGTACCACCTGCACGCCGAACCACCAGGGCCGTAACCGCCTGGTGGCGTACACCTGCAACGGCTGGGCGCGAGGCAAGAGCCGCGAGGGGCATGGGCGCTACCGCTGGTATGCCCGCGACGTGGAGCCCCAGGTGACAGAGTGGGTGCTGCGCCTGCTGCGCGACCCCAGGGCCGTGCTGCGCGAGGTGGAGCTTCTGCAGGAGGCGGAGTTCCAGCGTATCGAGGAGAAGTCTGACCAGGAAGCGGCCTGGCAGCGCCGTCTGGCGGAGCTAGGGGCCGAGGAGCAGCGCGTGCTAGAGTGGGGGCGGCGGGGCTACATGAACGAGGCCGCCATGCTGGCCCAGCTAGACCAGGTGAACGCCGAGCGCAAGGAGCTAACCGAGGCCCTGGCCGCCATGGACACCGAGGCCGAAGACTATGACCCCCTGGCCCTCTCGGCGGACTTCCGGGAGTGGGCCATAAGGCACCTCAGCGAGAACCTGGGCGAGAGCGACGTCCCAGGGTTCCTCAAGAAGTGGGTGCGCGCAGTGTGGCTCGACGACGAGGGAGGCGTCACGGTAGAGGGCGTGCTGCCCATAGGCGAGGAGGTTCAAGAACTGGCGGCGGCGGCGGTGCAGGCTCTACCAGGCAGTGGGGTCAGCCTATCTCGGCCAGCAGCGGAGGGGGTTGAAGCGCTACCTGGCAATGGGGTGGTCAGCGGGACGCCCCTACCTGCGCAGATAGCTGATAACCTTTTCCCTCCGTCTTGATCGACGGCGCCACGATCATCTCCGCCGCGTGGAACTCCCCGATCGTCTGCGCCCCGCACACGCCCATGCACGTCCGGATTGCGCCCACCAGGTTCTCCGTCCCGTCCGTCTTCGATGTCGGCCCGAACAGCAGCCGGTCCAGCGTCGTGTCCACCCCCACCGTGATGCGAGTGCCCCGCGGCAGCTCCGCGTGCCCCGTCGACATCCCCCAGGAGTAGCCGCGCGCCGGCCCCTCCTCGGTGCGAGCGAAGGCGGAGCCGAGCATGACCGCGTCCGCGCCGGCGGCCAGCGCCTTGCACACGTCGCCGCCGCTGCGCATCCCGCCGTCTGTGATAATCGGCACGTAGCGCCCGCTCTCCCGGTAGTACTGGTCGCGCGCCGCCGCGCACTCTATCGTCGCCGTCACCTGCGGTACCCCTACGCCCAGCACCTCCCGCGAAGTGCAGATCGCGCCCGGGCCCACCCCCACCAGCATCCCCGCCACGCCCGTCTCCATCAGCTCCTTCGTCGCCTCGAACGTCACCGTATTCCCGACGACGACCGGCGCCCGAAGGTTCGCGCACAGCTCCTCGAAGACCAGCCCCCGCAACGATCGCGAGATGTGCCGCGCCGTGGTCACCGTGGACTGCACGACGAAGATGTCCGCGCCCGCGTCCACGGCCAGCGGCGCCAGTTTCTTCGTGTTCGCCGGCGTGCAGGAGACCGCGCACACGGCGCCCGCCGCCTTCACCTGCCGCACCCGCAGCCCGATGAGCTCTTCCTTGACCGGCGCCGCGTACAGCCTCTGGATCACCGACGCCGACTCCTCGAACCCCGCCGCCACGATCTCATCGATCGCCGACTGCGGCTCCTCGTAGCGGAACGGCAGGCCCTCCAGGTTCATAACAAGAAGGCCGCCTCGTTTGGCGACCTCAATCGCGAACGCTGGACTCCCAATGGAGTCCAGGGCGGCCCCCAGGATGGGCATCTCGAACGTGAACTCCCCCAGCGCAAACCGCACGTCCGTAAGCTCGGGGTTCACGGTGACCTGGCCCGGCACGATGGCCACCTCGTCGAACCCGTAGGCGGGCCTGAGCTCTCGATAGGTTGATATACTCATCTCACCTCGCCTCGGAAAAAGTGACCTGCGGGGGGCGCCCTGCCCGCCCGACAGGCACGCTTTTAATCGACTATATCAACGCCTGCAGGCCCCGTCAACGCCTTATCGCCCCAAACGCGAACCAGCGTAAACCCTTTTCCCATCGACGACGGCCCACCCCCGAAGACGAACGTAGGGGCGACCTTCAGGTCGCCCGCGAAGTCGGACAGCATCCGCTAATCCGTTGCCTATCCGACGACGAACGGGGTGAGGGCCCACCGTGTCCGTCCACGTGTCCGCCTTTGGCGGATCTCAGTCAATCCTCCGGCCCTGCACGGGGCGGTTTGGGGGCAATCTGCGCTCATCTGCGTCAATCTGCGGCCGTGCACAGGGGGTGGCGGC
>JBBDNA010000014.1:0-16616 GCA_040877915.1 Dehalococcoidia bacterium
AACACGCCCTGGATTGACGAGGAGCGAGCCCATGATTGCGAGCGTGAGCAGGAGCAGCGGTCCTTCGAGCCCGCTCCGCCGGAGCCGCACGCGGGGATCGACGAGGAGCGAAGCGACCCAGCCCGCCGCGATGAGCGCCACGACGAGTCTGTACGGCTCGAACTCGAAGGGGAGGTCGCCCGGGAGGGCGTACCGCTTGATCGGGATGAAGAGGATGACGAGGATCATCACGACGAGCAGGACGTGCCACTGCAGCGCCTTCCGATAGGCGACCGCCGCGATAACCGCGATCATCACCACCGGTAGCACCTGTCTCAGCGGCTGGTCGGCGACGACCGTGAAAGTAAGGATCGCGAGCGACGCGAGCAGGATGGCCGACGAGACGGCGGGGCCGCGCTCGGCGCTCCCGGCGATGACCCTCATGCCCACTACTCTAGGCGGAGCGCCGAGCCGTGTCGCGCACCGACGTCACGTCGGTTTCTGGGGCGACTCGACGGACGCGCCGAGGCCGGAGATTCTCGAGAATGAACACGAACCCGATGACTGCGATGAGCGCAGTCACGAATACCACCGCTGGGCGGGTAAATGATCGGTCGGCGACAAGCTCCGGCGGACGCGGGCTGGCCAGAACCTTGAGGACAATGCGCCTGTTAGGCGGAACTTCGGCTTCGTCCAGCTGCCGCTCGTGGTATTCGAGAATCGCGTTTATCTCACGCCCTGCAAGGGACACGGCATCCCGCGGGGAGGGAGAGAATGCTTCGATCGCGATGAACGGGAGAGGGCTCCGCTTGTCGAGGGCCACAGCCGTCTTGACCTCGACGAAGCCGTTCACCGGCCCATCCTTGCGAAGGATCTCGAGCACCTCGTCGCTGGTCACGAGGGTTGTGTAGAGGCTCGCCAATCCGCCGAAGCTTCCCGTGAGTTGCGTCTCGTCCTCGAGGATCAGCTCTCCGGCCGCAAAGTCCCTTCTCGTAGCCCACAGGGTTGCTCGACTTCTCCATAGCTGAGCGTCGCGATACGAGAACGTAGGAGCCCCATCGTCGAAGCTCACCCGTACGTACGAGAGGAAGGCGAGCGCGAAAGCGAGCACGAGCCCGAGTAGGACTATGAGTCGAAAGCGCCAGAGAACGCGGAGGTAAAGCTGAAGATCCACGTCAATGTCCTCTCGCAGGCTCCGAGGCGTGCGGCAAATCGCTGCCCTCACCACGGAGAAAGACGACGGCTGCCTCGGTGCGGTTCGCTACGCCGAGCTTCCTGTAGATGGAGGCGAGGTGGAACTTGACAGCGTGAACCGTGACGCTCAGGCGCTCCGCGATTTGTCCGTTCGTCAGGCCGAGAGCTGTCATCTGAAGCACTTCGTATTCACGGCTCGATAGGGAGCCCCTGGGGCCGAGCTGGTCCAGAGATGCAGACTCGAGCACGACACGATGCTAGGTTGCAAAGCGGGGGACCGGCTACGCAACCATGGACCAGCGTTTCGACCACGCACCTAGCCGATGAGCTAGGGATGCTCGTCCTCCCGTCATTACTGAGGCGCGAAGGTCGTTAATGTCGGGGTGAAGACGCAACCCGCAGCAAGCGTGATCGTCCCCGTGCGAGACGGCGGATCGGATCTCAAGGAGCTCGTCGACGTGCTCGCCGTGCAGACGCTGCCCCGTGAGAGCTTCGAGGTAGTCATCGGCGATGACGGCTCGAGCGACGGGGCGACCAGGGAGCTTGCGAGCGAGGACGGCTGGCTCCGCGTCTCGCCGGGGCCGCCTCTCAACTCCTACGCAGCGCGCAATCGCGCCGTGCAGGCGTCTCAGGCATCGGTCCTCGCCTTTTGCGATTCCGATTCTCGCCCTGAGCCCACCTGGCTGGAAGCCGGACTCGCCGCGCTCGAGGAAGCCGACCTCGCGGCCGGATTCATCCGCTTCTGCGGTCCGTCGCGGCCGACCGTGTGGACGCTCCTCGACGTCGATATGTTTCTCGATCAGAAGCGCTCGGTGCGCTCAGGTCGTGCCGTGACGGCCAACCTCTTCGTGCGCCGCGAGTGGTTCGAGCGCGTCGGCGGTTTCGACGAAACGCTTCCGAACACCGGGGACTACGACTTCGTCTCCCGCTGTGTCGCACGCGGCGCGCGCCTGATCTTCGTGCGCGATGCGGTGGTCTCGCACCCGACGCGAGACTCGGCGCGCTCGTTCCTTCGCAAGGTCTGGGCGGTCAACCGCCGCTACGCCGCGCGGCAAGGCCGCGAAGGGCGCAAGCCGCACGGGCTGGAGTTGCGCTCTTGGGTGCCGCTCGTGCAGCCGCTTCGGGCCCGGCGGCGGTTCGGGCGCTCGATCCGGCCCGATAGGCGGCGCCTTGCCGAGAGCGGACTCGCGCCCCGTCTTTGGGACGACATCCGCGCGCTTCCGCTCATGTACGTCGGAGTTCCCTACCTCGCGGGGATGGCGCAGCTCCTCGGCTGGTGGGAGGGCAGACGAGCGCGAACATCGCTCAAGTGATGACGTCGGTCTAGCCGATCGGCTAGGGCTGATCTGCCATTACGCCTCTGTTCGCGGCACTCCGCGCAGCTTAGTCTCGGCGAGGTAATGGCCACGCAAGCCCCTCATGCGTCCCCGCAGAGCGTCCCCGCCCCATCCCGGGGGCTCGACGTCAGCGTAATCGTGCCGGTCCGGAACGGCGGTCCTTCTCTCGCCAAGCTGGTAGAAGCGCTGTGCGCTCAGACGCTCCCGCGGGAGCGCTTCGAGGTGCTGATCGCTGACGACGGGTCTACGGACGGCTCGACAGCGGACCTCGCGACAGATGACGGCTGGGTACGTGTCCTATCCGCAGAGCCGATCAACTCCTATGCGGCCCGAAACCGAGCCGCAGATGCCGCGCGAGCGCCGATTCTCGCGTTCTCTGACGCGGACTGCCGGCCAGACGTCCACTGGCTGGAGCGCGGGACTGCGGCGATGAGAGATGCGGACATAGTAGGCGGCCTCATTCTCCCGACGCTTCCCCGGCGTCCGACCCTCTGGACGCTTCTCGATCTCGACATGCACGTGGATCACGAACGAGCCATTCGTGAAGGACGTGGCCTGGGGGGAAATCTCTTCGTTCGGAGTGATCTTTTCCACCAATTGCGTGGATTCGACGACTCTGTGCCTCGCACCGGCGACGGGCAATTCGTCTCGCGCGCCGCGGGGGCCGGTGCGCGAGTGAGCTTTTCTTCGGATGCAGTCGTCTGGCATCCGACACATGACCATGCGGGAGCGTTCTTGCGCAAGGTATGGACGATTCACCGGTCTCACGGGATGCGCGCCCGCAAGGAAGGGGTGCGCCCCCGGCTCCTCTCGAAGGGATTGATTCCAGTCGTCGGCATGTTGAGGGCTAGAAGGCATGGCGGACGTCCGCTGCGCATCGACCGGGATCGTCTCGGTGAGTCCGCGGCAGACGTGCGATTTCGAACTGAGCTCGGGGCCCTGATAGTTCTCTATCTCGTGCTCCCCTACCTGGCGCGGACTGCCCGGCTCGTCGGCTGGTGGCAGGCGGCTCGTTCGCCAAACAGATGAACGTGACTTCGCACGAGCGAGTGGATATCTGCCTCGTCTGCTCGACCGGGGGCCATCTTTCACAGCTCTTCGCCTTGCGAGCCGCATGGCGAGACTTCCAGAGAGTTTGGGTTACCTTCGATAAGAGCGATGCCCGCTCCCTACTTCAGGGAGAAGATGTGGTTTATGCCCATCATCCGACAAGCAGAAATCTGAAGAATTTGGCCAGGAACGTCTTCCTCGCCGTCCGCATCTTGCGACGCCTCCGGCCCAAGGTCATCCTGACGACTGGAGCTGGTGTCGCCGTGCCATTCGCTTGGGTCGGTCGTCTCTTTGGAGCTCGTGTTGTTTACGTCGAGAGTTTCACGCGAATCCATACGCCGTCGCTGAGCTGCCGCTTGATTGCGCCATTCGCTGAGCGGATCTATGTGCAGTGGCCTGAGCTGACGCGTGCCCTTCCTCAAGCGCGCTATGCCGGCAGCGTGTTCTCGAGCTGATGATCTTCGTCACCGTCGGAACCGACGCGGCCCCGTTCGACCGGCTTCTCCGCACGGTCGACTCGCTGCCGCGAGAGGAGCGGTTGGTCGTGCAGCACGGGTCGTCGGCGGTGCAACCTAGAGACGCGACCTGTTTCCCATTTCTTTCGTTCGAGGAACTCTCCGAGTACATACGTCAGGCTCGCGTGGTCGTCACGCATGCAGGCGTGGGATCGATCATGGTCGCCCGAGAAAACGGAAAGCGGCCACTCGTCTTGCCGCGACTCGGGCGCTACGGCGAGGCGGTCGACGACCACCAGCTTCCGCTCGCTCGCCGTCTTGACCGTGAAGGACTCGTCACCCTGGTCGAGGAGGCGGCGCGTCTTGCCGAGGCGATCCGAGTGGCCGACGACGCCAAGACGGTCAGTCTCAACGGTGGCTCCGAGCTCGTCCTCGACCTTCGCGATTACTTGACCAGAGCGATCACAGGCGACGATCGCGCGCGCACGTGAGCTTCGCGAAGCGTTAGGGCTCCGCAGCCCTTAGCGCCGCCTAGTCGACCTCGAGAATCATGGAGGCTAAGCCACCGGTGGTTGTGCTTGTCACCCAAGCCTCGCGGACGGCAATAGCCTGCTCGACGAGCTCGCGCGGGGCTCCCTTGGGGGCGGACGAGCGGGCGAGTATGAGCGCCGGCGATACTCGCTCAATGGTTGATCAGTGGAGGCGATCAGCTCGTCCCACGCGCGCTCGATGTTCTCCACGGAGCCGCTGAACACCCAGATACTCGTACCCGGGCGACTTGGCCCGCGGAGGAACTCGAGCACTCCCTCCGACCACCAACCGGCTCCCATCAGGCGCCGCTCGCCGAACTCCGGCAATTCCATGCGCTGAACCACTACGGTTGAATCGGGCGTTTGCTTTTCATGTAGAGGCTGTGGCGGATTGTTGGCCGGACTGTGACAGTGCGTCTCGTAGGGCTGCGACTACGTCGAGTTGGTCGGCCTCCGTAAGTACGGGACTGAGCGGAAGGCTGAGTGTGCGGGCTGAGATATCCGATGCCACCGGAAAGTCCTCCTGCCGGAGGCCATAACGATCTCGGTAGTAGGGATGAAGATGCACTCCTCGATAATGGACGCCGACGCCGATCTTGCGGCCCGTCAGAAAGTCGAGGAGCTCGTCTCGGCTCATCCCCGCGTCCGCGCCGACCAGCACTTGGTAGAGATGACGCGAATGTCGGCTTGTCTCTTCCGGCTTGGGAGGCGGCTCGACCGGGATGTCGGCCAGGAGCTCGTCGTACCGGCTCCAAAGCTCAGCTCGGCGTTCGATCCAAGCATCGAGCCGAGGGAGCTGATGTAGACCGAGCGCGGCCTGGACATCGGTCATGTTGAACTTGAAGCCAGGCTCCTCGACCTCATAGTGCTTGAACCCTGTGTCCGAAAAACGCTGCCACGCACCGAGGCTCAGTCCGTGTAGCGCCAGCCGCTCGGCCTCGGCGGCGACAGCCGAGTCGTCGGTCGCGAGCGCGCCCCCCTCGATGGTGGTGATGTTCTTCGTCACGTAGAACGAGTAAGCGGCGAGATTCCCATGGGTGCCGATCTGGCTCCCACGCCACTGGGTGCCAAGCGCGTGTGCGGCATCCTCGATCACGAGCAAACCGTGCCGGTCGCGGAGCGCGTTCAGACCATCCATGTCGACGGGCCGGCCTGCGAAGTGCACCGGCATGATCGCGCGTGTCCGCGTCGTGATGGCCGCCTCGGCGGCACCGAGGTCGATAAGCCCGGTGCTTGGCTCACTGTCAACGAACACCGGGGTCGCTCCCGTGTGTTCGACAGCGTTCGCTGAGGCAACGAACGTCATCGCCGGAACGATGACCTCGTCTCCGCGGCCGACGCCGAGGATCTTCATGCCGAGGATCAGCGCCGCTGTGCAGGAGGAGACGCAGCGCACGTGCTCGACCCCGATGTACTCCGCGAGCATCGCTTCGAACCGATGGACCTTGGGGCCGGTCCCGATCCAGCCGGAGCGGAGTGAATCAACGACCTCGGCGATCTCGGCATCTCCGATGACCGGACTGCCAAAAACTAGAAACTCGCTGCGCACGGTCACGTGGTAGAGACAACCTCCCCGAGAGCTTCGGAATAAAGCGTGTATACACGTTCTGCCACTCGACGAGCATCGTGCTCTCGTTCCACGAGCCGACGACCCTTCAAAGCCAGCGCCGACCATTCGTCCTCGGGAAGGCGCGCCAGCCGGGTGAGCTGTTCAGCAAGGCCGGCGACGTCCTCCTCGTCCACGAGCGCTTCCGGCTCGGCGACCACCGCGGGAATGTCCGCATGCTTGGTTGCAACGACTGGTATGCCCGCTGCTTGCATCTCGATCAGGACTGTGGGCGCCCCACCCTCCGTGTCGCCGTTCGCCGCCGTCCGGCTCGGTTGGATGCAGACATGGGCCCTATCGATCATCTGCTGGCACTCGGCGTGGGAGAGCATGCCGAAGAACCGCGTCGAGCTCGAGATCCCAAGGCTCTCCGAACGCGACTTGAGCTCGGCACCCAAAACGCCGTCGCCGATCAACCAAAGCTCACTCGGGCCAAGATGCGGGCGCGCTGCTGCATATGCGCGAATCGAGAGATCGACGCCCTTTTTCTCCACGAAACGAGCGATCTGAAGAATGATGAGCGGTTCTGATCTTGGCCGAGGCCGAAACGGAAAGCACTCGAGGTCAATCCCAATCTTGACCACGCGTACCTTGTCCGGCGGGCAGCCTAGGCCCTCGAGAGATCGTGCCATCGCGGGGCCTTCGCAAAAGAAGAGAGCGCCGCGCGAGAAAAGAGGCTCATAGTCGTGTCGGGCCGCCAAATCAGGCGCCAGATCTCGGCCGTAGAAGGTCGTAACCAGCGGGATCTTGACGCGCGCGGCGACATCCAGAACACGGCGTCCATTCCAGCCGTAATGGGCATGAAGCAATATGCAATCGTGGCGCTTCAGGCCGCGAGCGAGCATGAACTGCCAAAACGGGTCCCTGGCCTGAGGGAAGTACCGGAAGACTCTCCGATAGAGCGGAAGTTCTGGAAAGAGACAGGTGACCGAGTCGAGAGGGAATTCATCGAGGTGCTCGAGCGATTTCGCGAATACGACTGGTTGGAAGCGTCGCTGAAAGCGAATAAAGGTATGGATGAACGTAGCGGAGCGGCCGAGATAGGTGTGGATGAAGTGGCCGACGCTACGAGTTTCAATCTCCCGTGGCCGATTTCTCATGTATCGGCGCGTCATGCCTAGGCAGGCAGGGTAACCGTCGTCCTCCCGCGAACCCGTTCCCGTACGAGATCCTTGAGCTCGAGATAGGGCTTGAGGACGAAGAGGTGGACGAGCGCGCCATAGGCGAGCACGCCGACCCCGAATTGAGCGAGAAGGACAGCGCCCGGCGACCAGGCTTCTGGGAGCATTGTCCCCGCTGCCCAAACTAGCCCCGCCATCGCGAGCGCCGAAAAGAGCGGGCCTCGGACGGCATGAAAGATCTCGCGGATCCGCATCTCGATGAGCCTGCCGGGAATAGCGAAGTTGGGGTAGAGGAGCACATAGGTGCGGATCGCGTACGCAACGGCGACGCCATGAACACCCCACATGATTCCGATCCCGAACGCGAGGAGCGTGGTGCCGCTCGAGACGAGACCCCAACGAAAGAGCCAGTCCGTTCTCCCCTGCGACGTGTAGATCCAACCGACCGTCGCACTCACCGGCTGGATCAGGCCGGCGATGCAGAGAATCTGGAGGACCGGCACGACCTCGCGCCATTTCGCGCCATACAGGGTGAGGACGAAGGGCTCGGCGACGACGAGGAGGCCCGCCGTGACAGGAAAGCTCAGGAGGCCGATGATGCCGACCGCTCGAAGGTACGCGCGCTTCACGCGTGGTCGGTCCTCCTGGATGCGGGAGAGGGCCGGAAACATCACGCGGGCCGTCACCGCTGAGATCTGCTCGAGCGGCATGAGCATGAGGCTGTAGGCGCGGCTGTAGATTCCGAGCCCGCTGGCACCGACAAACTTCCCGATCAGGAAGTTGTCGGCGTTGCGGGACCAGTAGTTCACGGCCGAGAATCCAGCGAGGTTGCGGCTGAAGCGCCAGAGCTCCTGCACAGCCTCGCGCTCGAGAATGAGGTGCGGTCGCCAGTCGCTAAGCGACCAGAGGAGCACGAGTCGGATGCCCGCGGCCACGAAGAGCTGAATGACCAGGCTCCAGACCCCGAACCCCATCAGAGCTGCTGTTATGGCGGTCCCACCTCCCACGAGTGCGGCCGTGACTTCGATGGCTCCAAGGCGCCGAAAGTTCATCGCCCGAGTGAGAAGAGCCTTCTGGACGATCCCGATGGACCCCAGCGCGAACGACGCCGCCATGACGAGGATCAAGGGAAGAAGCCGAGACTCGCCATAGAGGGCGCTAAGAGCCGGCGCCAGAGCCGCGACGATCGCGGTGAGAGCGATGCCCGCAGCCACGTTCAACCAGAACGCGGAGGAAAGGTGTCGCTCCTCGACCTCCTTGCGCTGGATGATGGCTGCGGCCAGTCCAAAATCGACAAATATGGAGGCGAAGCCGGTGAAGACCGCGATCATGGCGATCAGCCCGAAGTCTTCGGGTACGAGCAACCGGGCGAGGACGACTGTGACGACGAACTGCAGGGCCTGATAGACGATTCTCGCGCCGGCACTCCAAATGACGCCGGCCACAGTCTGCTGCTTCAGATTCGGCTCGACGAGCTCCGCGGCGTCCGGAGTCGGCTTGTCTAGTCTTGGATGCTCCAAGCGGACGTCCGAAGCTAGCGCTCTTTGCCGTTGCTGCCCGACATAGCCGAAGCTTGAACGACGCCGCGAACGCCAACTGAGGCTAGGTAAGCGTGCCGCTCTCTAGGGGCAGAATTCCCAGCTGAGCAGGCCGAATTCCTCACTGTCTCGGACGATACTCACCTCATCGCGGCCGCTGGTGCGCCACGGGATGGACCATCCCTTCGGCCAGGGATCGCGGCACCTGGGTACCAGCCCCTCAGGAGCCGCCCTGGCGTCCATGGACTCGAGCGGGAACTCGTCGAGGTTTCGGTGAGGGCGCTCGAACACGACCGGTCGAAACCGCTCCTGGAAAGCAGCGGATGTAGATGAACGTGGTCGAGCGTCCGAGGTACTCGTTCATCAGGTGGCCAACTGTGCTCTGCATGTGCATCCTTATGAGCGACCCGTGCGGTCGATCGCAGCATGGCGAGAGAGCTGAAAAACCTGCTTGTCAATCACATTCGTGATCGAGAGCTGGCGCGCGTCGTCCCCCTGCATGTGAACGGCCGCCTTGTGGATATCGGCTGCGGGACGAAGCCGTATCGAGAGCTGATCGCGCGGCATGCGTCCGAGCACGTAGGCGTCGATCACGAGCTCACGCCTCATGATCGGGCTGGGGTGGACATTTTCGCCACGGCATATGACATCCCTGTAGAAGACGCTTCATTCGACTCGGCGATGTGCAACGCGGTGCTCGAGCACCTCGAGGAGCCGGAGGCGGCTCTGAGAGAGTGTTTTCGGGTCCTGAAGCCAGGAGGAGTCGCCATCTACACCGTCCCCTTCATATGGCATCTTCACGAGGAGCCGCGGGATTTCTATCGCTATACAAAGCACGGACATCGCTATCTCTTCGAGAAGGTGGGCTTCGAGATTCTCGAGCTCAAGGCGATGTCGGGATTCTGGGTGACCTTCGGGCAGCTGCTCTGCTACAACCTCTACCGCTTGAGGCGCGGACCTCTGCGCTGGCTCGGAATCGTTGACGCTCTCGGGCTCATGCTCCAAGGGCTTGCATATGTTCTCGACAGACTCGACAAGACCGAACAGTGGACGTGGGCGTACCTCATCGTCGCTCGGAAGCCGAAGGTCCACTAAGAACCTATGTGAGACTTACTTGAAGGAAGATCCTCATGCTTTCCAAACCTGTGTTCATTGTTGGAGCTCACAAGAGCGGGACCAGTCTGCTCCGAAGCCTCCTCGACGGCGCTCCCGGCCTGTTCGTTTTCCCGAAAGAGCCCCACTACTTCAGCTACGTCGGCTGGCCGGTCAGCTACCCGCTTCGCCGTCAAGCAGCAGCTGAAGATCCCAGAGAGCACCTGCGTCGCTCGCTGGAGGCAGATAACCGGGACACGAATCCCTACTCGGACTTGCCCGACTTCGCGGGCTGGGATCTTGGGCGCTTCTGGACCGCTCTCGGTGATGATGATCTCGATTACCCAAACTACATTCGGGCGCTCCGCGTCGCCCTCACAGGTAGCAACGGTCGAGAGCGTGTCGTGGACAAGTCCACCGAGAACATCGAGTTTGTCCCCATCCTTGCCCAGTGGTTCCCGGACGCAAGCTTCCTGCACGTCATCCGGAACCCCTACGCCAACCTAGTCTCGATCCGTCGGTACAAGATGAAGCGGCTGGGACGGTATCCGGTGATGTACGAACCTGCTGCGGGGCTGCGGTTCTCGGTCGATGCGATCGCGCGTAACCAGCGTATCGCTGAGAACTACAGTGTGGTCCGCTACGAAGACGTCGTTCAGCAGACCGAGCACACGATGCGAAGGGTAGCCGAGCACATTGGCATTGACTTCGTGGACGAGTTGCTGCGGCCGACCGTTTTGGGCGAGCTCTGGGGCGGCAACTCCACAACCGACAGGGTGTTCAGCAGGGTCTCCATCGACCCGCTGGAAAGGTGGAAAGCTGACATCACCCTCTTTGAGCGAGCCCTTGCGGTGGAGGCTCTGCGACCGTACTTTGACGGATTCGGCTACGAGCGTGAGCCGGCCGGACGCACGCTTCTTCCCTCCAAGCACGAAGGACCTCGGACGTACTTTGTGAACCGAGCGCTCTTACGCCTGCCCTGGTAGAAGAATCGTCGCATGCCGTCGCGAGAGCGAGAGCCCAAGGGAATTGGGTAATGGCTGTAGAGGGATTTACCCAATCGCCGTCGCGACCAAATGCTCATCTCTGGAGCGGCCACGCGAGCGGGATAACGAGAACGGCAAGCAGCAGAACTAGGACCGTCAGCGGCAGGCCGAGGCGGGCGAAGTCCCAGAAGCGGTAGCCGCCGATGCCGTACACCATCGTGTTCGTCTGGTAGCCGATCGGTGTCAGGAACGAGGCTGAGGCGGCGAGCGCGACTGCGATGGCGAAGGGGCGCGGATCGAGCCCGCTCTCGGTGGCCGCGGCGACGGCGATCGGGAACATGAGCACCGCAGCAGCATTGTTCGTGATGAGCTCGGTCAGGAGCAGGGTCGCGATAATCACACCTGCGAGAAGTCCCCTGTCGCCGAGCCCCCCGAAGGTGCCGGTGAGAGCCGATCCGAGCTCACCCGCGAGACCGCTCGCTGCGACGGCCGCCCCGAGGCCGAAGCTTGCCGCGATGAGCACGACGACATTGAGGTCGACCGCTCTACGGGCCTCGACCGGAGAGAGAACCCCCAAGGCGACGAGCGCGAAGGCGGCCAGGAGACCGGCTGGGAGAATGTCCAGGACCCCGCTCGCGACCGCGACGACGAACCCGAGGAGTACGAGGCCGGCCGGAGTAGCCTTTTCTCTCCGTGGCGGAACCTCCCCGCCGAGCGGTGCGATAACGAGGAAATCGCTCGAGTTCAGCCACCGTTCCCGGAAGTCGGCGTCCGCCACGAGAAGCAGGACGTCGCCCTGTCGCACCTGCAGCTCGCCCAGCTTCCCGGCGAGACGCTGCCCGGCCCGATGGATGGCGAGGACGGCCGCCCCGTACTTCGCGCGGAATCCGGTCGCCTTCAGCGTCGAGTCGGCGAGCGGGGCTGCCTCGGCGACGACGACCTCATAAAGCCGTCTGCGCGGCCCTGAGCTGACGATCGAAAAATGGCGGTCCTCCACCGAGATCAGCCCCGGCACGCGCTGGAGGTCGAGGATGCGGCGCACGTTGCCGGCGAAGATGAGCCGGTCTCCCTCCGTCAGCAGCTCGTGCGGGGCGACGGGCGAGATCCGACGGCCTTCCCGCTCGACCTCGACGAGGAAGACGCCCTCGAGGCTACGTAGCCCCGCCTCGCTCACGCTCAGGCCTGTGAGGGGGCTTCCTGGTGCAACTGTCATCTCCACGGTGAATTCGCGCACGTCGGCGAGTAGGTCGTCGCTGGGAGCGCGTCGGGATGGAAGAAGTCGTGGGGCGAGCGCGATCAGAAGGATCAGTCCGGCGAAGGCCACCGGAAGTCCGACGCGTCCGATCTCGAAGAAGTCGAGCGGCTGTGCACCCGACTCTTCGAGGAGGCCGGAAACGACGATGTTCGTCGACGTCCCCACGAGCGTCAGGGTGCCGCCGAGGATGACGGCGAAGCTCAGAGGCATCAGGTACCGGGAAGGGGACTGTCCCGTCTGCCGGGTCCATGTGACGATTCGCGGCGCGATCACCGCGACAAGCGTGGTGTTGGTTAGAAAGCCGGAAGCCGCTGCGACAGGAAACAAGATGCGGGCCAGTCCGCGGCGGTCATCCGCTGCCCTGTGCTCGTCCGGGCCAAGCAGTCGCCCAGTGATGCGTTCGAGCGCGCCGGTCGCGTCGGCCCCTGCGGCGAGAACGTACAGCGCTGCCACCGTAATCGGAGCCGGGTTGGAGAAGCCGGACAGGGCCTGGTCGGCGTCGACGACGCCCGCGACGAGCAAGAACGTCACGGCACCGAGCACCGTGAAAGGCGCCGATAGCCGCTCGCTCCCGAGAATCGCAATCGTCGCGAGGACCACTGCGAGTGTCAGCCACGCCTCTCCTCTCAAGTCGGAATCCTCGTTGGCACCTCGCCCGGATCATTGCGATCGTCGGTGGAACAAGCAATCGGCGAAGTCTTCAATCGCCTCGAAGGAGGGAAGGAAAGTGGGGGACCGGGGAGAAGCGCTACGCATGGACGGCCGCGTACGCGTCATCCTGAAAAACGGAGCCAGCTTCGAGTTCGACGCGGTTGAGCCTACCGTGACGAAAGACTGGCTCGGCCGCCTGGGCAACCTCGACTGGACGCGGCCCGAGGACTGGGAGACCGACGTCCTCTATCTGCAACGACGCGACGTCGCGGCGGTGATCGTGATCCGAGGGCCCGAGGAGCCGAGCCCGGAGAGCCCGCCCTCCCCTATGGGCTAGGCTCGGGGCGAAAACCCCTCCAACGGACCGTAGGCTGCGAGCGGCTGCATTTCTAGCATCCCAGGCGTGGCGGCAGGGCATCGTGAGCCGAGCCCGCCGACTGGTCGCTTCGTCTACACGAACGCTCCGCCTCCAGGGGCACGGGACCGTTGAGGACGCCGTTGACAGTCGGCGTCGTCGGCCTGGGGCGGTGGGGGCCCCGGCTCGCGCAGGTCCTCGACACGATGCCGCAGGCCGAACTGAGCTGGCTCTGCGATCACAATCCCGAGGCGCACCTCGCGCTCGGCGGGCGCTTTCCGGGGGCGCATATCTCCTCGGACCTCGATGACCTCCTCAACGACGAGGACCTCGACGCGGTCGTTGTCACCACGCCGACGGCCTCCCACTACGAACTCGTCAGGCGCGTAATCGAGGCTGAGAAGCACGTTCTCGTCGAGAAGCCCCTTGCCTTGCGAAGCCAAGACGCCGACGACCTCGTATACCGCGCCGAGCGGAGCGGGCGCCGCCTCGTGGTCGGGAACATGTCCGCGTTCCACCCGGGCGTTCGCCGCCTGAAGAAGCTCATTGACCTCGGCCGCCTCGGCGAGGTCTACAGCCTCGAGGCGCGTCACCACAGCTCCCCGCCGGCCGGCGAGCAGGAGAACGTGCTCTGGAGCGTTGGCGCGGGCGACATCTCACTTCTGATCCATCTCCTCGGCGACGAGCCGATCGAGGTACTCGCCCGAGGCGGCTCCTACGTCAAGCCGGGGATCCCCGACGCCGTGGCGTGCTACCTGCGCTTCGCCACGGGCATAGCCGCCTATGTCTACCTCTCCCTCCTCGACGCCCGCCCCGCTCGCTCCCTCACGGTCGTCGGCTCGCGGCGCACGGCGACATTCGACGACACGTTGCCGGAGCGCAAGCTCACCATCTACGACCGCGACGGCGACTTCGTCAGTCCGCGGCTGGTGGAGGAGGAATCGCTTCGCCTCGAGTGCGAGCACTTCGTCGCCGCGATCCGATCCAACGGGGAGGCGGCGGCCGAGGCGCGAGAGGGGGCAGCTGTCGTCAACGTGCTCGAGGAGCTGCAGCGATCGCTCGAGGAGCAGGGTGCCGCTCGGCCGCTGGAGGCCTTCCACTCCTCGCCCAAGGTCGTCGCTCTGCCTCTTCCTGCGAGAGGGAAGCAGGCGCGCTAAGCTGGGTGACTCTTCTCCCCACAGCCTGTGGGTCCTGATTAAACCGCGGAGTTACGTAAGAAATGGAAGATCTTCCACACCTTTACACACATTCGGAAATGCGATAGAACCATCCTTCTGGGTATGTCTCGCACAGCGGTTCTCCTCGATCAGCATCCTCTCTGGCTCGACGCCGTCGAGGAGGTCGTCGCGCGCCTGGGCTTTCGGGTCGCCGGCAAGGCGACGACTCCCGAGGCCGCGCTCAAGCTGGTCGAGCAGCAGCGCCCTGACCTGTTCGTGAGCGAGATCGAGACTGGCGGTAACGGGCGAGGGATCGCATGTCTGCGCGCGGCGCATGAGCGCGTGTCGGGCTTGAAGATCGTGGTTCTCTCGAGCCACGCCGACTCCGAGCACGTCGAGCAGGGGCTCGCCGCCGGAGCAGCCGCCTATGTCGTCAAGACTTCTCACCCGGATGATCTGGCCGTAGCCATCCGGCAGGCGTTCTCGCACTCGATCTACTTTGCGGCCGCGCAAGTACCGGCTCCGGCCCGAGACGGCGAGGCTGCCGCCGAGGCTGCGGAGCTCACGCGCCGGGAGCTCGAGATTCTGCGCCTCGTGGCCGAGGGGTTCTCGAACGCGGAGCTCGCCCGTCGCCTTTGGGTCACCGAGCAGACGGTCAAGTTCCACCTCTCGAACATCTATCGCAAGCTCAACGTCTCGAATCGCACCGAAGCGAGCCGCTGGGCCCAGGTCCACGGCCTGCTGCCCGCGCGCGCCGCCGAGATGTCCGCCGCCTAAGCGGGCGCAAGTTTTCGGTCTCTCGCGGACTCCCTGACACGAGGGATTGCGTCACCCGAAAGGGTGACTCACACTGCGGATAGGCGTGCTGGACAAGGTGCGCGCCGTTGCGGCAAGGGAGAGGTGGCACGAGGCGTCGTGCTTCGGACAAGCGAAAGAGTCGAACCCTGACGAGCGGAGAGTCCGTCCTGCTCGTGGGCGCCCATCCCGTCCTGCTCGAGGCGGCGGAGAAGCTGCTGCTTGAGCGCGGCTTTCTCGTCACCGGCAAGGCGGCCTCGACGAAAGAGGCGCTTCAGCTTCTGCGGGACCAGCCCACGGACGTCGTCGTTCTCGACCTCCAGATGTCGGGCTCCAACGCGATGACCTGTCTCCGCGAGATCCGGGCTCGCCACGGAAACACCGCCGTTGTCGTCCTCTCCGAGGGGCGCGACGATGGGACCGTCGGGGCGGCGCTCGCCGAAGGCGCCGTCGCCTGCGTGCTGAAGTCCGGCAAGCCCGAGGACCTGGTCACTGCCGTCCGCCAGGCGCGCCGCCGATCGATCTTCTTCCCCGGGAGGGGCGAGCCGGCAGCGCCGGTCCCGACGGATTCCTACCAGCTGACTGCGCGCGAGCTGGAGATCTTGCGACTCGTTGCCGAAGGCTCCTCGAACACCGAGGTTGCACGCAAGCTCTGGGTGACCGAGCAGACCGTCAAGTTCCACCTGTCGAACGTCTACCGGAAGCTGGAAGTATCGAACCGAACGGAGGCCAGCCGCTACGCGCAGCTCCACGGCCTGCTCGGTGAGTCGGGCTGGTCGGAGCGGGCCGGCTAGAGCGAGCGGCGCACCGCGCCGCCTGAGGTTGGACTCCCGGAGGGCAAGCTGGGGGTCGCCACCTGCCGCTCGGCGAAGAAGGACTTGGCGACAAGCGCGAGCAGCGCGGCGAACCCGAGCGCCAGCGCGGCGAGCGCAACGATCCCGAGCCAGGCCGGGAACCCATCAAGCTCGTCGGGGACAGCTGGTGGCATCGGCAGGGACGGCGCCGCCTCCTGTTGGCCGGCGCCCCCGGTTGCGCCGAGCACGCCGCTTCCGGCCGTACCGTTACTGCCTTCGTCCGCGGGGGCGCCACGCTCTCCCTCCTTGAGCGTAACGAGGAATGCACCAAGTGTCTGGGGGTCCCGCGACGCCTCCCCGCAGCTCATCGTCTGAATCGACGGCTCCTGGGACGTCGTTGGTCGCGTCTCCTCCTTCGGGGTCTCCGCAATCGACCCCGTGCCGGACTTGCCGGTCAGGGATGAGGCCGTGCTCGTGATGGGCGCGGTCGCGCCGCTCAAAGAATCTCCCTCGTCAGAGGTACCTCCGCCGGAGGTTCCTCCTCCGCCCTCGACGAGCGTAGTCTCCCCGGTCACGCCGGAGACGACTTCCGTCACCGTCGACGTCACCGCGGTAGTCGAGGTCACGGTGGACAGATCGCCGATCGACTGCCCAAGCGCCGCCGTAGACGCGAGCCCAGACAACCCTAAAAGGATGAGCACCAACACACTTCGCCGCAGCC
>JBBDNA010000014.1:16716-17885 GCA_040877915.1 Dehalococcoidia bacterium
ATACCCTTTTTCGGTACGCGCCCAAACGCGGGCACCGCCGCTGCGGCGGAAAACCTAGCCGGATGGCGAGTAGTCTGCGCGGACGCGTACCGCCATCATCACTCCACATGGCGACCATCCTCGAGCTCGCCCGTCACGCTGATGTCCCGCCGGACAGCGTTATCCGGGTGGTAAGCGGCGAACCTGTCAACTCGCAGGTCATGGCTCGGGTGCAGGAGGCGATCGAGGCGCTCGGTCACCCCCCATATCCCTACCACGCGATGGAGGCGAAGCCGGTCGAGGCGAGCGTCGAGCTGGTCCGGCGCCAGCTCCTTGAGTCGTTCGCGCAGACGACGGCCGAGCTCGAGTCGAGGCTGCCTGAAGGCGTCGGTAGCGTCGTCTACGAAGCGCTTCGAGTCGAAGTGCGGCCCGTCGCCGAGCACGTCTCGCAGATCGAAGGGCTCATCGAGCACCTCGTCCGCAGGCTCGAGCGTCTCGATGCCGGCGTCGACGCGGAGCGGCGGGAGAGGCTCGAGGACATCGCGCTCCTCACCGAGCTCATTACGAGTGGGTGGCGGACGGTAAACACTCGGCTGGGACGGGTGGAGCTCATCCTCCAGAGGCTCGAAGCGTCGAACAGCAACGGGGCACGCGACCCCCGCCACCTGCACCTCAATCCTTAGAGTTCCTCTGCCTGCTGCGGCTCCCCCGGGGGCGCCTCGGCCGCCACGTCGTAGAGGCCCCCTATTCGGCGCCGGAATTGCTGCGCATACCACGGGCGCGCCTCCCCGAGGGGTTGCCAGCCGTTGTTGACGAGTTGGGAGACGAGCCGCTCGTGCGCGGCGAGGAACTGGCCCTCGCGCGGCGGGGGATCGTCGCGCCTCCAGCGGAACATCGGCGAGCGCTCGATCTCGCCGTCAGATCCGACCTGACGCGCGTAGAAGTCGGCCTTGAGGTATCCGCGCCAGCAGGCGATCTCGCACAGTTCCCAGCCGCCCGTATTTGGAGTCGGCGACTGGAGAGGGAACGCATTCTCCTCTCCCACGGGCGCGCCGCAGGAGGGACAGAAGCGGGCGCCCTCGGGAAGATCGCCGCCGCAATTGAAGCAGGACATGTCTCTCACAATGTAATCGCCCGATGGACGATTGCCGTACAAGCGTCCTCGACGTAGTCGATCCCGGCCCCCTCGG
>JBBDNA010000015.1:0-72936 GCA_040877915.1 Dehalococcoidia bacterium
TGTCGGCGTGGGCGTGGGTGTGGGTGTGGGTGTCGGCGTGGGAGTGGGAGTGGACGTTGGCGTGGGAGTGGGAGTGGACGTTGGCGTGGGCGTCGGCGTGGGTGTGGCGGCGCCGCCGGCCGGGAACATGAAGTAGTCGAAGCGCTGGGTAATCGGGGAGGAGTTGCCGAAGCTGGTGGTGAGGAGGCCGGCGTGGCCGGCGGCGGACTGCAGCGGGGTCCCGAAGGGTAGGGTGTCGATCAGGGCCCAGGCGCCCTCGCTCGAGGAGTTGACGCGAAGGTATCCGCTGACGGTGTCGGTGGCGGGGTCGAAGGCGAGGCGCAGGTCCAGGGTCTGGATGCCGGCCCAGGCGGTACCGATGTCGCCGAGGTCGTTGCTGGTGCTGCCGTTGGTTTCGACGAGGAGCTCGACCTGCTCGGGGTCGCCGTTGAAGGCGGCGACGAGCTTGACGTAGTTGTCCTGGTTGAGGCCGGCCCAGAGGCCGGCGCTGTCCCAGTTGTCGGCCTGCTGGAAGGGGGGCAGGAGGCGGGTCTCGACGGTGAAGGGGGCGCTGGTGTCGAGGTTGAGCATGAGGGCGTTGTGCTGGGTGTTGAGGCTGGTGTACAGGTCGCCGGTGGTGGAGGTGATGGCGAGAACGCCGGCGGTGGGATCGAGGGCGAGGTTGGCGGGTACGTACTCGTCGCCGGAGGTGTTGGGGAGGACGGCGGTGAAGCCGGAGTCGATGAGGCCGCCGTTGCCGCCGGAGAAGGGCAGGATGTCGAGTGCCGGCCCCGGCGTGGGCGTGGGAGTTGGAGTCGGCGTAGGGGTAGGCGTGGGAGTTGGCGTGGGTGTGGGGGTCGCCGTCGCCGTCGGCGTTGGGGTTGGGGTTGGTGTAGGCGTCGGCGTGGGAGTGGCCGTGCCGCCGGGGGTTGGCGTGGGCGTCGGCGTGGGAGTGGCCGTGCCGCCTGGGGTTGGCGTGGGTGTGGGCGTAGGCGTGGGTGTCGGTGTCGGTGTGGGCGTGGCGGCGCCGCCGGCCGGGAACATGAAGTAGTCGAAGCGCTGGGTTATGGGGGAGGAGTTGCCGAAGCTGGTGGTGAGGAGTCCGGCGTGGCCCCCGGCGGACTGCAGCGGGGTCCCGAAGGGTAGGGTGTCGATCAGGACCCAGGCGCTTTCGCTCGAGGAGTTGACGCGAAGGTATCCGCTGACGGTGTCTGTGGCGGGGTTGAAGGTGAGGCGCAGGTCCAGGGTCTGGATATCGGCCCAGGCGGCGCCGATGTCGGCGAGGTCGTTGCTGGTGCTGCCGTTGGTTTCGACGAGGAGCTCGACCTGCTCGGGGTCGCCGTTGAAGGCGGCGACGAGCTTGACGTAGTTGTCCTGGTTGAGGCCGGCCCAGAGGCCGGCGCCGTCCCAGTTGTCCGCCTGCTGGAAGGGGGGCAGGAGGCGAGTCTCGACGGTGAAGGCGGCGCTGGTGTCGATGTCGAGCATTAGGGCGTTCTGCTGGGTGTTGAGGCTGGTGTACAGGTCGCCGCTGGTGGAGGTGATGGCGAGAACGCCGGCGGTGGTGTCGAGGGCGAGGTTGGCGGGGACGTACTGATCGCCGGCGGTGTTGGGGAGGACGGCGGTGAAGCCGGAGTCCAGGAGGCCGCCGTCGCCGCCGGAGAAGGGGAGTACGTCCAGGTTGGGCGGCGGCGTGGGTGTGGGTGTTGGCGAGCCGCCGGGGGTGGGCGTAGGCGTCGCCGTGCCGCCGGGAGTCGGCGTCGGCGTTGGCGTGGGAGTCGCGGTGCCGCCGGGTGTGGGAGTTGGTGTCGGTGTGGGCGTGGGCGGCGTGGCCTGCGGAGTCGCGGAGACCTGGTTGGAGGGGCCGGACTCGTTGCCGGCGCCGTCTACGGCGGTGACGACGTAGAAGTACTGGACGCCGTTGCTGACCGTGGTGTCGGTGTAGGCGGTGTTGGAGACGAGGGTGGCGCCGTTGAGGGGCGTGCCGCCGACGTTGACCGGGCTGGTGAGGCCGCGGAAGACGTTGTAGCCGGCGGTGTCGCCGCTGACGGAGGCGTTCCAGGTGAGGGCAACCTGCTGGTTGCCGGGGACGGCGGCGAGGTTGGTGGGCGGCTGGGGTGGGGTGGTGTCGGGGACGGAGCCGGCGTCGAAGTCGAGGCGGAGCTCGTTGGACTGGGTGCCGTGCTCGCCCTCGGAGTCGGTGAAGAAGGCGACGATGTGGTTGACGCCGCTGTTCTGGATGGCGGGGTCGTTGAGGCTGGCGCCGTCGTCGGTGAGGGTGACGTTGAGGGTGGCCTGGCCGGCGCCGTCGAGCGTGCCGGTGTACTCTCGCCAGGTGTCGGGCTCGGGGTCGCCGAAGCTGAAGTCCTGTATGAAGCGGGTGGTCTCGAAGGGGTCGACGTCGAAGCCCGG
This sequence comes from Dehalococcoidia bacterium, assembly GCA_040877915.1. Taxonomy (GTDB): domain Bacteria; phylum Chloroflexota; class Dehalococcoidia; order SM23-28-2; family RBG-16-64-32; genus JBBDNA01. Next base: position 2,389 of record JBBDNA010000015.1, read on the forward strand.
GCCGCTGACGCCGGAGAGGTCCATGGCGCCTTCGACGATTGTGACGGTGTAGGGAGTGTTGGCCGGGCCGGCGATGGTGATCTGCTGGTCAGGGCTGCCGACGAGGGCGGGGGTGACGCCGCCGCTCCAGGTGAGCAGCGGCGGCTGGGCGATGTTGGTGTCAAGGGTAGCCTTGGAGGCGTTGTCGTCCTCGAACCGGGTGAGGCGAGAGGTCTGGGTGATATCGCCCTCGTAGGTGACGGTGATGGTGGCGCCGATGAGCTCGGAGCCGACGACCTCGCCGGGGCCGGACTGGGAGGAGCCCTGGATGGCCGTGGGGTCGATGTCGGCGGAGAAGCCGAGAGACTCGCCGGGCTCGAAGTCGGTGAAGTCGATGGAGAGCTTGTGGTACCCGTTCTGGAAGGCGTCGCTGAAGACGTCCTCGTTCTCGTCGGAGACGATACCGAGACCGTCGCCGGTCTCGGTATCGACGGTGAAGTCCTTGTTGACGGGGTCGCCGGCGGGGGTGCCGTCGTCGGGGTCCCAGACCAGGTCCCACATGACGGCGGTGCTGAGGTCGACGGTGAGGTTGGTGATATCGAGGACGGAGGAGGTGCTGGTGAAGGTCAGGCTATCGCTGCCGTAGGAGGAGTCTTCGTTGGTCTCGAAGTAGGAGGCGGGGTTGGGCGGCTGAGTGCCGGGGAAGGCCTGGATGAAGTCCCAGGTGGCGGGGAAGGCCGGGCCGGGGCCGGCGGAGGTGGAGATGATGCCCACGGCCAGCCCGTTGACGCCGCTGAGCCAGCCGGAGGGGATGGACTGGGCGCTTCCCAGGTTGGTGCGGGCACCGGGAACGCCGGCGGTGATGGTCTGGTAGCTGGCCTGGACGGTGTTGGCGGCGGGGCTGACGGTGAGGAAGAGGTCCACGGCCTCGGGGCCGGGGAGGGCCACGTTGGCCTGGGTGCTGGCGGTTACGGTGCCGCCGACCTCGCGGACGAACTGGATGCCGCCGGCGCCGCCGTTAGCGTTGGCGACGATCTTGGCGTAGTTCTCCTGGGTCCCCGTACCGATGAACAGCCCCAGGGACTGGTTGTCCTGGGGGGTCATGCCCAGGAACGGCGCGACGATGCGGGTGTGGGCGGTGAAGGTGGTGGACGGCGGGTCTATGCCGAACTGGAAGGCGTATTCCTGGGTGTTGGTGGCGCCCAGGGCGTCGCCGGCGGGGACGGCGTCGACGGTGGTGACGCCGGCGGCGCCGCCGGCGGTCATGGCCTCGGGATCGAACAGAGACTCGTAGTTGGAGCTGCCGTTGGTCATGAGGCCGGTGAAACCGAGGTTGAGGAGGCCGCCGGGGTTGTGGGCGTCGTTGTCCCAGGTGTAGATGGCGGGCAGGGTGGTGGCGTTGCCGTTGGCGGCGTCTATGGCGAAGGGGTCGGACGTGTCGGGGAGGGTGTCGTTGTCGTCGTCGGGGTCGTTGAGGTTGGAGATGAAGTCGCCGTCGGCGTCGGGGGGCAGGTCGGCGGCGGAGCAGGGGTTGGTGCCGTTGTCGATCTCGTCGGCGTTGGAGAAGCCGTCGCCGTCCTCGTCCAGGCCGGGGTTGTCGGCGCCGCTGCAGGGGACGAAGTCGTTGGGTTCGAAGACGGTGATGCCGCCGCTGAAGATGTCGCCGGCCCATATGGTGCCGGCGAAGGGCTCGCCGTCGCCCTGGGCGATGACGTCGAGGGGGACGGAGTCCACGTTGGAGAACAGGGCCTGCTTGAGGACCACGGCGGTTCCGGCGGCGTCGAGCTTCACGCGGTAGATCGTGTCGTCGAAGCTGCCCATGAGGAGGTCGCCGGTCATCTCGCCGTCGAAGTTGGAGGCGGTGTACTCGTCGATGCCGTTGGTGGAGGCGCCGAAGGTGGTGAGGGCGCCGCTTTCGGGGCCAGGTACGCGATAGTCGCACTCGACGGGGTTGGCGCTGGAGATGGGGGACTGAGGCGGTGAGTTGAAGGTGTTGGCGATGTTGCCGCGGGTGGGGTTGGGGTGGCCGCCGTAGTAGCCGGGGCCGCTGATGAAGTGAAGGCCGTCCTGGTGGGTGTCGCCGGACTCGTTGACGCCGTTGGTGCAGTTGCCGGCGGGGCCCTCGTTGACGGGGATGTCTCCCCAGCCGCTGTTGGGGCCGTTGTCCACGGTGTACATGCGGCCGCTCTCGGTGATGACGATGTCGTAGGGGTTGCGGAAGCCGGGGGCGTGGACCTGTACGGGCCCGCCGGGGACGAGTCGGGCCTGGTTCTTGCCGTCGTTGCCGCCGAAGGGGTCGTTGGCGTCGGGGTTGCCGGGACGGGAGTCGTCGTTGAGGGTGGGCAGGTCGTAGGTGGTTTCGCCGATGGCGTCCAGGTCTATTGAGAGGATGGCGGCGGAGAGGGCGTACTCCGGGAGGAAGGCGAAGTTGTTGGAGGGGGCGCCCTGGTTGGTGTTGCCGCCGACAGCGACGTAGAGCGTATTGGTGGCTTCGTCCAGCTGAATGCCGTTGGGCGAGTGGTTCTCCTCGGAGCGGGGGAGGCCGCGGACGAGGTCCAGCTTCACCCACTGGGCGCCGTTCCAGGTGAGGCGGGAGAGCATGCCGGAGTTGGTGTCCAGGTTGAGATCTTCGGCGAAGGCGCCGCCGCCGATGCGGGGGTCGCTGGAGGTGACGTAGATGACGGGGTTGCCGGCTGTGCCGGTGACCAGCATGCCGGTGATCTGGCGGTCGTCGATGGAGGGGTTGAGGGAGCCGTCGTCGTTGTGGTTGGGGATGTTCTCGACGATCTCGATGAGCTCGGTGGAGGTGACATCATAGTTGTTGGGCCCGTTGCGGACGACGTCGTAGACGTAAATCTCGCCGAGCTGCTCGGACACGTAGAGGCGACCGTCAGGGCCGAACTGAAGTGAGGTTACGTTCTCCGAGATCTCGCCGCCGATGGTGCTCTTGCTGAAGCTGATGGTGGCGGCCTGGGAGGCGTCGCCGGCAACGAGGATGACACCCAGCATGAGGATGGTGATCGCGGCTGTTAATCGATACCACATGACGAAGCGCGGGGCGGGCCCTAACGTGACCGCCTCCATACCCAATAACAACGGTAATTCATCTACGTAACGGGCATGTTGAGGGGAAGTTTGGTAACAGTTTGCGGGAACCGCAGCGCTATTCGAACCGGAAGACGAGGCCCAGGCCGCCAACCACGATCGCGGCGGTAACAGCGAGCACGATGCCGACTTCGGTCCAGGGGGCGTCGTCATCTGCATCGCCCGCTTCGGCGGCGGGCGCTTCCGAGCCGGGCGGGCAGTCTGTGTTGACGGCGATGGAGGCGCTGGCCTGGTCGTCGACGGGGACGATCCCGTTGAGGTCGTCGGCGACTACAGCAGTGGGCAGCGAGATGTCGCTGACGCCGCTGGCCTCGAGGGCTGTGAACTCGATGGCGGCAAGCACCCCGGGGCCGGTCTCGGACGGGCCGGAGGGCTCGATGCCGACGCGGCTGAAGTCGCCGGCGGCGAGGATGATCTCGCCGTCGTCCGATTCGGTCTCGCCGAGGTCCAGGAGGTTGCTGTCCGGGCCCTGGGCGAGGAGCTGCTGGTAGTCCACGGCGGTGACGGTGACGAGGGTGGGGTCGTAGGCAAGGCGGACCTCGAAAGCGGAGATGCCGCGGTCGGCGGGAATGTCGCTGCTGTAGACGGCGAGCTCGCCGCTCTCGCCTTCGTCGAGGCGGACGCAGGACCGGGGGTTGGAGGCGAGGTCGGCGCGAGGGTCGTCGGGTGGGGCGGCGCTGAGACCGATCGTCTCGATGTGGGCGGCGGGCAGCCCGGCGGGGACGGCCACGGACGGGATGGCGGCGGCGAGGGCCAGGGCGAGAACGAAAGCGAGAAGCAGGACGGTTCTCATGGCCATATCCTACCCTGCGTGGGGCTGTGGGTCAGGAGCAAGAGGAGAGGATCTTGCCGCCACCATAGCCGGCGATGACGTCTCCCACGTTCACGCTGCCGTCCGCGGTGAAGTCCGAGCGGGGCTGGTAGGCGGCCGGAATGAGGACGATGTCCCGGAACAGGGCGATGACGTCGCCGATCTCGGCGGCGCGGTCGTCGTCGGCGTCCGGCGGCCAGGGGTCAGGCTGCTCGTTGTCGGGAAGCGTGTCTACGGGGCAGGCGAGGAGAGGGTCGGCGCCCATGTGCAGCTCGACGCCGTCGGAGAAGGTGTCGGCGTCGCAGTCGGGGTCGGCTGGGCAAGGGTCGACGGGGTCGAGGGCGCCGTCGCTGTCGGAGTCCAGCGAGGGGAGGAGCTTGGCGACGAGGGCGCCCTTCCAGATGTCCTGGGGCGGGAAGGGTTCGAGGCGGGTCAAGCCGCCGGCCTCCGAAGTGGTGGCGATGCCGAGGTAGGGATCGGCGGCGTGCTCGGCGGTGATGGCGATCTCGGCGAAGTAGATAGTGCCGTCGAAGTCCCAGTCGGGGATGAGGGCGACGGAGTCGTTCTGGGTGAGCTCGGCGACCTGGAGGGTGTCGACGTCCGCGGTGTAGACGCGGTGGGTGCCTGCGGGCGGAATGGGGTCGCCCGGGTCGATGTCGTTGGCGCCGAGGGCGACGGCGCGGCCGAAGACGACCTTCGAGTTGTCCGGGGAGAGCTCGGGGTCGTAGTCGCCGGCGCTGAGGGGCCCGGCGCGGCCGATGAGGGCACCGCCGTCCGTGACCTGGCGGGGGTCGCTGCCGTCCGCGTTCATGACCCACACTTTGGACTTGAACAGCGGGCCGAACTCGTCGGAACCGAGGATGTCGGTGGTGTCGGTGGCGATGTAGGAGAGCAGGTCTCCGTCCACGGAGGCGCCGACGTCCGTCTCGATGATGGTGGGTGTGTTGGTGAGGAGGGTGACGGCGCCGGTCAGGTAGTTGGCGGTGGCCAGGTCGTACTGGCTGTCGCCGAGGGCGCGGCGGTTGAAGACGAGTGTGGAGTCGTCGAGCCAGTCCAGACCGCCGGCGCCGGCGCTGGTGGCGTCCTCGGTGAGCGGCCAGGCCTTGCCGGAGGGAAGATCGATGATCCAGATGACCTGGTCGTCCAGCTCATCGATGTTGGTGCTGCCGTTGGTGTCGCCGAGTATGCGTGTGATGGCGAGTTTGGAGCGATCGGGCGAGGCGGCCATGTGACGCATGACCTGGGTGTCCATGAAGGTGAGGCGGTGGTGCTGGAGGGTCTGGAGGTCCATGGCGAAGACCTCCGGGCGCCACTGCTCTCCGGCGGGCGGCTGCGACGCGAGGTGCCGCACAGAGGTGAACAGTAGATCGTCTTCGGGGCGGACGGTGTCCGTCTGGACATCGATGGCGTCCGGCGGGAACGCCGCGGCATTGTCGGCGGCGGGCAGGGCGAGGAGGAGCGCCGCCAGGGGGAGGCTGAGGAGGATGGCTCGCATGGGGCCCGGGTGAGAGAACGCTGGGCGGCCCAATGACGGGCCGCCCAGCTTCGTTCAACAGGCTCCCTTGTTTACGCCGTCCAGTGTCCACTGGCAGGACGAGACGCTGGGCGCGGGCGCCGAGCTCGTCTTGACGATGAGCTTGAGCTGACCGCCGTTGGGCAGGTCACCCAGGCCGTCCGGCCGCTCCAGGTCAAGGATGGTGCCGCCGCCACTGATGGTGCGGACGCTCCAGCCCTGAAGCTGGGAGTCGCGGGCGGAGAAGATGCTGAGAACGGGGCCGGTCCAGACTTCGTGGATATCGTCCACGCCGCCGCCGGTGGCGTTGGTCAGGGTGAAGATACGGCAACGGGTGAGGACGTTGGGCCCGAACACCTGGATGACATCGCCGGTGTCATTGTCGCCATCGAAGTTGGGATCGGATCGGGCGTCGTAGCGATCGACGATGAGGATCTTGTTGGAGAACATGGATATTACGTCTCCGATGTCGGCGTCCGCGTCGCGGTCGCGGTCGGGCGCCCAGGCGTCGTGGCCGCCGGGGACGGTGGAGCAGGCGCCAAGCTCGTCAGTGCTCATCTCCTGCTCGGCGAGGTCTGAGTAGCCGTCGCCGTCGTCGTCTGTATCGACGGTATTCACGATGCCATCGCCGTCGGTGTCGACGGTGGCGTCGATGCAGTCCTTCACGGTGTCGCCGTCGATGTCCCAGCTGGCGCCGGTGGGCTCCTCGTTGACGATGGTGTCGCCGTCGTTGTCCACGCCGTCACAGTGCTCGGGCGTGCTGGCGCCGCTGAGGGGGTTGGAGCCCTTGCTGGTCTCGTCAGTGTCGTAGAAGCCGTCGTTGTCGTTGTCGGGGTCGCAGGCGTCGCCGAGGGAATCGCCGTCCACGTTCTCCTGGCCGGGGTTGGGGGTGAGGGGGCAGTTGTCGCCGGCGTCGGCGATGCCGTCGCCGTCGTCGTCGGTGTCGCAGGCGTCACCCTGGCCGTCGCCGTCGGTGTCGGCCTGCATGGGGTTGGAGTTGTCCGGGCAGTTGTCGGTGAGGTCGAATACACCGTCGGCGTCGGGGTCTTCGCAGTGGTCGCCGGCGAAGGTGCCGGGGTGGACGTTGTTTTCCTGGCCGGGGTTGGCGGTGTTGGGGCAGTTGTCGGTGGAGTCGAAGACGCCGTCGGCGTCGGGGTCCTCACAGGCGTCGCCGACGGGGGTTCCCGGGTGGACGACGTTCTCCTGGCCGGGGTTGGCGTTGTCCGGGCAGTTGTCAGTAATGTCGAAGACGGTGTCCGCGTCGGGGTCTTCGCAGTGGTCGCCGGCGGGGGTGCCGGGGTGGACGTTGTTCTCCTGGCCGGGGTTGGCGTTGTCGGGGCAGTTGTCAGTGATGTCGAACACTGCGTCGGCGTCGGGGTCTTCGCAGTGATCGCCGGCGGGGGTGCCGGGGTGGACGTTGTTCTCCTGGCCGGGGTTAACGGTGGTGGGGCAGTTGTCGACGCCGTCCAGGACGCCGTCGTTGTCGTCGTCGTCGTCGCAGGCGTCGCCGATGCCGTCGCCGTCGTTGTCCTCCTGCAGGGGGTTGACGACGAGCGGGCAGTTGTCCTGGACGTCGATGCGGGTGTCGCCGTCGTCGTCGGCGTCGCAGGCGTCGCCCCTGGCGTCGCCGTCGGTGTTGGTCTGGGAGGGGTTGGGGACGAAGATGCAGTTGTCGATAGCGTCGACGATGCCGTCACCGTCGAAGTCATCGCAGGCGTCGCCCACGCCGTCCTGGTCTATATCCTCCTGGTCAGGGTTGAAGACGGTGGGGCAGTTGTCCTCGAAATCGAGGAACGTGTCATCGTCGTCGTCGTCGTCCAGGCAATCGGCCACGGTGTCGCCGTCGCTGTCGGGGAAGCCGTTGTCGACGACGGTGTCGCCGTCGTTGTCGATGCCGTCGCAGACCTCGGGGGTGCTGTTCTCATCGAAGGGGTCGGAGCCGGCGGCTATCTCGTCGTCGTCGGAGTAGCCGTCGTTGTCGTCGTCGGGGTCGCAAGCGTCGCCGTCGGCGTCGCCATCGTTGTTCTCCTGACCGGGGTTGGGGTCGTTGGGGCAGTTGTCGACGTCGTTGGGGACGCCATCGCTGTCTAGGTCCGGCTCGCAGGCGTCGCCGGTGCCGTCAAAGTCGCTGTCCTCCTGGCCCGGGTTGAAGTTGTCGGGGCAGTTGTCGGCGCCGTTGAGGACGCCGTCACCGTCAATGTCGGGGTCGCAGGCGTCGCCGATGTTGTCGCCGTCGTTATCCTCCTGGAGGGGGTTGGGGGTGTCCGGGCAGTTGTCGGTGGAGTCGAAGACGCCGTCGCCGTCGGGGTCCTCGCAGGCGTCGCCGGCAGGGGTGCCGGGGTGGACGAGGTTCTCCTGGCCGGGGTTGGAGTTCAAGGGGCAGTTGTCGGCCCCGTCCAGGACGCCGTCGCCGTCGTCATCGGGGTCGCAGGCGTCTCCCTGGCTATCGCCGTCGGTGTCGGTCTGGCCTGGGTTGGGGACGGTGGGACAGTTATCTACGCCGTTGAGCACGCCGTCGCCATCGATATCGGGATCGCAGGCGTCACCGATGGTGTCGCCGTCCAGGTCCTCCTGTCCGGGGTTGGCGTTAACGGGGCAGTTGTCGGCGCCGTTGAGGACGCCGTCGCCATCGATGTCGGGGTCGCAGGCGTCGCCGATGCTGTCGCCGTCCAGGTCCTCCTGTCCGGGGTTGGGGGCGTCCGGGCAGTTGTCTGTGGCGTCGAAGACGCCGTCGCCGTCGGGGTCCTCGCAGGCGTCGCCGGCGGGCGTGCCGGGGTGGACGACGTTGGCCTGGCCGGGGTTGGCGACGTCCGGGCAGTTGTCGACTACGTCGAGGACACCGTCGGCGTCGAAGTCTTCGCAGATGTCGCCGGCGGGGGTGCCGGGGTGGATGATGTTCTCCTGGCCGGGGTTAGCGTCTGCCGGGCAGTTGTCGGCGCCGTTGAGGACGCCGTCGCCGTCGACGTCCGGGTCGCAGGCGTCACCGATGCCGTCGCCGTCCAGGTCTTCCTGGCCGGGGTTGAAGTTGTCGGGGCAGTTGTCGACGTCGTCCGTCAAGCCGTCGCCGTCGAAGTCCTCGCAGGCGTCACCGAGGGGTGTGCCGGGGTGGACGGCGTTCTCCTGGCCGGGGTTGGCGGTGTCCGGGCAGTTGTCGTTAGCGTCTACAACCGTGTCGGCGTCGGGGTCCTCACAGGCGTCGCCGGCGGGGGTACCGGGGTGGACGACGTTCTCCTGGCCGGGGTTGGGGTCATCGGGACAGTTGTCGTCCTCGTCGAGGACGCCGTCGCCATCGGTGTCAACGGGGCAGAGCTCGTCGACGGCGATGAGGGAGAAGGCGTCGTCGCCGTCGATGATGTTATCGGGGAAGTAGCCGCTGCCGGCGGAGTTGAACAACTGGAGGCCGAGGCCGGCGTTGAGGTCCATCGCGTAGGTGTCCTGGGCGACGCCGGTCGTGCTCACGGTGAAGCGGGTGAGTACGCCACGTAGCGTTGTGGGCTGAGACTCGCCGGTGGCGGCGAGGTCGCTGATGGCGATCTGGAAGCCGTCCAGGTCACCGGGCGGGGTGGTACCCAGGTCGAAGACGATTCCAGTCCCCTGGTTAGTGATGATGTTGACGCCGGCGGTGGCGTTGGCGCGGGCCGTCACGTTGAGGCCGGTGAGGGTGAAGCCGGAGGCGGGGGCGATCTCATAGTTGAATCCGCCCAGGTCTGCAACGTCCGGCGCCGTGTCCCCGTTCAGGTCGCCCACGTCGGCTGGAATGCGGTCCAGGATGACGTCGAACTGGAAAGAGCTGTCGGTCGTGGTCTCGATGCAGGGGTCTATGGGGCCGAGGAAGTCGTCCCCGTTATCGAGAGTGGTGTCGCCGTCGTCGTCGACGATCATGTCCACGGCGACGTCGTCGCCCACGAAGGTGGTGGAGACGGAATCGTGGTCGGCGCGGGCGCCCTCGCCGCCGGTCCAGAGGGACAGCGCCAGCAGGGAGAGGGCGACGAGCCCAACGCTGAGGAGAGCGAGCAGAAGGGCGGGTTTGCTAGGGGACATGGTTCACTCCTTGGCTGCTGGACGCGGGCGGGCTAAGTCTGCGCCGGGGTGTGGCCCGCGCAGGCGTGTGTACTGCGGATAGAGGGTCAGGTCGCCGCAAGAAATACCCATCCCTCCGTGTAAATGCGAACGCCAATTGCGAACGGCTGTCTAATTATAGGCCGGCGTATTGGCATGTCAATGGCCGCTGGCTTTGAGAAGGGTAACAGTATTGCCAGGCTGGCGCGGACGTGGCGACGTTGGGACGCGCTCAGGGGCGGCCGGGGCGGTACGCGCCGCGATGCTGGACTGCGTCGCCAGAGACGTTGCCCTACCGGAGGATAACGTCCTCTGACCGCGCGGCGCGCTCGGCTGTCCGTAAGCGTACGGTGTTGTGGGCTCCGGAAGCCGTACCTCGAGGTTGTACTTCCCGGCCAGGGGGTAGAATCTCTCTAGCATGGCAAGGCTGAGCGTACCCTGGGTACAGATCACGCAGAGGGTGGAACGGTTCTCGCTTGATAGCCGGGCGTCGCTCGCCCTGAGCGTCGCTCTCGTCATCGCGCTATCCTATCCGGCCTGGCGGGCGCTGGTTCCCGCCGGCTGGTTCCTGATGATCGACGACGTGGCGGCGATCATGGTCCTGGAGATGGACAAGTGCTTTCAGGACGGCCAGCTCCCCTGCCGCTGGACACCCGATCTGGCCTACGGTTACGGGGGCCCGTTCCTGATCCTCCACGCCCCCTTACCGAGCTACGTTGGGCAGCTGCTGCACATGGCAGGGTTCTCGATACTGGATTCGGCCCGGTATACCTTCATCCTTGGATTCCTCGTTGCCGGACTGTCGATGTTCCTGCTGGCGAGGGAGTTCTGGGGAAACGTGGGCGGCGTGGTATCCGCCACTTTCTACGTGTACGCCCCATTCCTGGCCATGGACGTATTCGTGCGCGGGGCGCAAAGGGAGCAGTGGGCGATCGCCTTGCTGCCGCTGGTGTTCTGGGGTATCTACAAAGTCCTCAAGGAGGGCAAGCCTCACCACGTGCTGCTGCTCACCATCTCCGTTGGCTTGTTGCTACTTTCCCACGAGGGCGTGCCCGTGATCGCTTTCCCGTTTGCCATCGCGTGGGCCCTCGTCCTGCTCTGGCGGACACGAGCGTACAAGCGTGGTCTTCTGGCCGGCCTGTCGGGTCTATGGGGGTTGGGCCTGGCCGCCTTTTTCACACTGCCGAGGTTCCTTGAGCGGCACTTGTATCACGATCCGGTTGACACGGGCCTGTACGACAACTACTTCGACTTCCATAAGCACTTTCTGTACTGGGATCAACTCTTCCTTTCTCGGTTCTGGGGCTACGGGTTCTCGCAGCCCGGTCCCAATGACGGCTTTGCGCTTCACATCGGCTGGCTGCACTGGGGCGTAGTTGTGTTCTCCCTCTTCCTGGCGCCGCTGCTCTGGTGGAAGCATCGTTCGGCCTTCTGGGTCTGGGCGGTTTTCTTCCTGTTCTTCTGGGCAGCCGTCCTGCTGACCAATGACGCGTCGGTCTTCGTCTGGGAAGCGGCGGGGTCCATGAAGTATCTCCAGTTCCCGTGGCGCTTTCTGGCGGTCGTGATCTTCGCGTCGTCCTTCCTGGCGGGGGCGGTCCTTCTCTTCGCGCGAGACCGGCCTCTGCTGTCCGTTGTCGTCGGCGGCGCCCTGGTGGCAGGCGTCATAGGGCTCAACCAGGAGTTCCACGATGTTGGCGAGCGGTTTGACATCACCGATCAGGAGAATTTCTCTGGGGAGAGGTTAGACTACCAGACGTCTCGGCTGGGTGGGACCTGGGCGTTCTTTGAATACGCCCAGGCGCCTCCAGCGAGCGCGGCGCAAACTGACGTGGAGGTGCTGGAAGGACCTGTCAGCTTATCGAACGTGAATAAGGAGTCCGCCAGCTTGTCCTTTGTCACTGAAGCGGCGACCGCTTCGCGCCTCCGCGCCTCCATCATCGACTATCCCAACTGGCGGGTGAGGGTGGATGGTCAGGTGGTCGAGCACGATCACGACAACTCGGTTGGACTCATTACGTTTGTTGTCCCGGAGGGCGAACACGAGGTCGTTCTCACATTCGAGAACACCCGGGCACGGACGCTCGCCGACCATCTGTCCATGGCGGCCTGGGGCCTCTTCCTTGTCGCCTGTGTAGGATGGGCGGTTTTCGTCGTCCGCTGCGTTGTGGAACGCAGAGAGAAAGCAGCCGACAGCTAGATGGTCGCCGGGTCTTGAAGCCCGGCGGACAATGGCCAGAGCCATAGCCTTTGGTGTTAGCAGCCCAAGCTCCGTGGGGCTGAGGGAGCACGGCGGGAGAAGGCCAGCCAAGGCCAGCCAAGGCGAGGCTCACCCAGGCGGGCGGCGAAGGGGATGTTTGCTGGCCCGCCTTGTCCCCCGGGGCGTACATCCGGCGGCGCGCGAGGCGGTCTAGTTCGCGATCACAGTCTCGTGGTCGATGGTGGCGAGCCGCTCGCGCCCGGTCGCAGCGTGGGTGACTTGCGCATTTACATCCGTCAGTCCGTTTGCGGCAGCGGACGCCGATCACTGTTCACGGCCACCGCGTGCGCGGCCCAGACGGCGAGGCACCAGAGAGCGACTATGCTACCCAGCACCGCAATCAAGCCTATTGCGATCCATTTAACCACCTTGACGAAACCAGCTGAAGCCGGCCAGCGGATCAGGTCAGCGAAGGCTGCTCCGAGCAGCTGCGAAAGCGCGAGCGCCAGAACGAATGGGATCAGAAACAGCAGCAGGGCGAGCGGATGGCGAATCCACCAACGCAGAGTGCTACCGACCGTCGGTCCTTCTCCAAATGCTCGCTTCAACTCCTGTTTGGCAAAGGGCCGGCGCAGCGCTCCTTTGTCAGCTTCCCTCCAGTCCGCCGGAGCATCGGGCTGGCGGAAATCCCCCGGGCCGCGGTCGCTCTGGCTATCCATATGGCCCCCCTCTTTGGCTACGGTTACGGTCGCCATTGTGCCGCGCCGCCGGCCTAAACTGGACTCTATCAGGGATCTGGCAGGGGCGGAGGGACTCGCCCAGACGGGCGGGCGTCTGCCCGAACCCCCGATCTTGCGACAAGCTCAGGACAGGCTCTGCCGACTTGGAGGCATTTCGTCTGCCCTGACTCCCTGGTCGCCCGGAATTTGGCCTGCAGGACGGATCCCTAGGCGATCCCACGGCCGATGCACAAGACGAACCACAGAGCCCCTTGTAATGCGTCCCGTCGGGCGGTACGAATTCTGGCAGGGGCGGAGGGACTCGAACCCCCGACCTGCGGTTTTGGAGACCGCTGCTCTTCCAGCTGAGCTACGCCCCTACCTGCGACAGGCAGGCCTACCTGCGCTTCGAGTATAGCAAACGGGGTTGCGAGAGCGGTCAGGCGCGGCCGAGGGCGGCGAGAACGCGCTCCGGGTAGTTGGAGACGATGCCGTCGACGCCGAGGTCGAGGAGGCGCTGGATGTCGCGCGGCTCGTCGGCGGTCCAGGCGTAGGCGGCGAGGCCGGAGCGGCGGCAATCGGAGAGGATGGCTTCGTCCAGACTGGAGTGGAAGACGCTGACGCCCTGGAGGCCGGTCTTGATGGCCAGCTGGCGCATGGCCGGCCAGTTGCCGGCGCTCTGGGCGGAGACGAGCAGCGCGCCGGGGAGTCGGGGCTCGGCCTGGCGCATGGCTGTGAGCACGGGCGGGAGGAAGGACCAGACCATGACGCCGGTGAGGGCGTCGGCGTCGCGGACGGCGGCCGCCAGCGCCGCTTCGCAGCCGGGGCGCTTGATCTCGGCGACGAGGAGGGCGCGGCCGCGGGTCAGCTCGAGGGCCTGGGCGAAGGTGGGGACGGGCTCACCGCCGGCGGCGTCGAGCATCCGGAGCTGCTCCAGGGTGTGGGAGGCGAGGTCGCCGCTGCCGCTGGTGGTGCGGTCCAGGGTGAGGTCGTGGAGGAGGATGGGGACGCCGTCGGCGCTGGCCTGGACGTCGACCTCGATGGCGTCGGCGCCGAGGCCGAGGGCGGCGCCAACGCCGGCCAGCGTGTTTTCGGGGGCGTGACCGGCGCAGGCGGCGTGGGAGATGACGAGCGGGCCTGCCCTGAGCCTGTCGAACGGGCGCATGGCCCGATTATACCTGCGCGCCTTCGGCGCAGGGAGGCGGACGCAGCGGGGGCTACTGGGCGGGGGCGCGCTGGAACAGATCCAGCATGGTGCTGCGCTTGTCGACAACCTCCTCCGCCAGGTCACGGGCGGTCAGGGCCAGCTCGAAGCGCAGGGGGGAGTCGGCGAGCTCTCGCTTGATGTCGAGCTGGCAGGCGATGTGGTGCAGGTGCTGTGCCATATATCGAATCGCCACTCGCCAGTCGATGACGGGTTCGACGAGGCCGGGGAGGCCGTTGTCGCGGCAGAAAAGGTCGGTGGCGCGGTCGATGTCGGACTCCAGCCGCGTGGCGACCATGCGGTGGGCCGCCGCCTCGATCTCGATGTCCTCCTCGGACTCGGCGAGGATGGGGACGAAGCGCGCGAGGCGGGTGCGGATCGTCTCCTCGGGCTCGTTGGCGTCGAGCTCGAGGTTGCGGCGGCGCTGGCTGGCCAGGTAGAGGGCGAGGAGATCGTACTCGTCCTCCAGCAGGGCGAGGCCCTTCGGCAAGACGCCGACGAGGTAGTCGGCCCAGTCCCGTACCTGCCTGTCCAGGTCGACTACCTTGCGCTGCACGCGCCGCAGGGTGCGCTCATCGTGCGGTATGTACAGGTCTTCGTGCTGGCTCAGCAACTCTTTACTTACCTCGTGTGGTGCGAATGACGCTGACAAATAAAGAGAACAGGAAAGGGTGGGCGATGTTACAGGGGGGCATGCCGGGCGTGGTTAAGAATACGTCTGGACTGGCGGCTGGAAGGCCAGCGATGGCGCCTCGCGGCTGCTAGAATAGCCGAGCCGCCCCGCTACCAGGGGCGCGCCGAAGGAGGGAGTCGAGCGAATGGCCCTGAGGTTTCCGGACGGCTTTTTTTGGGGGACGGCGACATCGTCGCATCAGGTGGAGGGGGAGAACCGCAACAACCAGTGGTGGGCCTGGGAGCAGGTGGGGGGCAACGTGAAGGACGGCACCGTCTCCGGCCCGGCCTGCGACCACTACAACCGGTTCCAGGAGGACTTCGCGATGATGCGGGAGCTGGGGCACAACGCCCACCGCCTCTCGATCGAGTGGAGCCGGATCGAGCCGGAGGAGGGCCGCTGGGACGAGGGCGAGGTGGAGCACTACCGCCGCGTCGTCGACTCGCTGCACGAGAACGGGCTGACGCCGTTCGTCACGCTGCATCACTTCACGAACCCGCTGTGGTTCGAGGCCAAGGGAGGCTGGACCAGCGCGGAGGCGCCGGAGCTTATCGCCCGGTACGCGGGGTACATGGCCAAACAGCTGGGCGACGCGGTCCCGTTCTGGCTTACGATCAACGAGCTGTCGGTGGTGCCGGCGGCCTGCTTCATCGCCGGGGTGCACCCGCCCTGCGAGCGGGACATGGGTCTGGCGATGGCGGCGGCTCGGCACATCCTGATCGCGCACGGGAAGATGTACCATGCCATCCGGGAGTCGGCGCCGCACGACCCGCAGATCGGGCCGGTGTTGAACATGATCGACGTGCAGCCGGCGTCGGACTCGGAGGAGGACAGGCGGGCGGCGCAGCTGTTCGACACCTACTGGAACGAGTTCTGGCTGCGGGGGCTGAGCACGGGCGTCCTGGGCCCGCCGGCCGGCGGCGGCGAGGAGGCGGAGGGGCTGAACGGGACGTGGGACGTCGTCGGGCTGAACTACTACTCGCGCAGTGTGATCGCGGCGGCGGGCGGAGCGATGGGGGTACGGCAGGTGCAGCCGGGGCCGGAGTCGGAGCGCAGCACCATGGGCTGGGAGGTGTACCCGGACGGGTTCTACCGGGTGATGATGCGGCTGAAGGGGTACGGCAGGCCGGTGTACATAACGGAGAACGGGATCGGGACGGACGACGACGAGCAGCGGCAACGGTACATCGTGCGGCACCTGCAGCGGGTGCACCAGGCGATCAACGAAGGGCTGGACGTGCGCAGCTACCTGCACTGGAGCTTCCAGGACAACTTCGAGTGGGCGGAGGGGTTCCGCCAGAAGTTCGGCCTGGTGGAGCGCGAGCAGGGGACGCTGAACCGAGTGCCGAAGCCGAGCGCGGCGATGTTCCGGGAGATCGCGACGTCGAATGCGGTCTCGGACGGGCTGCTGGCGCGGTTGGGGGACTAGGGGGCAGCGGTAGGCCGAGCTTGGGCCCCCAACGAGAACGGGCGTCTACCCCACCCCAGATTCCTTCGCGGAGGTTCGTAGTAGGAACCCCGCACCTGCGTTGTCGGCGCTCAGAATGACAGACGGCGAACGCGGTGCCGGACGAGGTGCTATCGGCGTTGGGGGACTAGCGAGACACGGCACTACGCCGTCGTCTCGAAGGCCAGGCTTGAGCCTGGCGCGATGATAGCGAGACACGGCACTACGCCGTCGTCTCGAAGGCCAGGCTTCAGCCTGGCGCGATGCCTTCTTCGCATCGGCGAGAACGGGCGTCTGCCCCACCCCGGATTCTTTCGCGAGCGTACAAGGCTCACGCGCTCGCGTGGTCGGCGCTCAGAATGACAAGCAAGGCGCTGTGACCCCCGTCACTTGACACGCCAGCGGGGTAGCGGTATTGTGTATCCGCAAAACCCCCACCCAGGGGGTATGGGTAGAGCCGATACCGCGAAAATGCCAAACAAACTCGCCGCGAAGGGAGCGACATGAGAGCCGAGAGCAAGACCGACGCGCTGAAGCGTCTCGCCTACATCGAGGGCCACCTCCAGGGCATCCGGCGCATGGTGGACCAGGAGCAGTACTGCGTCGACATCCTGAAACAGACCTACGCCGTCCGCCGCGCCATCGAAAAGCTGGAGTCGAAGATCCTCGACAACCACCTCCACACCTGCGTCATCGAGGGCATCACGGACGGGCGCTCCGAGGAGGTCATCGGCGAGCTGGTGGGCCTGTACGAGCTGGCAAACCGGTAGACGGAGGAGATCATGCCACATCACGGAGCTGGAAGCGCGACGGAGCCGCCGCAGACGACGGGGAGCGTCATCCACTGGGCCCGCTGGTACGACCTGGCCTCCTGGCTGATGTCCTTCGGCCGGGAGCCCGCGATCCGCAGGGAGACGGTGAAGCTCGCCGCTATCCAGAGCGGCGAGAGCGTGCTCGACGTCGGCTGCGGCACCGGCCGGCTGACCCTGGCGGCCAGGCGGCGAGCCGGCGCCGGCCCGGTGCGCGGCATCGACGCGTCCGGCGAGATGATCGAGGTCGCGCGGCGGAAGGCGTCGGAGAAGGGCGCCGACGTCGACTTCCAGGTCGCCCTGATCGAGGACATCCCGTTCCCCGACGGCACCTTCGATGTCGTCCTCAGCAGCCTCATGCTGCATCACCTGCCGGACGATCTCAAGCGCAAGGGGTTCGCGGAGGTCCGGCGCGTCCTGAAGCCCGGTGGACGCCTGTTGGCCGTTGACCTGGCGGGATCAAAGGGCATATTCGGGCTGCTCATGCGGCTGATCGGCCACAAGCTGGGGGCGGACTACGTGGAGCGACTGAAGGCGATGGCGGCCGAGGCCGAATTCGGCACGGTGGAGACGGGACCGATGCATAACGGTCTGGCCTACGTTCGGGCGATAAAGAGTGGCACGAGCGAGGAGGTGTCGTGATGGACATGGGCGGCATGCATGACGGAATGGGCTGGTGGATGATGGCCGGCTGGATATGGTTCCTGCTGTTCTGGGGTTCCCTGATCGCGCTGGTGGTGTGGGCGGTCGGCCGCGGCCGCGGGTCCGGCGACGGGCCTGACGCTATGGAGATAGCGGAGGAGCGGCTGGCGCGGGGTGAGATCGACGAAGAGCAGTTCCAGCGCATCAAGCGGAACCTGGCGTAGGGCAGGGAACAAGGGTCAAGGGGCAAGGGTGGAATCGCACGGGCAGATGACACAGGCGCGGCCCGGCGAGTGTCAGGACTGCCTGCGCCTGGCCGTACGGGCGACGACGCATTGCCTGACCGGCTGTGCCATCGGCGAGGTGGCGGGGTTGGCGATAGCGACAGCGCTGGGCTGGAGCGTCGGGCCGTCGATCGCGCTCGCGGTTGTCCTGGCCTTCTTCTTCGGCTACTCGCTGGCTATGTGGCCGCTGCTGCGCGCTGGCCTGGCGCTGGGTGCCGCGATCAGCGCTGCGCTCGTGGCGGACACCCTATCGATCGTCGTGATGGAGATCGTCGACAACGCGATGATGCTCGCCATCCCCGGGGCGATGGACGCCGGGCTCGGCGATCCCTTGTTCTGGGCCAGCCTGGCGTTCGCGCTGGCGGTGGCGTTCAGCGTGACGGTGCCGGTGAACTACCTGCTGATCAAGCGCGGGTTCGGGCAGGCGACGATCCACCAGTACCATCACTAGGGTTAGAGGCTAGAGGACAGTGGACAGATGACCGAGAGGAAGACCGAGGAGCTGACCGTGCCGGTGGCGGGGATGACCTGCGCCGCCTGCGTCACGACGATCGAGAAGGCGCTGCGGGGGCTGCCCGGTGTGACGGATGCCAGCGTGAGCCTGACCGGCGGCAAGGCGGCGGTCACCCTGGACCCGGAGGCCTGCTCGCTGCCGGACATCGAGCGGGCGATCGAGGACGTGGGCTACGAGGTGCCGTGGTCGCGGCTGGAGCTGCTGGTCCTCGGCATGATGGGCTCGCACTGCGAGGAGAACATCACGAAGGCCCTGACGGCGCTGCCCGGCGTCGTCTCCGTGCGGGCGACCTCGGCGACGGACAGCGTCGTCGTGGAGTTCGCGGAGACGCTCGTATCGGCGGCGACGATCAAGCGGACGGTGCGCGAGCTGGGGTACGACGTGTCGGAGCGCGGCGAGGGGGAGGACGCGGTGGACCGCGAGCGAGCGCTGCGTCAGGAGGAGATCCAGCGGCAGCTGCGGAACCTGCTGGTCGTGTGGCCGGTGGGGATTCTCGTCATGCTGGGCACGTTCCGGGAGTCCTGGGACGTGCTGGAAACGGCCCTGCCGGCGTTCATGAGCGAGAAGCTGTTCCTGTTCGCGCTGACCACGCCGATCGTGCTGGGGCCGGCGCGACAGTTCTTCGTGAACTCCTGGAACGGGCTGCGGCACGGCGTGACGGACATGAACCTGCTGTACGCGACGGGGATAGGCGCGGCGTACCTGATCGCCGTGGTCAACACTTTCTGGCCGGAGGCCGGCTTCGGGGGCGAGAAGGCGGTGTTCTACGAGGCTGCGGTGTTGCTGACGGCGTTCATCGTGCTGGGGCGCTACCTGGAGGCGGTCACGCGAGGGAGGGCCTCGGAGGCGATCCGCAAGCTGATGAAGCTGCAGCCGAAGCGGGCGCGCGTCGTGCGGGACGGCGAGGAGGTGGAGCTCCCGGCGGACGAGGTCGAGGCCGGAGACGTGATCGTCGTGCGGCCGGGGGAGAGCCTGCCGGTGGACGGCGTCGTCGTCGATGGCCGCTCGGCGGTCGACGAGTCGATGGTGACGGGAGAGAGCCTGCCGGTGGAGAAAGTCGCGGGCGACGAGGTGATCGGCGGGACGCTGAACAGGACGGGAGCGTTCCGGTTCCGGGCGACGCGGGTGGGGGCGGAGACGTCGCTGGCGCAGATCATCCGGCTGGTGGAGGAGGCGCAGACGACGAAGGCGCCGATCCAGGCCCTGGCCGACCGTGTGGCCGGGCACTTCATCCTGGCGGTGCACACGCTGGCCCTGGCGGTGTTCCTGTTCTGGTTCTTCGCCGGGTATGACCTGTGGTTCGATTCGGACACGAGGCTGATGCTGACGCCGTACACGCTGGAGGAGCTGGAGGTGTTCGGGCTGGCGCTGCTGATATCGGTGACGGTGCTGATCATCTCCTGCCCCTGCGCGGTGGGGCTGGCCACCCCGAGCGCGATGATGGCGGGCACGGGCAAGGGGGCGGAGTTCGGGATACTGTTCAAGGGCGCGGACGCGATGGAGGCGACTTCGAAGGTCGACGTCGTGGTTCTGGACAAGACGGGCACGCTGACCAAGGGCGAGCCGTCGGTGACGGACGTGGTGGCGCCAGGCGGTGAGCGGGACGAGGTGCTGCGGCTGGCCGCGGCCGTCGAGAAGGGGTCCGAGCACCCGCTGGGCGAGGCTATCGTGCGAGGAGCGTCGGAGCGGGGGCTGGACGTGCCGGAGGCGACGGAGTTCGAGGCGGTGCCCGGCCACGGGGTGGAGGCTCAGGTCGACGGCCGGGCGGTGCTGCTGGGTAACCGCAGGCTGATGTCGGAGCGCGGGGTGGAGATCGATTCGCTGATCGCGGAGGCGGAACGGCTTGAGGGCGAGGGGAAGACGGTGATGTTTGTGGCGGCGGAGGGTCGGGCGCTGGGCCTGGTCGCGGTGGCGGACACGCTGAAAGAGACATCGAAGCGGGCGGTGCGCGAGCTGGGGGCGCTGGGGCTCGAAGTAGCGATGATCACCGGCGACAACCGTCGGACGGCGGAGGCGATCGGGCGGGAGCTGGGGATCGCGCGGGTGCTGGCGGAGGTGCTGCCGCAGGACAAGGCGGCCGAGGTGCGGAAGCTGCAGTCGGAGGGGAAGGTGGTGGCGATGGTGGGCGACGGCATCAACGACGCGCCGGCGCTGGCGCAGGCCGATGTGGGGATGGCGATCGGATCGGGGACGGACGTGGCCAAGGAGACGGGAAACGTGGTGCTGATCCGTGACGACATCCTGGACGTGGTGGCGGCCGTGCAGGTGGCGCGGTCGACGATGCGGCTGGTGAGGCAGAACCTGTTCTGGGCGTTCGGGTACAACGCGGCGGCGATCCCGCTGGGGGCGGGGATCCTGTACCCGTTCGTGGGGCAGGTGGTGAGCCCGGAGCTGGCGGCGCTGCTGATGGCTACGAGCTCGCTGTCGGTGACGCTGAACACGCTGCGCATGCGGGGCTACACGCCGCCGGTGAAGCGAGGCCCGCCTTCGACCGGGGCGCAGGCCGTCGAGCGGGAGCGGGTGCCGGCGCTGGAGGCGGCGCGATGAGGGCATCGGCCGGACTGGTGAGCGCGGCGGTGTACACGGCGCTGTCGCTGCTGGCGGCGGGATCGTTCTTGGCCGTGACGGTGACGACGGGCGACTACTCGTGGGTGGCGCGGATCGGCGGCAGCGTGTGGGTGTTCGCGCTGTCGATGATCATCCTGATGCCCACGGTGACGCCGCTGGTGCGCAGGCGGCTCCAGGGCTGACGGGTCGCGCCCGCGGGTCTAGGCCGAGGCCTGCGGCATCGCCCCGATCTGGTCCAGGAAGGCCATCATGTCGAAGTACTGGCGGCTTTCCTTGATCTTGTCGCCGTCAAAGTCGAATACCCACGCTGCGGGCGTTGCCTGGCGTTTTCCGGAGGCCGGAATAGTGCCGCCGGGGCCCTCCAGCGGGCCGGTCTGAGTGCCCTCCCAGGTTATCTCCAGCAGGACGGTGTTGCCGGAGGCGACGGCGTTGGTGACGGTTCCCTTGACGTCCGGCATGGCCGTGCGCCAACCCCTGAGGGCCTGGAGGATTTCGTCCTTGCCGCTGAGGCGGCGTCCTGTGCCAACTTCGCTGTAGACGCCGCCTGCCTGCGGCGCCACGCTGCTCTCGAGGTCGTTGGCGTTGAAGGCGTCGACGACGCCACGTGCGATGGCGATGAGGTCTTGTTCGGCCATTATTCGGGTCCTCCTTCTTCAACCGTCCAGGGTGGGTCGATTCGAAATCATGCGCCTGTGCGATTGTGCGTCTGGGCGGGGCGGGTGTCAACGGAAGCGGGGCGGTCGAGGCGAGGGCGTCCGGCTGTAACAGAATCGGTTCCAGGGCATCTCAAGCCTTGTTGTGCGCTTCCGCGCCCGCGTCCACGCGAGACCCCTTGCCGGTGGCGCGGGCGCGGGGAGCGCATAGCGAGGACGGTTTCAGGTAAGGGTGGCGGGTTGCGCCGCCGCCGTCCTCACGCGAGGAGGTAAGAGCAGTGAGCGGTTCGGCATCCTTGAGCAAGCGATACTTTGGCCTGTTGCGGTCCTACGTCGACCGTCCCGGCGAGGCGGAGCTGGCGGCCGCGGGCGACCTGGGGCGCGAGCTGGTGGAGGCGGACGTTTCGCCCGAGGAGATAGGGGAGGCCCACGACAAGGCGATACGGCGGCTGACGGAGGAGTCGCCGAAGACGATGGCGGCGGAGAAGGCGGGGCGGATGGCCTCCCTGTCGATAGAGCTGCTGAAGGCGTACGGGCTGGCGTTCCGGGAGAGGCTGGAGGAGCGAGAGAGGGTGGAGCGGGCGCACATAAAGCGGACACAGCTGGCGCAGCTGGGGGCGCAGATGTGGCTAACAGCGGACATGAGCGAGGACCCGCTGCTTTCGGGGCCTACGTCCAGGCTTACCCAGGGGTTCGTGGAGTACCTGGACTGCGCGGTGTGGGGCGCTCTGCACATGCACAGGTCGGAGTGTCACGCCGATATCTTCCTTTGCGCCGACCTCCCCGACGAGCGGCTGGAGCCGCTCATCGAGGAGGCCGTGAAGGCGGTGAACCGCGAGCTGGAGACGCCGGTGGAGCCGGCGCGGGTGGCGAAGCGGGTTCACGCTCCGGAGGTGGGAATGCGAGCCTGCAAGCCGATTCGCGGGCGGATCATGGCGCCGTTCATGACGCGATCGCGGACTACGGGGCTGGCGTTCCTGTTTACCGATAAGCGGCCATCGTTCTCGGCGGAGGAGGAGTACCTGTTCTCGATCCTGGCCAACCAGCTGGGCGTCACGCTGGAGAACCACCGGCTGTTCACGGAGATGCGGGAGCTGGACAGGATGCGATCGGAGTTCATAGCGGTCGCCTCGCACGAGCTGAGGACGCCAGTGCACAACGTACAGGGGTTCATCAAGCTGGCGATGGACCCGAGGGTGACGGACGCGGGGTCCCAGCGGGACTTCCTGGTGACGGTGGACCAGCAGGCGGACCGGCTGGCGCGGCTGGTGGACAACTTCACGGACGTGGCGAGGCTGGAGGCGGGCCGGATGACGATGAAACGGGAGCCGGTGGCGATCAGCGAGCTGGTGGCGGCGGCCATCGCGGTATCGAGGGAGTCGGCGGCCCAGCGTGGCGTGTCGTTCGTGGCGGACGTTCCGGAGATGCCGGCGATCAACGGAGACCGGGAGCGGATCCTGCAGGTCCTGAGCAACCTGGTGAACAACGCTCTGGCCTTCAGCCCCCGCGGGTCGAACATTCAGATAACGGTGAAGGTGAAGCGGAACGAGATCGTCACCTCGGTGTCGGACTCGGGGATAGGGGTGCGCAAGAACGCGCTGGACAAGATATTCGACCGTTTCTACCAGGCGGACAGCTCCAACACCAGGAGCAAGGAGGGCTCAGGGCTGGGGCTCTACATATGCAAGCAGATAGTGGAGGCGCACGGCGGGCGGATCTGGGCTGAGAGCGAATTCGGGCACGGAAGCAAGTTCAGCTTCGCGCTGCCGCTGCGCATCGAGGCGGCGCCAGGCAGGCCGGCGCGGCGGCGGGGCGAGGCGGCTCTGGCCAGAAAGTGAGGCAGACATGGCGAAGGTACTGATAGTGGAGGACGACCCGGCCGCGATGCGGCTGGCGGCGGCGACTCTGGAGCTAGAGGGCCACGAGGTGGTGGGCGCCACGAACGGGCTGGAGGGGGTGAGCAAGGCTCGCGCGGAGGCGCCGGACGTGATCGTGCTGGACGTGATGATCCCGGGCATGGACGGCTACGAGGTGTGCCAGGCCTTGCGATCGGAGGAGGGCTCGGCGCTGTCGCGCGTGCCGATCCTCATGGTCAGCGCCAAAGCGCAGAGCGACGACGCGGAGATGGGTCGCAAGGTGGGCGCGGACGCCTACGTGAAAAAGCCGGTGACGCCGGAGGCGCTGGCCCGGGCCGTGGCGGAGGCGCTGGGCGAGCGGCAGGGGCAGGCGGTGTGATGGGCAGCGGCCTGCCGCCGATGGTGGACTTGCTGCGCCGGATGGTGGACGCCAGCGCGTCCGATCTGCACCTGAAGGCGGACACGCCTCCGGTGCTGCGGGTGCACGGACGGCTGGAGCCTCTGCAGCTGCCACCGCTGGCCGCGGCGGACCTGGAATCGCGGCTGGCGGAGGTCGCGAGTGAGGAGCAGCGAACGGCGTTCGCGATGGAGAAGGAGCTGGACTTCGCGTATACGCTGGAAGGAGTGGGGCGGTTCAGGGTGAACGCGGCCGTGCAGCGAGGCAGCGTGACCATGGCTTTCCGGCTGGTGCGGGCGGAGGCGCCGACGATCGAAGAGCTGGGTCTGCCGGACGTGTGCCGCAGCCTGGTGCTGAAGCCGCGGGGGCTGATCCTGGTGACGGGGCCGACGGGCTCCGGCAAGTCGACGACGCTTGCCGCGATGGTCGATTACCTGAACGAGCGAGAGCGTCGCCACGTGGTCACGATAGAGGACCCGATAGAGTACCTGCACCCGAACAAGCAGTGCGTGATCTCGCAGCGGGAGCTGGGCGCGGACACGAATTCGTTCGCGGCGGCGCTGCGCCACGTGCTGAGGCAGGACCCGGACGTGATACTGGTGGGGGAGATGCGGGACCTGGAGACGATAGGGGCGGCGGTGACGGCGGCGGAGACCGGGCACCTGGTCCTGGCCACCCTGCACACGCCGAGCGCGCCTCAGACCATCGACCGGATTATCGATTCGTTTCCACCGCACCAGCAGCAGCAGATTCGCGTGCAGCTGTCGACGGTGCTGGAGGCGGTGCTGTGCCAGACGCTGGTTCCGCGGGCGGATGGGGGCGGGCGGCTGGCGGCGGTGGAGGTGATGATGGCCACGCCGGCGGTGCGGAACCTGATCCGCGAGGGCAAGACGTTCCAGCTGCCGGGAGTAATCCAGACGGGCGCGCAATACGGGATGCGGACTCTGGACCAGGCGCTGGCGGGGCTGTGCGCGGCCAATGCCATCAGCCGTGACGAGGCGCTGGCTAGGTGCACGGACCCGCAGGAGATCCTGCGTTCGGCCGGCGCGGGAGCGGCGACGGCGCTCGGTTAGCGAGACCGCCGCAATTGACAAACCACCTGTGAGGGCGTACGATTTGCCGTTCTACCGACGAAATTCGCCGCAGACGCCGGCTGAGCCCCGCCAGAGGCGGCCAGCCGGCCCCCGGGACAACCCCTTCTCCTCATCGGCGGGTGAGCAGCCCCCCGGCCTTGTTCGCCGTGGGTGGAGTATGCGCGTCTACAGGGAGCCGAGGCCGGACCCGGAGGCGCCGGGTGAGAGGAGGAAGAGATGCGTTTGCTGGTGAGTCACAAGCTGTTCGGAGGGTTCGGACTGATCGTGCTGGCGCTGGTCTGCACGGGGGCCTTCGCGATTTTCCAGATACGGGCAGTGGCCAGCGAAGGAGACAGGCTGTTCGAGACGGACCTGGCGGCGGTCGAAGAGGTGACTGAAGTTCGCCGCTACATGCTGAACATCCGCGTGATGACGCTGGAATACGTGCTGGCCGACGATTCTCGCCGCCAGACGCTCGTGAAGGAGATGGCGGAGCGCGAGGCGTCCATCGCCGAGAGCCTGGCGAACTTGAGGAACATCCAGGGTCTGAGCGGCCCTTATCTGCAGCAGCTGGATAGCCTGGAGGAGGACATCGCGGCGTGGCTGGCCGCCAGGCAAGAGGAAACGCTGGACCCGGCCGACGCGGGCGACCTGGAGACCGCGAGCTCGGGCGCGATCGCAGGGACGGCCGTCCAGGAGTTCGACAGCGCCACGGAAGCCATTCTCGCGCTCATCACCGAGACCGAGACGGCCGCGGATGCCGCCCATAGCAAGGCCAACGCTGTGGAGAGCCGGGCGACGACGCTGATGATCGCCATCATCGCCGTGACGGTCGTCATCGCGGCTACGATGGCGTTCGTTCTCTCCCGCCAGGTCTCCGGGGGAGTGCGCCGGATATCGGGCGCGCTCCGGCGCATATCGGTCGGGGAGCTGGACGAGCGTGTAGAGGTCCGCTCGAACGATGAGCTTGGCGAGATGTCGCAGAGCTACTCGGACATGCAGGTGTACCTCTCGGAGATGGCGGCGGCGGCGAACCGGATAGCCGGCGGCGACGTTGCCGTGGAAGTAGCGCCGAGGTCCGCCGACGACGAGCTGGGGATAGCGTTCGGGGCGATGGTCGATTACCTGAGCGAGATGTCGGAGGGCGCCGAACGGGTGGCCGACGGTGACCTGACGACCGAAGTGCATCCGCGGGGAGAGAAGGACGTGCTGGGGAACGCTTTCCGGACGATGATTCAGCGCATTCGCGACCTGGTGGGCGGGATAGCGGAGACGGCGGAGACGCTGGCTCGCTCGCGAGAGGAGCTGGCGCAGTCGGCGGACCAGGCGTCGGGGGCGTCGCAGCAGGTAGCGACGGTGACGTCGCAGGTGGCCGAGGGCACGGGACAGCAGGCGAGGAGCGCGCAGGATGTGAACGCGGCGATGGAGAGCCTGGCGGCGTCGATCGAGCAGATAGTCAACGGCGCGGAGACTGAGTTCCAGGCGAC
Organism: Dehalococcoidia bacterium; assembly: GCA_040877915.1. GTDB lineage: Bacteria > Chloroflexota > Dehalococcoidia > SM23-28-2 > RBG-16-64-32 > JBBDNA01. The sequence continues at coordinate 28,379 of JBBDNA010000015.1, forward strand.
CAGGGAGGCGGCGGAGATAGCTGCGCGCGTGGCGGAGACCTCGAGCAGGATGACTGAGACGGCCCAGAACGGGGCCGGGATGGTGCGAACGACGCTGGAGGGGCTGGACACGATACGGGACACCGTGGAGGCGGCCTCCAAGGAGGTGAGCGAGCTGGGCGAGAGCTCAGCCGAGATCGGCAAGATCGTGTCGGTCATCGATGACATCGCGGCGCAGACGAACCTGCTGGCGCTGAACGCGGCGATAGAGGCGGCGCGCGCCGGCGAGATGGGCCGCGGCTTCGCCGTCGTGGCCGACGAGGTGCGACAGCTGGCCGAGCGGGTGGCCGGCGCGACCAAGGAGATCGGGGAGCTCATCGGCAGCGTGCAGTCCGGTGTCCAGAGGTCGGTCAAGGCGATGACGGAAGGCGCGAAGGAGATGGAGGCCGGTCGCCAGCTGACCAGCGAGTCGGGCGAGGCGCTGCAGCAGATCCTGGTGGCGGTGGACGAGGCGTACGGCCAGATACAAGAGATAACGGGCGCCATCGAGAGCATCCGGACGGTTGTCGAGGGTAACAGCGCGGCTACCAGGGAGATGCAGAGCGTGTCCGGCCGCGTGGCGGAGTCGATCGGGACGATCGCGGCGGTGGCGGAGGAGAACAGCGCCTCGACGGAGGAGGCGTCGGCGGCGGCGGAGGAGATGTCGGCGCAGGTGCAGCAGGTGGCGTCTACGGCGGAGACGTTCGGCGCGATGGCGCGGGACCTGGCCGAGCGCGTGGCGTTGTTCCGGATCACCAGCGACGGCGAATCGGCGTGGAGGCGGCCGACGGAAAAGGCGCCGCCGGCGCTCACGAAGCCGAAGCCGGCCAGGGCGACGGCAAAGACGCAAGCCGACAAGCGGGAACGCCAGCGACCGCCGGCGCAGCTGAGGGTCCCGGTCTCCGGGGACGGCGGCGGGACGGCCGGCGAGGACGCCGAGGAGGGCGACGAGCAGAAGGAGCCGACGGCGGCGAACGGGCGGCGCCGGGACTAGGACGGCTCTCGCTCAGGGCCGGCAGGAGGTGGCGGATGGCAGGCGCGGACACGACCGAGAGGCAAGCGGAGAGACAGCTCGTGGTGTTCGAGATGGGCGCGGAGGCGTACGCCGTGCAGATAGGGGTGGTGCGGGAGATCATCCGGATGCAGGAGATAACGCGGGTGCCGGGCGCCACATCGTCGATGGAGGGCGTGATCAACCTTCGCGGGAAGCTGATCCCGGTGGTTGACCTGCGCAAGAGGCTCCGGGTGGCCGCCGGCGACGCCGGCATGGAGTCCCGGATCATGATCGTGGACATCGAGGGCGAGGACGTAGGCGCGATAGTGGATGCGGTCACGGAGGTGGTGCGGGTGGCGGCGGAGGCGATAGAGCCGCCGTCCGAACTGGTGGCCACCGCGGACGCGAGTTTCGTTGAAGGGATCGCCCGGCTGGGAGAGCGTTTGGTGGTCCTGCTGGACGTTCGGCGCATCCTGGCGGCCGAGGCGGGGCCGGCCCTGGCGGCGGCCGGGAGCGGCGCCTAGCGCCGGGGACGCCGACGATGCTTCAGCTGGACCTCACGCCCGACGAGTTGAAGACGTTCCTGGACGAGGCGCGAGAGCACCTCGATCGCCTGGAGGACGGGATCGTGCGGCTGGAGGCCGAGCCGGACGAGGAGCTGCTGCGGGAGGTGTTCCGGGCGGCGCACACGCTAAAGGGGTCATCCGGGATGATCGGCTACGAGCAGATGTCGGGGCTGACACATGCCGTGGAGGACGTACTGGACCGGCTGCGCAAGCGTGCGCTGGTGGAGGTGACGCCGGAGCTGACGGACCTGCTGCTGGCGGCCGTGGACCGAATCAGGGTTCTCGTGGAGGCCGTGCCATCGGGAGGCCGGGAGGTGGCGGGGACTGAGGCGCTGGCAGCCCGGCTCTCGGCGCTGGCGCTGGCGGCGGCCGCGACGGAGGCGCTGGAGCCCGGGCCAGCCGCCGGGGCGCTCGCGGGCCGCGACGTGGCGAGGGTGAAGGCGGCGCTGGCAGGTAAGCGGCCGCTGCTGGAGGTGCGGGTCGCTATCGCCGACGCTTCGGCGATGCCGGCGGCGCGCTGCTACCAGGCTTACCAGCGGTTGCTCCAGCTGGGCGATGTCGTTCGATCGATCCCGGCCATCGGGGAGCTGGAGTCCGGCGCCCCGGGCGGGCGGTTGTGGGCCGTGGTGGCCACGAAGGCCTCGATGGCCAGGGTGCGCGCCAGCCTTCGTACGATCGAGGAAGTGGAGTCGCTATCGGTCAAGCGGGTACGCGAGGTGGAATCGCTGGAAGGGCCCGCAGTCGATGGCCAGGCGCCGAAAGAGCCGGATGAGGCCGGGCCGGCGGCAGTCAAGGGCGGCAGCGGCGAGTCAGCGAGCGTGCGCGTGGACGTGCGCCGGATGGACGCGCTGCTGAACCTGGTGGGCGAGCTGACGGCCGGCCGTACGCGGGTGATGCGGCTGAGCGGGCTGCTGCGCGAGCGATACAAGGACGACGAACTGGTGGACGCGCTGGGCGAGACGTCCGGCCATATCACGAAGGCGGTAAGCGATTTGCACGACAGCGCCATGCGGCTGCGGATGCTGCCGATAGGGGTGCTGTTCCGCCAGCTGCCGCGGCTGGTGCGGGACCTCGCCCGCGATACGGGGAAGCGCGTGTCGCTGGAGATAGAGGGGGAGGACACGGAGCTGGACCGGTCCCTCATCGAGAGGTTGCGCGATCCCCTGGTGCACCTGACACGCAATGCGGTCTACCACGGCATTGAGGGGGCGGGCGAGCGGGCGGCCGCGGGCAAGCCGGAGACCGGGTGTGTCCGGCTCCGCGCGCGGCAGCACGAAGGGGCGATGGAGATCACGTTGCAGGACGATGGCGCGGGCCTGGATGTCGCCGCGATCGCGCGGTCGGCAATCGAACGAGGCGTGGCGCCGGAGGACGAGATCCTGGGCCTAAGCGACAGAGAGATCGAGGGGCTGATATTCGCCCCCGGCGTGTCCACGGCGGCCCAGGCGGACGAGGTCTCCGGTCGCGGCGTGGGGCTGGACATCGTGAGGCAGCAGGTGGAGGCGATGAGCGGCGTGGTGATGGTGGATTCGGCCCCCGGCGTGGGAAGCACCTTCACCCTGCGGTTGCCCCTGACCCTGGGTTCGTTCAAGGCGCTGCTGGTGAAGTCGGAGGGGACGACGTACGCGATCCCGCTGACGCAGGTGCGGGAGGCGGTGCGGGCGGGCGGCAAGTCTATGTTCCGGGTAATGGGCCGCGATGTATTGAGCCTCCGGGGCGCCACGCTGCCCGTCTTCAAGATCGGCCGGGCGCTGGGCGACGGGGCGGGGCAGGAGGCATTGAAGGGCAGCGAAGACATCGTCGTGGCGCAGATGGGCGAGAAGCCGGTGGCGCTGGCGGTGGACGCCGTGATCCAGCACCAGGACATCGTGGTCAAGCCGCTGAGCGTCGACGGAGGCCGCGAGAGCGGGGTGTCGGGCGGGGCCATCCTGGCCGACGGTCAGGTAGCGCTGGTTCTGGACGTGGCGGCGTTGATCAGACTCAACCCTGGTACGGGAACCGCGGCGTTGAGAGGAGGGGTTGGGTGAGGGCGGAGAACCTGGACCTGTTCGCGGACCTGATAGGGCGGGCGTTTACGAACGCGATGCTGGGGTTCGCGCAGATAACCGGCAAGAGGATAGAGGTCACTTCGTTCTCGGTGCGGAGCATGGAGGTGACGCAAGTCTGCCGGATGCTCGGTGGCGCCAGCGAGGTCGTGGCGGGCGTCTACCTGACGGCCCAGAGCTCGAGCGCGAACGTACTGCTTATCTTCGAGCCGAGGATAGCGCGGGTGTTCGTCGAGCTGCTAACCGGCACGCAGCTGGGCCCGGAAGACGCGACGGGAGAGGAGATGGAGCAGCGGTTGATAGACATGGCCGCCAACGGCAGCGGCAGCGGCGAGCTGCAGCGGTCGGCGCTGGAGGAGATGGGGAACATCACCGGCTCCCTGCTGCTGAACGGACTGGCGGAGGTGAGCGACATGTCACTATTGCCATCGCCGCCCAGGGTCATCGTTGACATGCTGGGGGCGATCATGGACCTGGTGGCGGCGGACTTCAGCCTCTCCCACGAGGACGTGCTGGTGGCGGACGCGTCGTTCCGGACTTCGACGGGCGAGGCGGCGGGGAGGCTGCTGTTCGTGCCCAGCAGCGGCCTGGTAGGCGCGTTGGAGGGGCAGGACAAGTGACGGATTCCGGTTGCCCGGCCAGGGCCAGGAGCGTGAGTCTGGGCGAGCTGCTGGTGGCGCGTGACCCTGAGGACATCATCGAATGCCACGGGCTGGGCTCGTGCCTGGCGATCTGCGTAATCGCGCCCGGGGCCGCAATCGCCGGGGTGGCCCACACGGTGTTGCCTTCGCGCAACGGCAGTCTCTGGACGGAGCCGAATGCGCGGTTCGTGGAGGACGCGGTACCCCTGCTCCTGCAGCGGATGGAGAGCCTGGGGGCCGTACGTGGGCGCTTGCAGGTGAAGCTGGTGGGCGGGGCCGAGATCGTGCCGATGTCCGGCGGCGACCCGAGGTTGCTGATAGGGCAGCGCAACATCGAGGCCGCGCGGACGACGCTGCGGGAGCACGGCGTGAAGATCGCCGGCGAGCATGTAGGTGGCTCGCGCGGGCGGAGGGTGAGGCTGGAGGTGGGCAGCGGGCGCCTCACCGTCAGCATGGCCGGCAACGTGAGCTACGAGCTCTGATAGCGCGTGCGAGTCAGCGAGAGGAGGGAGCCAGGTGGCGCGGATACTGGTGGTTGACGACTCCGCCTTCATGCGCTCTCGGATAGCGAAGCTGCTGGAAGAGATGGGTCACGAGGCTATTGAGGCGGGCGACGGAAGCGAAGGGGTCAGGAAGTTCGCGGAGGAGCGCCCGGACGGCGTGTTGCTGGACATCACGATGCCGGGCACGGGCGGACTGGAGGCGCTGCGGCGGATCCGCGGGATGGACCCGGCCGCGCGCGTGGCGATGGTGACGGCGGTGGGTCAACAGACGACGGTGATAGAGGCGTTGAACGCCGGCGCCCGGGACTTCGTGGTGAAGCCGTACGACCCGGAGCGCGTGAAAGCGGCCGTCAACAAGCTAGTGAAGTAGCCAGAGACTGGCCGGAAGGGCATCCGTGGGCGCGAAGACCCGGGCGCTCGTCGTCGACGACTCGGCCGTCGTCAGGGCTGTGCTGTCGCGTCAGCTGAGTGGCGATCCCGATATCGAAGTGGTCGGCCTGGCCGCGGACGGACGGCAGGCGCTGGAGATGCTGCAGTCGCTCAAGCCGGACGTGGTGACGCTGGACGTGGAGATGCCGGGCCGGGACGGGCTGGCGACTCTGAAGGCGATCATGGAGGTGCGGCCTACGCCGGTGATCATGGTAAGCGGGCTGACCGCCGAGGGGGCGGAGGTGACGCTGCGGTCCCTGGAGGCGGGCGCTGTGGACTTCGTGACGAAGCCCGTAGCGGCCGGCGTGCCGGCGCTGCATAAGGTCACGGAGGAGCTGCGAGCGAAGGTGAAAATGGCGTCCGGCGTGAGACCGCGGTTGACGCGGCCGGAAACGATTGTCCCGCAGCCGGGCGCACGGCCGGCGGCCGGCGGGCCCTGGCGGAAGAGGGTGGCCATCATCGCCAGCTCCACGGGCGGACCGCAGGCGCTGCGCACGGTGGTAGCGTCGCTGCCGGTGGACTTCGTGCCGACGATCGTGGTGCAGCACATGCCGCGGGAGTTCACGCGCTCGCTGGCGGCGCGGCTGGACCAGGTCTCGGCCGTCAGGGTGGAGGAGGCGAGCTCCGGGGCGCGGCTGGAGCCGGGGCGGGTGCTCCTGGCGCCCGGCGGGTACCACACGGTTGTCGCGGAGGAAGGGGTGAGGGTCAGGGACGGCCCGCCGCAGCAAGGGATGAGACCCTCCGCCGACGTAACCATGGAATCGGCGGCGAAGGCGTTCGGCGCGTCGGCGCTGGCCGTGGTGCTTACTGGCATGGGCGCGGACGGCACCCGCGGGGCCGGGCTGATCAAGCGGGCCGGGGGTCACGTCATCGCCCAGGACGAGGCGACGTCGGTCGTCTACGGGATGCCAAAGTCAGTGGCCGAGTCCGGCTGCGTGGACCGCGTGGTGGCGATATCGGAGATCGCCTCGGCGGCTGTGGAGATGTGCCGCTAGCGCGCGGCGGGGACGCGGGTCGTGAACGACCTGGAGTACGCGTACCTGAAGCGGCGTCTCGCCGAGCTGTTCGACGTGGATATCGGCGCTTACAAGGCGGGGCACATGCGCCGAAGGCTGGAGACGTTCATCGCCCATCACGGCGACGGCGACCCGATAGCGCTGATCAAACGCGCGGACCGGGATGACGGCCTGCGTTCCAAACTGCGCCGGACGCTCACCATCAGCGTGTCGTCGTTCTTTCGGGACCCGGGGCAGTATGCGCTCCTTCGCAGCGCGGTATTGCCCGACCTGCTGGGCGATACGGGCCGCCTGCAGGTCTGGAGCGCCGCCTGTTCTCGCGGGCAAGAGCCGTACTCGCTGGCGATGGTGTTCCTGGAGATGGGAGTGGACGCCAGAGTCCGGATCCTGGCCACGGACATCGACGAGGAGGCGCTGGCCGTGGCGCGCGAGGGCGGGCCCTACACGCCTGAGGACGTCGGCAACGTGTCGCGGCTGCAGATGGCGCGGCACTTCGTATATCGGGACGGGCACCACTGGCTGACGGATGAGGTGAAGCGGGGGGTTGAGTTCGGCAAGCACGATCTGATCGCTGGCGTGTCTCGTCGGATGTTTGGGCTGATCGCCTGCCGAAACGTCCTGATCTACTTCGAACCGGCGGCGAAGTCGGAGATCCTGCGCAAGCTGCACCGCGCTCTGGCGCCGGGCGGAGTGCTGTTCGTGGGCGCCGCGGAGGCGCCGATGGGCGAGGATAGCGCGCTGTTCGAGAGCCTGGGCGGCAACTTCTACCGTAAGCGGGACAGCGATTAAACGAACAGGGCGAGGGCCCAGAGGGCCGCGAAGGCCAGGCCGGCGCTCGCTTCCACGAGGGGCACGCGCAGTGGGATCGGGGCGGAGCAGTGACGGCAGTGGCCGCGCAGCAGAACATAACTGGCCAGCGGCGCCAGGTCGCGCGGGGCCAGGGTGACGCCGCAGGCGTCGCAGCGGGAGCGGGGCTGGAGGACGGAACGTCCGGCGGGCAGGCGGTCCAGGCAAACGTTGAGGAAACTGCCGGCGGCCAGGCCCAGCATGGCGACGAGGACGCCTCCCAGGACGATGCTCACGGCGCCAGCGTGATGGTGAAGGTGACGGAGGCTCCCCCGCCCGCGTCGGCGCCGGCCAGGGAGACGATCGTCGCGTCCGATGTCGCGCCGCCCTCCAGGACCCCGGCGTAGGCGAACACGAGGCCGGCCGAGGGCGCCTCGCCGCTGAGCGTGAGTCCGTCCTTGCCTCCGGAGAGCGAGGTGAGGGTGACGCCCGGCGGGAGGCCGCGGACGGCGGTCTCGGCGACGGCGGAGAGGGCGGGACCATCGCCAAGGAACTCGCGGCGCGACTGAGCGAGGCTGTCGAGGCTGGAATGCGTGTCGTCGATCCGGCGCTGAAGGTCGTTCGTGGCCTGGAGGTCGATGCGGGCCGCCTCGAGGTCAGCGGAGAGGGCCGATAGCTCGGCGTCCAGGGCGGAGGTGTGCTGGCGGGCCGTGTGGAGCGCCTGGAAGAGCGGGAGGAGGCCGGCGCAACCCAGCAGGGTTAGCGCGAGGGCGGCCAGAGCGATCCGGCCCAGGCTCCCCGCCGCGCGCCTGGCCGGGGGCAGGATGTTGAGGTCCACGAACGGGGAACTGGCTTCGGCGGTCTGCATTATCATCTCTCCTTGAGGGCGAGGCCTATGTTGGCCATGAACGGGGCCAGGGGACGGTGTTCGGGCCAGGCCAGGCGGGGCTCCAGGGGCGCCAGCGGATGGCCCACGCTGGCGGCGACGATGTTGGCGCTCGTGGCGGCGTCGGCGCCGGTCCCGGTGAGGAACGCGGGCGCGTCCGCGGGCAGCGGCGCGGAGGGGTGGTTGTCGTTGTAGAACTTGACCGCTCGCGTCAGCTCTTCGCCCAGCCGCGCTATCTTGTCCTCCATAGTGTCCGTGTCCGCAGTGTCCGTGTCCGCGCGAAGGCTCACGGTACGGATGGCCGCCGGCAGCCCGGAGCGAACGATGATAACGTCGAGGCTGCGCGGTTCCAGGTCGGCGATGATAGCCTCGGGCCGGCCGACGGCGCGGATCAGGGCGAGCGGCTTGAGGTCCATGGAGCGCGCTGCGGCGCCGGCGCGTTCGAGGATGGCGAGATGGGGGTCCACGATGTCCCTGGGCACGCCGAGGGCGAAGATGTTCAGGTGGCCGTCGTCGCGGCCGAGGACCTGCCAGGAGAGATATATCTCGTCCAGCGGGACGGGTAGGTCCCGCTTCATCTCGTTGGGCACGGCCTGCTTGAGCAGGGCTTTGTCCATGACGGGAAGCCGCAGCAGGCGGGGCAGGCAGTGCTGGCCGGTCAGGCCGATGACAAGCTCCGCGCCGGGGGCGTCAGCGGCGGCCAGCAGCTTGCGGAGGGCGGACGCGGCGGCATCGAGCGCGGGGACACCGTCGTCGGTCGCGGGCGTAAGCGGCTCCATATCGGCGTGGACGGCGCGCCCGTCCCGTACCACGAGCAGGCGCAGGCTGTCCGGCTCGATGCTGAGCGTCACGCGGCAGCGGCGCAGCCGCGTGAGCGGGCGCTTGAGCAGGTGGAAGAGGCCGCCGTTAGCCGCCATCGCCGCTCCCGTCCTGGCCGGTGGCGGCGGACCGCGTATAGATGATCAGCTGCGCGCCCAGGTGGTAGGCGTCGTCGCCGGAGGACAGGGAGAGCACCGTGATATCGCGCAGGCCGGCGCCGGTCCCCAGGTCCTGGAGAAAGGCGAGGAGGGCGTCCAGGCTGCCGGTCGCCTCCACCTCGAAGGTCAGGCCGGGCGCCGCTGGTGCGGTGTCATCCTCGCTCTCATCCTGGCGGCCGCCGGCGGCGACGGAGAGTAGCCGTGCGCCGTTATCGCCGGCGGCGGCAAGAATCGACTGGAGAGCGTCGTTGGCGTCCAGGTCCTCGGGGAACGCCGCCTCGGCGGCGTCCAGCTCCGCCCGCGCCTGGTCCAGCTCGGCCGTAAGGTCCGGCCTGCCGTCGGGGGCGGATGTGGGGGCGAGCGCGGCCTCGGCATCGTCGATGCGGGAGGAGAGGTCGCCGTGGTGCAGCCGTTCGCGCAACAGCGACGAGCCGAACATGAGGTAAGCGAGAGCGACGACGGCGAGGGCCAGGCCGATCAGGGCGCGGCTGCGTAGCCTGTGCCGGGCGAGGGTCCGGATGGCCATCATCCGCTGGCTCCCTAGTCCACCTGCCACGAGACGACGGTGACGCCGCCGGGCGCGGCCTTGATGCGTGCGGTTATGGCGCGGGCGTTGCGCTGGGAGCGGACGTCGTATGAATGGGTGGCGCCGGCGCTGGCGACGCGCCGCAGCTCGGTGGTGGGGAAGGCGCCGTCGTTGATGGCGACCGGGGTTGGCTGGACGGGCAGCTGGGTATACGTGGCGCTGGACGTCAGTGCGGGGTTCGCGGCGAGGCGCCAGAGGGCCCACTCGATGCCGGCGTCGGTGGCGTAGCCGTCGGCTATCGCCTGGTCGTCGTGGCGGGCGGCGATTACGCTGACGCCGGCGTGCGTCAGGAAGGGCGCGACCAGCAGGGCGCCAATGGCCAGGGCGACCAGAGCGAGGGGGAGGGCCTGGCCGCTCTCGCCGCGGGCGTGGCGCAGCATCTTCGTCACGGGCCGCCGTCCCTCAGCGCCAGGTAGTAGTAGGTCTGGGTATTCTGGTTGACATCGTTGTTGTTGCCGATCTGGAATCCGTCGGCTTCGAGGGCCTGGATGCGGTTGTTAACGGCGGCGGTGGCGCTGAATCGCAGGGTGCTGTCGCCGGCCAGCGACGCCGGTCGCCAGACGGAGTTGTTGCCGGCGTTGCGCTTGGCCCAGACGAATTGCGGCTGGAAGCCGACGCCGGTGATGGAGCGGTCGTCGCTGCCGGTGCCGGTGTAGGAGGCCTCGACGACCTGCGGGCCGGCGTCCCAGGCGACGTAGTGGTAGGTCGTGCCGTTCTCGTTGACGTCGTTGTTGCTGCCGACCTGGAAGCCGTCCGATTCGAGGGCCTGGATGCGGTTGGCGAGGTTGCCGGCGCCGGCCATGGTGTAGGCGATGTCGCCGGAGGCGGCGCCGGGGCGGAAGATGGCGGCGTCGCCGTCGCCGAGCGTGACGACGCGGTCGGGCTGGAAGCTGACGCCTGTGATCGAACGGTCGTCGGTGGCGTCGCCGAGGTAGGAGCCGACGACGAGGTCGCTGCCGGCCTTCATGGCCACCCAGTAGTAGGTGTTGCCGGAGGAGTTAACGTCCTGGTTGGAGCCCACGGTGAAGCCGTCGGCGTCCAGGGATTCGATGCGGTTGGTGACGAGGGCGCCGGCGTTGGCCAGGTTCTTGGTGGCGTCGCCGGTCATGGTGCTGGTGCGCATCATCCCGGCGCGACCGGCATCGGCCTTGACGATGACGACGTCCGGCCGGAAACCGGCGCCGGTGATGGCGCGTCCGTTGACGCCGTTGCCGGCGTAGCTGCCAGTGGCCAGGCGCAGGGGCGGCGAGGCCGCCGCGGCGCCGATGGGACGGAGCTGGAACGATTCGGTGAGGGTGGTGGTAGCGTCGCCGAGCTCGGAGGTCAGGCTGACGGTGAGCAGGTCGCCGGAGAGGGAGGGGGAGAAGCCGGCGGCGGCGACGTTGCGGGCCACGGTCTGGCTCGTGGGCGCGCCGTCCACGCTGAACGTACGCACCAGGTCGTCGCCGGAGAGGGAGTACGCGCTCTCGTAGCCGGCGCCGGTGACCTCGTCGGTCCAGGTTAGGGTGACGCTGGCCGGGAGGACGGTGGCGTCGCCGGGGACGGCCATCTGGGCGTCGCGATGCAACCAGCCGAAGGCGTTGGCCTGGTCGTGCAGCACGGCCAGCCGGTCGTGTCCGCTGCCGGTGGCGGTGACGAACTGGTAGGTCGCGGCCGAGAGCAGCGACAGTATCGTGGCGGCGATGGCCGAGGCCACGATCAGCTCGACGAGGGTGTAGCCGCGTTCGCCCTTCACCGGTCCACCTTGTAGCCCTCGACGGTGGCGAGGGTGTTGCTGTCGCGGGTGACGGTGACGGTTATCGCCTGGATGGAGGTGTCGGCGCCGGGTATGGCGGCGGCGGCCACGGCCACGGCGTAGCCGGCGGGGGGCGTTACGGTGGCGTAGGCGGCGGGCAGAGCCTGGTACGCCTGGTCCTTGGTGTACTCGAGCTGCGAGCGGGCGAGGTTCTGGGCGGTGACCTGCTCCTGCGTGGTGGCGACGCCGATGGCGCCGGTGGAGAGGGCGGCGAGCAGCACGGCGACGGTGACGCCGAGTACGGCGACGGCCACCAGCGTCTCGACCAGGCCGACACCGTCCTCGCGCGCGATGAGTCCGGTCATCACTCGCTCTGGATGGTCTGCATGATCTCGTACATGGGCATGATGATGGAGGCGGCGATGAAGGCGACGACGAGGCCGACGATGAGCGTGAGCGCGGGCTGGATCATGGAGGTGAGGGCGTTAATACGCTCGTCCACCTCGCGGGTGTAGAAGGCGGCCATCGTCTCCAGGTTGGCGTCCAGGGTCCCCGTCTCTTCGCCGGTCTCCACCATCTGGACCAGCATCAAAGGGAAGACGGCGGCCCGGCGCAGGGGCCCGGACAGGCCTTCGCCCTCCAGCATCGCCGCGCGGACGCGCCGAAGGCGGTCCTGGACGATCCGGTTGGGCGTGGTGTCGATGACGAGGGACATCACCTCGGCCATCGGGACGCCGGCGCGGAGGAGGATGGCGGTGGTGCCGCTGAAGCGGGCAGCGTTGGCCCGGACGGTGATGTGCCCGACTAGCGGGGCGCGCAGGAGGAGATAGTCGAACTGGCGGCGGCCGGCCGGCTGGCGGAAGTAGAGCGCGGCGCCGGCGACGAAGGCTATGACGCCGGCCAGGAGCCACAGCTTGTAGGCGATGAGGAACTTGCTGACGAACAGCAGGATTCGTGTGGGCAGGGGCAGGCCCGCGTCGAACTCCTCGAACAGGCTGGTGAGGGGAGGCAGGGCGGTGGTGACCAGGAGGGCGCCGACGGCGGCGGCCAGCAGCACGACGAATATGGGGTAGGCGGCCGCCCCGCGCACTCGCTTCACGAAGGCGAGCTCCCTCTCCATGTGCTCGGCCAGGCGGCGCAGCACCGCTTCCAGGTTGCCCGTTCGCTCTCCCACGGCGACCATGCGGGCGTACATCCGCGGGAAGACCGTGGGGTGCTCGCCGAGAGCATCGGAGAGGGACGAGCCGCGGCGGACAGCGCGGTTGACGTCGCTGAGGACGCGGTGGAAGGCCCCGCCGGCCTGCCGTTCCAGTAGATCGAGCGCGGACATGACGGCGACGCCGGACTCGGCGAGTGTGGCCATCTGGAGGGAGAAGGTGATGACGTCCTGGGCCTTGACGCCGAACAGGCTGGGGAACAGGCGCTCCAGGGCCGGCCATTCGCGGGCGGGCCGCAGCGAGGCGATGCGGTAGCCCTGATCGTAGAGGGCCTGCTCGGCCGCTTCGGCGCTGGCCACGTCGAGGGCGCCGCTGACCTGCTCTCCGGAGCTGGTGAACGCAACGTATCGGTAGGCCATGGCTAGTCTATGGAGTAGACCGCCCTTATCCCTTCGGCGACGGTCGTGAGGCCACTCTTCGCTTTGAGCATGGCGTCTGCGCTGACCGCGATCATCCCCTCGCTGATGGCTTGCCTGCGCATCTCCGCGGGCGTGGCGCCGTCCAGGAACGCACGACGCAGCCTCTCGCTGAGAACGAGAGCCTCGAAGACGGCGGTACGGCCCAGGAAGCCGCTGTCGGCGCAGAAGACGCAGCCGGCGCCACGGTAGAGCTTACCGGGCGGCTCCCCGAGCTGTTGTTCGTAGGCGGCGCGCTCTTCGGCCGACGGCTCGGCGAGGGAGCGGCAGCGGGGGCAGATCAGGCGCACCATGCGCTGGGAGACGACGCCGGTGAGGGCGGAGGAGATGACGTGCGGCTCGACGCCCAGGTCCATGAGCCGATACAGGACGCCAACGGCGTCGTTGGAGTGGATGGATGACAGCACGAGGTGGCCCGTGAGGGAGGCCTGGATGGCTATCCTGGCGGTGTCGGTGTCCCTCACCTCGCCGACGAGAATGACGTCGGGGTCCAGGCGCATGATGGAGCGCAGGCCGCCGGCGAAGGTGATGTCGGCCTTCGGATTGACCTGTATCTGGTTGATGCCTTCGAACTGGTACTCCACGGGGTCTTCGATTGTGACGATGTTGCGGCTGCCCTTGTCCAGCTGGTTGACGGAGGCGTAGAGGGTGGTGGTCTTGCCGGAGCCGGTGGGGCCGCCGGCGAATATCATCCCGAAAGGCGTGCGCAGCATCCGGGCGTAGGTCTCCAGAGTCTGCGGCTGGAAGCCCAGCTCCGTCAGCTCCATGATCGATAGGGCCTTGTCGAGCACACGCAGGACCAGCAGCTCGCCGTGGATGGCGTCCGAGGTCGAGACGCGGATATCGACCTGCCGGTCCTCCATCTCGAACGAGAACTGGCCGTCCTGGGGCCGGCGGCGCTCGGCGATGTTCATGCCGGCCAGCACTTTGACGCGGGAGACGAGCTGGTGGTGGAGGTTCAGGGGGAGTGTCTGGGCGTCCTGGAGGAGGCCGTCTATGCGGTAGCGCACGCGCAGGCGGTCCTGCTGCGGTTCCAGGTGAACGTCGGAGGCGCGGTCGCGCACGGCCTGCTCGATGAGGAGGTCCACGGTGCGCACGATAGGCGTCTGCTCGACGCCGGCGCGGGCCAGGGACTCGGCGGCGTCCTCTTCCTCCGTGGGGACGGCGACGCGGCTAACCTGCGCCTCGATCTCCGTGCTGGCGCGGTAGTTGCGGTTGATGGCGTCGCGGATGTCGTTGGTCACGCCGACGGCGGGCTGGACCGGCATGCGCACGCGGGACTCCATGTCCTCGAGGACCTGGACGTTGCCGGGATCGGCCATGACGACGATGAGGGAATCGCCGATGATGTCCACAGGGACGAGGTCGTGGCGGCGGGCGTAGTCTTCGGGCACCAGCGCGACGGCCTGCGGCCGCACGGCGTGGCGTTTGAGATCGAAGAAGGGGACGTTGAGCTGGACGCTCAGGGTGCGGGCCAGGTTCTCGGCGCTGACGAGGCCGCGCTCAGCCAGGTAGTCCCCGAGTCGCTGTCCCTGCTGCGCCGCTTCCACGACGGCGCTGTCCACGTCTTCGCGGGAGATGAGACCGGCCTCGATTAGCATTTGGCCGAGCTTCCGCGGCGCGGCGACCAACGAATCAGGCAATTGGCTCGTCCTCCCTGTGAATCAAAGGTCTCTTTCAGACCGGACACTCTTGGCCCGGGAGCTCCGGCTGATGCGGCGGCTACATCAGTAGCCGGTGGTGACCTGGGTAACGGTACCGTCGGCGGCCAGGGTGTAGGTGCCTTTGCTGGTCTGACCGCGCATGTAATCGGGGTAAAGGTCGAAGCCGGCGCTGGTCATGTCGTCGGTTGCCGTGGTGATCGCCGTGACGGTGGCCAGGTTCTCATTGGCCATCTTGACGTCCATGGCGGTCTGGACGATGTTCAGCTCGGCGTCTCCGGCGGTGGCCTGGCTGCCGCTGAGCAGTCCCGTGAAGTTGGCGAGGACGATGGCGATGAGCACGCCGAGAATCGCCACGACCACCAGCAGCTCCACCAGAGTGAAGCCGCCCTCTCCGGCCCGCTTCTTCTCCCTCTTCGTCATCGAGTCCTCCTTCCCCGCGTTGCCGGCTATCTTGTGCTCTATCGAGTCGCATTCACCGGTCGATTTCGGGAACGAACTTAGGATGACGATGCGGCGAGCGTGTTACAGGGGAGGAGGTCAGGTTTCGGGCGCGTTCCTGGGGCCGGCTATTGCCAGCGGAACAGGCGGAAGGAGAGGAGGAAGCCGGCGATGGCCCAGACGGAGAGGGCGGCCCATTGAGGCCAGAGGTCGGCCAGGTCGCCGCTGCCGTTGACCACCTCGCGCAGGGCCTCGTTCAGGTGGGTGAGGGGGATGGCCTGGACCAGGGGGTTCAGGGCAGCCGGGGGCTCCAGCGGGAAGTAGGAGCCGCCGAGGAAGATCATGGGGAACGTCACCATGTTGACGACGGCGTTGACGGAGGTGGCGGAGCGCAGGAGGCTGGCGATGAGGTAGCCGAGGGCCAGCATGGCGGCGACGCCCAGGCCGACGGTGACGGCCAGCCAGAGGAGGCTGCCGTTGATCTGCACATCGAAGATGAAGCGGCCCATGCTCAGGATGATGATGACCTGGGTCACGGAGATGAGCGCGAAGGAGAGGGCCTGGGTGAGGATGAGGCCGCCGGGCCGCAGCGGCGTGACGCCCAGCCGTCGCAGTATCCCCTGCTCCCGCCAGGTGACCAGGAGGAAGGCGACGCCGAGGTTGACCCACATGACGGTGAGCCCCACCATGCCGGGCGTCAGGAAGTCGATGTAGCTCACGCCCTCCGTGGACACGCTCTGCTCCTCGACGCGGAGGGCGTCGGGGCGGGCGAGGAACTCGTCGCTGTAGGCGTCGATGACGGCGTCCACGGTGTTGGAGGCGTAGCCGGTGCGGACGGGGTCGGAGTCGTCGTAGTAGACGGGGATGGCGGCGTCGCCGGCGGCCAGGTCGTCGCCGAAGGCGGCGGGGATGACGACGAGCGCGGCCAGGTCGCCTTCGTCGAGGGAGGCCAGCTCGTCCTCGCGCGACCCGTGGCTCACGTTCACGTTGTCTACGGAGTCGAAGGCGGAGACGAGGGCCTGCGAAGCCTCGCTGCCGTCCTGGTCGACCACGGCGAGGTCGAAGGGCCGGGTGTCGGGGTTGAACAGCCAGCCGAAGACGGCCATGGAGACGACGGCGGCGATGAGGCTGGCCAGCCAGAAGATGGTGTTGCGACGCAGGATGGTGGCCTGGGAGACGATCAGCCGGAGAAAGGACGATGGGCTCATGGTCAGCTCTTTAGCCTGCGCCCGGTGAGGGACATGAACACGTCCTCCAGCGTGGCCGTGCGCACCTGCAGCGTATCGAGCCGGTGGCCTTCTTCATCTGAGAGGCGCATGAGGCCGGCCACCGTGGCCGAGACGTCGCTGGTGAACAGGGTGACGGCGCCGTTGTCGCCGCGCACGTCGCGGACGGCGGGGAGCGCCTGGAGGCGATCGCGCGCGACCTCGCGCTGGAAAGTGCACTCCACCGTGTTGTCGAAGGGCAGGTCCTGGACGAGGCGACGGGGCGCGTCCACGGCGATTATCTGGCCGCGGTCCATAATGGCCACGCGCTCGCAGAGGGCGTTGGCCTCCTCCATGTAGTGCGTGGTGATGATGACGGTCTTACCGCCGGCGCGCACGTCCTGGACGAGGTCCCAGAAGGCGTGCCGCGCCTGCGGGTCGAGGCCGGTGGTGGGTTCGTCAAGGAAGACGATCTCGGGGTCGTTGACCAGTGCGGTGGCCAGGGAGAGGCGCTGCTTCTGGCCGCCGGAGAGGTCGCGCACGAGCGATCGACGCTTCTCGTTCAGGCCGAAGCGGTCCAGCAGGTCCGGCAGCGGGACGCCGCGGTTGAACAGGGCGCGGAACGTCTTCAGCGTCTCTTCGACGGTGAGCTCCGGCCACAGGGCCTGCGACTGGAGCTGGACGCCGATGCGCTGCTGGACGGCGGCGCGCTCGCGGACGGCGTCGCGGCCGAGGAGGGTGATGCGGCCGGAGTCGGGCCGGCGCAGCCCCTCGATCATCTCGAGGGTCGTGGTCTTGCCGGCGCCGTTGGGGCCGAGGAGGCCGAACGTCTCGCCGGGGTGGACGCCGAAGGTGATGCCGTCGACGGCGGTGAGCGATCCGTAGCGCTTGACCAGCGAGTCGACGCGGAGGATGTCGTCGCCGGTCAGGGGCGGGGACGGGGGCGCGGCCGGGCTAGCTGTCGCTGGGGCCATCGGGATTCTCCTTCTGCTCGTGGCGGCGAGAGGCGGGCATGCGCCAGGGGGGCGCGTCGATGCCGGGGGACGGTGGGGCGGTGGGTTCGTCGATGGTCATGCCGGTGATCAGGCTGCGGGTGAGGGTGAGCAGGATTTCGGGGTGGAAGCGCTCAGGGTCGATCAGGGCGTAGTGGCGGAAGCCCTCCCAGGCGCAGATGTAGAGCGAGGCCAGCGCCTCCGGTTCCACGTCCACGAGGAACTGGCCGCGGGCCCTGGCGTCGGCCAGGAGGTCGCTGATGACGCGGTGCCAGAAGGAGAGCTCCGTGCGGTAGCCCTCGCGCAGCCTCTGGTCGCGCATGATGTGGGGCCAGATCTCGACGTTGACGCGGGTGGTGGCCTCGAAGTCGGGGTCGTTGAACAGGGAGAGCATGGCCTCGCCGATGATGCGCATGGCGTCCAGGGGGCCGCCGGCGAGGGATCGGGCCTGTTGGACGAGGGCGCGGCCCGTCTCCTGGCTGCGATCGTTGATGGCGCGGAGGACGGCGTCCTTGGAGGGGAAGTAGCGGTAGATGGCGCCGGCGCTGAGGCCGGCCTCGTCGGCGATGTCCTGCATGGTGGTCTCGTAGTAGCCTTTGCGGGCGAAGCAGATCCAGGCGGCGTCGAGGATCTGGCCGTTGCGGGCTTCTACGTGCTCCTGGGTGACCCTGGCCATGGGGACCTCCGGTGGGCGGAGTGATGAATGAACGGCTATTTACGTGAATGAAGCATCGTTCATTCACGCTCGGTTGTCAAGTCCTGAAGAAGGCGCTTTTACGAAACAGTTTCGCGGGCCTTTATCCCGCTTCCTGCGAACCCATAATCAGGCAGGTAGTCGTGCGCTCTACCCCGTATATACGCTGAATACCCTCGGTGACCGCCCGGCCGAGCCTATCGAGATCTCCTGACTCGAGGACGGCGATCACGTCGAAAGGGCCGGTCACAGTCTCCGCCGAAAGAACATGGGCGTCACTAATGGCCAACTTGTGGAGCCCCTTGTATACGGTAGCCGCAGTTCCAACGGCTGTCCCGATGAGGATATATGCTCGGACCGCCATGTCAGGCCCCCTTGCCGCAGCCGGTCATTCCAACGCCGCGATTGTGCGCCTGGGCTGGGCGGGTGTCAACGCCCCGCGCCCTCTCGGCCTGGCGCATACCGTCTGCCCGCGATGACGGCATGACGGTGGTTCGGGCGATTCGCTGGAGCCCCGGGCCGGACTCGAACCGGCGACCTACGGTTTAGGAAACCGTTGCTCTATCCACTGAGCTACCGGGGCGCCAATCGGAATTATATCTGATGTGTTCGCCCGCCGTCCGGAGTTGACAGGTTCCGGCGCCGCGCCGACAATCCGTAATACGTAGATGGTTCGCGGGGTGAGGGAGATCGGGCAGCGGCTGCGGCGCGCTCCCCGTCGCTGGAAGGCGGCGGGGGGTTTCGTCTGCGTGGCGACGCTGCTGCTGGTGGCGCTAGTAGCCGTCGCGAGCGGGGGCGGGGGCGACGACACGGCCGTCGCGGGCGTGTCGCGATCGCCGGCGGCGGGCTCGGACCTCATTCGCATACCGAAACATCGTCCGCCGCCACCGACGCCGACGCCCACGCCTACACCGCTACCGACGCCGGCGCCAACGGCGACGCCCCTGCCGGCCACGCCGACTCCGGCGCCGACCCCGCCGCCGACGCCGACACCGCTGCCTCCCACCCCCACCCCGACGCCCGTTCCGGTGGTTTGCGCGCCGTACCTGAGCTGGGTGTGGCAGTTCTCCGTGGACGGCGAACCGGAGGAGATCGCGGACGTGCTGTCGGCGCGCGGGATGGGGATCATCCTGAAGACGCACAAGGGCACTCACTGGATGGCGGAGGAGGACGAGTCGCCGGAGGCGGTCAGCGGCCCGGCGCAGGT
The DNA here is from genome assembly GCA_040877915.1 of Dehalococcoidia bacterium. Lineage (GTDB taxonomy): Bacteria > Chloroflexota > Dehalococcoidia > SM23-28-2 > RBG-16-64-32 > JBBDNA01. Next base: position 47,394 of record JBBDNA010000015.1, read on the forward strand.
GAGCAAGCTGGCCCAGTACTTCGAGTCGCGCGGGGTGCCGTTCCACGCCTACGTCGTCCCGACGGGCGAGGACCCGCTGAAAGAGGCAGCGATGGCGGCGGCGGTGCTGGAGGCGGGGGCGCGCAGCATCTTCCTGGACCTGGAGCCGTGGCACGGGTACTGGAAGGGGAGCGCGGCGGACGCGGCGGTGTATTCGCAGGAGCTGCGACGGCTGTCGCCGGACGGCGTCGTGGTCAGCGTCGTGGAGCCGCGGCCGTGGGCGCTGAAGCTGCTGCCGATGGCCGAGTTCGTGGCGGTGAGCGACGCGATCGCGCCGCTGATCTACTGGGAGACGTTCAGCTCGGAGGCGAACCTGAAGCTGTTCTCGGACTACGGCTGGCCGACGGGCGCGGCGGGGATGACGCCGGAGTTCCTGCTGGACGTGTCAGAGGGGTTGCTGGGGGAGTACGGGCTGCCGATCTGGCCGGTGGGCCAGGGCGCGTCGGCGAACATGGGCGCCTGGCAGCGCTTCCTGGACGACGCGGCGAAGTCGGGGATGCCGGAGGCGTCGGTGTGGCGCTACGGCGTGACCAACCCGGGCGTCTACGATGTGCTGGACGGGCAGCCGGCGGCCGCGGGGGCCTGCTAGGGGCTATCGGAGACGAAAACTGGTGGAGATAGCGGGACTCGAACCCGCAACCTCTGCCATGCGAAGGCAGCGCTCTCCCAATTGAGCTATATCCCCACCTGCGTTCGATTATAGGGAGGGGTCCGGAAGGGGGTCAAGGAAGCGGGCGCGCTAGCTGCTACCCCGGACGTCGCGTGATCGACGGGTAGCCCCACGCCAGATTCCTTCGCGAACATCGACCTGCTCCCGCGCGGACGTGGTCCGCGCTCAGAATGACAGGGCTCACCATGAGCGGAATCCAGAACCGTTCGCCCTGAGCCTGTCGAAGGGGCGGACGGCTGTCCTCATCCCTGCCCGCCTGCATCCGGCAGCAGCCCCGGGATCTCCTCGATCAGCATGCGGCCGGCCCCGATGTCGATCTCGCGGACGACCTCGGCGGTGGCGGGGACGAGGACCTCGCCGCGCTGGCCGCGCACGACATAGACGTCGTTGGCGCCGGTAGCGATGACATCGGCGACTTCGCCGAGCGGCTGGCCGGCCGTCGTCGTGACGGCCAGGCCGATGAGCTGGAAGCGGTAGTACTGGCCTTCGGGCAGCGGGTCGAGCTCGCTCTCGGGGATGGTGAGGAGGCGGTCGCGCAGGGCGAATGCGGATTCGCGGTCGTCGATGCCGGAGAGCTTGAGGTAGACGTGGCCCTTGTGCCAGCGGGAGGTCTCGATGGTGCGGGTCTGGCCGGCGAGGTCGACGCTGCGGCCGCGGGCGAGCCTCTCGCGCTTATCGACGAGGGGGTTGACCTTGAGCACGCCGCCGACGCCCCAGGCGGTGGCCACGTGGCCCACGGCGACGTGTCCGGGCGGGGCTTCTTCCACGTTCGTCCCGGAGGCGCTGTCCGCGGCGTGTCTAGCCGATCTCGAGCATGGCGCGCGTGCCGTTCTTGATGGCGGCGACCTTCAGCAGCGTGCGCATGGCGTTGGCGATGCGGCCCTGCTTGCCGATGACCTTCCCCATGTCGGCCTCGGCGACCTTGAGGTGGTAGACGATCTGATCGTCGTCGTTCTCCTCCGTCACTTCCACGGCGTCGGGCTCGTCGACGATAGCGCGGGCCATGAACTCGATCAGCTCTTTCATGGGAGACTACTCCATGTGTGTTGTTGGGCTAGTCCTGTTTGGGCTCTTCGCTCTCGGGCTCTGACGCTGGAGCGTCCTCAGCCGCTGGCTCCTCTGCCGCTGGCTCCTCTGCCGCTGGAGCCTCCTCGGCCACGGGCGCCTCTGCCGCCGGCGCCTCGGCCGTGGGCGCCTCTGCCGCCGGCGCCTCGGTCACGGGCCCCTCTGCCGCTGGAGCCTCCTCGGCCACGGGCGCCTCTGCCGCTGGCTCTTCGGCCGCGGGCGCCTCTGCCGCTGGCGCCTCGGCTACGGGCGCCTCTGCCGCTGCGGGCTCTTCGGCCGCGGGCGCCTCTGCCGCTGGCGCCTCGGCTACGGGCGCCTCTGCCGCTGCGGGCTTAGCCGCCGGCGCCGCGGGTGGCGCAGCTGTGGCCTGGGCGGCGGGCGCGGGACCGGCCTCGGCGGCTTCGGCCTCTTCGCGCAGCGTCTTCTTGGACTTGACGGGGGTCTGCCGGTCCCAGGTGACGGGGGCGCGGCCGGCCCTCTCCATGACGCCGATGCGGGTGAGCAGCTTGGCGGCGGTGTCCGAGGGCTGGGCGCCGCGCTGGAGCCACTGCACGGCCTGATCCTCCTTGACGACGAGGGTGGCCGGGTCTGTAAGCGGGTTGTAGTGACCGATGATTTCGATGAAGGCGCCGTCGCGGGGGGAGTGGGAGTCGGCGACGATGAGGCGGTAGGACGGTTGTTTCTTCTTACCTACCCTGGAAAGGCGGATTCGGAGCAATAGGCACCTCCTGAGTGCGGGCTGGGGCTATCTGCCGAGGATTGACGTGAGTTCTGAGCCGCCGCCGGCGGTCAGCTGCTGCATTATACGCTTGGCTTCCCGGTATTGCTTGAGGATCTGGTTGACGTCGGCGGTGGTGGTGCCGCTGCCGGTAGCGATGCGACGCTTGCGGCTGCCGTCGATGATGTCGGGGTGGCGGCGCTCGTCGATGGTCATGGAGTAGATTATCGCCTCGACGCGGCCGAAGAACGACTCGTCCATGTCCTCCACCTTGAGGCGGTTCTTGATCTGGGAGAGGCCGGGGACGAGGCCGACGAGCTGGCTGAGCGGCCCCATGCGTCGCACGCGCTGGTACTGGGTGAGGAAGTCCTCCAGGGTCAGCGTGCCCTTCTTCATGCGCTCGGACAGGGACTCCACGTCCTCGTCGGTGAGCTCCTCCTTGGCCTTTTCGATGAGCGTGAGCATGTCGCCCATGCCGAGGATGCGGGAGGCGAAACGGTCGGGGTAGAAGGGCTCCAGGGCGTCGGCTTTCTCGCCGGTGCCGACGAACTTGATGGGGACGCCGGTGACGGCGCGGATGGAGAGGGCGGCGCCGCCGCGAGCGTCGCCGTCGAGCTTGGTGAGGATGAGGCCGGTGAGGCCGACGGCGTCGTTGAACTGCTCGGCGGCGTGGACGGCCTCCTGGCCGGTCATGGCGTCGGCGACCAGGAGCGTCTCGGTGGGTTCGAGGAGCTTGCGCAGCTCGACGAGGCCCTTGAGGTCGGCCGGTTCGAGCTGGACGAAGCCGACGCTATCGACGAGGAGGGTTGAGATGCCGCTGCTCTTCGCCTGTTTGAGCGCGGCCTTGCAGACGTCCAGGGGGCTGCCGCCGTTCTGGGCGAAGACGGGGATGTTGAGCTGCTTGCCGAGAGCCTCCAGCTGCTCGGCGGCGGCGACGCGCTCGGCGTCGGCGGAGACCATGAGGGGGTTTTCGCCGTTGCGCCGGAGGTGAAGGCCGAGTTTGGCGGTGGTGGTGGTCTTGCCGGAGCCTTTGAGGCCGACGAGCATGATGACTCTGGGCGAGGACGGGGCCTGTTCCAGGCGGCTCTGGCCGCCGCCCAGGACCTCGATCAGCTCCTGGTTGACGATATCGATGATCTGCTGGGTGGGGGAGAGGCTGGACAGCACTTTGGCGCCGACGGCGCGCTCCTTGACGTGCTGAACAAACTCGCGGACGACCTTGAAGTTGACGTCGGCTTCGAGGAGGGCGAGGCGGACCTCGCGCAGGGCCTCGTCGAGGTCTTTTTCGGTGATGGCGCCGCGGCTGCTAAGGCGGCGAAAAGCTCCCTGAAGCTTATCGGATAGGGTGTCGAACATAGTTACGAAACGGATTGTATCGGTTTGCCGCTAGCGGCGCAAGGAATCAGCGAAGGCCGATCCGGCGCCTGCGGGCGATGAGGGGCGCCGGATTACAGCCCTTTCGCGGCCAGGAAGGCGCAGAGGTCGCCCACGCGGCAGGCGTAGCCCCACTCGTTGTCGTACCAGGCCAGCGTCTTGACCAGGTTGCCATCGAGGACCATGGTGCTCAGCGAGTCGAATATGGAGCTGGCCGGGTTGCCCTTGAAGTCGGAGGAGACGAGGGGCTCGTCGCAGTACTCCAGGATGCCGCGGAGGGGCTCGGAGGCGGCTTCGCGGAAGGCCTCGTTGATCGAATCGACGGTCGCGGGCTTCTCGATGGTGGCCACGAAGTCGCAGACGGAGACAGTGGGGGTGGGGACGCGCAACGACATGCCGTCCAGGCGTCCCTTCAGTTCGGGGATGACGACGGTGACGGCGCGGGCGGCGCCGGTGGAGGTGGGGATGATGTTGAGGGCGGCGGCGCGGGCGCGTCGCAGGTCTTTGTGGACGGTGTCCAGGATGACCTGGTCGTTGGTGTAGGAGTGGATGGTGTTCATGAAGCCCTTCTCCACGCCGAAGGCGTCGTGGAGGACCTTGACGACGGGCGCGATGCAGTTTGTGGTGCAGGAGGCGTTGGAGATGACGTGGTGGTTGTCGGGGTCGTAGCGGGATTCGTTGACGCCGAGGACGACGGAGAAGTCCTCGCCCTTGGCGGGGGCGCTGATGACGACCTTGCGGGCGCCGCCGCCGTCGATGTGGCCGCGGGCCTTGTCCGCGTCGGTGAACAGGCCGGTGGACTCGACGACGATCTCGATGCCGAAGTCGCTCCAGGGGATCTTCGCGGGGTCGCGCTCGGCGAGGACCTTGATCGTGTTGCCGTTGACGGCGATGCCGTCGTCGTGGGCGTGGATCTCGCCGGGGAAGGTGCCGTAGTTGCTGTCGTACTTCAGCAGGTGCGCGTTGGTCTTCGGGTCGGTCAGGTCGTTCACGGCGACGACCAGTAGCTCTGCGGCGTGGAAGTCGTGGATGGCCTTGAAGACCTGCCGTCCGATGCGGCCGAAGCCGTTGATGCCTACCTTTGTGGTCACGGGGAAGCCTCCTGGATGGTTGGTGCGAGGGTCACCTTCCAGTATATCGTCTGCGGCGGCGGCGAGGCAAAAACGAGAACCGGCCCTCAGGCCAAGGGCCGGTTCTCGCGGCAGGCAGTGGAGGAATCGTCTGGTTTAGCCGCCCAGGTTATCGATCACCTCTATGGCGGCGGGGCCGAGGATGGCGATGAACAGGGCGGGCAGGAGGAAGCAGACCAGCGGAAAAGTCATCCAGATGGGGATCCGCTGGGCGACCTGCTCTACCTGCTGCCGGCGGCGGATACGCATCTGGTCGGCCTGCACGCGGAGGACGTCGCCGATGGAGGCGCCGGTGGACTCGGCGTGGATGATGGAGTTGACGAAGGTGATGATGGCGGGCACGCCGGTGCGCTGGCCGACTTCCTTCAGGGCGTCGCGGCGGCTGCGGCCGAGGGCCATGTCGCGGAGGGCGTGGTCCAGCTCTTCGCCGAGGGGGCCGGGCAGCCGCTCGGACACCTTGGCGAAGGCGGAGTCCAGGCCGAGTCCGGCCTCGACGCAGGTGGTGACCAGGTCCAGGGCGTTGGGCAGGCTCTTAAGGATCTCAGTCTGGCGCCGGGTGACGCGGCGGGCCAGCCAGAAGTAGGGCAGGTAGAGGCCGAGCATGCCCAGGAAGAGGAGTCCGAACAGCTGGATGCCGCTAAAGCTGGCGTCCAGGGCCAGCATGGCCGCGAAGGCGAGGCCGGGTACGGCCAGGCCGCTCAGGAGCATGAGGCCCAGGAAGGCGGACAGGGAGAACGGCTGGCCGGCCAGCGTCAGGAGGTCCCGGACGCGGGCGACGAAGGTGGTGGGCAGGATGCGGGCGAAGAGGCCGGCGACGCCGCTGAACAAGGGCCAGACCACTCGCTGGGCGAAGGGCTCGCCGAGGTCCGGCGGGGCCTCCTGTGGCATCCGCGAGGCCAGGTTGCGGACTCGCACGCGCACAGGGTTCTCCCGCGCGCCCGCGGCCACGGACATTACTATCATGAGGACGCCTGCGAAGGCGATGAGCGCCGCTAGTGTTGCCATTTCCATACCGCCACCTCCTAGACGTCTACCGTGACGATTCGCTTGATGATGAGCATGCCGGCCAGGTCGAGCCCGACGGCGATCGCGAGGAGCATGCGGCCGATCGGCTCCGTGAACAGCGCCGACATGTAGTCGAAGTTGACGAGGAGCATCAGGATGACGAAGCCGACGGGCATGAGGCCGACGATCCAGCCGGACAGACGCTTCTGCGCCGTGAGGGTGTTGATCTCGCCTTTGATGCGTACGCGCTCGCGGATGGTGTGGGCCACCTTGTCCAGGACCTCGGAGAGGTTGGAGCCGACCGAGCGCTGGATGAGGATGGCGGTGATGACCACTTCCAGGTCGTAGCTGCCCACGCGCTCCCGCATCTTCTCCAGCCCCTCCTCGATGGTTGCGCCCATGCGGGTGTCCTGGAGGAGGCGGTCGAGCTCGGTCGACATCGGGGGTTGGAGCTGCTCGGCGGCCAGGTCCAGGGCCTGGAGCAGGCCGAAGCCGGCGCGTAGGGAGTTGGAGACCATGGTGAGCATCTCCGGCATCTGGTCGTTGAACTTGCGCACCTGGCGGGAGATGCGATTGCGCACGTAGAAGGCCGGGAGCATGTAGCCGAGGAGACCGAGGCCGAGGCCGGCGGCGAAGGCGATGGTCTTGCCCTCACCGAGGGCGAGCAGGAAGAGGAACGCTACCAGCCCCAGAAGGACCCTGATGGCCAGGTACTCGTGCAGCTTGAGGGCCAGGCCGGCGCGGTCCAGCTGAGAGCGGGTGCTCTCCGCCCACTCGCTGCCCTTTTCGCGCAGGGCCAGGGGGACGCTCTTCTCGATGGGAGTGGTATAGGCCTCGAGAGAGTCCAGGCGGCGGCGGGCCAGGGACTTGCCGCCCCTGGCCTGGACGAAGCCGATGACGACCAGGAACACGCCGACGAAAGCGGCTATCGATGCCAGTAACGCGAGTCCCATAGCCTAACTCCTCACCGGCGCGAACAGCTCGCTCGGGAAGGTGATCCCCATGGAAGACAGCCGCTCAAGGAAGCGCGGCTGGATGCCGGTGGGGAGTAGCTCGCCGAGGATGTGATCGTTCGCGTCCATACCCTGGTTGTGGAACTTGAACAGGTCCTGCATGGTGACTACCTGGCCCTCCATGCCGGTGACTTCGCTGACGGTCACGACCTTGCGAGAGCCGTCTACGAAACGGGCGAGGTGGATGACCAGGTGGATGGCGGAGGCCATCTGCTCCCGGATGGCGCGGACCGGCAGGTCGAATCCGGCCATGAGGATCATGTTCTCGACTCGCATGAGGGAGTCTCGAGGGGAGTTGGCGTGGACGGTGGTGAGGGAACCCTCGTGGCCGGTGTTCATGGCCTGCATCATGTCGAACGCCTCGGAACCGCGGACCTCACCGACGACGATGCGGTCCGGGCGCATGCGCAGGGTGTTGCGGACGAGGTCGCGCTGGGTGACCTCGTGCTTGCCCTCCAGGTTGGCCGGTCGCGCCTCCAGGGAGACGACGTGGGGCTGCTGGAGCTTGAGCTCGGCCGGGTCCTCGATGGTGACGATGCGCTCGGTGGTGGGGATGTAGGCGGAGAGGGCGTTGAGGATGGTGGTCTTGCCGGTGCCGGCGCCGCCGGAGATGAGGACGTTGAGGCGGCCCTTGACGCAGATGCCGAAGAATTCGGCCAGCTCCGGGGTGACGGTGCCGCCGGCCATGAGGTCGCCCATTGTGTACTTGTCGGTCCGGAACTTGCGGATGGTGATGGTGGGGCTCTTGGGGGCCACGGGCGGGATGATGATGTTGACGCGGGAGCCGTCGCTGAGGCGAGCGTCTACGTAGGGCGAGGACTCGTCGACGCGGCGGCCCAGCGGGGAGAGGATGCGCTCGGCGATGCGGATGATGTGGCGGTAGTCGCGGAAGCGGACGTTGCTGAGGTGGAGGAGGCCGTCGCGCTCGTAGTAGACGTTGTCGGGCGCGTTGACCATGACCTCGGAGATGGAGGAGTCCTTGATCATGCCCTCGATGGGGCCGAGGCCGATGACCTCGTCGGCGGCGTGGGAGATCAAGAGGTCTCGCTCCGCCCCGACGATCTCCGGGTAGAGCTCCTTGACCAGGGAGACCGCGGCCTTCTCAACGACAGCACGGGCCTCATCCTCCGGCAGCTTCTCGATGGCGGAAGCGTCCATGTCCTGGATCAGGCGCTGGTGGACGCCGAAGACCTTCTCCCATTGCTCTTCGCTGAGGCCTTCTTCTTCGTAGCGGCGGCCGTTGCTCTTGGCGGGCTCCGGCGCCCCTGTGAACTTCTCTTGCCATGTGGTCATGACTTCACCCTCCCCTGGGCGGTTCTAGCGCCCGAAAAGCCTGGTCAGCAGGCCGGTGGAGGTTCTCTCCCCGTTCCGGTGACCGTTAGCGTATCCGTTCTTGTGCTGTTCCACCCCGGCCAGTGAGGCCGCCATGCCGCGAACGGCCTGGGAGACCTTTGACCCCGGCCGGTCAATGACTACCGGCGTCCCCAGCTGGGCGCTGGCGGCGATTTCGGCGTCGTGGGGGATGGACCAGAAGATCTCGCGGTGAAGCACGCTGCTGACGTCTGACTCCGTGACGGAGTTGGCGCCGGTAGCGTGGTTGACCACCAGGCGGATCTTTTCGTCCTTGCTGATGCCCTTCTGGAGCAGCTTGAGGGCGGTGGTGGTGTCCTTTACGCTGGTGATGTCCAGGCTGGTCAGCAGGAGGACGATGGTGGCCTTGTCCAGGGCTACGGCCACGAGGTCTGTGAGCGTAGCCGGGCAGTCCACGATTACGAAGTCGTGGGTCTGGGCCAGCAGGGTCAGCACCTTCTCCAGGGCTTCCCCGTTCACGTGCCGCCAGTCGATGGGCTCGAACGGCGCGGGCAGGACCTCCACGCCGCTGTGGTGGCGGGCGAGGAAGTCGCCGATGGTCTGGCGGCTGAGCTCGTCGACGCGGTTGACGGCCTCGATGAGGCTCTGCTCCACGGCGACGTCGAGCATCATGGCGGTGTCGCCGAAGATGGTGTCGACATCGACGATGACGGCGCTGCCGGCGTTCATGTCGACGAGGGCGGTGGCCAGGTTGGTGGAGATGGTGGTCTTGCCGATGCCGCCCTTGGCGCCGAATACAGTGATGATCATGCCGGCGCCGGTGGGGTTGGGGCTGCCGGCGCCGGAGATGAGCGCTCGCCGGCGCTCCTGCTGGGCGAGGGCGCCGCGAACGGCCTTGACCACTTCTTCGATCTTGCAGGGCTTGGTCAAGTAATCGCGGGCCCCGGCCACGACCGCCTTGCGGGCCGATTCGGCGTCGTCCAGCGATGAGTAGACGAGGATGGGGGCCTCCGGCAGGAGGTCGGCCAGGGACTCGATCGTCTGGAGGGCGCGCGCCGCCGGCTCTTCCATGCCGACGAGGACTACGGTGGGCCTGACCTCAGCGGCGAGGGACAGCGCCTCCGCGCCGTAGCCGGCGCCCCCCACGACGATCATCTCGGCGCGGTTCAGCCCCTTCTCCATTTCGGCCCTTGTTTCCAGGTCCTGGTCTATGACCAGGATCCTCGCGTTGCCTGCCATGTAGGTCACCTCTTCTCTCTTCCTTTTCCTCTAGCGAGCGCGGTTCAGGGTGACGATGGTGGGCGCGACGTCAGCGGTGTCATCGTCGCCGACGCCACGAGCGCTGGCTCGCAGGATGCCGTACTCGTCGGCCAGGGTTAGCGCTTGTGTCTGGGCCGGCGTGACCTCGAAGGTCGCGGTGGCGGCGTTAGGCTCCGCCTGGGCGTCGTCGACCTCGTCGGACAGGGTGCTGCCGCCGGCGGTGTCGGTGGTGAGGGTCTGGGCCAGGCCCAGCACCTTGACGTTCTGCAGGAGGGTGACGGTGAGGACGTAGGTGTTGAGGGTCTGCTGCTGCTCGTCAGCAACGGCGGAGATCTTGGGAGCCTTCACGGTGTAGGCGGTGCCGAGCTGGGTCAGCAGGTGGTTGGCGGCGTCCACGCTGTCGACTTCGAAGACGCCGACGACGTCGACGCGGTCGCCGGGCTTGATGTTGCCGCCGGCGATGACGACTTCCTGGACCTCCACGGAGACGCCGCGCATGCCGGGGTCAAGCTTGAAGGTCAGGCCGTCGCCGGTGTTCTCGCTGACCATGGACGGCAGGATCTGCGTACCGGCCGCGACGTCCTCTGTGACGACACGGTCGACGATCTGAGAGCGGCTGCTGAAAGCGTCGGCGTTGGCAGTGCCGGGGTCCAGGTACTGCACCTTCAGCATGTCTTCGGTGATCCGGGTCTGGGCCGGGATCGCCTCGTTGGCGGTGACGACGGCGATGTTGCCGCCGCCTTCGCCGCCGCCGTTCACCGCCACGAAGACGACGATGGCGGCAATAGCGGCGAGGGCGAGACCCAGGAAGAATACGTAGCGCTGGGTCTTGTCCGCTCGCGGCCTGGTCATTGTTTGTCCAGCCATTTCCTTTACCTCCCCTTTGTTCCTTTCCCTGGCTGTTGGTCCGTTTTTCGTTTCTACCAGTTAGTTTCGAAGTCCGGTGGGCGTCTGCCGACGCTGCTGTTGGTCCATTCGCTTCCCCGCGGTCACTCCACCAGCCTTGAGCCGGATGCGAGCTGCCGTCCGATCTCTTCGAACACGTCGGTGAGGTCGGAGCCCTGGGGCTCCTGGAAGAAGTGCGAGGAGTCGGTGGCGATGTAGCCCAGGAGCTGTTCGGCGCTGTCGCCGGCCCAGGCCCCGGTGTCGATGCCGCAGGTGAATCCGGGGTCGGTGTTGTCCTCGGTGCCGTAGCCGATGGCGAAGATCTCGATCTCGAGCGACTTGGCGATGTCCGCCTCGTTGGCGGCGAGCTGGCAGGGGTTGCCGCCCTGCGGCCGGTTGGCGGCGCCGTCCGAGAGTAGGACGATGGCCCAGTTGGCCTCCGGTCGTCCCAGGGCTTGCAGGTGCTGGCGGGCGGCCTGGATGGGGTGGCCGATATCCGTGAAGCCGGCGGAGTTGAGGCAGCCCAGGGCCCTGACCAGGCGGCTGCTGGTGTTAAGGGAGCCATCGGAGTTCTGATAGTTGTCGGCGAGCTGGGCGATGAGCCAGTTGTCGCTGGACGTCCAGGGCTCTGACGTGTCGGCCTGGCAGACGCCGTTGAAGTTCTGGGATTGAGAGGGTGGCAGGACGGCCAGCCCCACGTGTTGGAGGGCGGGGTTGAGGACGCCCAGCATGGCGCGGGCGCCGTCCTTCGCGCGGTCCAGGTCGCTGGGGATGCCGCCGCCGCTGGTCATGCTGCCGGTGCGGTCCATGATGAGGACGATGTCCACAGGCGTGATGGCGGTGGTGCACTCGCCGCGGCAGGCGGCAGCGCGGCCGGCCACAGTGCAGCCGTCGTTCAGCCAGCAGCTGCTGCCGCTGGCGCCGATCAAACGGAGCACGGGCATCATTGTGAGCGGGGCTTTCATCTCGCCCTCCACGATGATGGTGTCGGCGCCGGAGGGATCGCAGTGCAGGGGGTTCGTGGAGCGGCACTCGAACGTGACGTCGATGGTGCTGCCGTCGAGGCCGTTGCGGTCGGCCCAGGTGCGGGCCAGGTCTTCGGCCAGGACCATGCTGTCCGGCAGCTCCTGGGCGCCGGCGAGGGCGGCGGCGTCGGCGACGTGCTGGACGCGCTCGCGTCGGTGGAGGAAGAAGCCAACGTCGACGACGATGGCCAGGAAGCCGAGGAGAAGGATGAACAGCATGAAGCTGAGGATGAGGATCTGGCCGCTTTCCCCGCGGCGGTGGTTGCCGGGCACAGAGCCGTTCAGCATCCAGGGCCTCCCAGGCCGTCGGCGTCGTCTATCTTCAGCTCCAGCCGCATATCGGAGCAGGAGCTGAGGGTGATGCCGCCGAAGGCGATGTTCAGGAACCTTCCCAGCGGGGTGATGAGGTCGTAGTCGTACTCGGTGCTGACGACGACGGCGTCGCCGAGGTCGGCGGGGTAGCCGTTGCCGTTGAAGTCCTGGTAGTTGACAGTGATGTCCGAGACGGTGAGCAGCCCGTTGGAGGTGGCGGCGGTGCGGTCCTGGACCTCGGCGGCTGCGGCGCCCACGGTGCCCATGCGGGCGCCTTCGCGGGCGGCATTGGTGATGACAAGCCAGCGGCTGAAACCGACTCCGAAGTCGGCGATGATGAACATGACGACGAGGAACAGGGGCAGGACCAGGGCGAACTCCACCATGGACTGGCCCTTCTCTTTGCGGTTGCTTCGTTTGGTCATTTGAGTGTCCCTCTTCGTCTCAGCTGCAGGCTGGTCCGGCTCCGCCGCGGAGGGGGCTATGCTCCCCCTCCGCGGCGAAGCGAACGATTGGCTTCTGGTTAGAAGCAGCTGGTGCCGGACGGGTCGCTGATGCAGCCCTCAACGGCGTTGGCCCAGTCAGTGAAGGCGCCGGGAAGGACGGCGAGAACGGCGATCACGATGGCCACGGAGACCAGAACGGTGATCAGCGCGTACTCGACCATGTCCTGGCCGCGCTCGCCCTGCAGGTGGTCCTTGAGCCAGATGTACAGCTTCAGCATTTGAGATTTCCTCCCTTGTTGGTCTTGATGTTTCCCCCGCCTGCGGCGGGGCTTCCGTTTTTGGCCCCCTTGCCAGGGCTTTCCCCTGGCCGTATCCTTTACGCACGGCACCGCGGGACGCTGACGCGCCTTCTCGCCAGGGTAGGGGGCAAATTACCCGGGATCGCGCTGATTGTCCTGGTGGTGCCGATTCTCTTTACCGGCTGTCTCTACTGGCGTCACCCCCCTTCAGGTTCCGGCTTATCCGATGAATTGATCGCGAATCAAGGCGGGTCGCGGGGTATGGGGAACCGAGGTCTCGTGTACGGGGTATCGTGTACCTGTCGCTCCTCACCACCACATCCGCCTCCACAGAGATACTAGGGGTCTATCCGGCTTGCGGCCTCACGAACTGTCGCTGTTCCGTGCGGTCTCGGTGCGCGTCGTCCTCCATCCGGCGTCGTAGCGAGCAGAGAGCCCGGTACTGGATGACGCGGACGGCGCCGATGCTCTTGCCCAGGATCTGGGCGATGTCAGGGTAGCTGAGTCCGTCGACGAAGCGCATGACGATCACTTCGCGCTGATCGCCGCGGAGGCGCTTGACGACCTGCCAGACGCGCTCGCCCTCGGACTTGGCCTCGCAGGAGGCCTCGGGCGAAAACTCCACGCCCTCGACCTCGAGAGACTCGGGGAGGGAGTGGGCGCCGTTCTTCTTGACCTTCTTGTGGTTGATGGTGAGGTTGTAGGCGATGCGCAGCAGCCAGGCGAGCAGAGAGACGCCGCGGTCTTCGTAGCGGTGGATCGCCTCGAGGGCGTTGAGGAAGGTCTGGGCGGTGAGGTCCTCGGCCGTGTGGGGGTCGTTCGTCAGGTAATAGACGTGGCGGAAGACCTTGGGGGTGTAGCGTTCGTACAGCGCGCCGAACGCTTCGCGGTCCCCTTTGGCCGCAAGAGCTACAAGCTCTTTATCGTCGGTCTCCTGGAGGTTAGACCGAGGCATTGCCCCTCCCCATGTGGGCTAGCACGACTGCTTTTCGTCGAGCCCTTCAGCCGGCGTTCCGGCAAGTCAGCCGGCAGGGACTGCTCGACACAGGTAACAGCTAGTGTTCAGATGTTACCGGAGGGATGTGGGCATATCAATGAATATGTTGACATAGTCTGTCGAAATTTGGTTAACATGCGTTCACCTCCCTATTGGCTTGACACTGGCAGTGTGGCTGACATAATTGGGCCGACCCAGCCGATAGTTCGAGGAGGGACTCCGTGGAATTCAAGCAGGTCGTCGGCCGCCGCCGCTCCATTCGCTTCTTCGAGCCGGACAAGCCGGTGGAGCGGGAGAAGATCCAGACGATCCTGGAGGCGGCAAGGCTTTCGTCCTGCGCGGTGAACGCGCAGTGGCTGCGGGCGATCGTCGTGGAGCGGGACAAGCTGGACCGGCAGACGCTGGACACGCTAAAGACGCCGGTATCGGCGACGAACCTGGAGCTGGCGCCGGTGCACATCTATTTCTACGGGGACCGCGGCGTGGTGCCGCGGACGAAGGGGTCGACGCTGAAGGAGCTGGTGGACGTGGGGGCGCTGGCCCCGGCGCACGGCTGGAGCCACAAGTTCGTGGACGAGTTCGTGTTCCCGCAGATCCTGGAGCCGTCGTCGCGCAGCCCGGAGATGGCGTCCATCGGCATCGCGATCGACTGCGGGGTGGCGATGAACCAGGCGCTGCTGACGGCGGTGGACGAGGGGCTGGGGGGGTGCTTCAGCGCGTTCAACCCGGGCATCGCCAAGCAGGCGTTCGACGTCCCGGACGACTGGTTGCCGCTGTACGTGCTGCTGATCGGTTATCCGGCGGAGTCCTGGGAGGCGGGCGGCCAGCGGCCGCGGCCGCCGTTCGAGGAGCTGTACTTCGAGGGGAAGTACGGGGCGCCGTTCAAGCGCGACGAGAAGGTCATCGAGACCCTGAAGAAGGCGGACATGATCCAGGCGCCGGCGCCCCTGCCCGGCCGCAAGGAAGAGGTCCGAGAGCTGGCCCGCCGCTTCGGGCTGCCCGAGTAGGCGACCGAGGCCGGCACGTGGCCCTGGCCAAACCCATCGGCGAGTACGAGAGCGTCCGCGCCTGGTTCGAGAGCCTGCGTGAGCAGTGGGGCGAAGAGCCCGACGACTGGGACGAGAAGACGCGGGCGCTGGACGCGTTCTGCTCGTTCGTGGACAAGGAGCCGGACACGATCATCGCCGAGTGCATCCGGGAATCGGAGTCCGTGCGAAAGATCAGCGTGAAGGGGCGGCGCTTCTACAACGATAAGATCGCGGAGTGGCAGGACCAGCTAGCGGGCGAGAGGCGGGAGCAGGCGCGGGCGGGGAACACGGTGCGCAGCTTCCTGATCCACAACGGGATATTCCTGCAGTCGGGGATGCAGACTTAGGTCCGGGTGCGAGCGAGAGCGGGCGCTGCCCCGCCCCAGATTCACTTCGCGGACCAGGCTATTCCCCGCGCGAGGGTCTGTCGGCGCTCAGAGTGACAGGTTTGGGAGGATGCAGACCTAGTCCAGAAAGCCGGAATCGACGCGGGCGCGGACCTCGCTCAGCCGAGGAGGGGCGGGCAGGTCGAAGTCATCGCCGACCTCCCAGACGAAGCCGGGGACGAGGCCGTCTTCGAGCTCGATGATGAGCCAGCGGCGGCGCCGGGGCACGATGTCCTCCTGTAGAGGCATCTGACGCTGCGGGTCGGGGCCCCACCACAGGACGTGCTCCTCCCAGACCTCCCAGGCGTTGCCGCGGGCGATGGCGCGGCAGCGCTTCACCTCGTGTTCCGTGAGGTCTTCTCGGGGAACGGGCCGCATCGTGGCCTTTACGTGCAAGGGCGCCTCTTTCCGCCTGTAGCCGGTTCGGTAATATTTAGACGGCGAAGGCACCCCATCGGTTACACGAAACGACCGCCTGAGACCCTCTCAGACGCGCTGGAATGGCCGAGAGCGGCCAGAGCCGGCCGAACCTAGACTGCCATGCCCCTGAGCCCTTGCAGGCCGCGCAGGTGCTGTATCTCGCCCAGGTGGGTGAAGCCGTGGGTCAGGCACATCATCCCTATCGCTCCGCTGAGGGGCATCTCCCCCAGCGGCTTGACCGTCGTCATCGCCGTGAGCGCTTCGTCGTCCAGGCTGCCGAGGTAGGTCTGCGTGGCGGCGGCAACATCGTTCATGTAGGTCAGGAAGTCGTCCCTGGGCAGGCGGACGGACTGGGCGTCCTCCAGGCTCATGCCGGTGCCCTGGGCGGTGCGGTGCAGGCCGAACTTCTGGTCGAGGCCGTTATCCAGCCAGACGGTGGACTTGCGCTGAAGTACGAACTGGATGATGTTGTCCTCGGTGCGATAGTAGTGCCAGAGGGCGAAGGCGATAGGGCAGCCGCGATCGTTGGCGCGCCAATGGAGCTGCTCGTCGGTCAGCTCGGCAATCGAGTCGGTGTAGGTGGAGTGGAGCTGGCGCATACCGTTTCGGATGAAGTCAACGAGAGTGGTGGACATAACGGTGTCTCCTTCCTCGGACGCTAATCTAGCCGGGAGCGCGCGGGGGTGTCAAGGGAGGTCGCGTTCCTTGACGGAGGCGGCGGGAGATACGAGAATTCGCAATCATATCCAGACTGCATGCTAGGTAGAACGACCCCGGCAGCTCGATGGTACGGGCGATTG
This sequence comes from Dehalococcoidia bacterium, assembly GCA_040877915.1. GTDB lineage: Bacteria > Chloroflexota > Dehalococcoidia > SM23-28-2 > RBG-16-64-32 > JBBDNA01. Next base: position 63,577 of record JBBDNA010000015.1, read on the forward strand.
GCCCGGCGCCGCTTCCTGCGCGGCGCCGGCTTCCTGGGCGCGGGCGCGGCGCTGGCCTGGACGCTGGGCTGCGGCGGCGGCGGCCGAAGTTCGCGGACGACGCTGGACGGCACGATAGTCGTCGGCGAGGACGGTACGCTGCTGGCGGCGCCGGGGGAGCCGTACGAGGTGCGGACGGAGCTGGCGGAGGCCAACGTGGGCCGCGCGGACTCCCGGCGATCGCTGGTTGTATTCCACCACTTCGCGGACTTTGGGCTTCTGGATGAGGAATCGCCCCTGCGCGGCGAGTGGCAGGACTCCTGTCCGGAGCCGCTGTCCACATCGGCGTTCCGGCCACAGGAAACGCTGACGGCGCAGACGGCGGCCTCGCTGATCCGGGGCGCGAACCGGGTGGACCGCAGCCCGGTGACGGACCGGGCGGTGGACTTCGTGATGCACACGGGGAACGCCATCGACAATGCGCAGTACAACGAGCTGCGCTGGTTCCTGGAGCTGATGGACGGCATCCGGGTGGAGCCGGACTCCGGCGGCCCCGGCTACGAGGGGGTGCAATCGGAGAGCCCGGACGCGCGCCTGCCGGACTTGCTGGCGCAGGCGCAGCTGCCGTTTACGGCGCAGGGAGTTCGCTATCCCTGGTACACGGCGCTGGGCAACCGGGATGTGCTGGTGCAGGGGAATTTTCCGCCCGGCGACGCCTCGCGCCAGATTGCGGTGGGACAGGAGAAGATCATCGACCTTTCGTCGGCGGGTAAGGCGGAGGTGTGTGAGGACCCGTCCGTACTCCTCGATCCGGAGCGGACGGAGGCGATATTCGCCGACGAGGAGACGGACGTGCGGGCGGTAACGGCCGACGCGGACCGCCGGCTGATAGGCCTCCAGGAATGGATGGACGAGATGTTCGCGGGCAACCTGAGTCCGGGTCCGCCGGGACACGGCCTGACGCAGCGCAACGTTGACGATGGCGTGGCCTACTACACGCTGGAGCACGGGCCGCTGTCTTTCATAGTGCTGGACACGGTGAACCCTTCCGGGTTTGCCACGGGCAGCATCGACGCTGCCCAGTTCGCCTGGCTGGAGGATGAGCTGCGCGGACGCAGCCGAAACTACTTCGACGCCCGCGGTCAGCCTTCGGCGAATGACGTTGAGGACCGGCTGATAGTGGTTGTGAGCCATCACCCGCGGGACCTGCTGAACAACCCGCTCCCCGATCCGTCCGGGGAGGAGCGTGTGCCGGGGGACGAGCTGGAGGCGTTGTTGCACCGGTTCCCGAACGTGATAGCGCACGTAACCGGCCACAGCCTGACCAACCGGATCACGGCCCGGCCCGATCCGGAGCGGCGCGGGGGCCAGTACTGGGAAATCCGGACTACGTCCCCGGCAGTGTATCCGATGCAGGGCAGGCTGCTGGAGGTGACGGACAACGGCGACGGGACGATATCCCTGTTCAGCACGATGTACGACCTGGACGCGCCGATTGACCCCCGCGACGCGGACGACCCCAGCGGCGGTGACGATACGAACGAAGGGGAGCTGGCGGCGGCAGCGCGGAGCGTGGCGGCGCAGGACCCGCAGCGTGACCCCGAGGCGGCGGGCCTGGCTGCCAGCGACCGTAACGCGGAGATGCTGCTGCGCGCCCCGTTCGATCTGTCAGGCGTGGAAACGCCGGCGCGCCACAGCCCGTCGGTGACGCCCGAGGCCAGGCGCCTGAGCCGCCGCCAGCTCCTGTGGTTGGGGCGGTAGCGGCCGGTTCGCGCACGCAGTAAGAAACAGGGCCGGCTATTAGCCGGCCCTGTTATCGCTTGCGGGTTTCTGGCTAGGCGGTGGCGCCGCCGCCGCCGCCACCACGGCGCGTCAGGAAGAAGGCGCCGCCGCCGACGATCACCACGCCGGCAACGATGGCCACGATGATGATGATGAGCGTGCTGCTGCTGCTGCTGTCATCATCACCGTCTCCGCCGTCATCATCAGGGGGGGTCGACCCACCTTCGCCGACCGGGCCGCAGTCAGGGCAGGCGTCCTCGCTGGGTGGTCCGCCGGGGCCGGTACCGGTGCCGATGGCGAGCTGCTGCGGGTTCTCGAACACGATGAGCTCGCCCTGAGCGTCGGCGTCGTCGGCATTGGGGTCACAGGCGTCACCTATGCCGTCGCTGTCTTCGTCGGCCTGGTTGTCTTCGGCCTCGCCGTTGGGATCCTGCGGGCAGTTATCGCCGCGGTTGAGGTAGCCGTCCACGTCCTGGTCGGAGTTGACCTCGTTGTCGTTGGGGTCGCAGGCAGCGTCCAGGCCGTCGGAGTCCAGGTCGGCGTCACCACCGACGCGAGGGTCGCCCTCGTTGGGGATGAGCGGGCACGTGTCCAGTGTGTTCTCGTAGGTGTCGGCGTCGGCGTCGCGCTGGCCGGCGCCGATGATTGTGAACGTGTATTCGCCGTCCAGCGGGTTGACGAACAAGGGCTGGCCGGTCTCGTCCGGGTCCGTGCCGCCTTCTTCGACGACGACGGCGCCGGTGCTCTCGCAGATCGGGTCCAGCTCGTCGATGGATAGGGCGTCCGTGCAGCCGTTGTCCTTGGTGAGGGCGAAGCTGGTGTTGGTGGAGGTGAGGCGGGTGCAGAAGTCTGTGATGGGGCCGGGCGCGAGGACTATGTCAGGGTCGCCGATGTTCTGGAGGAGGGTGACTGTGGGATAGCCGAGGTCCTCGTCGTTGGGGATCGTTTCGTCGATGAAGGTGCCGGGCTCGAAGATGAGGAACTGGAGGAGAACGTCTATACCAGCGACGACGGTGATACCGGCGGAGCGCCGGATGGGCTGTTGCGGGTCGCCGTTTTCGTCCTCCAGGACGCGGTTGATAAAGTCTGGGTACTTCTCGAAGCCGTCGGGAAGGCCGCTGCCGTCCTTGTCCTCGCTGAAGTCGTCTATCTGGAAGCCATCGTCGTCGTCGGGGTCGGTATCCTCGAAGGAGACCGTATCCTCGATGTCGATGCTGGAGTTGAGGAAGGTGAAGTCTACGGTGAGGATGGTGTTGCAGGCGCCGTTGATGAGGCCCAGGGTGGCCTCAGCGGTGAGTTCGCCGACGACAGCGCCGATGGGGATCTTGTCGCCGGGGACGATGCCGAAGTCGCCGGGGATGAAGGCGACGAGTCCGGCGAAGTTGACGTCTCCCTGGGGGACGTTGAACTCCACGGTGTAGTCCGAGCTGACCTCAGGCTCCGGGTTGACGACGGTGACGGTCAGTTCCGGGGTGAACGTCTGGGCGTGGACGCCGTCCGCCCTGCCCATGAGGGTGACGACTGCGAGGAGCCCCACCAGGGTACCTGCCATCAACATCAGCCTAGGAATCAACGCGCACTCTCCTTTGCTTGGGGCTTCCCCGGCCCGTAGGTTGTGGCTTCTGTATGAGGTTATTCGCGTCGTCTGAAGATGCGGGAGGCCATGGCGCCCAGGCTGCCGAGAACGCCGGCGCTGCCCAGCCCGGCCAGGATTGTGGCCCAGGCCGGTATGCTGGCTGCCGCGGGGGCCAGGCTGCCTACGCCGGTGGCCGGCCCTCCGGCCCCGCCCTCGGTGTCGGTTCCGCCGGTGGTTCCGCCGTCGGTCGTGCCGCCGTTGGTGCCGCCGTCGGCGCCGTCGTCGGTGCCGTCGTCGTCGGTGCCGCTGCCGCCGAAGGGGATGCCTTCCGCGTAGTCGCAGACGCCGTCGTCGCCGGCCGCGTCGATGCAGGCGCCGCTGGTGGTGCACAGGTAGTCGTCGGAGGCGGGCGCGCTGCCGGCTTCGCCGCCGGCGCCGATGTCTATAGCGTTGACGATGCAGAGTACGTTGATCTCGCCGTCCGGCGTGTCGGGGTTGGGGTCGCAGGCGTCGCCGATGCCGTCGTTGTCACCGTCGTCCAGGTTGCCGTCCTGGGCTATGAGCGGGCAGTTGTCGCCGCGGTTGGGGAACTGGTCGGCGTCGCAGTCCGAAGCGTTGCCGGTGAGGCCGGGCCCGCAAGTGCCGGTGGGGTCGGGGTCGCAGGCGCTGTCGATGCCGTCGGGCTCGGTGGACTCGCCGTCGCCTTCGAGGCCGCCCAGGCGCGCGTTCTCAACGTTGGGGTCGAAGGGGCAGGTGTCGAAGCCGTTCTCGAAGCCGTCGTCGTCGGCGTCGCGCTGGCTGGTGGCGAACTGCACGAAGTTGACGGTGGTGTCCGCTGGGGGATTGGTGCGGAAGGTAGCGCCGCCGCCTTCGTTGGTGGTGGGGTTGTTCTCTGTCGTCCCGAAGGTCTCGGTGACGGCCTTGAGCGGAGAGCAGAAGTCCGTGATAGCGTTCCCCTCGAGGGCTTGCGCTTCCGGGTCACCCACGTTCTGAAGGATGGTGACGGAGGGGTAGCCCATGGCGGGGTCGGTCTGGAAGCTGCCCAGCGAGGTGTTTATGGCCGCTCCCGGCTCGAAGACGACGAAGTTGAGGGCGACGTCCACGCCGACGACGGTGGTCTGGCCGTAGTAGCGGGCGTAGGGCTTGGCGCCCTGAAAGATGCGAAAAACGAAGTCCGGGAACATCTCGACGCCGTTGGGGAGGCCGTTGCTGTCGTCGTCCTCGAATATTTCGCCCAATATGCCGGGGTCGTCGTCGTCAAGGTATTGGACCTGGGCGCCATCGACGTTGGTGGTGGCGTTGAGCATGTTGAAGGCGGGGGTGAGGCCGGTGGGCTGACAGGGGCCGTTGAGGACGCCGAGGGTGGCCTGGGAGCTGAGGTGGATCACGAAGGCGCCGATGTCCACGCCGCCACCTTCGCCGGCGGGGACTACGAATTCCTTCGGCGTGAAGGCGACGGTGGCGCCGAAGTTGGAGCTGTCCAGGTCGGCGGCTGGCTGCGCCAGGGCACAACTCGCGGTGAAGTCCACGCAGAAGGTGCCGAGGATGTTGGAGTTGGCGCCCGGTGTGGGATCATCGACGGTAACGATGGCTTGCGGCTCGAAGTTGATCTGGCCGTGGGCCGTATCGCTCCCTATCGCGGTCAGGGACAGTGTGGCTACGATCAGCAGCGCAACGCTGAGAGCCACAGCTCGCGAGAAGGACAGTTTGCGCATGGCGTCTGAACCTTCCTTATTGCCGGACAACAAATCCATATCTCACCCCCGTAGGTTCGTGCTCGTATAATAGCCCATCTGCCCTAACTGTCAAGGTATACGCCAGTATTGGTACGTTATTCGTCCCTAGGTGGACTGGCGGCGCCGCCACCACCACCAGCCGGCGCCGGCGGCCAGGGCGATGACGGCCAGCACGATGAGGACTATCACCCAGATGCTGAGACCTCCGTCATCGTCGTCAGAGTCCTCGTTGCCGGGGTCGTCACCGTCGGGGGTGGGGCTGGCCTCGGCGCCGGGCGTGCCGTCGGGGCCGGGTGTCTGATCTCCTTCGCCGGGCGATTCTTCAGCGGTGGGCGTTCCCTCGCCGGGCTGTCCGTCCGCCGGCGTCTCGTCGCCCCCGCCGGAGCCTCCGCCCGAACCGTCTCCGTTTCCGTCGCCGGTGCCGCCGGTGCCGGCGGTGCCGTCGGGGGCGCGTTGCTGGGTGGGTAGAGGTGAGGGGCAGTCCTGCCCCACGGCGACGAATCCGTCCAGGGAGCCTTCCATGGGTATCTCCTGGCCGGCGTCGTCGAAGATGCCGAGAGTGGACAGGGAGAAGGTAGCCAGGCCGGCGGGGGCGTTGGCCAGGACTTCGAAGGTGTAGCGGCCCAGTGCGCCGGCCAGCGGTCCGGTTTCCATGGGGGCTGTGCTGAGGTCCACGATGGCCACCTTGTGGGGCGACTCGGCGTCCACAACGTTGTCGCCAAGGTCTGTGACTTCGCCGCCGGTGGATACCATGAGAAGGTTGTGCTCTTTGGCGGTCAGGCGTAGGCGGCTATCGTCAAAGGAGAGGAAGTAGTTGAACCCGGTGACCTGCACGCCCGAGGGGATGGTGTCCGCGGTGACGTCTATCTGGAGAGGTGTGCCCGGGGTGTTCGCCACAGATATGCACCCCTGGGCGGTTCCCAGGGAGCTCCCCGTGTTGCCGGCGGGGTCAGCGTCTACGATGGCGGTCAGCCCCTGCTGGGCCCGCGAGTCCGGGGCGCTGGCGAGGACGAGCAGCGCCAGCGTCGCCAGTGCGGCGATAAAGGCGGCGGGCGCGAGCGGTCCAGCTTTCATACGTAACCTCATGTGGCCGGGTCGCGTCACAGGCCGGGCCTGCGCGATCGCCAGAGGGCAAGCAGGCCGACGCTGAACGCGATTGGTGCCCCTACTATAAGGCCGATGAGCCAATCAGGCCAGTCGTCGCCGCCGCCGGAGGAGCCGCCCACTTCGATGCCGGGGCCGTCTCCGCCGTTCTGACCGTCGCCGGAGGACGCGCCGGGGCCGTCGTTGTCATCGCCGGAGCCCTGGCCGGGCACGAAGACGGCTTCGTCGGAGCCGGTGGTCCCGTTCAGTATCGAGTCGACGTCTTGGAGGGCCTGCTCACCGTCCCGGATGGACTCCTCTACCTCTTCCGGTGTCAGGGGGTCGTCGGAGCCGCCGCCGGAGCCGCCGCCGGGTGCGGGGGTGGGCGCCGGCGTGGGGGTGGGCGCCGGGCAGGGCATGTCTACGGCTATTCGTGCGTTGGTGGGGCTATCGAACAGCTCGTCGCCGTCCGCGTCGCCGATGTGTATGGCCTGGTCGGCGATTGTGAGCCCGGACAGTGTGGGCCCGAGGTCGACGACGCCATCGCCATCGACGTCCCGATAAGCCAGCGCCAGCGGGCTAACGCCGGAGTCAGTGGCCTCCAGTGTGAGGCGGGCAAGCACCCCGTCTCCGCTCTCGGTCCCCGCGCTGATGTCGCCGGCGCCCATGTAGAAGGAGCCGCTGCCGTTGGGTACGGAAGCGGACACGTTGACAACGCTGCTGCCGGAGCCCGCGGAGAGAAACTGGCGGACGTCGATAGCTGTGACGGTGAGGATCTCCTCGTCGAAGGCCAGGAGGCTTTCCCAGGCCAGGAGGCCGTCGACGTTGGCTACGACGATGTCGATGTCGAAGGCGCCTTGCTCGACGGTGGCGCACTCGTCGATGTCGCCGAGCGAGGTCTGGGAGTTGCCGGAGGGATCGACATCTATGGCGAAGACGGTGGGCGTTTGGGCGTCGCTGGCGCTTCCGTCGCGCCCCGGCAGTCCGCCGGCGAGGGCGGCCGCCGCGGCGCCGGCGATGAACGCGCCGGTGACGATCCGGACTGTCGCTAGTTTCAATCGTTCCAGGATATTGCGTTCCATGATCTCGCGCCTGTGGCCGGCGAGGGTGCTGGTGAGACGGGCGGCCCATCGGACGAGAGGAGGGGCTGCCTGATGCGTCCGCGTCGCGGACGGCAGCCCCTCCTCTTATTCGCGCCTGGTTGGCGGACCTGCCGGTTCGGGCGGCGGGTCCTGGGCGACTTGCCTCTTCCTAGTTCCTCGCGCTGTGGCTAGCGCACCTCCTCACGATTCGTCTCACAACCCACAATCACTAGCCGCGCAGCCGCCGCGCGATGCGCGGTGCGAGGCGCGGGACGGCCAGGCCGCCGCTAATGGACACGATGATGGCGCCGCCGATGCCGATGAGGATCCAGGGCAGCATACTGCTATCCGTGCTGCCAGTTCCGGTGGGCGGCAGGCCCGATGGCGATGCGCCGGAAGTGGGGGTGCCGCTGCCGGGGGTGGCCGTGGCGGCGCCGGCGCAGTTGACCTGGTCCACGTCTGCGCCGTCAGCGTCCACGATGAGGGCGAAGTCTGTGGGGTCATCGTTCTTGAAGATCTGGTTGAGAGTCCACTGGAACTCGCCTCCGGCCGGGTCGTTGTCGGGGGCGGAGCTATCGCTGAATATGGCTATCTCCACGCCGGGGGGAAGGGAGACGCCGGCGCCCAGGGGCAGGATCTCGTCAGATTCGTCGCTGTGCAGCTCCCAGCCGATGAGGCTTTGCGCTTCGTCGCCCTGGTTTTCGATGCGGACGACCTCAGGGTTGTTGTTGCACTCCAGGCTGGTGATGACCACGTCCGGACCGGCGGCCGGGGTGGGGGTTGCCGTGCCGGTGGGGCCGGGTGTGGATGTCGGGGTGGGCGTACCCGTCGGCGTGGGTGTGCCCGTCGGGGTGGGGGTTGGTGTCGGCGTGGGGGTGGACCCCACGGCGGGGCAGGCCTGGTCTATGGAGATGATGCCGAAGCCGTCGCCGCCGTCGATGACGTTGCCGAGGGTCGAGTTGAGTATCTCCGCCCCGGCGGCGTTGAAGATCTGGGCGCCGGTGCCGCCGGTGCCTATGTCCATGAAGTAGTTGCCCTGGGGAACGCCGGTGGTGTCCACGGCGAAACGGCCCATGACGCCCCGTACGGTCGTCGGCGGCGCCTCGCCGGTTGCGTTCAGGTCGGTAACGGCTACGGCGAAGTCCTGAAGGGAAGCCGGAGGGGATGTTCCCAGGTTGAAGGTTATGCCCACGGCCTCGTTGGCCAGCATGTTGATGGTGGGGTCAACGTAGTCCGGGGAGCCAACCACGTCGGTGACGGTGAAGTCGTCAAGGCCGCCGATGAACACCCAGTTGAAGCCGCCCAGGTTCTCGCCGGCGGGAATGCCGTCAAGGCCAACGTCGAAGGTGATGGCGGTGCCGGCGGAGACAGAGATGCAGGCGTCGACGGGGCCGAGGGTGTCTGGGCCGTTGTCGACGGTGGTATCGCCGTTGTCGTCGATAACCATGTCGATGAGGATGTCGTCCCCCGCGAAGCCCTGGGTGACGCTATCGTGGTCCGCCTGGGCCTGCTGTCCGCTCCCACCCAGCATCCACACCCCCATCAGAAGCAGCGCGAGCGCCAGCCCCCCCGCGACGGCGATGGTGCCCGGTCGCATGTTCCGGAGCTTCATGCGGGTCCTCCTAGTCAACGAATTCGCCACAACGCCGTCCGTTCGCCGCAAACTCTAGGCAGCGCGCGAAGGCTCGCGTCATAATAGCATGCCGCTATCCAGCTCGCAAGCTAGTGACAAGCTTGTGCAAGTTTGCGGGAGTGGTGGAAACCCCGCCGTTCACCAGGCCGTATCCCGAAGGCGCCGCCGCTGGCCTACCTCTGGCGCCTGGCGCTGGACCGCAGAGACAAACCGGCGAGAACGGCCATGGCCGCAGCTATCGCCAGCCCGACGAGGAGCGTTGTAGCGTCACCGCGGCCTGAGGGCCCGGCGCCGGCGTTGGGCAGGGTGGAGGGCCCGCCGGTCTGGGGCGGGTTTACCTCTTCCAGCGCCGTGGGTGTGGGCGTGGGCGTAGACGTGGCTTCGGGTGTCTCTGTAGGTGTCGCAGTGGGCTCCGGCGTGGCCGTTGGCGTGGGAGTGGGCTCCGGCGTGGCCGTTGGCGTGGGAGTGGGCTCCGGCGTGGCCGTTGGC
>JBBDNA010000015.1:73036-76436 GCA_040877915.1 Dehalococcoidia bacterium
GTGGGAGTGGGCTCCGGCGTGGGCGTCGGCGTGGGAGTGGGCTCCGGCGTGGGCGTGGGCGTCGGCGTGGGAGTGGGCTCCGGCGTGGGTGTGGGCGTGGGAGTGGGCTCCGGCGGCGGCGTGGAGGTGGGTGTCGGCGTCGGAGTCGGCGCCCCGCAATCCAGGTCGAGGTCCGTGATTCCGTAGGAGTCTTCGAGCTCGATCTCCAGGCGGCGGACGCCGGCGGCGTTCATGGCGATTGTCTGGACGCTGCCATCACCGGCGATGGGTATGGGCACGGAGACGATGATGCCGTTGGCGGCGTTGTAGGCGGTAGCCGTGCCGCCTTCGTGCTCGACGTCGATGATGACGAAGCTGTTGACGGTGCGATCGGAATCGAAGGTGAAGGTCATGAGGCCGCCGGAGGCGCTGTCATTGGGTGTGTCGACGAGGCCGTCGGCGGGGCTGTTGTCGGTGAGGTTGTCAGGGATTATGGCGATGTGGCCGAGGTCGACTTCGAGGTCGGGGTCGGGTGTGCCGGAGGCGTCGGAGTCGAAGACGATGACGGCGTCGGGGTGGCCGCCGAAGGCGTTGGCGGAGATGTGGACACCGCTGGCGGCGAACTGCTCGGCCAGGATCGTGCCGGGGGGCAGGCTGCCGAAGTCCAGCAAAAGCGGGACGCAGGGGCCCGGCGTGGGCGTGGGCTGCGGGCAACCCAGCTCGAGGTCGGTAATGCCGTAGGAGTCTTCGAGGTCGATTTCGAGGCGGCGGACGCCGGCGGCGTTCATGACGATGGTCTGGACGCTGCCGTCGAACAGGTCCGGGATGTCCACCTGGGCGATGATGCCGTCGGCGGCGTTGTAAGCGGTGGCCTCGCCGCCTTCGTGCTCGACGTCGATGATGACGAAGCTGTCGATAGTGACGGCGGAGTCGAAGGTGAAGGTCATGATGCCGCCGGAGGCGCTGTCGTTGGGCACGTCGACGAGGCCGTCGGCGGGACTGGTGTCGGTAAGGTTGTCCGGGAGGACGGCGATGTGGCCGAGGCCGACCTCGAGGTCGGGGTCGGGCGTGCCGGCGGCGTCGGAGTCGAAGACGATGACGGCGTCAGGGTGGCCGCCGAAGGCTTCGCCGGAGATGTGGACGCCGTCAGCGGCGAACTGTTCGGCGAGGATGGCGCCCGGAGGCAGGCTGCCGAAGTCCAGGGTCAGGGGCAGGCAGTCTGTGGGCGTAGGTGTGGGCTCGGGCGTGGCCGTGGGCTGCGGTGTGGCGGTGGGAGTGGCTGTGGGCTGAGGTGTGGGTGTGGGGGTGGGCGTGGGCGCGACCCAGGTCTTGAAGACGAGGTCGCAATCGATCTCCTGGCCGTCGCCGCCTTCCACAGGGGCGGCGAGAACGCAGACTTCGATGGAGTCAGTGCCGGGGCCGCCATCACCGGTGTAGGTGAAGGTGGCCTCGCCGTTGCTGTCGGTGGTGTCTGAGTCGGAGTCACCGACGTTAGGGCCGTCGATGACGTTGAAGGTCACTTCGAGGCCCTGCACGGGCACGCTATCGAGGGTGACGGTGGCCGTGACGGTGTGGTCCGTGTCAACCGGGTTCTCGTCCGCGTCCGGCTGCGCGTCGACGATGGGCTGGGGCGCCGGCGTGGCCGTGGCCGTGGGCCCGGGCGTGGCCGTGGGCCCGGGCGTGGCCGTGGGCCCGGGCGTGGCCGTGGGTGTTGGCGTGGGCGTGGCCGTGGCCTGCGGTGTGGGCGTGGGAGTCGCGGTGGGCTGTGGCGTAGGTGTGGGGGTCGGAGTTGGGGTGGCCGTGGCCGTGGGCCCGGGCGTGGCGGTGGGTGTGGGTGTTGGCGTGGCAGTTGGTTGCGGTGTCGGCGTGGGCGTGGCCGTGGGTGCGGGCGTGGGCGTGGGCGTGGGTGTCGCGGTTGGCTGGGGCGTCGGCGTGGGGGTGGGGGTGGCGGTGGAAGGGCAAGCGACGCCCACGGCGATAAGGCCGAAGCCGTCATCGCCGTCCAGGAGAGCGTCCGGTACGAAGCCGGCGCCGTCGGAGTTGAACAGCTGGAAGCCCACGCCAGCGTTCACGTCTATGGCGTAGAGTCCGTTGGCGACGCCGCCAGTGGCGACGGTGAAGCGTGTCAGCACGCCGCGCTCGGTCGTGGGCGGCGCCTCGGCCGGGCCGAAGTCGCTAACGGCTATCCCGAAGGTGTCCAGGGCGGCGGGCGGCGTGGTTCCCAGGTCGAATATCAAGCCCGTGCCCTGGTTGGTGAGTATGTTCACGGTGGCGTCGGTGTTCAAGCGGGCGGTCACCTGGAGGTTGGTCAGGTTGCCGACGCCAACCGAAGCCGCGGGCTGGATCTGGAAGTTGAAGCCACCGAGGTTGGCCATGCCGGTGGGGAAGCCGTCCATGATGACGTCGAAGGTGACGGGGTTGCCGGCCGTCACCGGCACGCACATATCGAGCGTGCCTACGGAATCCTTGTCGTTGCCCGTTGTGTTCATGTCCAGCGCGCCGATGGAGGTTGGCTCCACGCCGGCGGCCTGGACGGTTGAGTCTTGCTGTGGGGCGCCCCGCGAGGCGAAGGCGGGATCGTGCTCGCGCCCGGCGATCCCGAGAGCGACTAAAAGCAGGAGCGCGAGCGCCGCTCCGCTAACAACCAACCCGGCAGTTGATCTAGCCAATATTCGCCTTCCCAAACCCTGTGGTCCCTTCCCCTGCGAGCTTTTGGCCATAGTACCTTACCGCCTTACTGGTTATCAACTACCCGTGGGTAAATTTTTCGTGACTTTTGTATCCCGAATCAAGGGCATAGATTTCTCTGACACGCGCGTACCGGGCTTCGTCTGAGTGGTTGTCTCAGCCTCCCATCCTCCACCGGCGCGGACGGTGTGATACCTAGTCCGCGCGCCTCCCTCTACGAGTGGCCCAGAGCGCACCGGCCAGGCCCAGCACGGCGCCGATGGCCACCGCTATCAGCACCGTTATCCCGCCATTTTCGGCGAGCGGCGCCTGGCCCCCGGTGTCCGGGAGGACCGCGGGACCCCCGGACGGACCCTCGGCCTCGCCCAGGGCGCCTGGAGTCGGAGTCGCCGTTGCAGTAGCGGTCGGCTGGACGTCCGGTGTCGGGGTAGGCGTAGGCGTAGGCGTAGGCGTGGGCGTAGGTGTCGGCGTAGGTGTGGCGGTCGGCGCGGGTGTGGGTGTTGGTGTAGGCGTTGGAGTGGCGGTCGGAGCCGGCGTTGGCGTGGGAGTGGCGGTCGGCGCGGGCGTGGGTGTTGGCGTAGGCGTGGGAGTGGCGGTCGGAGCCGGCGTTGGCGCGGGCGTGGGAGTGGGCGTGGGCGTGGGGGTGGGGGTGGGCGTGGGCGTGGGGGTGGGGGTGGGGGTGGGGGTGGGGGGGGGGGTGGGGGTGGGGGTGGGGGTGGGGGGGGGGGTGGGG
>JBBDNA010000016.1:0-75659 GCA_040877915.1 Dehalococcoidia bacterium
CGCCGACCTCACGGTCCCGAACCGTGCGCTCTAACCTGGCTGAGCTACACCCCGACAGGCCTGGAATGGCTCTCACATTGTATACGATGAAACGCGGCCGGACGCCAGCGAGCGCGGTGGGGTGCGCTGGCGCCGCCATCGCGGCGACGATAGACTGAGCGAACCGGCAGCCGCCAGCCATGGACGAGACGATGCAGCCCCGGGCAGAGGATAGCCGTGGCTTCCTGTTCAACGTCAACCTCGTCTTCCTCTCCCAGATCGCGATCTACGGCTTTGCCTTCGGACTGCGCATCGTCCTCGCCCGCGGCCTCGGCGATGACGGCCTGGGCGCCTACTCCCTGTTCTTTCTCGCCGTCATCGTCGCCTCGGGCGTTGCCAACCTTGGCATCGGTCTCGGCAACATCTACTTCTTAAGCAAGGGCACACACTCCTTGCCCGCCCTGCTGGCTACCACGCTGACGGTTCTGGTGGTCACGTCTGCGATGGCCGGGGCGTTCGTCGGCGCCTGGGGTCTCATCGGTGATCCCGAGCTGTTCGTCTCCGGCCGCGCGTTCTGGCTCTACGCCGGCGCCGTCCCCGCCACCGTCGCCTACGTCTTGCTGACGTCATTCCTCCACGGCTCCAGCCGCTTCGTGGCGCTCAGCGTTGTCGCCGTCAGCCAGGGTTGTTCCGGGCTGCTCATGGCCGGCGGCCTGGCCCTGGCCGGCGAGCTGGACGTGTTCACGGCGCTTGTCGCGTGGATCGTCTCGTTCGCCCTCGCCGATGTCCTGGCGCTCGTCCTGATCGGCCTGCGCAACATCGATGTCCCGGCGGTGCTGCGCCCGTCCTGGCCGGTCCTGCGCGACCAGGTCCGCTACGGCGCCCAGGGACAGATCGCGAACATGGCCACGCTGTTCAACTACCGCCTGGACCAGTTCCTGGTCGCGGCCTTCGTCTCCCGCGCCGCCGTCGGTCACTACACCGTCGCCGTGGGTTTGGGCGAGAGCGTCTGGTGGATCTCGTCGGCCGTGGCGATGGTCCTGCTGCCGCGGCTCACCGGGATGGACGCCGATCGCGCCCGCAGGCTCACTCCCCTCATCTGCCGAAACACCGTGCTGGTCAGCATAGCCGCCGCTGCGCTGCTCATGGCCGCGTCCCCGTTCCTCATCCGCATCCTGTTCGGGTCCGACTTCACCGCCGCCACGTTGCCCCTCATTCTCCTCATGCCCGGAGTCATCGCCGCCAGCGCCACGCGCGTGCTGGGGAGCTACCTGTTCAGTCAGGGCCGCGTCATCTACAACACCTACGCCACCTTCATCGCCCTGGGGGTCACCCTGGGCCTCGATTTCCTGCTGATCCCCCCGCTGGAGGTCGAAGGCGCCGCCATCGCCTCCTCGGTCGCCTACGTCGCCGCGCTCGTCGCCACGCTCTACTGGTACCGCCTGGTCTCCGGCGGCGGAGCCTGGGGCGCGCTCGTCTTCCGCCCGGACGACCGCCGCTTCTACCTGGACGCCTTGAGCCGCCTGCGTGGCCGTCTTCTCCCTGCCGAGAAGGAAACAACGTGATGCCGTTGACTCATGGTGTGCTTGCGCGTAGCGTTGCCGCTGATGGCTGCGGCCGCGGCAGGGGGTAACTGACCTGAGCGCCGGGGAGACGCGCGCCCGCCTGGGCGACGGGTGCGTTAGCCGGCGGGGCTGGAGCGTCACGCTGCCAATCCTGGGAACGGCCTCGCTCTCCCGCGAGGATGCCCTGCGCGCGGCGGTTACCGTCGTCGTCCCCGTAATTGGCGCCCTCGCTCTCGCGGCGGCTGTCGTTCTCCTCCGCGGCTATCACTTCGCCACGAGCGACAACAACGAGCATCTTCCCCTCATCCTCCGCTTCCAGGACTCCGACTACCTGGCCAACGACTGGTACGTCAACGCCAACGACGACTTCGGCCCGCGCAGCTACTACGTCGGTTTCATGGCCGCGGTCGACCAGCTGTTCAGCCTGGCGACAGCGCACGCTGTCGTCTACGCGCTTTGCGCGGTCGCCCTGGTGGGCGGCCTGATGGCCCTGGGCCGCGAGATCGGCCGCTCGTGGGCCGCTGCGGTGCTGGCCCCCGTCATCGGCCTCATCGTGGCCCGCACAACGCTTGGTGGGAACCTCGCCCTGCCGCCCATCCTTGTGCCCTCTACCATCTCGCCACCGCTCATCATCTGGGCCGTCTTCTTCCTTCTTCGGAAGCGCCTTCTTCTGTCTGCGGCCCTTCTGGCCTTCGCCACCCACGTGCATATGGTCACCGGCCTGCACGGTGTGATCGTCGTCGGTGCTCTGGCCGTCTGGGACGCCGACACCCGTCCCCGCGTCCTGCCGGCAGCTGGCCTGTACATGGTTCTCGCTCTGCCCACCCTCCTGCCGGCTGCGTTCCTGTGGAACGACGGCGGCCTGTCCGCCGAGGAGTACGTCAACATCGTCGCCTACGAGCGCTCGCCGCACCACTACGTCCCCACGCGCTTCGCGGACTTCGAGTACGTTCACTTCTTGAGCTTCGCCACCGTCGGCCTCGCCGCCCTGGGGCACTGCTGGTTTAGCGATGACCGTTCCTACGCCCGCCTCATCCTGCGCCTCCTTGTCGTCCTTGTGCCGTGCTCCCTCGCCGGTTACCTCTTCGTCGAAGAATGGCCGGTAAAGCCGCTGGCCCTGATGCAGTTTTTCCGTATGACTGTCCTCCTGAACCTGCTGGTCTCCGTCCTCGTCGCTGCCTGGCTGGCCGATCTATTACGCAGCCGCTCCGGTTTGTTGTTCGGCTTGCTGGTCCTTGGGTCAATCGCGGGCAGCCTCTACTTCGTCAACCTGATTCGCGTCGCCGCCGCGCTCGCGGCCGTATGCGTACTACTTGCCGCCACATCGCGGATGCCGGCAGCGTCCTGGCGCGAGCGTGCGTTGCTCGTAACGTGGGCCAGTGCCACGGCGGGGGTGGGCCTGGGCGCAACGATCTGGACGCACGATGTTGCTTCCGGCGTCGAAGCCCAGCTGAAGCCGATGGCCGATTTCGTGGGCACCGCATCCTTCTGGCTGGGCCTATTGGTTCTGGGAGTCGCCGTCGCCCTCGCTGTCAGCGAGAGCCGCTGGCGAGTCTTCCTCGTGGCCGCATTGGGCGCCCTGATAGTCACCTCCACCGTGGGTCTCGCCGTGAGCCTTATCGATGATGAGGGCGTTGGCGGCTTCGAAGGGCGAATTGACGTCCAGACTACGGAACGGGCGAGGATCGACGACGTCGCGTCCTACGTTCGCGCGGAGACGGCTACCAGCTCGGTCCTCCTGGTGCCGCCGTACACTCAGGAGTTTCGCTACAGGGCAGAACGTGCCATTGTTATCGATTCCAAGTCGTTTCCGTTCCTGGAGGCCGGCGCTCTGGAATGGCGCGCCCGCATAGCGGCCGCCATCAATGACCACCTGCTTCCGGACGGCGTCATCGACGGCTGGCTCTCCCTCTCAACGGATAGTCTCCAGGATCTCGCCTGCCGCTACGATGCTACTCACCTGGTTATAGAGAACGAGCGGGTGTTGTCCGGCGCCCCTCTGTTCGCGGGGAATACATACTCCGTCTACGAGGTGGACTGCTAGGGCCTGAGTTCAGACCGCTACTCTGCGCTGTAGTAGCCCTTGAAGACGACGAGCACCTCGAGGGGCTCGCCGATGGGCCGGATCCGCAGCAGGAAGGAGGAGTTGGACAGCTCCACCCTCCCCCGCGCGAACGTCCAGGCGTTCCGCATCTGGGCTGTGGCGTACACGGCGATGCGGTCGGCCGACGCCTGGGTGCCGTCGTAGGCAGCCACGTAGGCCCCGTCGTCCCACGTGCGGCAGCCTACCAGCAGCTCCGCCGCCACCGCCTCCGGCGGATAACCATGTGAAGTGACATTGACGGTCACCTGATGCGCCGGGTTTGAAGCCGACGCCGGCGAGAACGGCTTATAGTCATAAAGTGTTACTCGGCTGGGCGTGTACATGTCAGGTGAACCTCCTCGGCGGCCCGCTATTCTAGCGTGTAGTACCCTTTCATCGTCGCCGTGACCTCCATTGGGTGGCCCTTTGGCCGCACCCTTATCAGAAATCGCGATGACTTCAACTGCACCCTTCCCCGGGCGAAGCTCCATTCATTCCGAAGGGGGGCCGTTGGATACAAGGCCATCGTGTTCGTGCTCTCCACCGTCCCGTCGTAGGCCGCCACATAGGACCCGTCGCCGCGGCTGCGACAGCCGATCATGATGTCGATCGCCGTCGCAGCGGTTGGATAGCCGAAGTTCCGAACGTCCACCAGGATCTTGTGGGCGGCCCCGCTGGATGGCGCATAGAACGTCTTGGACTGATAGATAGTGCGATTGCCTGGTACATACACGTCTTCTAACCTCCCGAGGTCCTGGAATAGCCGCGACCGGGGCCAGCCTGTCCCCGGGCAGCTGGCCCGGTTCACCGAGTCTATCCGGTAGTGTCCGATATGGCCGTGGTCAAGTTTGGCGAGGGTGTGGCGAAGGTTGTAGGTATCTATCAACCAGGTTGCCAGCGCGCGGCTGGACTTGTACTGGGCTTCCGTCCAGGTCTGGCCGGTGAACCCCTCGTGCTCGATGCTTATGGTGCGGAGGTTGGGGTTGATGCCGTTGCTGTGGCAGTCCGCCAGCCAGGGGATGCTGGTGTCGGGCTTGTTCATGAGGCCGTTGCCCCAGGCCGGGTCTTCCAACGCCACGTACTGATGGATGACGCCGCTCTTGCCCACAGCGAAGTGCGTGCTGGCGAACGAGTTGGGGTTGTTGAACCAGGCGTCCAGCCCGGTCATGGATCCCTGGGCGATATGGTAGACGATGGCCTGCGGGTTCAAGCCGCCGTGCGCCTGGTCCGGATAGCCGAAGTTCTGGCTGCCTATCCACGTGATGTTGGGCTTTACCGCCATATCTCAGCCTAAGCGTCGCACCTTGAGCAAACGAACCCGTCGCCGCTAATGCTAACGCAGCGTGGGCAGGAGGCTTCCTCGCATCTGTCACACCGGACGTAACCCGCCCGCGTCTCCACCGAGCGCCGGCAGGACGAGCATCGCTTCCCCGTGTTGCCCTCCTCTGCTGAGGCGGCGGACGCGCCGGACAGGCGGCCCAGAGGGCCGACGCCCAGAGCCGCCGCGCCAGTCGCCCCGGCAGCGGCGGCCAGCGCCAGTCGCAGGACGGCCCTGCGAGAGGTACGCTTCGGGCTGGCTTCAGGATCGGTACTCATGTTGCGGGGCATGTATGTTCAGGCCTCAGGGGAGCGGCGTCTGGCGCCACCGGGCGACGACTGACGATGGATTCCGTATGTAGAAACGCATTGGCGCGGCTGACGTTAAGAGCGCGCCTCTTCGCATTTCGGTTCGCTTCAACACTACTAACTTCACCGCTAAAGAGACGCCGCAGCGTGGCCCGCGTTTCCCGTTAGACATAACCAGAGCGCCGGGCGCCAACATAGTGTAACATTCCTTGGCGCCGCCCCGTCCAATCCATGCGAGTGATGGACAGTGTTGGTTTTCGCCTCTAGGATCCGGCTCGCGACGTTTGGTCTGGCGATCCTGCTCGCCGCTCTGGCGGCGGGATCGCTGTCATCGCCGCGCCCCGCCGCAGCCGAGCACGGCTGCGCCTCCGCCGGGAGTCCCGCCGGCGCCTATAACCTTACCGCCTACGAGGCTTCCGATTGGAAGAACACGTACCGCCGCACCCTGGATTACGCGGGTCTCAACCAGCTCTTCCCGGAGCTCCCCAACTTCGCCCTGCCCGCCCTAGAGAGCGGCTCTCGCTCCTCCGGCTCCTCCACGACGACGACCCCCTATGTGCCGCCCGCCATCCTTAAGGCCATCACCTGGATCGAGAGCAGCTGGCAGATGGCCGCCTCTACTGTGCCTTACGGTACCGTAGGGCCCCCTCTCGTCTCTCACTCCTGCGCCTACGGCATCTCCCAGATCGTCTCGGGGATGGAGAACACAGGGGGCGCTCCCACTCTGGACCAGACGTCCATCGGCTCACACTACGGCCTGAACGCCGCCCGGGGCGCCCGAATCCTGGGCGGGAAGTGGAACCTGGCGCCGGAGTACCGGCCGATCGTCGGTAACCGCGACCCAACGCGCGTGGAGAACTGGTACTACGCCATCTGGAGCTACCACGGCTTCAGCTTCGCGAACCATCCCCTCAACCCTGCCTTCAGCCCCCAGCGCGGCGTCTTCCAGTGCAACGGCACCCAGAGCTACAACAGCTTCCCCTACCAGGAGCTGGTCCTGGGCTGCGTAAAGAACCCGCCGGTTGTCGGCGGTTCGCGTCTGTGGGATCCGGTATCTGTCACTCTGCCCAGCCTCTCCAGCCCCGCTTTCAACCTCACGGCCTGGAACAACTGCTGGGCCAGCTACAGCTGCGATAGCATGGACTTCTCCACCCCCTCCCCCTCGCACACTGACCCGGCGACCACCTCCGGTTCGAGGTCCACGGCAATCGGCAACCCCACCGGAGTGCTCACTCCCTCATCAATCTCGAAAGTCGTCAAGTCCGGCAGCAGCAGCGGCTCCATCCCCGTCACGATCTCCAATACGGGCACCGGTCCGCTCTCCTGGCGGCTCTCCCCCTCCGTCAGCTGGCTCAAGTTATCCAAGATCCAGGGAGTTTCCCTGGGCGCCGACATAGGGCCCCAGCCCGCGAGCGCCAGCGCCAGCATCAACGCATCGGGGTTGGCCACTGGCAACTACAGCGGGGAGATACACCTTCAGTCGCTATACTCCCTGGGCTTGCCGGAGAAAACGATCGTCAATCTTAGCGTTCCACCCACCTCCTGGCGCCTCGATCAATCCCAGATGCTCGCCCCTGACTTCAATGGCGACGGACGAAACGATGTTGTCGGTGCCTACGATTCAGGCAGCAGCCAGCTGCGCCTCTGGGCGTTCACGTCCAATGGGGTCGATTTCTCGAAAGTCCATCCGGCGTACACCGGCTGCCCCGGCTGTTGGGACCTGGACCGCGCCCAGATGCTGGTGGCCGATGTCAACGGCGACAACAAAGAAGACATCGTCGGCGTTTATGACTACGGTGATAACAGGCTGGGGATCTGGACATTCATCTCGGACGGCGGCAACTTCTCCACCGTCCGCCAGGCATACCTCGGCTGCAGCGGCTGCTGGGACGTTGGACGGTCTCGGTTCGTAGTCGCTGACGTGAACGGCGACAACAAAGACGACATCGTAGGCGCCTACGACTACGGCGGTGGCAAGATGCGCGCTTGGAACTTCGTGTCGGACGGTCAGTTCTTCTCGACCGTCACCCAGGCCTACAACGGCTGCAACAGCTGCTGGTACCTCGACCGCTCGCAGATTACGTCCGCTGATGTCAACGGCGATGGCAAGGATGACTTGATTGGGGTGTACGACTACGGCGATCACAACATGAGCGCTTGGAGCTTCCTCTCCAACGGCGCTGCCTTCTCCACCACGCGCAAGATATACACCAGCTGCCTGGGCTGCTGGGACCTGGAGCGCTCACGCTTCTCCGGCGAAGATCTGAACGGCGATGGCAAGGGTGATGTACTGGCCACATATGACTACGGCGGCGGCGTCATGGGAATGTGGAGCTTCAACTCAAACGGAACCGCTCTCGCCAGTCCGACGCGGAGCTTCAAGAGTTGCGATGGCTGCTGGCACGTCTCCAGGTCCCAGATGATCGCCGGCGACGTCAACAAGGACGGCAAGGGCGACGTCGTCGGAGTTTACGATTACGGAAACGGTGTCATGGGCATGTGGCACTTCGTCAGCGGCAGCGCCTTCAGCACCTATCGCTCCTACTGAACTCCCACCGAATCGTCGGCGGCTCGCTTCCCCCCGTATACTGAGGGCCCACACCGGCGTTCTCCTTATTGGCGCCCATCCAACTGCGCTCGCGTTGAACCGCAGGGGCTACCGCAATAAACTAGCCGGGAAGGGGAACAACCAGAATGCCGGAAGCCCAGGATGACCTCTGGCACGACGTCTCGGTCGTGATGAAGCACATCCGCCTGATAGCCGGGGTGTTCGCCCTGGCCATCATCGTCGCCGTCATTAGCGGAATTGTGGCTGGCGGTAGCGGCAGCGCCCAGTCCAAGGCGCAGATCGATGTCGAAGCGGCTACGCCTCTGTTCGGTGGCCTCGACTCCGTGCCCGATATCGACACGTTTGAAGACCTCGCTTTGAGCGACGAAGTGGCCCAGACGGCAGCAGCGGAGCTCGATATTGGCGCGGAGGATGTCATCGCCCGCCGCAGCGTCTCAGTCATCGAGAAGGATCCGCGCAACCGTGACAGCGTGGACCAGGTGACCTTCAAGACCACGGGCGACTCCCCGGGCGACGCCCAGGCGCTGGCGATTGCACTGGTTGACGCCTTCGAGGAGCGGGCGGAGGAGATAGGCTCAGACCCTCGAGCCGTCGCCTCCTTTCAGGAGCAACAAGACCGCGCGCTTGAACGCCTGGGTGCTGTGGACCAGTCCCGACTCTCAGAGCTGGCCGCTGTCCAGAGCGACCTAGCACGGGAGCGGGGACAGATCTCCGCCATCAAGAGCCAGGTATCTGCTATAGACCAGGCGCTTGCAGTAATCGGTGCCGAAAGCGACCGCCCTATCGGCGAGCTGGTAGTGGCGGTGTCCGGCGTTCTGGGCGGCGTTCAAGGCCCGGACGGTATCGAGCAGGCCGGCAGCGTCGAAGAGCTGCGCGATGGGCTGGCCCTGCGGCGGCAGCTGTCGGAGGCGCTGGTACCCGGCATCGAAGCGAATATCGAGACGCTGGCGGCGCGGGAACAGGAGCTCCTGGTCTCTTCGGCAGAACAGGAGGCGGCAGTCGCCCTCTACGGCGCGGCCATCCGCAATGTGGAGGCGGCGGATCTCGCCGGCGGTCAGACAGACATCGAAGTAACAGTGACGGATCGCGGCAGGGACACTTCCACCGGTGCGGATTGGCTAGCCCGCCTGGGTGCGGCGGCGGCTTTCGGCCTGGTTGTCGGTGTCGTCGGGGCCCTGGCCCTGGAGTTCTTGATGCCGTACTGGCAACGCTGGCGCGGCGGCCAGACCAGCGCTCCACGGGAGGGATCGTAACCCTGAACTGCTCCGCGTACTAGCCTCCCAATGTCCAGAAGCTTCGTAGCCAACGTCAACCTGGTATTCTTCACCCAGGTCGCCAATCGGGCTCTCGCCTTCATCGTCAGCATCATGATCGCGCGCGGCCTCGGCCCCGAGGTTCGCGGCGACTACGCGCTGTTCATCATATCGGTCACCCTTGTTGCGTCCCTTGGCAGCCTGGGTATTGGCCTGGGTAGTACGTACTTCGTTGGCAAGGACGCCTACCCGGTCCGCGTTCTCCTGGGTAACAGCCACTGGCTCGTCCTCGTCCTCGGAGCGGTGGTAGCGGCCGTCCTCGCAGCCGTCGGCCTCGTGCTCGAACCGAAGGCCTTCGTGGAAGGACGCTCCTACTGGCTCTATGCCTTCGCTGTCCCCGCCATGCTCGAGTTCACCCTGGTCACTGCGATCCTCGTCGGTAGCGAGCGCTTCGTCGCCTTCAACGTCGCCGCACTCAGTCAGGTCCTCGTTCTCGCTGCGGGCACCGGCGCCGTCTGGCTGGCCGGCGCCATGACCCTCTTCTCAGTACTGGCCGTCTGGGTGTTCTCCTACGCTGCCGCCGCGGCCGTTGCCCTCATCGCCATCGGCTTCAGCCAGCTGACCATCGCTGGCATTTTCAGGCCGGACGTGCCGGTCATGGGGAAACAAGTGCGTTTCGGGCTGCCGGGCCAAGTAGGGAACGTGCTCCAGCGGCTGAACTACCGTCTCGATCAGTATCTCGTGGCCGCATTCCGCAGCCGGGCCGAGGTCGGCTACTACGCGGTGGCCGCGGGTGTCGCTGAGGCCGTCTGGTGGATATCCAACGCCGTGTCGCTCGCCCTCCTGCCCCGCCTGACTCGAATGGACGCCGAACGGGCCGGTGAGATCACTCCCGTGGCCTGCCGCAACACCCTGCTGATGAGCCTGATCGCCGCCATCGGCATCGCGGCGACTGCGCCCATCACCGTAGAGCTGTTGTTTGGGGCCGCCTTCAGTTCCGCCGTGGAGCCGATCATCTGGCTCGCTCCGGGTATCGCCGCCCTCAGCGGGACCAAGGTTCTGGGTAGCTACTTCTTCTCCCGAGAGCGTCTGAATCTGGTCAGCGTTATCGCCCTTATCACCCTCGGCGTAACCATCATCTTTGACCTCCTTCTCATCCCGGAGTTCGGCATCTCCGGCGCCGCCATCGCCTCGTCCATCGCCTACACCACGTCCTTGGCCGTCTCGCTCTACTACTACCGCTCACTGTCCGGGAACGACCCCTGGGCCTGCGTCATCCCGCAGGGCAGGGACATTGAGCTGTATCTCAACCTGGCCCGCCGCCTGCGCGGCCTGAGCCCGGCCCCGGCGGATAGCGGGGCGACGCCCTCCGCGTGATGGCCGCTCATACTGCAGACTCCGAGCTGGGACCGGATAGCGCTTCGCCGCGGCGCAAGCTCACTTTCGTGATCCACTCGGCCTTCCCGGACCATTCCGGCGGGCGCGAGAACTGGCTGTTCCACGTGCTTCGCCACCTCGATGCCGAGAACTACTCCGTCAGCGTGTACTCCTACCAATCGGACGGCCGCCCCTTCTACGACCTCTCGTCCCTTCGCAACCTCAAGCTCGTGCGAGTACCCACCCTCCAGCGTCGCGCGAACCAGTTTCGCATCCTCAACCGCGTCACCCTCAACCTGCTGTTCTGGCTCGACGCCCGGCTGTTCGTCCGTCGCGTGCGCGACCGTCTCCTCCGCGACTGGGGTGGCGGGCCGGTCATCGCCATGAACTCCGTGATCGACGTCCTGCCGATCCTGGGCCTGAAGCGACGCAGGCCTGAGGCCAGGATCGCGGCGTCGGTCCGCGGCCGCGTTGCCATGGAGCTTGCCCTGCGATCGCCCGGCTCTGGCCCGTTCGTCCCATGGCTGCGGCCTCTGCTGACCCGCTACGAGAGGCGCTGCCTGCGACGCTGCGACCTGGTCCTGGCCAACGGCTTCGACACGCGAGACTATCTGGAATCGCGGGGGGTGCCGTCGCGGGTCGTCCCTAACGGCGTCGACTTCGATCGCTTCGCACGGCCGGCCGCGTCGCCTGCGGCGGCCACTGTCGGACGGCTGCGGGCGGAGGGCAGGGCGATTGTGATGATGGTCGCCACCCTGCGTGGTCTGAAGGGCGTGTACGACCTCCTGCAGGCCGCGAAGCAGCTCAAGGACGCCATCGGACCACGGTTCGCCGTCGTGTTCGTGGGTAAGGGGGAGCCGGGTCGCTACCGGCGGCGCGCTCGCGCCCTCGGCGTTGAGGACTGCGTAAGGTTCGCCGGCGAACAGAAAGACGTGCCGGCGTTCCTTGCTCTGGCCGATGTCAGCGCCTGCCTGTCGGCCGGCGCCGGCATGTCCATGGCCGCCCTGGAATCTATGGCCGCAGGCCGCGCCATCGTCGCCTGGGATACCCCCGTGTATAGGCAGCTCATCGAGCACGGCGTGACCGGCGTCCTGGTGCCTGAGGGCGATGCCGAGGTCCTGGCCGGGGCCCTGGCCAACCTTATCGATGAGCCGGAACGCCGCGAAACCCTAGGGCGGGCTGCTCAGACAGGCGCCAGGGAGTATGATTGGCCCGTCGTAACCAGGAAGCTGATAGAAGCGTTGCAACTTGCGGAGGCGCATTCCCCGCTTGATAGACGTTAGGCGGCTGCCCCAGGGAGTCGGCCCGGTCTCCGAATGG
The DNA here is from genome assembly GCA_040877915.1 of Dehalococcoidia bacterium. Lineage (GTDB taxonomy): Bacteria > Chloroflexota > Dehalococcoidia > SM23-28-2 > RBG-16-64-32 > JBBDNA01. Next base: position 11,773 of record JBBDNA010000016.1, read on the forward strand.
TGGCCGCGAGCCCTCGCCGGTCTCGCCGTCGTAGTCGCCGTCGTCGCTTTCTACGACAGGCCGCTCATTCTGTCCGCGTTTGCGGCCGGCATCGGCGTCCTTGTCGCCATGACGGTCGACCGGCGGCTGGTAATCCCTATCATCGTCCTGTTGCTCCCCCTTGAGATCGGCGGCCGCTTCGTGCCCATCCTGCAGACTGAGGGCAGCGCCAAGGTGGACGCGTCGGCCCTGAGCCTCGCCCGCATGGGCCTGGTGGTGGGCGCTGGACTGTGGGCCTTGCGCGCCCCCAGCGACTGGTGGCGCGGATTTCTTCCCCGCAGTGCCCTCTACCTGCCCATAGCCCTGTTCCTCGGGCTCTACGCCGTTTCCCTGCTCAACACCAGCGACTTCTCCGGCGCGGCCCAGGAACTGGGCCGGCTCATCTCTCACCTCGTCCTGCTGGCCCTGGTCGTTATCTATGTCCGCGACAGGCAAACACTACGCTGGACGCTGTTGGCCCTCGTGGCCAGCGGGCTGCTTCTCGCTCTCGTCGGTCTGTTTCAGCAGGCCACGGACACCTACCTCTGGAACGAGGCGCTGGGCACGCGCGGCATCAGACGCAACGCTACCTTCGTGGACCCGAATATCTACGCTCGCTTCCTGGTAGTTACCATGGTGGTCGCGGGGGCTCTTTTCTTCGGCGAGAGGTCTCGGTTCCGCTATCTCTATGCTGCTACTTTCGCGTGCGCCGGCCTGGCCCTGCCTTTCACCTCCTCCCGCAGCAACTGGGTGGCTGCCGCCGTCGTCCTGCCGCTTCTCGTATTCGCCCTGCCCATCACTTCGCGACGCAAGCTACATCTGTTTGTATTCGGCGGCCTCGTTGCCGCTGCTTTCGGGCTCGGCGTGACCGCCTTCGAACCCCAGTTGGCCGATCGCTTCAACACGCTCCTCTCCGGAGAGGAAGCGATCGGCGTACGCTCCGGGCTGCTCCGCGCCGGCTGGGCGATGTTCCTCGATCACCCGATCTTCGGCGTAGGTGTGGAGGGGTTCAAGGAAGGTGTGCAGGGGGCCTACAACGACTACTTGCCTCTTGGATCCACCGTCTACCACTCCCACACCGCCGTCGTCACAGTCCTCGCCGAGCTCGGCATCGTCGGGCTGCTCGCCCTGGCGTTCCTCATGCATCGACTGGGCCGGTTGCTGTGGCAGCTGTACGCGGGGGCTCGCGCCATCGATCAGGCCATCGTCGCCGGGATCGGCGGCGCTCTCGCAGCGATCTTCATCAGTGGCCAGACTGAGGGTCGCATGATTGAGGAGCCCTATCTCTGGCTGTTCATGGGCCTGGTCATCGCCCTGGGCGCCATCCGCGACGGCGAGGCCGAGCAGGGCGTCGCTGTGCCCGGGCGCGAGCACGACACGAGGGTCGCATGAAGATCATGCAGATACGCGAGATCGCCAACGTGGCGGCCACGCTCAGCGAGGGGCTGCGCCGCCTGGGCCACGAGGTCACTCTTCGCCCGATGACTGCCCGAAAATCGGAGGGCGCCGTCGACATCTCCGGCCTTCCCCGTCGCCTGGCCGAGGCGTATCGAATCGACCGGGAGGTCCGCCGTGGCCGGTTCGACGTGGTCCACATGCACTGGGCGCACACCGGCTGGCTGGGCATCCTGGGCCGCTATCCGTACTTCCTCCACTGCCACGGCTTCGACCTGGCGCGCAACCTGGACTGGCCGTTGCTGGGCTGGGTCACTCGGGTCGCTCTGCGCCGGGCGCAGCGCGTCTTCTACTCGACGCCCGACCTGGCGCGATACGCGGAAAGCGTTCGTAAGGACGCCGCCTTCATCCCCAACCCCATAGACCTGCAGCGTTTCACGCCCGCCGCCGCTCGCGAGGGCCGTGGCGAGCGTATCCTGATGATGAGCCGCTTCGAGGCCAAGAAGGGCACCGAGACTGCCACCGCGATGGTTCGCCGGCTACGCCAGCGCCACCCCGAGGTCCATGTCGACGCCTTCGACTGGGGCGTCCTCAAGCCGCGCTCCCTGAACGGCGACTTCAACCTGATACCGCGCGTCCCCTACGGCCAGATGCCCTCGCTGTTCGCCGGCTACGATGTGATCATCGGCCAGTTCAAGCTCGGCATTGTCAGCATGTCGGAGTTGGAGGCGATGGCTTCCGGCCGCCCTGTCGTCTCTTTCTTCGATTACCCGCAGGTCTACGACGAACCGCCGCCGCTGTTCTCCACTCGCGATCCCGAGGAGGGCGCCGAGACGCTGGCCCGGCTCCTGGACGATCCGGACCTGCGCCGGCAGTCGGGCGAGGCCGGCCGCGCCTGGGTCGAGAAGCACCACGAGTGCCAGCACGTCGCCGGCATCGTCGAGGGCCATTACCGGGAAGTGCTGGGGGTCTGACGTGAGAGTCCTCTTTCTGACCGTGTACTTCCCGCCGGAGACCGGCGCGCCGCAGGCCCGCACCTACGAGACCGCGAGGCTCTTCCTTGAGTGGGGGCACGAAGTGACCGTGCTCACCGCCTTCCCCAACCACCCAACCGGCGTCATCAGCCCGGAATACCGGGGCAAGCTCTACCTGCGGGAGGAGATGGACGGCATAGACGTGCGCCGCAGCTGGGTCTACGCCGCCCCCAACCGCGGTCTCTGGCGGTGGGCGGCCAAGCACCTCTCGTTCGCGGGCACGGCCGCGATCGCCGCGCCCTTCGCCGGCAAGTTCGACGTCGTAGTCGTCAACTCCTCCGCGCTGTTCCTCGGGCTCACCGCCTACAGCATCGGTCTCCTGCGACGCGTCCCCTGGGTGCTCACCGTGACCGACCTCTGGCCGGCGACGGCCGTCGCCCAGGGCCAGGTGTCGAACGGTCCCCTGGTGCGCCTGACCCAGGGGCTCGCCGGCTTCGTGTACTCCCGCGCCGACGCCCTGGTCGGCGTCACCCACGGCATCTGCGACGCCCTGGTCGAGGGCGGCGTCCCCGAATCGAAGGTCACCTACATCCCCAACGGCACCGACACCGAGCTGTTCAGCCCGGACGTCGACGGCACGGCGGCGCGCGCCCGGCTGGGCGTGGACGACAAATTCGTCGCGATGTACGCCGGCACCCACGGTCCGGCCCAGGGGCTCGACGTCGTCCTCGACGCGGCGAAGCTGCTTGGGGGCGACGCCGGCGTCCGCTTCGTCCTCGTGGGCTCCGGCGTCGAGAAGCCGCGACTGATGGCGAAGGCCGTCCGCGAAGGCATCGACAACGTGACCTTCGCCGATCCGGTCAGCCGCGCCGAGGTGCCGGCGATGCTGAACGCGGCGGACGTCGTGCTCGTGACGCTGACGAAGCAGCCGCTGTTCGAGGGGGCGCTGCCTTCGAAGACGTCCGAGGCGCTGGCCTGCGGCCGGCCCGTGGTCATGACCGTCCCCGGCGAGGCCGCGCGGCTCCTGGAGGACGCCGGCGCTGGCATCGCCGTGGAGCCGGAGCAGCCGGCCGCCCTGGCCGAAGCGATCTCCCGGCTCAAGGGTGACCCGGACCTGGCGGCGCAGATGGGCGCCAACGGGCGCGCCTTCGCCGTCGATCAGCTGGAGCGCACGAAGCTGGCCCGGCGACTGGAGGCGCTGCTACTGGACCTGGCGGGATCGAAGAGCCGCACGCCCACAGGAGCGGCCTCCCGCGCATGAACCTGCACTGGCCCCCGCACGTGAAAGACGGCACGCTCCGCCGCTTCCGCGATCTTGTAGTGGCGTCGGTGGGGCTGGCGGCTCTGTCGCCGGTAGTCCTCATCGTCGCCGCCGCCGTGAAGATGGATTCGCCGGGGCCGGCCCTGTTTACACAGAAGCGGATAGGTTACCGCGGGCGTCCCTTTACGTTATATAAGTTTAGGACTATGGTTGTGGGGGCCGAAGGCCAGCAGCGCCCCATCGAGGACTTCCGCACCCACAAGTTCGAACAGCTGAAGCCGCCCAGTCGCGATCCCAGAGTGACGCGGATCGGCTGGATTCTGCGGAAGCTGAGTTTGGACGAGATGTTGCAGCTGCTGAACGTAGTGAGAGGGGACATGAGCCTGGTGGGACCACGGCCCGAAGTGCCGAAGGTCGTCGATACGTTTCCGCCGGCCTATCACCTCCGCCACGAGGTCAAGCCCGGCCTCACCGGCCTGGCCCAGGTCAACGGCCTGGCCGACATAACCTACCACGAGAAGGTGATGTACGACCTGGAATACGTGAAGCGCCAGTCCGCGTCTCTGGACCTGGCCATTCTCCTGCGCACGGTGCGCGTCGTCCTCAGCGGGAAGGGCCGCTAGCGCCTTGCGTCTGTTCAGCCGGCCCCTCAGCCTCAGCGTTGTCCCCCTCGTCGTGCTGGACGTGGTAACCGTGTTCGGCTGCTACGCCGGCGCCCTCCTTCTGCGCTTCGACGCCGACGTCCGCTCCGGCTCCTGGGAGGAGTTCTTCACGGTCACGCCCGTCATCGCCGTCGCCTACGTCGTCGCCAACTTCCTGTTCGGCGTCTACCACTCCGCCTGGCGCTACGGCGGCGTCCGCGACCTGTACTATCTGGCGGCCTCGGTCAGCAGCGTCACGATCATCGTCTTCCTGATCAACTTCTTCGAGCTGGCCTTCGAGCGCAGCGACCTGCCGGTCAGCGTCAACCTTATCGGCGGCGGCCTGATCTTCCTCACCATGTCCGCCACCAAGCTCTGGCCCCAGCTGAGCGCCGTCCAGTTCACCGCCGCCGCTCGCAACGGCACCGGCCGTCGCGTGCTCATCGTCGGCGCTGGGGAGGCCGGGCAGCTCGTGGCGCGCGAGTTCCTCAGCAACCCTCACTGGCAGTACCGCCCGGTCTGCTTCGTCGACGACGACCCCCGCAAAGTGGGAATGCGCATCCACGGTGTGCCCGTGGCCGGCGGCCGTCACGCCATCCCCGCCCTCGTCAGCCGCCACCATATCGACGAGGTCGCCCTGGCCATGTCCCAGATCTCCCGCGAGAGCTTCAACGAGCTGCTGGACCTGTGCAAAGAGGCCGGAGTTTCGGTTAACATCATACCCAGCCCGGCGGACGTGCTCAGCGGCAAGGTTGATCGCGGCGTCACGGTAAGTTTCAACGACAGCAACGGCCGTCCGCCCAGGGCGAACTAGCCGCGGGTTCGGCAGGCAGAACGGGACGTAAGTCCCGGCCCGATATGATTTTGACGTGGCGAAACTCAAAGTCCTGACCGTCGTCGGCACGCGGCCCCAGTACGTCAAGGCGGCCGCGGTCAGCCGCATCCTCCGCCGGGCCCACGACGAGATACTAGTCGACACCGGCCAGCACTACGACTTCAACATGTCCGACGTGTTCATCCGCGAGCTGGAGATACCGCCGCCCGACCACAACCTGGGCGTGGGCTCAGCCGGCCACGCCGAGCAGACCGCGCGCATCATGCTGGCTCTCGAGCCGATCGTACAGTCGGCGAGGCCGGATGCGGTCCTCGTCTACGGCGACACGAACTCGACGCTCGCCGGCGCCCTCGTGGCGGCCAAGCTGGGCGTCCGCCTCGCCCACGTCGAGGCCGGCCTGCGCAGTTTCAACTGGGCGATGCCGGAGGAGATCAACCGCGTGCTGACCGACAGCGCCGCCGACCTCCTGTTCTGCCCGACGAACAGCGCCGTCGACAACCTGCGGCTGGAGGGCGTCGTCGAGGGCGTCCACAACACCGGCGACGTCATGCTCGACACCCTGCAGCGCTTCCTGCCGCGAGCCGAGGAGACGTCGCGCCTCCCCGGCGAGCTAAACGTCGGAGCCGGATCCTACATCCTCGTCACCCTGCACCGCCCGGCCAACGTCGACGACCTGCAGCGGCTGGCCGCCCTCCTGGACGTGCTCGCGCGGCTGGAGGAGCGCGTCGTCTTCCCCGTCCACCCGCGCACCCGGTCATCGCTGGCCGAGATGGGCTATGAGGCGGCGTCCAACCTCACGCTGATCGACCCCGTGGGCTACCTGGACATGCTCTGGCTGGAGAAGAACGCCCGCCGCATCGTCACCGACTCCGGCGGCGTCCAGAAGGAGGCCTACCTGCTCGGCGTGCCCTGCGTGACCGCTCGCGCCGAGACCGAGTGGACGGAGACCGTCGACGCCGGCTGGAACACCCTCGCCGGCGACGAGCCGGAGCGCATCGTGGAGGCCGTACTGCAGCCGGTACCCGCGGGCGAGCGGCCCCCCGTGTTCGGCGATGGGCACGCCGCCGACCGCATCGTGGAGCTGTTGTCATGATCCACCCGACGGCGGACGTGTCGCCCGACGCCACGGTTGGCGAGGGCACCCGCATCTGGCACCAGGCCCAGGTCCGTGAGGGCGCTGTCGTCGGCGAGGAATGCGTCCTGGGCAAGGGCGTCTACGTCGACAAAGAGGTGCGCATCGGCGCGCGGGTCAAGCTGCAGAACGGCGCGCAGGTGTTCCACGGCGCGACCCTGGAGGACGGCGTGTTCGTCGGGCCCGGGGCCGTTATCGCCAACGACCGCTATCCCCGCTCCATCAACCCCGACGGCACGCTCAAGAGCGACGCCGACTGGCCCGAGGGCAAGGTCCTGGTCCGCTTCGGGGCCTCAATCGGCGCCGGCGCCGTCGTCGTCCCCGAGGCCACGATCGGCCGCTGGGCGATGGTCGCCGCCGGGGCGGTGGTCAGCGGCGACGTACCCGACCACGCGCTCGTCGCGGGGCAGCCGGCGCGGCGCATCGGCTGGGTCTGCAAGTGCGGCCGCCGCCTGCGCCGGGCCGGCGACGGATGGACATGCCCCGCCTGCGCCGAGACCTATCGTTTCGAGGAAGCCGAGGTGCCCTCCTGATACCGATCGCCCGTCCCACCATCGGCGAGGAGGAGAAGCAGGCCGTCCTGCGGGTGCTGGAGAGCGGCCAGCTGGCCCAGGGCCCGCTCGTTCGCGAGTTCGAGGAGGCGTTCGCGGAGCGCATCGGCGTTCGCGAGGCCGTGGCCGTCAACTCCGGCACCGCCGGTCTCATGCTGGCCCTGCAGGCGCACGGCCTCGGCCCCGGCGACGAGGTTATCACGTCGCCCTTCTCGTTCATCGCCACCGCCAACGCGGTGATCTACTCCGGCGCGAAGCCCGTCTTCGCCGACGTCCTGGCCGACGACTTCAACATCGACCCGGCGGACATCGAGGCCAAGGTCACTCCGCGGACGAAGGCGATCATCCCCGTGCACCTTTACGGCCAGGTGGTGCGCATGGCGGCGATCGAGGAGATCGCGCGGAGGCACGACCTCCTCATCATCGAGGACGCGGCGCAGGCCCACGGGGCGGAGGCGGATGGCCGCGCCGCCGGCTCCTTCAGCACCGCCATGTTCTCCTTCTACCCCACGAAGAACATGACCACCGGCGAGGGCGGCATGATCACGACCGGCGACTCGGCAATCGCCGGCTCGCTCCGCATGCTGCGCGACCAGGGCCAGACCGAGCGCTACCACCACGAGATCGTCGGCTACAACTGGCGCATGACCGACATCGCCGCCGCCATCGGCATCGGCCAGCTCCGCCGCCTGGACGAGATGAACGAGCGCCGCCGCGCCAACGCCGCCCGCTTCTCCCGCGACCTGCGCGGCGTGATCACGCCAATCGAGCGCGAGGGCTGCCGCCACGTCTACCACCAGTACACCGTGCGCGCCCCCGGCCGCCGCGACGAGCTGCTGGCCCACCTCCGCGAGCGCGGCGTCGGCGCCGTGATCTACTACCCCACGCCCATCCACCGCCAGCCCGCGTACATCCGGCTGGGCTACGAAGACAGCCTTCCCGTCGCCGAGCAGCTTTCGGCGGAAGTCCTTTCGCTTCCCGTCCACCCGGCATTGACCGAAGACGAGCTCGATACGATCATCGAAGCGGTGAACAGCTTCTTCGAGGACGGCGAATGACCGGCAAGCAGCAGCTTCGGGCGGGAGTGATCGGCCTGGGATTCATGGGCCGCAACCACCTGCGGGCCTACAGCGAGCTCGACGGCGTCGACGTCGTCGCCGTCGCAGATCCTGACGAGGACGTCCTCGCACGCGCTGTCCGCGGACGCACCGCCCGGCCCTATCCCGACTATCGCCGCCTTCTTCGCGAGGAGGCCCCGGACCTCGTGAGCATCGCCGCGCCGACGAGCCTCCACCACGAGGTCGCGATGGCCGCGCTGGAGGCCGGCGTCAACGTCCTTATCGAAAAACCCATCGCCTCCACCGTGCAGCAGGGCGTGGAGATCGCCCAGACGGCCCGCAAACGCGACCTCGTCGCCACCGTGGGCCACATCGAGCGCTTCAACCCGGCGGTGGCCGAGCTGAAGCGCCACCTCGCCGAGGACCTGGGCGCCGTCCACCAGGTCCAGGCCCGCCGCGTCGGCCCGTTCCAGCAGCGGCTGCGCGACGTGGGCGTCGCCTGCGACCTCGCTACGCACGACCTCGACGTCATGCGCCACGTCCTCGGCTCCGAAGTCACCCGCCTGTTCTGCCAGACCCAGACCGGCATCCGCACGCAGTTCGAGGACGCGCTGTTCGCCGTCCTGTTGTTCGAGAGCGGGGTGTCGGCGCTGCTGGACGTGAACTGGCTCTCCCCCATCAAGGTTCGCGACTTCACCGTTTTGGCCGAAGGAGGCATGCTTACGCTGGACTACATCAACCAGGAGCTGTTCCTGTACAAGGAGTCCGGGCAGCCGTCCGGCTGGGTGGACGTCGCCGCCCTGCACGTCAGCGCCGAGGCCGTCACCCGCCTGCCCGTGCGCAAGCAGGAGCCTCTGCTGGCGGAGCTGGAGGCGTTCGTGGGCGCCGTGTCGCGGCGCGACGAGCCCGCAGTTACCTGTGAAGACGCCATCGCCGCCCTTCACCTCGCCGAGCAGCTGGTCGAGTCCGGCCGCAGCGGCCAGGCCCTGGCCGTGGCCAGCCCCCTGGTCGGAGGCGGCGAGTGAACGACGGGATAAAGGTCGCCATCGTCGGGCTGGGCAAGGTCGGCATGCCCCTCGCCGCCCGCATCGCCGCCCGCGGACACACCGTCATCGGCTGCGACGTCAACCCCGAAGTCGTCGCCACCGTCAACCGCGGCGAGTCCCCTCTGGCCGGCGAGGAGGGGCTGGACGAGGCCGTCCGCGACGCCGTCCGCGACGGCAACCTCACGGCGGCGACCGGCACGACCGACGCCGTCCGCCGTAGCGATGTCGTCGTAGTCATCGTTCCCGTCCTGCTGACCGGCGACAAGCAGGCCGACCTGTCGATGATGGAGGCCGCCGCGTCCGACGTGGCTGCCGGTCTCCAGAAGGGCGCGCTCGTCATCTTCGAGACCACGCTGCCCGTCGGCGCCACCCGCAACACCCTCGGCCCCATCCTGGAGCGCGGCTCCGGCCTCAAGGCGGGGGCCGATTTCGGCCTGGCCTTCAGCCCGGAGCGCGTCTTCTCCGGCCGCATCCTCCGCGATTTGGCGACCTACCCGAAGATCGTCGGCGGCATCGACGACGACAGCACCGAGCGCGCCGCCCGCTTCTACGAGGAGGGCCTCGGCGTCGAAGCCGCCCGCGTCCGCGACTGCGAGACGGCGGAGCTATCGAAGCTGGCCGAGCTGACCTATCGCGACGTGAACATCGCCTTCGCCAACGAGCTGGCGACTGCCGCGCAGCGCGCGGGCGTGGACGTGCTAGACGTCATCGCGGCGGCCAACTCGCAGCCGTTCTCCCACATCCACGAGCCCGGCGTCGGAGTCGGTGGTCACTGCGTCCCCGTCAACCCCTGGTTCCTGGTCAACGGCCTGGGCCCCACGCCCATCGCCCGTCTGGCGCGCGAGACCAACGACGGCATGGGCCGGGAGGCCGCCCGCCTGCTGGACGAAGCGCTGGGCGGGCTGAAGGGCCGCACCGTCCTCATCCTCGGCCTGGCCTACCGCGGCAACGTCAAGGAGCCGTACCACTCCGCCGCCTTCCTCCTGAACGATGCGCTCAAGGAAGCGGGCGCGCGCGTCCTGATCCACGATCCGCTGTTCACGAACGACGAGATCGCCGCCCGCGGCCTCGAGCCGGTAACGCTGGAGCCGCCTCCGAGCGTCGACGCTATCGTCCTCCAGGCCGCGCACGACGAGTACAAGACGATGGACTTCGCCGCGTTCCCGGGATGCCGGGTCGTGCTGGACGGGCGCAACGTCCTCTCCCGTGAGGACGTCGAGGCGAAAGGGTTGCGCTACCTCGGCGTCGGCCGCCAGATAGCCGCACGGTAGGCCGAGAGGCGCTGCTCCCGGGCGTGTAGGTGTAGTGGCGCCGCTTGCCGCGCCCCCAAAACTAGTGCCCACGGGAACGACGGCTGGCCCCACCCAAGATCCCTTCGCGAAGAAGCGTCGATGCCCCGCTCGCGCGTGCTCGGCGCTCAGGATGGCAGCGGCGGTCCCATCGCCGTTCGTAGGGACAGAGCCAAGCTCTGTCTTGGGCCGAGCTTTGGCGCGGCCCCTACGAGAATTCGAAGCCAGGCGCTAGTAGACCGGCGCTCTCATCCGCGATTGCGGCAGGTTCCAGCCTCCGATGTCCCCGGTGTAGGCGTTGTAGGGGTCCGCGAAGTTCACGCCGTCTGACATGAAGTTCGAAAGGGCCAGCGTGTTCGACCCCTCCTCGCGCGCTCCCACTACATCGTCGCGGCCGTCGCCGTTGATGTCCGCCGCTTGCAGCTGGGAGGCGCTGAGCTGCCAGCAGCCGCTGCAGCCGTTGTACGACTTGTACACTGACGTGAAGCTGGACCCATTGGACACGAAGTTCCAGAAGCCCATCTGGTTGCCCGGATAACCGTAGGCGCCCACCATGTCCGTGCGGCCGTCCCCGTTCACGTCCGCCGGCACGAAGCGAGAGGAGCCCACGTTCCAGCAGCCGTTGCAGCCGTTGTACACCTTGGACACGCTGGTAAACGAGCTTCCGTTGGAGCGGAACGCCCACATCCCCATCTTGCTGTTACCGTAATCGTACACGCTGATGATGTCGCCGCGGCCGTCACGATCGATGTCGCCGCCGAACATCTGGGACTTGCTCAGGTACCAGCAGCCGCCGCAGCCGTTGTACGACTTGTAGACGGACGAGATAGTGGAGCCGTTGGAGATGAAGTTCCACATTTTCATCGTGCCGTTGCCGTAGTCGTAAGCGCCGACGATGTCATCCTTACCGTCCCCGTTGACGTCCGTGGCCACGAACTGCGACTTGCTCAGGTACCAGCAGCCGCCGCAACCGGTATAGATTACCTTCACGGTCGTGACGCTGGCGCCGTTGAACAGGAACGCCCACATCTTTATCAGACCGCCGCCGTAGTCGTATACGCCCACCATGTCCCTGTGGCCGTCGCCGTTGACGTCCGCCGCCACCATCTGCGACTTGTTGAGCCACCAGCAGCCGGCGCAGTTGTCATGGGCCAGGTTGCGAGTGAAGTCCGTCCCATCAGAATCGAAGTTCCAGAACCGCATCTTCCCGCTGCCGGAGTCGTAGACCCCCAGCGCGTTATCGTTCATGAGGGCCGCCTGCAGGTTGATGCGCCCGCAGCCGTCCCAGTTGGGCGTGGACCCGTCCGCCAGGTTGAAGGCGGACGTGCACAGCGCCGACTGCACCTGTTGCGGCGTAAACGTTGGGTTCTGCGAGAGGATGAGCGCCGCCCCGCCAGCCACCTGCGGTGAGGCGAACGACGTGCCGCTGCCGCAGCCCCAGCTGCCGCTGTTGTTCGTGCTGCAGATCCCCACCCCGGGCGCCGCCACGTCTATCTGCGGGCCCCAGTTGCTGAAGCAGCTGGAGGGGCAGCCACCCCGGGCATTCGGGCTACTTTGGCCGCCGGACGCTCCGACGGCGATCACCTTCGGGTGGTATGCCGGACAGGCCACCTGGCCGGCGTTGCTGTTGCCGGCCGCGGCCACTATCGTGACGCCGTAGGTGTCTACCGCCGTGTTGATCGCGTTGTTGAGCGTCGAGCCGCACGGCGGCGACGTGATCACCGTGCCCTCCAGGCTCATGTTGATGATATCCGCGCCGTTCTGGGCGGCGAAGGTGATCCCCGCCGCAACATCGCCCGTGGTCCCGGCCCCGTTGCAGTCCAGCACCTTCACCGGCATGATCTTCGCGCCCCACGAGGTCCCGCTCACTCTCAACGCGTTGTTCGTCTCCGCCCCGACGATCCCCGAGACCATCGAGCCGTGGCCGTAGTCATCCTCGTAGCTGCTGGCGGGGTGCGGGTCAGGGCAGTCCGCGAATCCGTCCGCGTCTCCGCTATCCGTCGGGAACGAAATGAACGCCGTCCCCGGCACGATCTTGCCGTCCAGGTCCGTATGGTTCGTGTCTATGCCCGTGTCCAGCACCGCCACGGTGACGGCGGAGCTGCCGGTCTGGATGTCCCAGGCCTGGGGCGCCTTGATCAGGTTGTAGTACCAGGACTGGCTTCCGTAGTTCGGGTCGTTGGGGGTGATCGTCGCTCGCACGTAGTAGTTGGGCTCCGCGTACTCCACCCAGGGCTGCGCGCGGAACTCGGAGACGGCCTCCTCCACGCTCACGTCCGGCGGCAGGGCAACCCGCGTGACGTCGAGGCTCTCGATCTCCTCGGCGGCGCGCGCGCCATCGACGGCCGCGGTCACGTCTGCGGAATCGGACGCCGAGGGACGTACTTTCACCAGCAGCTCGCCGGGAACGTACTCGGGGAGGTCGTCAGCGGCGAACGCTCGGGGAGCGTCTGAGCTGTCGCTGACCAGCACGGCCAGCGCCGCCAGCGTGGTCGCGGGAAGCCATCGCCAGAGCTTCATTCGCTTGTGAACCCGCCTCGTCGTGCCACCCATCAGCATATGTCCTGTCGGGCGGTCTGACCACCCCCCTGGTCACTGTCCTTACGACCGTCCCACTAGAATAGATGCCTCGGTCGCGACGGGGCGTTACAAATCGTACTGCGGCCCGAGGTGGCGCACGGAAGCGGGGGCGTTCGGGATGGCCCCTGGCGAGCGTTTGTTGGGCGCTGACGTTAGGCGCGGATCCGGGGAGTGTGCATCGCGCCGCTGGAGATCGGCTCGTCGATGTACAGGTCCCCGTTGCGGATCTTCAGGTTGAACCCGCACGTCGGGTTCGTGCAGGCCCACGCCTTGAAGTAGATCGAGGCCCCCTGGCTCCCGAAGTCTGACAGCGGTACGAGATCCCCTTGCTCGCACTTCTGGCACTTGGGGAAATTCAATACCATGTCCACTTTTCACCCCTCCCACATCCGAGTGGCTTCTGTCGAGCGAGTATAGCAGGGGGCTTCCTAACTGACAAGGCTATTTAGCGGTAAGCCGATAGACTTCTCGGATTCTTTAACGTTCGGGGTCAGGAATCGAGCGCTTGGCGAGCGCCGCTACGCCTGGCTGCCGCTCTTCAGCAGCCAGTACTCCAGGCTGTCCGCCAGGGCCAGCCAGGACGCCTCGATGATGTCCGTCGATGACCCGACCGTGGTCCAGGACTGCTCTCCGTCCGCCGATTCGATGAGCACTCGCACGTTGGCGCCCGTCCCCGCCGTGGAGTCGATGATGCGCACCTTGTAGTCGACGAGCTTGATCGCCATGATCGTCGGGAAGCGTTGCACCAGCGCCTTGCGCACGGCCGCGTCCAGGGCGTTGACCGGCCCGTTGCCCTCGGCCGCGGTGTGGTACGTCTCCTCGCCCACGCGCAGCTTCACCATCGCCTCGGACTGCATCTCCCGCCCGGTCTTGCCCGGCTCGTGGTGGCGCCTTTCGACGACCATGAAGTCCACGAGCTCGAACGGCGTCGTGTATCCGGGGCGGCTGCGCAGCACCAGCAGCTCGAACGAGGCTTCCGCCCCCTCGTACTGGTAGCCGCGGCTCTCCATCAGCTTGACCTGCTCCAGCAGCCGCCGCGCTTCGTCCCCCTCCTCCGGAATGTCCAGACCTTTCTCCCGCATCTTGGCCAGGATGTTACGCCTGCCACCCAGCTCCGATACGAGTATCCGGCTGTCGTTCCCAACTTGCGCCGGATCGACGTGCTGGTACGACCAGTCCTCCTTGACCACGGCCGCCACGTGAAGCCCCGCTTTGTGCGCGAACGCGGCCGAGCCGACGTACGGTTGTCGCGAGGCCGGCGGCAGGTTCGCGATCTCGCTGACGTAGCGCGATACCTCCGTCAGCCGCGCCAGCTGTTCGTCCGACACGACGTCCAGGCGCATCTTGAGCTTCAGGTTGGCGACAATGCTGAACATGTTGGCGTTGCCGCACATGTCGCCGTAGCCGTTGGCCGCCGCCTGCACGTGGGTCGCGCCGGCCTCCACCGCGGCCAGGCTGTTCGCCACCGCCACGTCCGCCCCGTTGTGCGCGTGCATCCCCACTTGGCACATCAGCTGGCCCACGACCTCCCGCACGACCTCCGCCACTCGCGAGGTTATCGTCCCGCCGTTGGTGTCGCACAGCACCACGCAGTCCGCGCCGGCGTTGGCGGCCGACTTCAGGCACTGCAGCGCGTAGTCGCGGTCCGAATCGAACCCGTCGAAGAAGTGCTCGGCGTCGTAGAAGACGGTCTTCCCGTGCGACTTCAGGAAGCGCACGGAATCGGCGATCATCGCCAGGTTCTCCTCCGTCGTCGTCTCCAGGATGCGCGTGACGTGCTTGTCGTGCGCCTTGCCGACGATCGTCGTAACCGGCGTGCCGGCGTCGATAAGCGCCTTCAGGTTCGGGTCCGATTCCGCGTTCGAGCCGGCCTTTCGCGTCGACCCGAACGCTGCCAGCTTCGCGTTGGTCAGACCCAGAGTCTTCGCTCGCTCGAAAAACTCCGCGTCCTTGGGGTTGGAGCCGGGCCAGCCGCCCTCGATGTAGTGCACACCCAGCTCGTCCAGCTTGCGCGCGATCTTGACCTTGTCCTCGACTGACAGGGAGATGCCCTCCATCTGGGTGCCGTCGCGGAGGGTGGTGTCGTAAAGCTCGACCGGGGAAGCCATCGTGTATCCAGTGTATCGGACGGCGCGGGAGTGCGGAAGGTTACGCTTCGGCTGGGGACTCTCGTTCCGGCGCAGGCTCCAGCACCATCACCGGTATCTTCCGCCCCGCCCGCGACTTGTACTTGTCGTAACCGGGGTACATCTTCACGCCGCGCGACCAGATCTCCGCCCGCTCGTCGTCGTCCGCCGGTCGCGCTGTGTACTCGCCGCGCTTCCCCTGGATCTCCACCGTCGCTCGCGGGTCCGCGCGCAGGTTATGGTACCAGCCGGGGTGCTTCGTGCTGCCGAACCGGCTGCCGATGATGCCCAGCCGGTCGCCCAGGCCAACGTAGAGCAGGGGCACGGTGCGCGGCTCGCCGCTCCTGGCGCCGGTCGTCGTCAGCAGTAGCGAGGGGTAGCCGGTCACCGAGCTCACCCGCCCGCCGGTCAGCCGCATCAGCGGCCGGTCCAGGAGGTGCAGCGTGCGACGGAAGAACGACGCCCCCGGCCCCGACGAAGCGATGGGCGAGATGAGCCAGTGCCAGGGCGGACGCTTGGGCTTCTCGGTCGTCATGGCTGACCCTCCTTTACGGCGAACAGCCGCTGCGGCTCGCCGATCCCCTTCAGCGACTGCTCGCCGCGATCCTCGAACGTCACCCCAGCCGACGTCCGCGCCAGCGACCGCACGGTCTCCGAAACCAGCACCTCCCCCGGCGCCGACTCCGCCGCGATCCGGGCGGCGACGTTCACCGCCCCGCCGAAGGCGTTCCCCTCCTCGCGGATCACGTCCCCCGCGTGCAGGCCGAGGTGCAGGGGCAGGCCGTTAGCCTCGCCGGCCTGGCCGCAGCGCAGCGCCGCCTCTATCGCCTGCCGCGCCGACGTGAACACGGCCAGCACGCCGTCCCCCAGGAGCTTCCCCTCGATCGCCGTCCCGTCCGACTCTTGGATGACGGATCGCAGGGCGCCGTCAAGCTCGCGGGCTTTGTCCCGGAACGCCCTGTCGCCCAGCCGCTCGGTCAACCCCGTGGAGTCCACGATGTCAGCGAAGAGGATGATCGCCGTGCCGGAAGGGAGTTCGCGCGACACCGCCACGCTGGTTCCTTCCACTTCGGCCAAGAATTCATCGACGGCCGCCATCATCCGTGGGTCGGTGTAGCTTGCGGCCATGCCTCTGCCCTCGAGACCCACGAAACGCGCATGAGTGATTTCGGAGGCTAGGACCCGGCCTGTCTCAATCGGGGTGCCAATTGCTTCCCTGTGGTGGACAATTAAGGTCGGGGCGGCTATCCGCGAAAGGAATTGGGTGCGGTATTGGGCGAGGTCTATCTGTTGACTGCGCAGGGACCCGAGACCGCGTTTCGCATCCTCCCAGGTGCTGGATTCCCTCAGCAGTCCAGCGTACTGATGCGTCTGTTCGCCCGCGCCCCAGCCCCAAAAGATACCGGCCAGCATCTCTGTATATGCCTCCCAGTCGTATTCGAGGACTTCGAACACCGCCCGGATCGGAGGTGTTAACTCCAGGCCTGTAAGGCGCGGCAGCGATGCATCCAGAAGGATCAGGCTGAAGACCCTGTCGGGGTGCGAGACGACGAACCTAACAGCCGTACTCGCTGACGTGGCGTGGGCGAAGAGATGAAACTGATCAAGACCGAGTCGATCCACGACAGCTGAAATGTCCAGCTGTACCACTTCGGACGAAACGTCATCCACTGCCCTCTGTGAAAGGCCGCTGTTCCGCCTGTCGAATCTAATGAGCCTGTGTCGTACGGCCAGCCATTCGTACATGCGTCGAATGTTTTCGAACTGCCAGTCCAATTGAACGTGTTGGAGCAATGGTGGCATGTAGAGTAGCGGCGGCCCCTCGCCCATCTCCCAGAATGCGATGCTTACGCCGTCGCTGGTCTTCGCATACTGGATGCGCGGTTCCATGGCGGCCCTATTCTACGCTATCCGGTCGTGTCCCTCACCCCGACCTGTCGGTCACCCCTCTCCCGCTTGCGGGAGAGGGGCCGGGGGAGAGGGTCGGCTACTCCGGCTTCGTCGCCTTCACCGAATACAAGAGGGGCACGCAGCCGTCGTGCTTGGTGAGCCGCACCATCCGGTGCTCCACCTCTTCCATGAACGGCCAGAACAGCTCCGTGGTGAACGGAAACTCGTGCAGGAAGTCGATCCGCAGCCCGGCGTCGATGAGGGCCGACACGACGTCGCCCACGGGGTGTGGCCAGGTGTAGGTCAACCTGTTCTCGACCGTCGCCTGGCGGTCCGCGTACGTACCCTCCTCCTCGAACCGCAGCGGCTCGCTCGACGGGAAGTAGGGCCAGCGCACCCGCAGGTCGTCCACGCCCGGCGAGTCGTCGAACACCCCGAACATCGGGTGGAACTCCACCATGTAGAAGGTCCCGCCGGGCTTGACGAAGTGGGCGGCGACCTGCGCCCAGCGCCGCACGTCGGGCAGCCAGAACAGCACCCCGTATGACGTGAACACGATGTCAAACCGCTCGTCCAGGCGCTCCGGCAGCCCGTACAGGTCGGAAACCAGGAACCGCGCCTCGATGCCCAGCTCGGCCGCCAGCGCCCGCGCCGCCTCGATCGCCGGCCCGGAGAAGTCGATGCCCGTGACCCGCGCTCCCTCTCGCGCCCAGGAGAGCGTGTCCATCCCGAAGTGGCACTGCAGGTGCAGCATCGTCTTGCCGCGCACGTCCGGCAGCTCCGCCAGCTCCACCGGCTTCAGCTTCGACTCACCGGCCTTGAACGCTTCGAGCCGGTAGAACTCGGAGCGCATATGTATGGGTACAATCTCATCCCAGTGCCTTCGGTTGGCTTGCATGTATTCGTCCACGATGTTCGCCTTCCCCTGTCGTCATCCTGAGCGGAGATTCTTCCCCGCTTTCGGCGGCTCAGAACGACAGCTGCTAAGGGCCCATAAGTGCGATGTAACGGCCGGTGCTCCCCAGCCGTCAACCAACCGGCCACCGTAATTTACCGCATCCGCTGGAGGACAGGATATGCTGGGCAAACTGCTGGGCCGCGAGAAGACCCCGGAACGCTTCCCGCAGGAGAACTTCACGATCGGTCAGGGGGAGCGAGACGGGCGACCGGCGTTCGTCATGCTCAACCTCGCCTACCGCGACTACGCGTTCCCCTCCGACTACCCCTGGCACCTGCAGATCGAGATCGCCTTCGACGACGCGAACGAGCACGGCCTGTGCACGGACGACGAGGCGCAGGTTCTGAACGCGATGGAGGACCGGCTGGACGCGGCGCTGCGCGAAACCGGCGGCGTCCACTACATCGCCCGCCAGACCTGGAACGGCCTGCGCATGATCGACTACTACGTGGAGAACGGCGAGGCCGCCGAGCGCGCGCTGGAGGCGTTGGCGACGGCCGGGCAGCTGGATCGAAGCTTCACGTTCGAGGTCAAGCGCGACGAAGACTGGGCGATCTGCCTCTCGTTCTTCGATAACTTCTAGCGCCCGGCTGCCCCAACAGCGCGTGCAGCGGAAGCCTTCAGGTTTCCGCGCACGGTTGAGGGCGAGCCGTCGTCCCTATCGACAACCCTGCTATAATCGCCTCACGCCAGCCCTCCGGCAAGTCGTCAAATGAACGACAGAGACGTTACCGCCGTCCTACTCCTCTCCTGCCCCGATCAGAAGGGCCTCGTGGCCTCCGTGTCCGACTTCCTGTTCCGCAACGACGGCAACATCATCCACGCCGACCAGCACACCGACGCCGAGAAGGGCATCTTCCTCCAGCGCGTGGAGTGGCAGCTGGCGGGATTCGGCATCGGCCGCGAGGGCATTGCCGAGGCGTTCCGCCCCATCGCCGAGCGGTTCGGCATGACCTGGAGCCTGCACTTCTCCGACTACAGGCCGCGCATCGCCGTCTTCGTCACGAAGGAAGGCCACTGCATGTACGACCTGCTGGCGCGGCTGCAGACGGGTGAGTTTCGCGCCGAGATCCCCCTCATCATCAGCAACCACCCCGACCTGCGCGAGGACGCCCGCTCCGCCTCCGCCGGCGGCGCCGAGTTCCACCACTTCCCGATCACCGCCAGGACCAAGGCCGCCCAGGAGGCCGCCATCGTCGAGCTGCTGGAGGTGCAGCGGGTGGATCTGATCGTGCTCGCCCGCTACATGCAGGTGCTGACGCGAAAGTTCGTCGCGCGCTACCCCAACCGCATCATCAACATCCACCACTCGTTCCTGCCCGCCTTCGCCGGCGCCCGCCCCTACCACCAGGCCTACGAGCGCGGCGTGAAGGTCATCGGCGCGACCGCCCACTACGTGACCGCCCAGCTGGACCAGGGACCGATTATCGAGCAGGATGTCGTCCGCGCCGGCCACCGCGACGCCGTTCCCGACCTCGTTCGCAAGGGCAAGGACCTGGAGAAGATCGTGCTGGCCCGCGCCGTGGACCTCCACCTCCGCAACCGCATCGTCGTCTACGGCACGAAGACCGTCGTGTTCGACTGAGGCCCGCCCCGGTCATCGCGAGCGTAGCGAGGCGATCTCACGCTTCGAGCGAACGGCACTTCGGCAGGACCACGTGCCTGTCGTGAGATTGCTTCTGCCGCTGCGGCGGCCTCGCAATGACGCGGCGCCGCATTGGCGGGGCGGCGCGCCTAGCCGGCGACGACCTCGTGCTCCTCGGCCACCCACAGCGTTGAGCTCGCCAGATCGATGAAGCGCTTCTCGTCTTCCAGCAGCTCCTGCCCCGCCTTTCGCCCCTCCTCCGTGGACGTCGCCGCGATCATCTGGGCCAGGCTGTCCCACCACAGCTCCGCGACGCCGTCGTAGGGCTCGCCGCCGCCGCGGCTGGCCCGCAGCGCCTCGTTGATCGGGCTGTCCAGCGTGTGAGCCTGCACGTAGCGCTGTATCCCCAGCGCCGACGCCCGCTCTCGCACTAGCGGTGCGTGGTTCTCCAGCCAGTAGCGCTGGAACTCCTCGCGGGTCATCTCCGGCAGTCGCCGTACGCAGAACATCACCTTGATCATCGCAGTACCCTCCGGATGCTTGCCTACTCGAAGGCGAAGCCGTTGCCGTCGCTGTACTCCCGCAGGACGCGGCGGGCGACCACCATGCGGTGCACCTCGTCGGGGCCATCGTAGATGCGGCCGGCGCGGGCCTGACGGTACATCCCCTCCAGCGGAGTGTCGCCGGAGACGCCCAGGGCGCCGTGCACCTGGATCGCCCGGTCGATGACGTCGTGCAAGACCTTCGCGCCGAAGAACTTGATCAGCGATATCTCCACCCGCGCTTCGTCACCCTGGTCCACCTTGTGCGCCGCGTGCAGGGTCAGCAGCCGCGACGCCTGTATCTCGGCTACGGAGTCGGCGATCCAGTTCTGCACGGTCTGCTTGTGGGCCAGCGTGCTGCCGAAGGCCACCCGGCTCAGGGCGCGACGACACATCAGGTCCAGCGCCCGCTGCATCTGGCCCAGCCAGCGCATGCAGTGGTGGATGCGGCCCGGCCCCAGGCGCTTCTGGGCGATCATGAAGCCGTCGCCGGCGCCGCCCAGCGTGTTCGTCACCGGCACGCGGCAGTCCGTGTAGCGTATCTCGCAGTGGGCGCCGAACGTCTCGCCCATGACCGGCACCGGCCGCACGATCTCGAAGCCGGGCGTGTCCGTCGGCACGATGATCTGGCTCATCTTGCGGTAGGTCTGGGCCTCGGGGTCGCTCACGCACATGACGATGGCGAAGGAGGCGCCGATGGCGCCGCTGGTGAACCACTTGTGCCCGTTGATCACCCACTCGTCGCCGTCGCGAACCGCCTGGGTCTGGAGGCCCGTGGGGTCGCTGCCGGCGACATCGGGCTCCGTCATCGAGAAGCAGGAACGGATGTCGCCGTTGACCAGCGGCTTGAGCCAGCGCTCTTTCTGCTCCTGCGAGCCGAATTGCCACAGGATCTCCGCGTTGCCGCTGTCCGGCGCCTGCGCGCCGAACGCCCGCGGCGCGAAGAAGCTGCGACCGATGATCTCGTTCAGGTAGACGTAAGGCATAAAGCCGATGCCCATGCCGCCGGCCTCGGCGGGCAGGTGCGGCGCCCACAGCCCCATCCCCTTGGTCTTCGATTGCAGCTCCTTCATCAGCTCGGCCGCCCCGCCGTCCGATTGCTCCAGCGCGTGCTCGTTGGGGTAGATGTGATCCTCCATGAAGGTGGAGACCTTCCCCCGCAGCTCGCGTATCTCCGGCGAAATCGTAAAGTCAGGCATCGCTATCCTCCTTCTAAACGGTTGGTGTGAGCGGGTAGGGGCGCTGCTGGCTGCGCCCTGGGGGGGGCAAGCGCCGCCCCTACGAGCTTCCAGGCCCCGAACCTGCTCCATCACCCCGCTATGGCGCCGTCAGCTCCCGGAACGCCTTCACCGCCACCTTTGCCCTCTCCGCCGGGTCCAGCGCTATCGGCGCGATCGCCACCAGCGGCAGCGTCACGCCGTTGTCGCAGTACTCTTCGATCCGCTGCTTGACCCGCTTGCGGTCGCCGATGACCAGCAGGTCGTCGACGACCTCGTCCGGCACCAGCGAGAGTGCTTGCTGGCGCTCGCCGGCCTTCCAGGCCTCCTGCATCGGCCGCAGCAGCTCGCCGCGGCCCAGCCAGTCCTGGAACGCGGCGTACACGGGCGTCGTCAGGTAGGCGGTGATCATGAACTTGCCCATGCCGCGGGCCGTCGCCTCGTCGGCGGCAGCGAGGACGAAGATGCGGGCGGCCACCTCGACGGCGTCGGGATCTCTCCCGGCCGCCTTCGCCGCCTCCTTGGTCGCCGCGGCGACCTTCGGCACGTCCTTGGGCGCCAGCCAGTTCGCGATCACGCCGTCGCCCTCCGCCCCGGCCAAAGCCGCCATCCTCCCCCGTAGCGCCCCCACGAAGATCGGCGGCGGCTGCGACGGGACGCGCGACAGCCGGAACCCCTTCGTGCGGAACGACTCGCCTTCGAACGTCACCTTCTCCCCGGCGAACGCCTGCCGCAGGAAGCGCAACATCTCCCGCACCCTGCGCAGGGGCCGCTCAAACGGGACGCCGTTCCAGCGCTCGACGATGGCCGGCGAGCTGGAGCCGAGGCCGAGGACGAAGCGGCCGGGCGCAGCCTCGGCAATTGTCGCCGCCTCCATCGCCAGCAGCGCCGGCGAGCGAGTGAACACGCCCGTTATCGCCGAGCCCAGGCGCAGCTTCTCCGTCCAGGCCGAGGCCAGCGCCAGCGGCCCCAGCGAGTCCGTCCCGTCGACCTCGGCTGTCCAGGCGTCGGTGTAGCCGAGACGTTCCGCCTCCTGGAGCAGCTCGCGGTGGTCCAGCAGCGGCACGCTCTCCAGGGGGAACGTCACGCCCCAGCGGTCAGCCACGGATGCCGTGCCCTTCGACCCTGCGACGGGGCTCAGGGCAGGCAGGCTCAGGGTGAGCGGATACGACGCTCATGGTGAGCCTGCCGAACCATGAGCCCCTCATCGGTTGAACTCCGGCTCCCGCTTCTCCATGAAGGCGCGCACCGCCTCGGCGTGGTCGGGCAGGCGGCGCATCTCGCGGATGGCGAACCCCTCCTGCGTGACCACTCGTCGCATGTCCTGCTCGGCGCCGTTCTCGTACAGCAGCCGCTTGGTCGCCCAGACGGCGTCGCCGGGGTTCGCGGCGATCTCCTGGGCCAGCGACATCGCCTCGTCCATCAGGTTGTCGTGCGGTACCACGCGGTCGACGAGGCCGCGCTCTTTGGCCTCCGCCGCGTCGATGATGCGGCCGGTGAGCGCCAGCATCAGCGCGTTGCCCATCCCCACGATCGAGGGCAGGTTGCGGCTGCTGCCGCACTCCGGCGTGATGCCGACCCGCACGAAGCGCACCGAGAACCGCGCCCGGTCCGAGGCGATGCGGATGTCGCAGGCCAGGGGCATGGTCAGGCCGATGCCGACCGCCGCGCCGTTGATCGCCGCGATGGCCGGCTTGCCGCGTCGCAGGGCGATCGGCACCTCGGGGCTGCCCTCCTGGTTCAGCAGCGGCGACCGCCGTCGCCCGTCCCCGCCGCCGGCGAGCCCCTCCGACCAGCCGGAGATGTCGGCCCCGGCGCAGAAGCCGCGGCCGGCGCCCGTGATCAGCAGCACGCCGACGTCGCGGTCGCGCGCCGCCCGGTCCACGATGTCGATGAACTCCATCTCCATGCGGGGGTTCCAGGCGTTCAGCTTCTCGGGCCGGTTGAGCGTGACCAGGCCCACGCGGCCCTGGCGCTCATACAGGATCGTCTCGTACTGGGGGCGGTCGGCCATCGCTTCCTCCGGATTCGCTATCGAGCGGGGCAGGGCAAATGTAGCACAGGCCGCGACGGGGAGGCTACAGCCGTCGCGGCCTGTGCTACATTTGCCCTGTCATTCTGAGCGCTGACCACGCTGGCGCGGGGGATGAGCGTAGGCCGCGAAGGGAATCTGGGTTGGGGCAGACGCCCGACCCGGAGCCCAGAGGGCCCTGCCAGACTGAAGTCTGGCCTTCGGCGGACAGAAGCGTGGTCGGCCCAGCCCTGCGGTCGTCCTACAGCCGCCGCGCTTCCGCCACGAACAGCTCGCAGGTCTCCGCGTCGATGTTGCACAGCCGCACCTCGCGCAGCGACGTCTCGGGTTGCGAGTCGAGGTACTCGATGACGGAGCGCAGGATGACCTTCGCGCCCAGTGGCTTGGGGAACCCGAAGATGCCGGTCGATATCGCCGGCAGCGACACGCTGGCCAGCCCGCGTTCGTCGGCCAGCGACAGCGCGCTGGTCACGGCACTGGCCAGCAGCGGCTCCTCGTCGCCCTGGCCCCAGACCGGCCCCACGGCGTGGATGACGTATCGCGCCTTCAGCGCCCCCGCCGACGTTATCGCCGCGCCGCCCGTGGGCACCGGCCCGCGCTCCCGCACCCAGGCCTCGCTCTCCCGCTGGACGTCCGGCCCGCCCCTGCGCGAGATCGCCCCGGCCACGCCGCCGCCGTGGGCCAGCCGCTCGTTCGCCGCGTTCACGATCGCGTCGACGTCCTCCTCCGTGATGTCGCCCCGCACCACCCGCACCACGCGCCCGTCGTCGCGGGTGTGGGTGTGGAGGGTGGTGGGGGTGTGGGGCACGCTAGGTGCTACCAGACGGTTTCGACGAGCCCAGAGGCCACGATCGCGCGGTCTTTCGTCAGCACCTTCACGTCCTCTCCTAGCGACTCATGGTAGAAGAGCGCAGTGGCACATATCAGGGCATCGTGGATGTTCAGGGTCGAAGGCATGTGGTCGACGATGTCCCTGTGAACGGGATGTACTACACAGCGCGCATCGTCCTTCAACAGCCTCTGAACGTCGTCCCAAGCGAGCGGTATCCGTCCTCTCTGCGAGAGGAATCGGATCTCCGCCAGGGCTATGGCCGAGATTACCAGTAGAGCAGTGGGGTCGAGCAGAGCCTGCTTGGCCAGGCCGCCGAGGCGGGGGCTGTTGGTCAGATACCAGATGAGAGCGTGGGTGTCGACTACGTAGGTCACTCCCAGTCGTCTTCTGGGAGCCGGTATTCCGCCGCTTTGATCTCCTCGTAGGTGAAGTCAGCGCCCTTCCAGATGCCTAGCAGCTTCGAGAAGGGGCGCGGCTGCTCCGGCGGCTCGGTCTCTAGCTTCTTCAACCTTGCGTGAAGGTCGCTGACCTCACGCTCTACGCTCGCGAGGTAGGCTTTTATCGCGTCAACTTCCGTGGCCATCGTTAGACTCCTGCGACCATTATACCGGCTCGGCGAAGCCCTCCCCTCACACCAGCTCCGCCACCAGGTCCCCCACCTCCGACGTCGACAGGCCCATCTTGCCCGCCGACAGCGATTCGATCTTGCCGCTCTCCAGCGCCTTCACGATCGCTGCCTCCACGCGGGCGGCGGCGTCGGCCTCGCCCAGCTCCTCCAGCATCATCTGTACGGCCCCGATCGCCGCCAGCGGGCAGACCACGCCCTGCCCCGTGTACTTCGGCGCGCTGCCGCCGATCGGTTCGAACATGGAGACGCCCTCGGGGTTGATGTTCCCGCCCGCGGCCACGCCCATCCCGCCCTGGATCATCGCCCCCAGGTCCGTGATGATGTCGCCGAACATGTTCTCCACCACGATCACGTCGAACCACTCCGGGTTCTTCACGAACCACATGCAGGCCGCGTCCACGTGCGCGTACTCCCGCTTGATGTCGGGGTAGTCGGCGTCGCCGACCTCGTGGAACGCCCGCCACCAGGTGTCGTGGACGTAGGTCAGCACGTTCGTCTTGCCGACGAGGTGGAGCTGTCGCCTGCGGTCGCGCTTGCGGGTGAGCTCGAAGGCGTAGCGGATGGCGCGCTCGGCGCCGTGCCGCGTCGTCAGGTGGATCTGCGTCGACACCTCGTTCGGCGTGCCCTTGTACTGGAAGCCACCCATGCCGCTGTACAGCCCCTCCGTGTTCTCCCGCACGACGATAAAGTCGATGTCCGCCGGCCCCTTGTCCTTCAGCGGGCAGTCCACGCCCGGATACAGCTTGACCGGGCGCAGGTTGATGTACTGGTCCAGCTCGAAGCGGATGCGCAGCAGCAGCCCCTTCTCCAGGATGCCGGGCGTCACCTCGGGGTGGCCGATGGCGCCCAGGTAGATCGCGTCGAACCCGCGCAGCTCGTCCAGCACGGAGTCGGGCAGGATGTCGCCCGTCGAGAGGTAGCGGTCGCCGCCGAGGTCGTAGGTCTCGGTCTCGTACTTGAAGCCGGTCGCGCTGGCGGCGGCCTCCAGCACCTTCAGCCCCTCGCGGACGACCTCGGGGCCGGTGCCGTCGCCGGGGATAACGGCTATGCGATGCATGCGAGTAGTCCCTTCCGTTCGATGGTCAGATGGGGCGAGTCTAGCACAGGGGCGCTCGTAGCTGCAGGCCTTCAGGCCTGCGCGATGCCGCGCTATTCGCGCCGCTTGGGCCGGGGGCGCGGGCGCTGGGCGGCCAGGTCCGCGAACACCCCCCGGAAGCCGATAAGCCCGCCCATCGCGAACACCAGCATCAGCGGCCACATCCGTATCCGCCGCAGGTTCTCTGTGCCCAGGTTCACGGTCAGCGTCCACACCGACGCGATGATCCCCGGCACGAACCACATCACGGCGAACGTTCCCGCCGCGATGCGCAGCGGCGGCCGCCGTATCCCCAGCCCGCGGTCGCCGACGATCAGCCAGAGCAGCCCGGCGAACCCCAGCACCCCGAACGTGCGCTCGGCCACCGTGGCGTGGCTGGCCTTCCACATCGTCAGGAAGGCGTTGATCAGGGCGACAAGGGTGTTGCGGCCCCGCGGCTCCTCCTCCGCCTCCTCCTCCTCGGAAAAGTCGTACACGTCCTCCTCGACCTTGCGGCCGAGGGCTCGAACGCGGTTCCAGAGGTCGCGGATGGGGTCAGAGGGCACGCTACTTCGTCCCCGAGGCCAGCAGCATGTAGCCGTTCAGGCGCACCTTCCCCTTCGGATCGCCGCCGCCGGCCGCGGTCGCTATCGCCAGCGCGGCGGCTTGCCGGGCCTCCGGGCTCAGCTTCGATACCTGGTCCTTCAGCGGCCCCGACATCTCGCCCTGGAACCGCCAGTACTCCTCGCCGCTTTCGAACTCCGACATCAGCAGCTCTAGCCCTTCGACCCGCACGTCGACGAAGCCCGCCTCGGACAGAGTCGACGTCAGCTTTCGCTCGTCCGAGAAGCTGAGCACGCCACCGGGCAGCGTAGGGTCCGGTGGCGGCGAGTCCAGGAACGGTCGAAGCGCGTCTCTGGGCACGGTGTGGAACGGGCTGCGCTCCGCCGACCCCCATACCGCTACGGCGACGCGGCCGCCGGGCCGCAGCGCTGCCCAGGCCTGCCGAAGGCACTTCAGCGGCGCCGGCATGAACATGATCCCGCAGCGGCAGGTCACGGCGTCGAACGACTCCGCCTCGACGTCCAGCTCTTCGCCGTCCACCAGCCGGAACTCCACGTTGGCGACGCCTTCAGCGGCTGCCTTCTCTCGCGCGACCTCCAGCATCTCCGGGGCGATATCCGTGGCCAGCACGAACCCTTGCGGGCCCACGATGCGCGCCGCCGGAAGCGCTGGCTCGCCGGTGCCGCAGGCGATGTCCAGCACTCGCTTGGCCGGCCCGACGTTGGCCAGCTCCAGCAGCCGATCGGTGACCGGCGCGGTCACCTGGCGGAAGCGGTCGTCGTGCTTGCGCCAGCCCTCGGCGGCGCGGCCCCACTGCGTCCGGGCTGTGTCCTTGATCGCCTGCGGGTCGATTTGGGCCATTCGGCGCCTCCTAGCGCTCGACCGCCGTAAGCCAGGCGGGCCGCTTCTCCTCGAACGCCGAGATGTCCTCCTCACGCTCGAGCGTCAGCGCGATCTCGTCCTGTCCCTGGAGCAGCGTCTGGCGGCGGAACGCGTGTGTGTCGGGGTCGTGGTGCACCACGAACGGCGCCCGGAAGCCGGCGTCGTCCCACACCTCGCACCTCTCGAGGTCCACCGTCAGCTCGACTCCCGGCCCCTCCTTCGCCTTGCGCATCAGCTCCTGCACCTGCGCCTCCGGCAGCAGCACCGGCACAAGGCCGTTCTCGAAGCAGTTCTTCTGGAAGATGTCGGCCAGGCCAGAGGTGATGACGGCGCGGAACCCGTACTGCCGCACGGCCCAGACCGCGTGCTCGCGCGACGATCCGCTGCCGAAGTTGTGGCCGGCGATCAGGATCTTGCCGTCCTCGAACCCGGGCTGGTTGAGGAAGAACCCAGGCCTGGGTGATCCGTCGTCGTTGTAGCGCCAGTCGTAGAACAGCACCTCGCCCCAGCCCTGCCGCTCGATGCGCTTCAGGTAGCGCGCCGGCACGATGGAATCCGTGTCGACGTTCACGCGGTCCAGGGGTATCGCCTTGCCTGTGACCCTCTTGAACGGTTCCATGTCGCTTCTCCTATCACTCCGGGGGTGTGCACGGTTCGGCGGATCGCTGAACGGTCGCGCGAGATTCTTTCGTCGCTTCGCTCCTCAGAATGACCCTACCACTCCCGTATGTCCACGAAGTGCCCGGCGATCGCCGCCGCGGCCGCCATCTGCGGGCTCACCAGGTGCGTGCGGCCGCCCCGCCCCTGCCGCCCCTCGAAGTTGCGGTTGGAGCTGGAGGCGCAGCGCTCGCCCGGCTGCAGGATGTCCGGGTTCATCCCCAGGCACATCGAGCACCCCGATTCGCGCCACTCGAAGCCGGCCTCGCGGAACACGGCGTCGAGGCCCTCCTTCTCGGCATCGAGCTTGACCCGCGTCGATCCGGGAACGACCATCGCCCGCACGCCCCCGGCGACCGTTCGCCCCTTGACGACCGCCGCCGCCGAGCGCAAGTCCTCGACGCGGGCGTTCGTGCAGGAGCCGATGAACACGCGGTCCAGCCGTATCTCCTGGATCGGCGTGCCGGGCTGAAGGCCCATGTAGGCCAGGGCCCGCTCCGCCGCTTCCTTCTCGTCGTGGGTAGCGAACGAGGACGGGTCCGGCACCTCGGCGGTCACCGGTACCACCATGCCCGGCGTCGTGCCCCAGGTCACGTACGGCTCCAGCCCCGCGGCGTCCACCTCGACGGTCTTGTCGTACTTCGCGCCCTCGTCCGTGGGCAGGGAGCGCCAGAACTCCAGCGCCTCGTCCCAGGCCTCGCCCGTCGGCGCCATGGGGCGTCCCTCCACGTACTCGAACGTCGCCTCGTCGGGGGCGACCATGCCCACGCGCGCCCCCGCCTCGATCGACATGTTGCAGACGGTCATCCGCCCCTCCATCGAGAGGGCGCGGATAGCCTCGCCCGTGTACTCCACGAAGTAGCCGGTGGCGCCGTCCACGCCGATGCGGCCAATGACGCCGAGGATCAGATCCTTCGCGGTGACGCCGTTGGGCAGCGAGCCGTCGACGCGGATCTGCATCGTCTTGGGTTTTGCCTGCACCAGGCACTGCGTGGCAAGCACGTGCTCCACCTGGGACGTCCCGATCGGGATCGCCAGGGCGCCGAACGCCCCGTGGGTCGACGTGTGGCTGTCGCCGCAGACGATCGTCTTCCCCGGCAGGGTGTACCCCAGCTCCGGCCCGATCACGTGCACGATCCCCTGCCGGTCCGATTCCATGCCGAACAGCTCGATGCCGAACTCCGAGCAGTTGGCCTTCATCGCCTCGATCTGCTTGCGCGAGGTCTCGTCGCGGATGGGCAGGCCGCGCTCGGTGGTCGGCACGTTGTGGTCCAGCGTGGCAATCGTGACGTCGGGGCGGCGGACCTGGCGGCCGCTCATTCTCAGCCCCTCGAACGCCTGCGGGGATGTGACCTCGTGCACGAGGTGCAGGTCGACGTAGAGCAGCGCCGGCTTGCCTGGCTCCTCGCGCACGACGTGTGCGTCCCATATCTTGTCGAACATCGTCCTGGGCGGCTTCACGAGAACAACCTCCAGCGGCCCCGCTCAGGGGCCGGTTACGCTATCAGGATACGACGGGGAGGGCGGGTTGGCTACGGGTTGGCCCAGACCTGGCCTTCGCGTGGTTCCGCGCCGTGGCCGGAGTGGGCCAGCAGGCGGTTGAGGGCGTTGAGCAGCGCCTTGGCCGAGGCGACGACGATGTCCGTGTCCGCGCCGCGGCCGACGAACGTCCGGTCCGCTGCCTCGATACGCACTGTCACTTCGCCCTGGGCGTCGATGCCCTCGGTCACGCTGTTCACCGCGTACTCGACGAGCTGGTTGGGGACGCCGACGAGCCCGTTGATGGCGCGATAGCTGGCGTCCACCGGCCCCGTGCCGGTCGAGGTCGTCGTCATCTCGCCACCTTCCGGGCCGATCAGGCGTACCGTCGCCGTGGGCATCAGCTGGTTGCCGCAGGAGACCTGGAGCAGGTCCAGCTTGTAGACTTCCTCGACGGCGCGACGCTCCTCGGAGATCAGAGTGTCCAGGTCGCGGTCGTCGATCTCGCCCTTCTTGTCGGCGAGGTCCTTGAAGGCCGCGAACAGCCGGTCCACCTCCTCGGAGGTGATCTCATAGCCCAGCTCGTCCAGGCGCGCCTTCAATCCGTGGCGGCCGGAGTTCTTGTTCAGCACGATCATCCCGCCGCGGGTCAGGCCGATCGTCTTGGCGTCGATGATCTCGTACGTCTCACGCAGCTTGGTGATGCCGTGCTGGTGGATGCCGGACTGGTGGCGGAAAGCGTTGGCGCCGACGATGGCCTTGTTCGGCTGCACGACCATGTTTGTCAGCTGCGAGACGAGGCGGCTGGTGCGGTGGATCTGGGTCGTGTCGATGTTGGTGCCGATGCCGAAGAAGTCGGCTCGCGTCTTCATCGCCATGACGACTTCCTCCAGCGCGGCGTTGCCGGCCCGCTCGCCGATGCCGTTGACGCAGGTCTCGACCTGGCGCGCGCCGGCCCGGACGGCGGCCAGGCTGTTGGCCACGGCCAGGCCCAGGTCGTTGTGGCAGTGCACGGAGATGACGGCCTTGTCGATGTTCGAGACGTTCTCCTGGATCTGGCGCAGGAACTCCGCGAACTCCTCCGGTATCGCGTAGCCCACGGTGTCCGGGATGTTGACGGTCGTCGCCCCCGCCTCGATGCACTGGGTCAGCATACGGAACACGTACTCCGGCTCCGAGCGCGTGGCGTCCATGGGCGAAAACTCCACGTCCTCGCAGAGCTTCTTCGCGTGCGCCACCTGCGTCCGCGCCATCTCCAACACCTGGTCGCGGTCCTTCTCCAGCTGGTGCAGGATGTGGATGTCCGAAACCGAGAGGAAGACGTGGATGCGCGGCCGCTCGGCGTGCTGGACGGCCTCCCAGCAGGCGTCGACGTCGCCGGGGACGGCGCGGGCCAGCCCGGCGATGCGGGTGCCCCGCACCTCTTTGGCGATGGCGGTGACCGACTCCAGGTCGCCCGGCGAGGAGGCCGGGAACCCGGCCTCGATGATGTCCACGCCCAGGCGCTCCAGGGCCTGGGCGATCTCCAGCTTCTCGGCGACACCGAGCGCCACACCCGGCGACTGCTCGCCGTCGCGCAGCGTCGTATCGAAAATGATTACCTTGTCTTCGTCGCTCATGTCCTCAACCTCCGTTCGTGGATTTCGTCTGGCGGGTGTAGCGGAGGCCTTAAGGCCTCCACGTGGAAGCCTGAAGGCTTCCGCTACATTGCTGGGCCGGCCCTCCCCCGATGGCGATCGGGGAGGGCCGCCTAAGGTTGAGGCGTAATCCGTTAATCCGTTCCATATCCGTTGACAGCTACTTCTCCAGCACCGTCTCCCACTCGTTGGCGTGGCCCTCCTCGGTGGCCAGGATGTCCTCCAGCAGGCGGCGGGTTACCGGGTCGTCGTCCTTCTCCGCTATCTTGATGTAGCGGCGGTACATCTCGATGGCGCTGTACTCGCCGTCCAGGTCGTCCTGTACCATCTTGGTCAGGTCGCCGCCGGCCTTGATCTGGCCTACCGAAGTCGTCGGCACGCCGCCCAGCAGGTCGATGCGCTCGGCCAGGGCGTAGGCGTGCCCCATCTCGTCCATCGAGTGCGACTTGAACATCTCGAGGATCGCGGGTGAGGCCATGCCGCGGCCCATGATGTGGTGATACATGTACTGAATGATAGACGCCAGCTCGTCGCTGACCGCTTCGTTCAGCGCGTCCAGCAGCTCCTTGCTTCCCTTAGGCATCTCTTGTCCGTCCTTCGCTCACTTGTCCAGGACCGTTTCCAGCCTGTTGGCGTGCTCTTCAGTGTCTTTGAGGATGTCCTCCATCAGCCGTGTCGACACGGGGTCGTCATTCGTCTCCGCCAGCTTCACCAGCTTGCGGTACATCTCGATGGCGTCGTATTCCAGCTTGAGGTTGTCGTCCACCATCTTGCGCAGGTCGCCGCCGATGATGATCGGCCCGATGGTCGTCGTCGGCACGCCGCCGAGGAGATCGATGCGCTCTGCGAGCTGGTAGGCGTGCTGCATCTCGATCATCGATAGCCCCTTGAACATCTCGGAGATGGCCGGGCTCTCCAGGCCGCGGGCCAGGATGTGGTCCCACAGATACTGGATGACCGAGGCCAGCTCCTCGGTCAGCGCCTCGTTCAGCGCGTCGATGAACTCCTTGCTCGCCTTCGGCATCCGTCCTCCGTGCCTGTCGAGACTCGCGGCCGTAGCTGCAGGCCTTTAGGCCTGCCAGCAGGGCTTCAGCACTGCTGCTACATGCCGCTTATCCCATATCCGTTGTCAATCCCGCTTCTGCAACCACGGCATCATCCCCCGCAGCTCCTTGCCCACCTGCTCGATCGGGTGCTCCGCGTTCTGGCGGCGCAGCGCCTCGAAGCTGGGCCGGCCCGCCTGGTTCTCCAGGATCCACTCCCGCGCGAAGGCGCCGGACTGGATGTTGCCCAGGATCTGCTTCATCGACTGCTTCACGTGGTCGTCGATGACCTTGGGGCCGCGGGTGTAGTCGCCGTACTCCGCCGTGTCCGAGATGGAGTAGCGCATGTAGGCCAGACCGCCCTCGTGCATCAGGTCGACGAGCAGCTTCAGCTCGTGCAGGCACTCGAAGTAGGCGACCTCCGGCTGGTAGCCGGCGGCGACGAGGGTTTCGAACGCCGATTTCACCAGCGCCGATACGCCGCCACAGAGGACGGTCTGCTCGCCGAACAGATCGGTCTCCGTCTCCTCGGCGAACGTGGTCTCCAGCACGCCGGCCTTGGCGCAGCCGACGCCTCGCGCGTAGGCCAGGGCCGTCTCGCGGGCCAGCTCCGTGGCGTTCTGGTGTACGGCCAGCAGCGCAGGCACGCCCATGCCGGCCGTGAACAGCTCGCGCATGCGGTGTCCCGGGGCCTTGGGCGCGATCATCGTCACGTCCACCTCCGGCGGCGGCTGAATCTGCCCGAAGTGGATGTTGAACCCGTGGGCGAACATCAGCATGTTCCCCGCCGTGAGACCCCGCTCCACGCTATCGTAGTAGACCTGCTTCTGCGCCTGGTCCGGCACGAGCATCATTACGATGTCCGCCTCCCGCGCTACCTCCTCCACGGTGCCCACGCGCAGTCCGGCTTCCTGCGCCGCCTGCCAGGACTTCGAGCCCGGATACAGGCCTACCATCACGTTGCAGCCGTTGTCGCGCAGGTTCAGCGCGTGCGCGTGCCCCTGCGAACCGTAGCCAATGATCCCGATCGTCTTGCCCCGGATAAGCTCCAGGTTGGCGTCGTTCTCGTAGTAGATCTTCGCCATCGGTGTCTCCTCAGCCTGTGTATTTCGGTGGGTCAGCCTTCAGGCTGACAGGCTGAAGCCTGTCCCACCGAATGACAATCCTTCTGGTCTCGCCGCGAATGATCACCGCAGTCACTTCGCCGAATAGGGCGGCTCGAAACCCTGGTATCGTTCCGGTTCCTCGTGCTCCTCGTGCGGGTGCGACACAGCCGAGCCCCGCAGCATGGCCACGCGGCCCGTGCGCACCAGCTCGATCAGCTCGAAGTCCGCGAGCAGGGCGATGAACGATTCGATCTTCTCCTCGTCGCCGGTAATCTCCGCGATGATCGAGTCCGGCCCCACGTCCACGATCTCCGCGGCGAAGATGTCCACTAGCTCGATGATCTGGCTGCGGTTGCTCTTGTTCGCGCGCACCTTCACCATCGCCATTTCGCGGCTGATCATGCTCTCCTCGGACACGTCGCGGATGCTGACGACCTCGACGAGCTTGTCGACCTGCTTGACGACCTGCTCGGCGTCGGTGTCGGCGTCGACGACGAAGGTCATGCGGGAGAGCCCCGGCGTCTCCGAGTGACCGACGGCCAGGCTCTCGATGTTGAAGCCGCGCTGCCGCCACTTGGAGGCGATGCGGTTGAGCACGCCCGGACGGTCTTCCACCAGGGCGATTATCGTGTGCTTCTGGACGCCGTTGGGCGCGGTCATGCCGGCACCTTGAGCGGTGAGTCCACCAACGCCGGCAGGTCCACCGTCTCCTCCAGGGAAGCGCCCGGCGGCACCATGGGATAGCAGTTCTCGTCCTCTTTGACGACGAAGTCGCAGACGACCGGGCCGTCGTGCTCCATGGCCTGGCGGATCACCGGCTCGACTTCCGCTTGGGTCGAAGCCCGGAGGCCCAGAATGCCGAAGGCCTCCGCGAGTTTGACGAAGTCCGGATTGCGCATCGGCGTAGCCACGATGTTGTTGCGGTAGAACAGTTGCTGCCACTGGCGC
Organism: Dehalococcoidia bacterium; assembly: GCA_040877915.1. Taxonomy (GTDB): domain Bacteria; phylum Chloroflexota; class Dehalococcoidia; order SM23-28-2; family RBG-16-64-32; genus JBBDNA01. Next base: position 45,754 of record JBBDNA010000016.1, read on the forward strand.
ACCATGCCCAGGTAGTTGTTGTTGATGATCGCGAACTTGATCGGCCACTCGTACTCGGCGATCGTCGCCAGCTCTTGCATCGTCATCTGGAAGCCGCCGTCGCCGCAGACGGACCACACCAGCTCGCCGGGCTTGGCGGCCTGCACGCCCATCGCCGCCGGCACCTCGAACCCCATCGTTCCCAGTCCGCCCGAGGTCACGAAGGAGTTGGGCTTGTCGTACCAGAAGTACTGCGCCGCCCACATCTGGTGCTGGCCCACGCCGGTGACGACGTAGCAGTCGCCGCCGGTGGCCTCGTACAGCTTCTGGATGACGTATTGCGGCAGCACCTCCGGCGTCTCCCGGATCGTGATCGAGGGATGGTCCCGCCGCAGCTCGTCGATCCGCGAGAACCAGTCGGGCCGCTCCATGTGGCGCACCTGCTTGTTCAGCTCGCGCAGGCTCACGCGCGCGTCGCCCTCCAGCGTGGCCGTGGGCCGCACGTTCTTCCCTATCTCCGCCGGATCGATCTCCAGGTGGACGATCTTGGCGTTGGGGGCGAAGTCCTTCAGACGGCCGGTGACGCGGTCATCGAACCGCATTCCCACGCCTATCAGCAGGTCGGACTCGTGGATAGCGATGTTGTTCCAGTACATGCCGTGCATGCCGGGCATGCCGAGGTACAGCGGATGCGTGCCGGGGAAGCCGCTGATGCCCAGCAGCGTGGTGATGACGGGGATGTTGCCGTTCTCCGCCAGCTCCCGCACCTCCGCGTAGGCCTGGGCCAGGATCACGCCGTGCCCGGACAGGATCACGGGCCTCTTCGCCTCGTTGATCAGCTCCGCGGCCTTGGCCACCTCCTCCGGGTTGGGGTAGATCCGCGGCCGGTAGCCCTGAAGCTCCACTTTCTCCGGCCAGACGAACTCCGCCTTCTCCTGGAGAACGTCGCGCGGGATGTCGACGAGGACCGGGCCGGGCCGGCCCGTCCCGGCGATGTGGAACGCCTCGCGCATCACGCGCGGTATGTCTTTCGCTTCCATCACAAGGTAGCTGTGCTTCGTGATAGGGATGGTTATCCCGGTGATGTCCGCCTCCTGGAAGCCGTCGCGGCCCAGCAGAGCCTTGATGACGGCGCCGGTCACGCAGACCATGGGCACGGAGTCCATCCAGGCGTTGCAGATGCCGGTCACGACGTTCGTCGCGCCGGGGCCCGATGTCGCGAAGCACACGCCCACCTTTCCGGACACTCGCGCGTAGGCGTCGGCGGCGTGCGCGGCGGCCTGCTCGTGCTTCACGAGGTAGTGCGTTATCTTCGGGTAGTAGCCGGGGATAGCATCGTACAGCGGCAGGTTGGCCCCTCCCGGCAGGCCGAAGACGTGCTCCGTCCCTTCCCGGGCCAGGGATTCCATCACCATCTGTGCCCCTGTTAGCTCCTCCATCTCTCCGTTCCTCCAGACGCCTGTTCAGGCATTAGCGTTGCATTGTAATGCGTTCAGTATCCGGATACCCCGACGACTCGGGGCCGGATACCAGACACGCGTTGCTTTCGCTTGCCCGAACGATGGTGTTCCGCATCATCCGCACACCGCCCCATCCGAGGCCGAGGACACCAGCTTCACGTACTTGGCCAGCGCGCCGCTGGTGTACTTCGGCGCCGGCGGCTTCCAGGCATCCTGCCGCCGCCTCAGCTCGTCCGCTGCCAGCTTCACTTCGATCTTGCGGTTCTCGATATCGATCTCTACGACGTCGCCGTCCCGCAACAGGCCGATAGGCCCGCCCACGGCGGCCTCCGGCGCCACGTGGCCGGCCATGAAGCCGCGCGTGGCCCCTGAGAAGCGGCCGTCCGTTATCAGCGCCACGTCCTCGCCCAGCCCCTGCCCGGCGATGGCGGCGGTCACAGCCAGCATCTCCCGCATGCCCGGACCGCCCTTGGGGCCCTCGTAGCGGATGACCACGACATCGCCGGCCTTGATCTCGCGCTTCGCCACCGCCTCCGCGCAGGCCTCCTCGCTCTCGAAAACGCGGGCGGGGCCGCTGAACTGCAGGCGCTTGACGCCGCTGGTCTTCATCACGCAGCCCTCCGGGGCCAGGTTACCCTTCAGCACCACCAGCGTCCCCGAGGGCTCCAGCGGCTTGTCGATGGAGAGGACCACGTCCTGCCCGTTGCGGAAGGAAAGGCCACTGACGTTCTCCGCCACCGTCTTGCCCGTCACCGTCATCGCGTCGCCGTGGGCCAGCCCGGCGTCCAGCAGCTCCTTCAGGATGCGCGGCACCCCGCCCACGCGGTCCAGGTCCACCATGACGTAGCGGCCGCCCGGCCGGGTGTCGGCGATGTGCGGCGTTTTCCGGGCGATGCGGTCGAAGTCGTCGAGCACGAGGGGCACGCCGGCCTCGCGGGCGATGGCCAGCAGGTGCAGGGCCGCGTTCGTGGAGCCGCCGATGGCGACGACGACGGCTATCGCGTTCTCGAACGCCTTCTTGGTCAGGATATCGCGGGGCTTGAGGTCGGCGTCCAGGAGGCGCATGGCGGCGTCGCCGGTGAGGCGGCAGATGTCGTCGCGCCGAGGGTCGGCCGCCGGCACCGAGCCGCTGTAGGGCAGGGCCATGCCCAGCGCCTCGCTGGCGCAGGCCATGGTGTTCGCCGTGTACATCCCGGCGCAGGAGCCCTCGCCGGGGCAGGCCTTGCACTCCAGCTCGTACAGCTCCTGCTCGGTCATCTTCCCCGCTTCGTAGGCGCCAACGCCCTCGAACACGTCCTGGACGGTCACGTCCTTGCCGCCGATCTTCCCCGGCATGATCGTGCCGCCGTACAGAAAGACCGAGGGTATGTTCAGGCGCGCCGCCGCCATGATCGAACCGGGCAGGCTCTTGTCGCAGCCGGCGATCGTGACCAGCGCGTCGTAGGCGTGGGCCATGACCATCAGCTCGATGCTGTCGGCGATCACCTCGCGGCTGACCAGCGACGCCTTCATCCCTTCGTGGCCCATTGCCACGCCGTCGGACACGGCGATCGTCCCGAACTCTCGGGGGGTGCCGCCGGCGCCTGTGACGCCTTCCTTCACGCGGGCGGCCAGGCGGTTCAGGTGGATGTTGCAGGGGGTCGCCTCGTTCCAACAGCTGGCGACGGCGACGAACGGCCTGGCGATGTCGTCGTCGGACAGGCCCATGGCGCGCAGGTAGGAGCGGTTGGGCGCCCGCTGGGGGCCGCCCTTCATCGCGTCGCTTCGTAGCCGTCTCGTCGTGACCATCTGCCTGCTTCGCCTCGCACAACTAAATTAGCCCCGGCCCAAAGGGACGGGACTAGCGGTGTCTCGTGGTACCACCCTTCTTCTCCGAAGACCGGCCCGTGGGGCCTGCCAGCGGAGCTCTCTGGCGCTGTAACGGGCGTACCCGAGCGGGCTTACTGCCGTTCGGCCCGCCGGCTCAGGGGCGAGTTCGAGTCCGTTCGCTGCCGCGCTTTCACCTGGTGGGCGGCTCTCTGGAGCGAATCGGCGACTTTACTGCTCCCCGTCGTCGCCTGTGTCAGCCCCGACGGATCGGGGCTGTGTTGGCGTGTACCGGAAATTGTATGGCAGCGGCAGCGGCGGAGTCAAGGGAAGCAGCGGATTCCGCGTCGCTCAGAGTCCGCCCCTAGAGGTGCAGAATTAGGCGAAGCCTAGAGTCCAACCCTGCCATGTCAATTGCAGACAGTTGGCCGAGTGCCCTGATAATAAGCGACGAGTCTATCGTGAACAACTTGGGGCGAACCACCGACGGATGGAGTAAGTTTGCCTGCTGCCATCCGGTTAGTAGATATTCGTCCGTCGGCACTGGCCGGCTCACCTGGGACGAGAGCTGGGCGAGTACCAGATCATCTTGAGACTGATTGTATGTGTTACTGCTGACTACTACCGCTGGTCGCTTCTTCTGCCCACTGAGATCTGTGAATGGGAAAGGCACAAGAACTACGTCGCCGCGGCTATAGCTCGTCGTATTCGGCATCCTTGGGATTGTTCCACGCTTTGGCAAGGACAGACTCACTGAGAGCAAGCCACTCAGCCTTTTCCATGTAGTCGTCTTCCTCCTCGTAGTATGCGAAGCTGACCTCGGCTGCGGGCGACGCCGTGACCGTGATGGACTCGAATCCATCGACCCCTTTCAGGCGGACCTCAGTAGTTCTTGCTTTAATCATTAGCCGTCTCCTCTTTGCCAGGTTCATTGACGCGAAGCTTGACGCTTCTTCGTTCTAGGCCTGCGATCAGAATGTGGAATGCGTAGTCGCCCGGCCTGTCAAAACGAACACCGGCGAGTCCAACGACTTGATTGATTGTTCGCTCGCCTGCTTGGCCTGTCGTTGGCAATTGAATAGTCTGTTCCAGTGAAAGCCGTTCCGTCCCATCCTCATCCCAGAGGAGTACCTTCGTCGGGAGTTCGGAGATCATCTCGGTCGGGGCGATTTCGACAGATAACACCAGATACATCTGGGGCAACCTGAAGGGAAGGCTGGGCGGGTTAATCTCACTAAAGACGCCCAAGATGTTTAGCTTGCCCTCTCTTGATACGTTGGCGTAGTCCGCAAGGACTGCTAGTGTTACTTCCATTGGGAGTTCATTGTCGGCGCTGGCTCGGGTCTTGTCAAAACCGCTGTGTCCAAATCATACGTAGAAAGTCCATCAGTCGTCGATCGACGAACGTCAGCAGCCAAGCACCCGCCGTGACCCTCATTCCCCTCACTCCCCCACTCCCGCCAGCCCCTCCACACGGTCCCCCAGGCCGTAGCCGTGCCGCTGGAACCAGCCCTGGTTCACCTCCAGCGCGTAGCGGTACGGCCCTGGCGCCCGCGTCAGCTCCTCCGAGAGCGGTTCCATGTCCCGCACGTCCAGGATCGTCCCTTCGGCGGCGATGAACGCTATCGAGAACGGGATCGTGGTGTCCTTCATCCAGAACCCCACCTGCGTGTCTCCGGGGAACACGAACAGCATCCCGGCGTCCTCGGGCAGCTCCTCGCGGAACATCAGCCCCGGCGCCCGTTCTTGTGGCTCGTCGGCGATCTCCACCTCCAACTCCGAGCGCGACTCGCCGTCAGCGACGACGACGGTTGCCGTCGTGAGGCCCTCGGGGCTCGGCTCATCGCTCGAACCGCTGCCGTCGCAGGCGAACCCAACCGCCCACGCCAGTAGCAGGGCGAGAAGGAGGGCGCCGCGGGCGCGCATGCCCGCTAGCGAGCCGTGGCGAGGGCCAGCCGCGACAGCCGCCGCCGCCTGGCCGCCGCCGCGAACACGTCTACGGCCAGCCGCAGCGGCCCGATCATCCGCTGGAAGTCCAGGTAGGTGAGCTCGCCGCGGATGAGATGGCAGAAGAAGCGCCAGAACTTCTCGCTGCGGCGCATCATCGCCAGGTAGGGCGGCGGCGCGAAGTGGAACAGCTCGTTCAGCTTGCGTGACATCGTCAGCTCCGGCTGCAGCCGCCGCTCCACCGCCCGCTGGTAGGGCGAGAGATCGTCCCAGTCCCCGGCGATGTAGCGCAGCGCCGCCCGGCCGGCCATCCGACCGCTGGAGAACGCCATGTGTATCCCTTCCCCGGACAGCGGGTCGACGAGCCCGGCGGCGTCCCCGGCCAGCGCCACCGGCCCCCGCGCGACGGTCGAGCCGGGGACGCGGACCGGCAGGTGGTGGCCGCGCAGGTTGGTCAGGCTCGCCGAATCGAACCCGAAGCGCTCGCAGAGGTCGTGCAGCTTCGGGCGCAGGGTGAAGGCGGCGTACTTCCAGGCGCCGACGCCCACGTTCAGGTGCTCACCCTTGGGGAACACCCAGCCGTAGCCTCCGGCCAGCCCGCCCAGGTCCAGCCCCACCAGCGACGCCCAGTCCGCCTCCTGTCCGTCGCCGTAGGCGGCGTTCCCCTCCAGCGCAACCGCCTCCTCCCGCCGTACCGGCACGCCGAGCGAGCGCCCCGCGACGCCGTTGGCGCCGTCCGCGCCGATGAGGGCGGACGCCTCGTAGGCGTCGGTCTCCGTGCGCACCGTCACAGTCCGCCGCCCGTTGGACGCTATCTCGATCTCGCGCACCGGCTCGCCGTCGTGGAACTCGGCGCCGGACTCGGCGGCGGTCTCGGCCAGAAACGCGTCCAGCCGGCGGCGCTGGGTCATGTAGGTCAGTGGCTTGTCGAAGCGGCGGTCGAACGCCGGGCCCAGCCGAAGGGAGAAGCGCGCGCCGGTCACCGTCCGCTCGATCACGGGGCGCAGGTCGATGTCCTGGATCGAGGCGGCGCGCAGGGTGACGCCGCCGCCGCAGGGCTTATCGCGGGGGAACCTCGCGCGGTCCAGCATGAGCACCGAAGCGCCCTCGCGAGCCAGTGTGCGGGCGGCCGTGCTGCCCGCCGGCCCGGCTCCGACGACAATGGCGTCGTATCGCTTCATGGCGACAGTCTAGCAGGCGTTCGCGACAGGCTGAAGCCTGTCCCACCGCCGAGCTACTCCGCCACCTGCTCCAGCACAGCGTCCGCCATCACCCGGTACCCCGCATCGTTGGGGTGGATGTAGTCCTGCGCTATGTACTGGCCGGCCTTGTCCTGGAACAGCGGCCACCAGTCCACAAGGGGCAGGCCGCGCTCCGCCACCTCGTCGCGGATCGTGTCGTTCAGGCCGGTCGCGAAGGGCGTGTCGGGCAGCCCTTCAAGCGCCATCTGCGCCATATCGCTGATCGTGGGCACCGTCGCCAGGCCGGTGTCGCCGGAGAACGGGTTGTACAGGGTCATCACGATGATGCGCAGCTCCGGGTCCGCCTCGATGAGCCGATCCAGCGTCTGCTCCAGGTTCGGGCGGAAGCCGTCCATCGCCCCCCTCAGCTCGGACACGCACTGGGGCCGCTCCAGGGATTCGACGAGGCTGGGGCAGGCGCCGGGTAGCACGAGGTCGAAGAACAGGTTCAGCAGGTCGTTGCCGCCGATCTCCAGCGTGACGAGGTTGACGTCGTTGTCCGGGTCGTCGTCCGACTTGCCGGCCTCGATGAGAGCGATCGCTTCGTCCAGGTGGCCGTGGCCGATGAGCTGAGCGCTGGTGTCGCCTGCCTCGCCCAGGTTCACCAGGTCCCAGCCTTCGCCGAGGCCATCGTGGACCAGCGGCACGAACGCCGTCGCCGTCTGGTCCGATGCGCCCACGCCCTCCGACAGGGAGTCGCCGAGGGCTATGTAGACGCCGTTCGGTGTGGCGTCCCCGTTGGACGATGTGTCTCCGGTCGCTGAGCCATCGCCGCTCGCGGAGCGGTCCCCGACCGGCGCGGAGTCGTCGAATGCCGCGCCGTCGTCATCTGACGCCCCGTCGCCGGACTCGCCGCCGCCGCTGCTGCAGGCGACTGCCAAGACCAGGACGAGCGCAAGCAGGATTGAGAACAGGCGCATCAGGTGGGCCTCTTAGGCGTTGGCCACGGCGATGCCCGCCGAGACCCAGAAGATCAGTTGCAGGAACGCCGTCCCGCTCAGCATGAGGTAGGCGGCCGCCCGCTCCCGCCATTGGAACCCCAGCGTCAGCGCCAGGTTCACGGCCAGCACGGCCAGCGCCGCGCCCGGTATCCAGAGCAGCGTGTCGCGCGAGTGAATCTCGGTGATGTCACCCAGAGGCGGGAACTCGATCGTGATCTGGGGGCTGAGGTCGCGATAGACGGCGAAGACGTAGGCCCACAGCGCCACGTTGACAGCGATCGCTGCCAGCGCCAGCCACTGGGCGATACGGTCCGCCCAGATGGGGTGCGACCCGATGACATCTCGCTGCACCATTTCGACGCCGTCTGCTTCCGGCCCCGCCGCCTTCTTGAACCGCTCCAGCTCCGATACGAATCGCGGCGGGTCCAGCGGGCTCAGCGCGTACGTCGTCGACGCCGTGCGTACGTAGACGATCTCCTCGGCCGAGCGGTGGGTCGAGTAGAACAGCGCCTCGCGTCCATCGACCGTGCCCTTGCCTACGTGCAGCCCCGGCCAGCTCAGACCCCCGACACTGGGACGATCGCGACCGCGGCCGATCGACAGCTCTTGTATCGCCGACATCGGGACCACCTGGCGCAGTGTCCCCCAGGCGATGGTCATCCCCTTGCGGTCCAGCGTGTAGTGCATCGTCCAGGTGGCCAGCGCCCAGAAGGTGAACAGCCCGGCCAGGATGAACAGGGCGATGGCGCCGGTGACTCCGGCGAACAGTGTCAGCGATAGCGGCCACGTCGTCGCCCTGGCGATCAACGCCAACGCCAGCGCGGCGGCCAGGACCGCCGGCGCCGCCGCTATCAGCGTCCCCAGCGTCCGCCGGGGCCGCTCTATGGTTACGCCTTGACCTTGGAGTAGCACGGGGTACACCAGGATGCGTATTTCGGGTTGCGGCCGGTAATCACGTCGAAGTAGAGCTGCATGAGCTGGCTGGTGACCGGCCCCGGCTTGCCGTTGCCGATGGCGCGGTGGTCTAGCTCCACCACCCCTGTCACGTGCGCCGCGGTACCGGTCATGAAGCACTCGTCGGCCGCGTACAGCTCGCTGCGGTCTATGTCCCGCTCAACCGTGGCCATGCCCAGCTCCTCGCGGGCCAGCGTCATCGTCGTGTCGCGGGTGATGCCGACGAGGATGTTGGAGGACGGCGGCGGCGTGATGAGGCGGTCTCCCTCGACGATGAAGATGTTCTCGCCGGAGCCCTCGGACACGTGGCCGCGCTCGTCCAGCATGATCGCCTCGTCGAAGCCGTTGAGCTGGGCCTCGGTCTTGGCCAGCGCTGAGTTGGCGTAGATGCCGGTGATCTTGGCGCGGGCCGGGATCGCCGTGTCCTCCACCCGCCGCCAGGAGGAGGTGCAGCAGCGCGCCCCCTTGTCGATGTCCAGGTAGGGCCCGAACGGCGTGACGAAGATCAGGAAATCGTCCTCCAGGTCGTGCAGCCGCACGCCCAGCACCTCGGAGCTCTTGTAGGCCAGCGGCCGGATGTACACGTCCTCGCGGTAGCCGGACATCTCCACCAGTTTCGTCGTCAGCGAGTGCAGCTCCTCATCGGAGTACGGAAAGTCTATGCGCATGACCCGGCAGCTGCGGCGCAACCGGTCGTAGTGCTCCTTGAGTCGGAACACGTAGATCTGGCCCTCGGCGTCGTTGAAGTTGCCGCGGACCCCCTCGAATACGCCGGTGCCGTAGTTGAAAGCGTGGGTCATGATACCCAGCTTCGCTTCTGACAGAGGCACGATCTGCTTCTGGAAGTACGCGTACGGCGTCGGCGCCTGCGCCATCGTAGGGTCTCCTTCCCGAGAGGTGGCCTACATTATAGGCGCGCGCGCAAACCGGTGGCAATCTGCCGGCATCAGCCGCGGCGCCGAGGCGTACGCTCCGCGTGCGCGGGCGCTCGGGCCGCCGCCCCGTCCCCTCGCTCCAGCGCCTCGTCCTCCCGCGCGACAGATGCGAGCGAGGCCGCCGCCAGTGATCGTCGCAGCGCCTCGCCGGCCTCCGCCCAGGCCCAGTGCACGGGACAGGCGTCCTCCCAGCGGCAGGGCCCGCCCCGCAGCGTGCAGCGCTGCGGCTGCAGCGGCCCCTCCGCCGCCTCCACGACCTCCAGCAGCGATATCTCCTCCGGCCGCCGTAGGAGCCGGTAGCCGCCGTCGCGACCGGCTTTCGCCTCCGCCAGCTCCGCCCGCGACAGCAGCGACAGGATCTGCGCCGTGTACCCGGGCGGTAGCCCCATCTCCTGGGCGACCTCCCGGATCTTGCGGTACCCGTTCGCGCCATAGTGCCGCGCTAGCGAGATGGCGGCCCGCACGGCGTAGTCGCCACGTCTGGTCAGAGTCAAGTCCATCTCGCGTCTAATTTAGCATTCATATAGCTTGACAGTCAACGTGTAGTACTATACTATACGTGTAGTGAAGCAATTCACATAGCCACCCAGGAGGTGCGTCATGGCAGGACAGCTCACACTCGATCGGCGGTTCATCGTCATACCGGTGGTTGCCGTACTGACGCTCCTCCTCATCGGCGCCTGGGCCTGTAACGACGATTCCAGGGCCACCGGCGGTGACGCCGATGTGTCCTTTACCCTGCGTACGAGCAGCGGCCACGAGGGGCTGGCCTTCGTCGGCGTCGGCGGTGACATCGACGGCGTCCACAATCCCGATCTGCAGGTGGCGGCCGGCGACAGCGTCGAGGTCACGCTGGTCAATGGCGATGGCGCCGAGCACAACATCTCGTTCCCGGACTTCGAGGTCACGTCGCCGAATGTGGCCCAGCGCGAAGCCAGGACGACCGTCAGCTTCGAAGTCACCGAGGACGGTGACTTCGAGTACTTCTGCACGCTGGCCGGACACCGCCAGGCCGGGATGGAGGGCAAGGTCGTGGTGGGCGGCGGGGCAGCCGAGCCGGCCACCGGCGCCGACATCGTCCGCGAGCCTACGGACCTGCCGCCGCCGATCGGCGAGCGCGCGCCTGAGACCGTCCGCGTCTCCCTCGAGGCTGTTGAGGTCGAGGGCCAGCTCGCCGAGGACACGACTTACACCTACTGGACGTTCGACAGCAAGGTTCCCGGGCCCTTCCTCCGCGTTCGTCAGGGCGACACTGTGGAGGTCACTCTCAAGAACTCCGCCGACAACCTCAACACCCACTCCATCGACCTGCACGCGGTGACCGGGCCCGGCGGCGGTGCTGCCGTCACCAGCGTTGCCCCCGGCGAGGAGAAGACGTTCACTTTTAAAGCGCTGAAAACCGGGGCCTACGTCTATCACTGCGCCACCCCATCCGTGGCCAACCACATCTCCAGCGGCATGTTCGGCCTCATCGTCGTGGAGCCGGAGGGGGGCCTGCCGCCCGTCGACCACGAGTTCTACGTCGGCCAGGGGGAGATCTACACCGCCGGCGCCTTCGGCGACGTCGGGCACCAGGAGTTCGACCACGAGAAGATGCTGGACGAGCAGCCGGAGTACTTCGTGGTGAACGGCGCCGTGGGCTCGCTCACGGAGCAGCACCCGCTCGAGGTCGAGGTCGGCGATAGCGTGCGCATCTACTACGGCGTCGGCGGGCCGAACTTCACCTCCTCCTTCCACGTCATCGGCGAGATCTTCGACCGCGTGTACAACCAGGCGTCGCTTGCGTCCGAGCCGCTCCTCGACGTCCAGACGACGACCGTCGCCCCGGGCGGCGCCACCGTCGTCGAGTTCACGGTCGAGGTGCCTGGGACGTACATCCTCGTCGACCATGCGCTGGCGCGGCTGGAGCGCGGCCTCGCCGGCTACCTGATCGCCGAAGGCGCCGACAATCCCGACGTCTTCCACGAGGGCGCCGCCGAGTAGCCCAAGCCCGCCTTCCGCTCCCCCGCCGGTGGGTCAGTCCGGACCCTGGCCCGCCGGCGGGCCCTTCGTTGACGGCGGTTATCGCCCGCGCTATCGTGGCCTTATCCCATGGGTCGATGGTTTCGCATCGGCGACCTCGAGGTCCTACCCGTAAGCGACGGCGTGTTTCGCCAGGACGCCGGCGCCGTGTTCGGCCTGACGCCGCGCCTCTTGTGGGAGCCCTATGTCCCCGACCTCGACGACAAGTTCCGGTTGCCCATGGGCCTGAACTCGATGGTCGTCCGCGGCCAGGGCAAGACCGTGCTGGTCGAGACCGGCGTTGGCAGGAAGGGCGGCCGCACGCCCGGCGCCGCCGGCGTCGAGGAGAGCGGGTTGCTCATCGAGAACCTGGCGCGAGAGGGGATACGCCCCGAGGACGTGGACATCGTCGTGAACACGCACCTGCACTTCGACCACGCCGGCGGCAACACGGTCCTCGATGACGGAAAGCCCGCGCCGGCCTTCCCCCGCGCCCGCTACTTCATCCCGAGGGGCGAGTGGGACGTCGCGGCGAACCCGAACGAGCGTACGCGCGCGACCTACCTCGCCGAGAACTTCGAGCCGCTGCAGGACGCCGGGCAGGTCGAGCTTGTGGAGGGCGAGGCGGAGATCCTCAAGGGCGTCCGAATGGTGCCGGCGCCCGGCCACACCGCCGACCACTGCATCGTCGAGGTGGAGTCCGGCGGCGAGCTCGCCCTCTACGCCGGCGAGCTGGCCCAGCAGCCTGTGATGCTGGAGCGCATCGCCTGGCTGTCCGCGTTCGATGTCCTCCCCCTCGTCTCGCTGGAGACCAAGAAGCGGTTCATCGAGATGGCGATCGAGCGTCGGGCGCTGATCGTCTCCGTGCACGCGCCCTACCCCGGCCTCGGCAGGCTTCGGCTCGAAGACTCGAAGCGACGGTGGGAGGCGCTGGGCGATGACTGACCAGCCTACGTCTGCCACCCTCCGCCGCACCCCCCTCTACGACGAGCACCTCCGCCTGGGTGGGCGCATGGTGCCGTTCGCGGGCTGGGAGATGCCGGTCCAGTACAGCGGCATCATCGAGGAGCACAACGCAGTCCGGAACGACGCCGGCATGTTCGACGTCTCCCACATGGGGCGCTTCCAGTACTACGGCCGCGAGGGCGTGGAGCTGCTGCGCCGCGTTTGCACCTACGACATTGGCTTGCTGGCGCCGGGCGAGGGGCACTACTGCGCTGTCTGCCGCGAGGACGGCGGCATCCTGGACGACGTCTACGTCTTCTCCCTGCCGGCAGAGGTGGAGGACCCCGTCGGCCGCCGCTACCTCCTCGTCGCCAACGCCTCCAACGCGGAGCGCATCCGCGATTGGATCGCCGGCCGCAAGGGCGGCCTGAACTCGCGTTTCCAGGACCGGCACGAGAGCACGGCGATGATTGCCGTGCAGGGCCCCGCCGCGATGGGCGTGCTGACTGGCCTGCTGGGTGAAGAGGCGGTGCGCTCGTTGAAACCGCGCCGCTGCGGGCTGTACTTCTGGCAGGGCGAGGAGGTGTTCGCCTCGCGCACCGGCTACACCGGCGAGGACGGCATGGAGCTGGTAATCGCCGCGTCAATGGGCCCCGTCCTCTGGCGCGCCCTCCTGGACGCCGGGGTCAGCCCCTGCGGCCTCGGCGCCCGCGACACCCTCCGCCTGGAGGCGGCGCTTCTCCTCTACGGCAACGACATCGACGAGAGCGTCAACCCGTTCGAGGCCGGCCTGGGCTGGGCCGTGACCCTGGACGGCGATGCCGAATTCGTCGGCCGCGAGGCGCTGCTCCGCGCTCGCGACGCCGAACCGAAGCGAGTCCTCGCCTGCCTGCGAGCCGAAGATCGCGGCGTCATGCGGCCGGGCTGCGCCATCTTGCGCTCCGGCGAGGTGGTCGGTAAAGTCAGCAGCGGTGGCCACTCGCCCACGCTGGGCGTCAGCATCGGCATGGGCTACGTACCGCCGCAGATGGCAGAGGAGGGAACGGAGCTAACGGTGGACGTGCGCGGCAGGCCTCTCGCCGTTCGGGTCGTGCCCCGGCCCTTCTACAGGCGTCCCAAACCCCAGGTGAACGCCTAGTGGATATCCCTCCCGGCCTCCGCTACACGAAGGAGCACGAGTGGGTGCGCGCGGAGGGCGACCTCGGGACGGTGGGCATCACTGACTACGCGCAGGACCAGCTGGGCGACGTCGTCTTCCTCAGTCTGCCGGAGCCGGGCAAGCAGCTGGAGCAGATGGCCGTCTTCGGCGAGATCGAGTCGGTGAAGGCGGTATCGGAGCTGTACTCCCCGGTCAGCGGCGAGGTCGTCGAAGCGAACGTGGCCCTGGCCGACAAGCCGGAGCTGGTGAACGACTCCCCCTACGACGAAGGCTGGCTCATCCGCGTGCGCCTGGCCGACGCCGCCGAGCTGGACGGCCTCCTGTCCGGCGAACAGTACCGCGAGTACCTGGAGCAGGAGGCGGAGTGACCTCCCCCCACCCCTACATCCCCAATACGGACGACGACCGCCGCGCGATGCTCGACGCCATCGGCGTGGCGACCGCTGACGAACTGTTCGCCGACATCCCCGAGGGGTTGCGGATCGACGGCCTGGACTTGCCCCCCGCGCTGGACGAGCTGGCGCTGCTCGGCGCTATGGCGTCGCTGGCCGGTCGCAACCAGGTGCCCGAAAATGGCCTCGCCTGCTTCCTGGGCGCCGGGGCCTATCGCCATTACATCCCCAGCGTCGTCGGACACGTCATCTCCCGCTCCGAGTACTACACCGCTTACACCCCCTACCAGCCGGAGATCAGCCAGGGGACGCTGCAGACGATGTTCGAGTTGCAGTCTATGGTCTGCGAGCTGACCGGCATGGACGTAGCCAACGCCGGCATGTACGACGGCGCCAGCGCCCTGGCCGAGGCCTGCCTCATGGCCTGCCGCGTGACCGGTCGTAGCCGCATCGCCGTGCTGGACAGCGTCAACCCCAGCTACCTCGACGTCGTCCGCACCTACGCCTCCGGCCCCGGCCTCGCCGTCGATGTCGTCGCCGACGCGGGGCTGAGCGACGAGCACGCCTGCCTGGCCGTCCAGCACCCGAACTTCTTCGGCTGCCTGGAGGACGTCTGGTCGCGCGAGAAGGCCGCCCACGACGCCGGCGCGCTGCTCATCGCCGCCGTGGACCCGATATCGCTCGGCATGCTGGCGCCGCCGGGTGACTACGGCGCCGATATCGCCGTGGCTGAGGGGCAGAGCCTGGGCTGGCCGGTCGCCTTCGGCGGGCCCTACCTGGGGCTGTTCGCCTGCAGCGAGCAGTACCTGCGGCAGCTCCCCGGCCGCATCGTCGGCCGCGCGACGGACCTGGACGGCCGCACCGGCTACGTCCTCACCCTGCAGACCCGCGAGCAGCACATCCGCCGCGAACGGGCGACGTCCAACATCTGCACCAGCCAGCAGCTCGTCGGCCTGGCGGCGACGGTGTACCTGGCCTCGGTGGGCAAGCACGGCCTGCGCCAGATCGCCGAGGTCTGCTACCAGCGCGCGCACTACGCCGCCGAGCGCATCGCCGCCCTCGCGGGATACTCCCTCGCCTTCGAGCAACCGTTCTTCAAGGAGTTCACCGTCCGCTGCCCCGAACCGCCCGCCCGCATCCAGGAGCGGCTGCTGGAGCGCGGCGTCATCGCCGGCCTCGATGTCAGCGACGGCGCCGTGCCTGCCGGCAGGCAGGTCGAGAACGGCATCCTGTTCTGCGTGACCGAGATGAACTCGCGGGAGGAGATCGACCGGCTGGTGGAGGCGCTTTCCGCCCCATGACGACCGCGGAGCGCAGCAGGACGAACCCCAAGATGACCGATACCGGCGCCAGCCTCACATTCGACCTGAGCCGGCCCGGGCGCGTGGGCGTGCTCCTGCCGGAGCCGGATGTGCCGCAGTCGCCGCTGCCGGGCGCCCGCTACCTGCGCCGTGAGCTCAACCTGCCGGAGCTGTCTCAGAACCAGGTCGTGCGCTACTTCCTGGGGCTGAGCCGGCTAAACTACGGAATCGATACCGGCTTCTACCCGCTCGGCTCCTGCACCATGAAGTACAACCCCAAGATCGACGAGGACGTGGGGCGGCTGCCCGGCTTTGCCCTGGCCCACCCGTTGCAGCCCGAATCCACCGTCCAGGGCGCCCTGGACGCGATGCACACGCTGCAGCGGGCGCTGGCCGTCGTCACCGGCATGGACGCCGTCGGCCTGGCCCCCGCCGCCGGCGCGCAGGGTGAGCTGTCCGGCATCCTCATGATCAAGTCGTATCTGGAAGACAGGGGCGAGACGGGCCGCCGCAAGGTGCTGATCCCGGATTCCGCCCACGGCACCAACCCCGCCACCGCCGCCATGTGCGGCTTCGAGGTCGTGACCATCCCCTCCGACCGCGAGGGCAACACGGACATGGCCGCGCTGGAGTCGGCCCTGGGCAACGGCGACGGCGTGGCGGCGATGATGCTGACCCTGCCCTCGACCCTCGGCCTGTTCGACCCCAATATCGAGCGCATCGCCGAGACGCTGCACAGCCACGGAGCGCTCCTCTACGGCGACGGCGCCAACCAGAACGCGTTCCTCGGCCGCGCCCGCTTCGGCGACATGGGGTTCGACGTCGTCCACCTGAACCTGCACAAGACGTTCTCCACGCCCCACGGCGGCGGCGGCCCTGGCGCCGGGCCCGTCTGCGTGAAGTCGCACCTCGCCCCCTACCTCCCCGCGCCCGTCGTCGCGGAGACGTCTCTTCCCGCTCACCCTGAGGCTCTCGAAGGGCGAGCGGAGCCGAAACGCCCCGCCTACCGCCTGGCCACCCCCGAGCGCAGTATCGGCAAGACCACGGCCTTCCACGGCAACTTCGGAGTCCTCGTCCGCGCCCTGACCTACATCCGCTCCCTCGGCGGCGAGGGGTTGCGCGAGATCAGCGATAACGCCGTCATCAACGCCAATTACGTCCTGGCCCGTCTGCGCGACGCCTACAACCTCCCTTACGACCGCGCCTGCATGCACGAGGTCGTGTTCTCGGGCAGCCGGCAGCGGGCGAAGGGGGTGAAGACACTGGACATCGCCAAGCGGCTAATCGACCACGGCTTCCACCCGCCGACGATATACTTCCCGCTGATCGTCGACGAGGCGCTGATGGTGGAGCCGACGGAGTCGGAGGGGAAGGAAGCGCTGGACGCCTTCTGCGAGGCGATGCTGGCGATAGCGCGGGAGGCGGAGGAGGAGCCGGACGTCGTGCGCGGCGCGCCCCACCACGCCCCCCTCCGCCGCCTGGACGAGGCGACGGCGGCGCGCAAGCCGGTCCTGCGCTGGACACGGCGCTGAACAGAATGCTGCCGCGGCGTATAATCAGGGTCAAGTTGCGTTCAGAAAGGCATGCCCGTGTCTAACAGCGGAACCTTCGTGCTCGCCGATATCGGCGGCTACACGGCCTTTCTCTCGGAGGTCGGAATCGAACACGCCAAGGAGATCACGAGTCATCTGTTCAACGGGATGGTGAAGGTGAACCGGCGTCGCTGGAACGTGGGCAACGTCGAGGGCGATTGCCTCTTCCTCTACACCGACTCTGGCGAGTCTCCGGACAACTTCTTCGCTCACCTGCGCGGGCTCTACGAGGACTTCAGGAACAGCATCGCCGAGATCGCCTCCGGATCCACCTGCCGCTGCGGCGCCTGCGATCGCAGCGGCGACCTCGCCCTCAAGTTCGTCGTTCACGCCGGCGAGTTCGACACACACGAAATCGCCGGCCGCGAGGAGCTCATCGGGCCGGACGTCGTCGTGGCCCACCGCCTGCTCAAGAACAGCGTCCCTCTGCGCGAATACGCCCTCCTGACCACGCCTCTGGCGGACGTGGCGCAGGCCTCCGGCCTGCCCGCCGAACCGGGCCGCGACGAGTACCAGGACATCGGCGCCGTGGAGTACGTCTACCTCGACCTACAGCCGGTGCGCGAGGAGTTCGACAAGAGCCGTGAGGTGTACATATCCGAAGAGGACGCCGTGGTGGCCGTGGTTGTGGAGATCGACGCGCCGCCGGAGATCGTCTGGAGCGCATCAGTGAACTTCGACAAGGTCCCGCAGTGGGCGCCGACGCTGCTTGAGCTCGAGTCGCTGAGCGGCGAGGAGGGCAAGGTGGGCGAGGTCCACACTTGCCTTCATGGGAGTGGCGTCAAGATGGTCCACCGCATCGTGGCGGTCGACGAAGCCACGCGACGCCAGACTGAGAGGCTCTGGAACGTGCCGTTCGTCAAGGAGGCCTACTTCACGTTCGAGGCGAGGCCGTCTTCGTCAGGTACAAGAGCCGGCGTGTATTACGGATTCAAGCACAACATTCCCATCGCCGCTAGAATCGCCATGCCCATCTTCCTCCGCACGATGAAACGGCACGCGGAGGCAGACATGGAGGGCCTGAAGGCGTTCTGCGAGGCGGAGGCGCGCGAGGCGACCGAGACGGCGCAAGACGGTACATGACGCAGCCCTCTGACGCCTTCGGCGAGCTGAACGTCCCGGCGCGGCTGCTCCTCGGCCCCGGGCCGTCGAACGTCCACCCTCGCGTCTACCGCGCCATGATGGCCCCGGTCATCGGCTATCTGGACCCGCAGTTCCTCCAGCTCCTGGACGACACCCAGCGCCCCCTTCGCGCCCTGTTCCGCACGGAGAACGACATGACCATCGCCATCTCCGGCACCGGCACCGCCGGCATGGAGGCCGCCCTCTACAACGTCATCGAGCCCGGCGACACCGCCGTCGTCTGCGCCAACGGCTTCTTTGGCGAGCGCATGACCCAGATGGTCGCCCGCTGCGGCGCCCAGTCGGCGATCATCGAGGCGCCTTGGGGCAGCGTCATCGAGCCGGAGCAGGTGGAGGCCACGCTCAAGGCCAACCCCGGCGCCAAGGTCGTGGCCATCGTCCACGGCGAGACCAGCACCGGCGTCCTCCAGCCGCTGGAAGAGATCTCGAAGATCGTACACGAGCACGGGGCGCTGCTGCTCGTCGACGCCGTCACCTCCCTCTCCGGCTGCGAGCTGCTCATCGACGAGTGGGGGATCGACGTCTGCTACTCCGGCACGCAGAAGTGCCTGTCGGCGCCGCCGGGGCTGTCGCCCGTGACCTTCAGCCCGCAAGCGATGGAGGTTGTCGCCAACCGCAAGGAGAAGCCGCGCAGCTACTACGTGGACGTGTCGATGCTGCGCGACTACTGGGGCGCCGGGCAGGCCCGCGTCTACCACCACACGCCGCCGATGACGATGCTCTACGCTCTGCGCGAGGGGCTGCGCATCGCCCTGGAGGAGGGGCTGGAGGCGCGCATCGCCCGCCACCTTCGCAACGCGGAGGCGTTCTGGGCCGGCATCGTCGCGATGGGGCTGGAGCTGCACGCGCAGGAAGGCTACCGCCTCCCCTCCCTCACCACAGTCCGCGTGCCCGAGGGGATCGAGGAGATGGACGTCCGGCGCGGCCTGCTCCAGGAACACAACATCGAAGTCGGCGGCGGCATCGGCCAGCTGCAGGGGCAGGTGTGGCGCGTCGGCCTCATGGGATATAACTCGACGGCCCAGAACGTCCTCGGCCTGCTGTTCGCGCTGGAGGCGGAGCTGCTGCGGCGCGGGTTCAAGGCGGAGAAGGGAGCGGGCGTTGCGGCGGCGGCGAAGCAGCTGAACGCCGACCTCTGACTTGCCCCACCGCCGCGCGCGATATACAATCCGCCCGCTAGCCTACAAGGAGGAGACGCACGATGGCCACAAAGGGAGAACTGATCGCGGGACTCGAGATGACCGTAGCGCAGGGGAAGCGCAGCGTCGCCCTGTTCGCCAACGGTGAGTGGGAGGCGGAGCGCGCCTCCGGCTGGACGCCAAAGGAGGTCTACAGTCACCTGGCCGCGACCGCCGGCATCGTGCCGGGGATGGCTGGCGGCCTCATGGCCGCGCCCGAAGGCACGGACATCGCGCTCGGCCTGGACATCAACGACATGAACGCGAAGGCTGTCGGCGCCATGGAGGCGATGCCGCAGGAGCAGATCATGGCCGCGTTCGAGGCCAACTACGCAAAGCTCATCGACTTCGTGAAGACGCTGCCGGACGAGCAGCTGGACGCCAAACGGCGGTTCTTCTCGGAGTCCATCCCCGTGTCGGACATCCTCGCCAACTCGATAATGCTGCACGGCCTCCACCACGTCTACGAGGCGCAGGCCCGCATGGGGGCGCCCTAGCGCTGTCCCTGGCGCAGACCCGGGCGTTTGTCCTGGGCGCGGAAACTGCAGCCGGTCGCGCCCTCGCCGAGGCGCTCGCCGAGCGCGGCGCTCCCCTGGCCCTCGTCGCGTCGTCCACCGACAGCGAGACCGCGTTCGCCGTTCAGCGGCTGGCCCGCCGGGTGGGCGCACAGTCGCAGGCGATCAACGCGACGAACGAGATGGCGGTGCGAGTCATGGTCCGCCAGGTCTCGAAGGCCTTGGGCGGCCTCGGCCTTCTCGCCTTCTGCGCCGACCTCGGCGACGCCACCGGCGACGCGCTGGCGCTGGCCGTTCGATTCGCGTCGCGCGAGATGTCGCGCACGGGTGGCGGGACCGTTCTCGTCGCCCTGCCGCACGACCGTCCGGTCGAACCCGGCGAGGTCCCGGAGGGCGTGTCCGTCGTCTTCGTCGAGGCGCCGCCGGACCCGGACGCGGCCTGGGCGCGGGAGGCGCTCGCGCGACTGTAGCGACTGTAGGGGCAGGCCCCCGTGCCTGCCCGAACGGGGTGGGGGACGCGGGCTGAAGGTCGCCCCTACGTGGCGCCTGCGCTTGAACCCCCCAACCTATTCCCTGTAAGCTACGGCTGCCCACCGGAAGGAGCGCCCCAATGACCGTGCTCGACAAGCTCAGTCTCAACGGCAAGATAGCCGTCGTCACCGGCGCGGGGCGCGGGCTGGGCCGGGCGATGGCGCTGGCCCTGGCCGACGCCGGCTGCGACCTCGTCGTCGCCGCCCGCACGCGGGCCCAGATCGAGGAGACGGCGGCCGAGGTGCTGGCCAAGGGGCGCCGCTGCCTCGTCGTCGAGACGGACATAACGGACGCCACGTCCGTGAACGCGATGGCCGACGCCGCCATGGCCGAGTACGGCCGCATCGACGTCCTCGTGAACAACGCCGGCGGCGCCACGGCCGGGTTCGGCAAGCCCCTGGAGGAGATCACGGACGAGGAGTGGCGTGTCGGCATCGACACCAACCTCACGGGCACGTTCTACTGCTGCCGGGCCGTCATCCCGCACATGCTGGAGCAGGGCGGCGGCAAGATCATCAACCTGACGTCCGGATTCGGGCTGCGCGCGGGCGCCAACAACTTCATGTACACTTCGGCCAAGGCGGGGCTGATCAACTTCACGCGGGCCGTGGCCATGACCTACGGCGGCCGCAACATCCAGGCGAACCTCATCGCGCCCGGCCTCTTCCCCCACGACAATCCGGCGATGATGGAGTTCTGGCGCGGCGGCAAGTTCATCCCCATGGGCCGCTTCGGCCAGGACGAGGAGCTGGGCCCGCTGTGCGTCTTTCTCGCCTCCGACCTGTCGAGCTACATGAACGGCGACATCGTCGCCGTGGAGGGGGGCGGGCTGGCTGGCGGCCACGCGCCGACCGGCCTGGCGCCGGTCGTTCCCCTGGAAGGCGAGGCCTGATGGCGAACGATCAGTTCTCGCTGGCCGGCCGCGTGGCGCTGGTCATCGGGGCCTCCAACCCCGTGGGACGGGCGATCGCCGTCGCCCTGGCAGAGGCTGGCGCCGACGTCGCCGCCGCTACGACCACCCGCTCCCAGCGCGAGGAAGTCGCCGCCAACTCCTGCGCCAACGAGTTCTGGGCGCTCAACCGCAAGGGGTTCGCCGCCGCAATCGACGCCGCCGACGAGGACGACGTTCGCTCGCTCGTCGAGCGGGCGGTCGCGGAGCTGGGCCGGCTGGACGTCCTGGTGAACGCGCAGGACTTGCCGTTCGCGAAGCCGCTGCCGGACGTGACGGCGGAGGAGTGGCGTCGCGTCATCGATGTGAACCTGACCGGCGTGTACCTGGCCTGCCGCGCCGCCTCCGTGCCCATGCTGGCCCAGGGCTCCGGCCGCGTCGTCAACGTCGTTTCGCTCCTGGCGGAGCGCGGCGTAGCCAACGCATCCGCCTATTGCGCCGCCCAGGCCGGCGTGATGAACCTCACCCGCGCGCTGGGGCTGGAGTGGGCGCGCAGCGGCGTCACCGTCAACGCCATCGGCGCCGGCTGGGTCGAAGGCTCGCCGTTCCTGGCCGACGAGGAGTCGCGACGGCGGCTGGAGCGCTATCTCCCCGGCAAGCGGTTCGCCCGGCCCGAGGAGATCGCCGGCATGGCCGTGTACCTGGCCTCGGACGCCGCAGAGTACGTCACGGGGCAGGTGATGTGGGTGGACGGCGGCGCGCTGAGCCACGTGTAAGCATCAACCCATGTCTTACTGGATCTTTCAAGCCGACCCCAAGCGATACAGGTTGTTGGACGCGTTATCGGAGCTGGACGAGATACTGTGGGAGGTCAACCAGCACGCACGCGAGATACATACGGGTGATAGCGTACTGATCTGGCAGGCGGGTGCAAACGCGGGTATTTACGCACTAGCTGAGGTAGTCTCTGAACCAGCGCCCGTAACTGACTCCGATCCGCACTGGACAGAAACCGAAAGGGATCGCATGGCCGAGAGTAGGCCGCGCGTCAGGTTGACGATATCGGACCGATTGCTGGATAGACCGCTTCTTCGCTCTGAACTGCGTGACGACCCTGCTCTGCTGTCGCTAAGTATCCTGAAGTTCGCTCAGGGCACTAACTTCCCGGTGAGTCAAGAAGAATGGGGTCGGCTTCTTGAGCTGATGGAAGTGGAGCCGGAATCCACGGAGGGCATGCCACATGACGCCGCCTTAGACGTAGCTGAAACTCATTTACGGCAGGCGCTCGCCAGAAACCTGAACCAGATAGAACCAGGGCTCAGTCCTATGTTTGCCGAACGAGTCGAGGAGTATCCGGTCCCGGGCGGCCGTATAGACCTTCTCTGCAAGGATAACAGCGAAACCCCGGTTGTCATCGAGTTGAAGAGGCAGCATTGGGACAGCGACAAGGCCATCGGTCAGATAGCACGTTACATGGGGTGGGCCAAGAAGACGCTCACAGAAGACGGGCGCGTTCGCGGAATCCTGTTAATCTTGGATCAAGGAGACGTGAGTCAAAGGCTCGAAGACGCGGTGGAAGCCGTGGAAGGCCTAGAGGTCAAACGGTATTCGATTTCAATCAAGATGGCGTAATGACGCCCACAACCCCTAACGACATCCGCCGCTACAAGGCGAATCTGGACGACGAGATCGACGGCATCGCGGTCTACCGGCTCCTCGCCGAGGCCGAGCGCGACGACGAACGCAGATCGATCTTCGAGGAGCTCGCGGCCGTCGAGGAGCGTCACGCCGACATCTGGCGTGGCAAGCTGCGTGAGGCCGGCGTCGACCCGCGTGACCACGGCCCCAGCCTGCGCGTGCGCCTCATCGGCTTCATGGCGCGCCGATTCGGGCCCCGGTCGGTGCTTCCCATCGTGCGCGGGCTGGAGGCGGGCGCCTACCAGATGTACATGGCGCAGGACGAGACCGCCCGCGCCATCGCGCCGGACGAACGCGAGCACCGGCGCACCCTCAGCCGGCTGGAGAGGCGAGAGCCGGCGGCGGCGATCGCAGAGCGCGAGACCTGGCACCGCAGCGGTGGCGGCGGCACCCTGCGCGCGAGCATCTTCGGCGTGAGCGACGGCCTGGTATCGAACACGGCGCTGATCATGGGGTTCGCCGGCGCCGGCACTAGCGGCGAGTTCGTGCTGCTGGCCGGCGTGGCGGGGCTCCTCGCCGGCGCCTTCTCCATGGCCGCCGGCGAATACGTCTCCATGCGCGCCCAGCGTGAGCTGTTCGAGCGACAGATACAACTGGAGAGGGACGAGCTGGAAATGGCGCCCGAAGAGGAGCAGCGGGAGCTGGCGCTGATCTATCGCGCCAAGGGCCTGCCCGAAGACGAGGCGGCACTGATGGCCGAGCGGCTCATGGAGAGCCCGGAGGTGGCCCTGGACACGCTGGTGCGGGAGGAGCTGGGGCTGGACCCCTCGCAGCTGGGCTCACCCTGGGGCGCCGCCATCGGCTCATTCCTGGCGTTCGCGATCGGCGCGCTGGTGCCGGTCGTTCCCTTCTTCTTCGGGGCCGACGCCAGCGCACCCTTCGTCGTCGCCAGCGCCGCGATGAGCGCCCTGGCGCTGTTCGCGGTGGGCGCGGCGCTCTCCCTGTTCACCGGTCGCAGCCCGCTGATGAGCGGAGGCAGGCAGCTGGCCATCGGCGTGGCCGCGGGCGCGCTCACCTTCGGCATCGGCGCGGCGATAGGAGTATCGACCGGTGTCTGAGGCAAACATCGGAGAGATCACCATCAACCGTCGCTTCAACGGCCCGCCGGACTCGGCGCACGGGGGCTACCTCTGCGGACTGATCGCGCCGCTGCTCGGCGGTACGGCGGAGGTCACCCTGCGCCGGCGACCGCCCCTGGACACGCCGTTGGAGGTGGCCCGTAGCGACGGCGTCCTGGCCCTGCGCGAGGGCAACACGCTGATCGCGGAGGCGGCGCCGGCCAGCGTCATGGAGATCGAGCCTCCGCCGCCGGTCACCTTCGCCCAGGCGGAGGCGGCCAGCCGTAGCTACGAGGGGTTCCGGCGGCACAGCTTCGACACCTGCTTCGTCTGCGGGCCACAACGTCCCGCGGGCGACGGACTGCGGATCTTCCCGCACTGGGTGGCAGGCCGCGACGTCGTCGCCGCGCCCTGGGTCCCGGCGGCCTCGCTCGCTGGCGAGGACGGCGCCGTTCGCCCCGAGTTCGTGTGGGCGGCGCTGGACTGCCCGGGCGCCTGGGCGTTCCTGGCCGAGGCCGGTGATGGGCGCCCGATCGTGCTGGGCCGCTTCGCGGCCGAGGTCGCCGCGCCTGTGTATCCCGGAGAGCGTTACGTCGTCACGGGCTGGCGGCTGGGGGTCGATGGCCGCAAGATGTACGCGGGGACGGCGCTGCACACGGCGGACGGGGAGCTGAGAGCGCGGGCCAGGGCCACGTGGATACGGCTGGCGTAGCGGCTACTCGTGGACGGTCCAGTCCGGCACGCTTCCTGTAACGCCCTCCGCCGCCAGCGAGGCGATCTCGCTCTCCGATAGCCCCAGCAGCTCGCCGAAGACGTAGGAGTTATGCTCCCCGAAGGCCGGCGGCGGCAGCCGCACGTGCCCCGGCGACTCGCTCATCCGCCAGTGCGGGCCCTCGATCTCCCACTCGCCGGCGACCGAGTGCGAAACGTTCTCGAAGAAGCCACGATCGCGCAGGTGTGGGTCGGCGAACACTTCCGGGACGCTGAGGACCGGCGAGGCCGGGACGCCCGCCGCCTGTAGGGCCTCGGCGGAGTCCTCCGTCGCTCGAGTCGCCGTCCAGGCCGCGATCTCGGCGTCCAGCGCGTCCTGGTTCCGGTAGCGAGCCACCACGTCCGCGAACCTCGGGTCCGAGGCCAGCTCCGTTCGGCCCATGACCTCGCACAGCGCCGCGAACTGGGCGTCGTCCTCGCAGGCGATGGTCAGCCACTCGTCGTCGCCCCGGCAGGGATAGCAGCCGTGGGGCGACATCGACGTGTGGCGGTTGCCCCGTCGCGGCGGCTGGCTGCCGGACATCGAGTAGCCGACGATCTGCTCGCCGATGAGGCCGGTCAGCGTCTCCCGCTGCGCCACCTCGATGTACTGGCCGCGGCCGCTGCGCCGCCGGTCCCAGAGGGCCAGAGAGACGGCCCCCGCGGCGGCGACGCCGGCCACCGGGTCGCCGTAGCTGATGCCGGTCTTCTGCGGCGGCCCGCCCTCGTAGCCGGTCAGGCTGCACAGCCCCGATAGCTGCTCCACGTTCGTCCCGAAGGCGATGAAGTCGCGCTCCGGGCCCGTCTTGCCGTGCGCCGGCATGGACACGACGATGATCTGCGGGTTGGCCGCCGAGAGCGTCTCGTAGCTCAGGCCCAGGTTGTCCATCACCTCGGCCCGGAAGTTCTCGATGACGACGTCGGAGAGTTGGACGAGCCGCAGGAAGAGTTCGCGGCCCTCCTCGCGCGAGAGGTCCAGGGCGCAGCCGTACTTGTTGCGGTTGATGTGGTTGAAGTACGGGGACCTGTCCCACACGCGCTCCACGTCGGGCGGCTGGCCGGTGAACGTGCGCAGCAGGTCCCAGCTCCCGACGGCCTCGATCTTGATGACCTCCGCGCCCATATCGCCCAGCAGGCGCGTGGCGTAAGGCCCGGCCCAGGCCATCGTCAGGTCCAGCACTCGGACGCCGTAGAGGGGAAGGCGGAACATGGGTGAGCTACCCCAGCCTGAAGGCTGGGGCATCCTCCCGTCCGAATGCCGCAGCCTTCAGGCTGCGGCGTCGCTTGTTCGCTATCGCATACACAGTGTCGCGCACTCACACCACCCCCGCCGCTCGCAGCCGCGACAGCTCCGTCCCGCTCAGGCCCAGCTCCTCGCAGTACACCTCGACGTTGTGCTCGCCCAGGAGCGGGGCGCGACGCTGCTCCCAGGCGACCTCGCTCATGTGGAACGGCGCGCCAGGGTAGCTCTGTCGCCCTGCCGCAGGGTGCTCGATCTCCTCGAAGTAGGCCCGCTCCCGCAGTTGTTCCGATTCCAGCAGGTCGGTGAGCGAATGGACGAAGGCGATCGGGGCGCGGCCGGCGCCGGCGTCCCGGTAGACGTCCTTCGCCTTCCGCTGCGCCGCCCAGGCGTAGACGATCGCCTCCAGCTCGTCGTTGTTCTGCAGGCGTGCGACGTTGTCGCGGAAGCGCGGGTCGTCGATCAGGTCCTCGCGGCCGATGACGCGGGCGAACCAGGGCCAGTTGCGGGGCATGATGTGCAGCCCGACGTGGCCGTCGGACGTGGGGAACACGCCGACCATGCCGGAGAGGACGTTGCCGCGCCGCCTCGAAATGTCCCGCTTCAGGTAGGCCCACCAGGGCAGGTATAGCTCCAGCGCCGAGGCCATGCACTCCTGCGCCGAGATGTCCACGTGCTGGGGCACTTCCAGCGAGTCCGCCTGGTGGGCGGCCAGCGCCGCCGCCGCGAACGCCTGCAACCCGGTTTGGTACTCCGCTTGCGAGCCGCCGTTCACCAGCGGCTCTCGGTCCGGCTCCCCGGTCAGCGACATCTGGCCCCCGGAGGCGAACGAGGTCAGGTTCGTGGCCCGCCAGCCAGACTTCGGGCCGCTCTGGCCGTACGGCGTCACCGACACGAGGACGATACGCCGCTTGATCGAGCGCAGCGGTTCGAAGCCCAGGCCGAGCGACTCCATGTGCCCGGGCTGGAAGCTCTCGACGATGATGTTGGCGTCCTCCACCATGCGCCGGAACAGCCTCTGCCCCGTTGCCTGCGACAGGTCGAGGGTCAAACCGCGCTTGCCGGTGTTCAGGTACAGCCAGAGGGCGCCGGTCTCGCGATGAGGGCGGTCCTCAGGGAACGGGCCCCGGCGGCGAGTCGGGTCGCCGTCCGGCGGCTCGACCTTGATGACGTCGGCGCCGTAGCCGGCCAGCAGCTTGCAGCAGTACGCGCCGGCGATCCCGTTCGAGAGGTCGAGGACGCGCAGGTCTTGCAGGCTTGACGAAGGCTCGCGGGGCATGGCGGCGTCTATCGTAGGCGAAGGCCGGGCGTCGCGCTAGATGTTGGAGCGGCCCTGGCCGCCGTCGACGACGACGCAGGCGCCGGTGACCCAGGACGCCCTGGGCGAGAGAAGAAAGGCGACGACGTTGGCGACCTCCTCCGCCGTCCCGAATCGGCCCAGCGGGATGTTCTCCGCCACGAAGCGGGCCATCCCCTCCGGGTCGTCTTGCTCCCGTTGCCACCAGGTGCCGCCCGGGTGGCTGATGGAGCCGGGCGCGACGCTGTTCACGCGGATGCGGTCCGGCGCCAGCTCTACGGCCATGGCCTTGGAGTGGGAGATGAGAGCGGCCTTCATGGCGTTGTAGGCGGGGCGCCCCCCCGCCTCCCGCCCCCAGATCGACGCGAGATGCACCACCGAGCCGCCGCCGGCCGCCTTCAGATACGGCGCGCAGAGGCGGGTCAGGCGGGCGGCCGCCAGGAAGATCATCTCGAAGGAGCGTTCCCAGACATCGTCCTCCACGCCGGGTTCGGAGAAATGGAGGGAGTTGACCAGGGCGTCCAGACGGCCGAAAGTCTCGACGGTGCGGGAGACGAGCCGCTCGGCGTCTTCGGGGCGGGTGAGGTCGCAGGGGACGGCCAGCGCCTCAACGCCGGCGGCCTCGACCTCGGCGGCGGCGGCGCGCAGGTCTTCCTCGCCGCGGGCGGCCAGGGCCACGCGACAGCCCTCGGCGGCGAGGGTGATGGCGCTGGCCCTGCCGATGCCGCGGGACGCCCCGGCGACGATCGCTACCTTGTCGCGCAGGCCGAGGTCCATGCGCCCATCCTAGGGGAAAACGGCGGGCGAAAGAAGGGGCCGCGCCTCGCTGGCACGGCCCCTTTTCAGTGCGTCGTTCGGGCTAGCGGCGTCGCATGGCGACGAGGGCGCCGCCGGTGACGGCCGCCGCGCCTAGGGCGGCGAGGAGGGCGAGCCAGGGGACGCCGCTGTCGGCGGCGGGCGGAGCGCCGGTGTCCGGCAGCTCGCTGGGCGTGGGTGTGGCGGTGGGTGTGGCAACGTCTCCCTCGGGGCAGCCGTCCTCGTCCTCCACGCCGTCGAAGTCCTCGGGATCGTTCGGGCAGCCGTCGAGGGCATCGAGGATGCCGTCACCGTCCGCGTCCGGGAGGAACTCGTAAGCCCCCACGTCGCACACGGCTGTGCCGGCGCCGCCTTCGTCCCCGTCCTGCGGCCGCTCGACGCCGCGCTGGTCGGTGGCGGGACAGCCGTCGTTGTCACCCGCGTCGGTGGCCGCGCTGTCCGCGGTGAGGGCGTGCGTTTGCGTGGTTCCGGGAGCGTTGAGGGCCAGCGCCGCTAGACCGGGGTCGGTGCTCGGCTGGTCGCCGTCACCGGTGAGGCCGCAGCTGCCGTCGGAGTCGATGTTGTGGCCGCTGGAGGTGAGGGTGCCGAGCGAGAAGCAGTCGCCGCCGTCGGTGTTGTTGGCGATGATAGTGTTGAGCAGGCTCGCGGTTGTCGTGTCGTCGCCGATCGAGATGCCGCCGCCGTCGTCACCGCCGGCGTTGTCAGTGATGGTGACGTTTGTGAGAGAAGCGATCGTGTCGGTCTCCGCGAAGATGCCGGCGCCGTTGACGGCGGCATTGCCGCTGAACGTGGAGTTGACGATGCTGAGATCCGCCATATCGGCCGCGTAGAGCCCGCCGCCCTCCAGGTCGGACGTGTTCCCGGAAAACTCACTACCGGAGATCGTGGCAGTTGTGCCCAGGTCGGCCTCGCAGCACAGGTAGACTCCGCCACCCGCCTCGACGGCTGAGTTTCCCGAGAAGGCGCTGTCCGTGATGTCCAGCGTCTCCGTCGATGTGCTGCCGCAGCAGTAGAAGAAGCCGCCGCCTTCACCGCCGGAGGTGTTCCCCGAGAGGTTGCTGCCATCGATGGCGATAGCGTCCGCCGAGTCGCCGCCGCAGCAGTAAAAGAACCCACCGCCGTCGCCGCCCGCCGTGTTTGCGCTCATGGAGGTATCGGTGACGTCGACCGTTGTGCTCTCGGTGCCGCCGCAGCAGAAGAACAG
Organism: Dehalococcoidia bacterium; assembly: GCA_040877915.1. GTDB lineage: Bacteria > Chloroflexota > Dehalococcoidia > SM23-28-2 > RBG-16-64-32 > JBBDNA01. The sequence goes on from JBBDNA010000016.1 coordinate 74,726, forward strand.
CCCGCCGCCATCGCCCTCGGTTCCGGCGCTGTTGCCGTCCACGGTGCTGCCAGTGATCGTGATGGTCGTAGGGTTGGGTGTGTCGGGCGCCTCGTCGCCGCAGCAGCTGAAGATGCCGCCGCCGTCGCCCCCCGCCCCGTTGTCGGAGACGTCGCTGTTCGTGAGCGTGAGGCTGAGGTCGGCGCAGCAGTGGAAGATGCCGCCGCCGTCGCCCGCCGCCACGTTATCGGAGACGCTGCTGTTCGTGATCGTGAACGCGGCGTCCTCACAGCAAGCGAAGATCCCGCCGCCGTCGCCACCAGTGTTGCCGTCGACGGCGCTTTCGTTGAGCGTCAGCGTTACACTGTCCGTTAGCTGAATTCCACCGCCATCGTCGCTTGCAGCCCCAGTGGTGTCGCCGCCGGTGATCGTGACGCCGTTGAGAGTGAGGTCTGTGTTGATGACGTCCAGCACCCGGTCCAGGCCAGCGCCGTCGATGATGGTAGTGTCCGCGCCCGCCCCGTTGATCGTCAGCGGTTCCGTGATGTCGAGGTCGCCCGTGGCGTTCGCGTTCTCGTCCGCCCCGGCGATGGTCAGGGTATAGGCGCCAGCGGGCAGGGTGATATCGGCGTCGACGGTCCCGTTGGCGGCGCTGATCGCCTCACGCAGGGAGCAGTCCGCGTCGCAGGTGCCGTCGGCGGTGTCCGCCGTCTTCGTGACGGTGAAGGTCACGGCGTGGGCCGGCGAGGCCGCCCAGAGGCCGGCCGCGGCGGCTACGGCTACCAGGGCGAGGATTCCGCCGGATACGAGGGACACACGGTTGTGTATCGACATACTTCTGCTCCTACTGAAAGGGCCCCAAGCTTCCGCCACTATTGCACCGCTTGCCGGACGTGTCAACGGTTTGCTGGACGGGTTACGCGAAAGGGGCCGTGCCTCGAGGCACGGCCCCTTT
>JBBDNA010000017.1:0-70867 GCA_040877915.1 Dehalococcoidia bacterium
CCCACGCCCACGCCTACTCCCACGCCCACGCCCACGCCAACGCCCACACCCACGCCGACGCCCACGCCCACGCCCACTCCCACGCCCACACCCACGCCCACGCCTACGCCCACGCCAGACCCCAACGACACCGATGGCGATGGCGTCCCCAACGCGGCCGACAACTGCCCCGGGACCGCCAACCCGGGCCAGCAGAACGACGACGGCGACGCCTGGGGCGACGCTTGCGACGGCTGCCCCCTCACCTCCACTCCCTGGCACGTCCCCGAGGGCGACGATGACTGCGATGGCTTCTCGACCGCGGACGAGGGCGCCATCGGCACGCAGCCGCTGGCCCCCTGCGCGGCCACGACCGACGGCGACGACGAGGACCCCGACTCCTGGCCGCCAGACGCCGACGACGATCAGGACTCCGACATGGGAGACGTCATCCGCCTGTTCGTGGGCGTGATCGGCGATTCCGGCAGCTATCAGCCCCGCTCGGACCTGAACGCGGACGGCCAGGTCAACATCGGCGACGTCATCGCCGGGTTCGCCGGAGGCCAGCTGCTCACCAGCTGCGCCTGAGACCGTCCCGACCTTCCCCATAGCGAGCGCTTCCTCGGTTAAGTGAGCGCTCACTAGATAATCCTCGCGAATGCTGCCAAAACCATTGACAGACCTGGCCCGTCACCTACAATACGGGCAACTCGAACCTCAGCCATCGACCGACCAATGAACGACAGCACAGAAACCAGCACGAGAACCCAGACAGGCCACGCAGTGTCCGACCTTCTCCCTCCCGGGGTCGGCACAGCCGCCCGCCCGGCCACGGCGGACGGCCTCCAACTTCGGCGTCTGGTGACAGTGGGGTTTGCCGCACCCCCGGGGGGACAAAACCCCTGAAGACGCACGGGGTCGCCGATACCTTGGGCTAGGCGGCGACCCTGGACAGTGAGGGGGGGCCGTCGGCCGTAAGGTCGGCGGCCCTCAGAACTCGCCGCCAGGCCACTGTTTCCGCCGCTTCTCCTCTCAGCTTGCAAACCAATCGAAAATCAGTAACATAGAGAAGGCCGCCGAGGTGGTGGAATAGGTAGACACGCCGTCTTGAGGGGGCGGTGCCCGAAAGGGCGTAGGGGTTCAAATCCCCTCCTCGGCACCAAGCGGCTAGAGGCGACGTGGCCAAGTGGTTAAGGCAGGGGTCTGCAAAACCCCGATCGGGGGTTCGATTCCCCCCGTCGCCTCCAAATCGTCAGACTCGAGATCGGCCCTCCGGGGCCGATTTCTCGCTTCCCGGCAGGTGATCCGGGGTATGGCTTCGCGAAGAAACCCCTATCAGTCCTCCGAACAAACTCATCGCTGCTAGTGGGCTTGATAGAGAAGATCAGCCCGATTCACGTGGGATTCGCGTTGGCTGATCACACTTGATAGCAGAACTGACAGCAAAACCTCCGTGAGGCCATGCAGGTATCCACTAGCGATGCCCCGCGCCAGCGCGCTGTATTAAACTCTAGTTGTGATGATGCCCTATTTGCGGCACCCCATCACGCGATACGGCCTATCGCTGGCGCTGGTCGCGGCGTTCACAGGCGTCGTCGCCCTCGTCCGGCTACTGGCCGACGTGGGCAACGCGTCGATGCTCTACCTGCTGGCGGTCATGGCCAGCGCCCTCCTCTTCGGTAGCGGACCGGCTATCGTGGCGGCCGTCGCTTCGTTCGGCGCCTTCAACTTCTTCTTTATCGAGCCGCGCTACACGTTCACCGTGGCCGACGAGGAGGAGTGGGTGGCCCTGGGCCTGCTCCTCGTGACCGGCGTCATCACCGGGCAGCTGGCCGCCGCCCTGCGCGAGCGAGCGCGAGAGGCCGAGCGCCGCGAGAAGGAGGCCGCTGTCCTCTACGATGTCGTCCGCCTGATGTCAGAGCCGGAGCTTGAGAGGGCGCTCACCTCCGTGGCGGAGCGCCTGCGCGCGGAGCTCTCCCTCGCGGTCGTCGTCGTGGCGGCCGGCGATCAGGAATCGGCGCAGGCGGACACGGGAGACAGCGAGGCGATCGCCCTCGCCAAGGAGGCGGCGAGGCTCCCGGAGACGATCCTCGGCGCCGGGCGGGCGCCGACCACCAGCGAAAGGGGGCGGCCCGGGCGCTGGATTCGAGTGATGCCGCCTGAGGCGAGGGCGATCGCCAGGCGACGGAGCAACCGGGTGAACGCGGTGCCCGTCGACTTGGAGGGGCAGCGGGTGGGATCGATCATTCTCGTCCGTTCGCGGGGCGCAGATCGGTTTGGCGCCGAGCAAGACAGGCTGCTGTCCGCCGTTGCCCATCAGTTGGGGCTCGCCCTTGAGAGGCTGCGGCTCCAGCGTGAGGCGATGGAGGCCGAAGTCCTGCGCCGGACGGACGAGCTGCGCACGGCGCTGATCAACGCCGTCTCGCACGATCTCCGCACGCCCCTCGCCTCGATCATCGCCTCGGCAGGGAGTCTGCTTCAGGAGGACGTAGGGTGGAACGAAAAGGAGCGGAAGGAGTTCACGCAAGCGATTGTGGAAGAGGCGGAACGGCTGAACCGCCTGGTCAGCAACTTGCTGGACCTCTCGCGGATCGAGGCCGGCAGTATCCAGCCGGAGATGGGGTGGTATGACCTGGGATCGCTGGCGAACGAGGTGGCCGGGCGGCTGCGGCGTCTTGCTGCCTCTCACCAATTGGCGCTGGACGTGCCGGGCGAGCTGCCGCCGCTGCAGTTCGACTACGTTGAGATCGACCAGGTGCTGACCAACCTGATCGAGAACGCCGTCAAGTACACGCCGCAGGGGAGCGAGATCAGGCTGTTGGTTCGGGTGGCCGGCGATACTGTACAGATAGAAGTCGCGGATAACGGGCCGGGCATCCCGGCGGAGGCGCTGCCGCACCTGTTCAAGCCGTTCTACCGGGCGCCCGGCGATTTCAGGCCGCGCGGCAGCGGGCTGGGGCTGGCCGTCGCCCAGGGTCTCATCGAAGCGCACGGCGGACGGATCTGGGCGGAGAACCGGGACGATGGCGGCGCGCGGTTCGTGTTCACCCTACCCCTCACGGAACGGCCGGCGGCGGTCGCCTGACCGAAGATGAGCGGCGGCGCGCGGGTACTGGTCGTAGACGACGAGCGGGGCATCGTGCGCGCGCTCCGGAGGAACCTCGCCGGCCACGGATTCGAGGTCGAAACGGCGGAGACGGGAGCGGCGGCCCTCGCGTCCTGCCGGCGCCAGAGGCCAGACCTGATCATCCTCGATCTCGGCCTGCCCGATATGGACGGAACGGAGGTCATCCGCGAGCTGCGGCTGGAATCGAGCGTGCCGATCCTGGTCCTGTCAGTCCGCGGCGCTGAGCGGGACAAGGTGGCTGCGCTAGACCTCGGCGCTGACGACTATCTCACGAAGCCCTTCAGCGTGGACGAGCTGCTGGCCCGGGTCCGGGTGTCGCTCCGGCATGCCGCCGGGCCCGCCTCCGGCGCCGAGCCCGTGTTTCGCCTCGGAGGGCTTGAAGTCGATCTGGAGCAGCGACGCGTCGAAGCAGGCGGCAAGGTGGTGCACCTCACGCCCACCGAGTATGACCTCCTCAAGGCTTTCATCGCCCAGCGGGACAGGGTGTTGACGGACCGAATGCTGTTGCAGTCCGTGTGGGGCCCGGAGTATGGCGACGAGGCGCACTACCTGCACGTGTACGTCGCCCGTCTCCGCAAGAAGATCGAGCCCGACCCTCAGCGTCCCCGCTATCTCCTGACCGAGCCGGGCGTTGGCTACCGGCTGGTCACCGTCGAAGAGTGACGCGCCGGGCCCGAAACGTTGAGCTTCCGTTGAGCCGCGCCCGACGCCTGTTGATGCGGCGTTGAGCGCCGCCGTACGACTATGGCCTTGCGATGGCATACCGACGAATCCTGGTCGTAGAGGACGAAGCAACGCTCCGCAGCATCATCGTCCGCAATCTGACGGCGCGCGGCTGCGAGGTCCGCGAGGCGGCGACCGTCGCCGCTGCGCTGGCCGAGCTGGCCACCGAGTTGCCGGAGCTCATGCTGCTGGACATCAACCTGCCGGACCGCAGCGGCTGGGACGTGCTGCGCCACTTGAAGGCGGAAGGCAGGGAAGTGCCGACGGCCATAATCTCCGCCGTGCGCGTGAGCCAGGACCGGCTCGACGAGTTCAAGCCATTGTGTTTCCTGCCTAAGCCGTTTCCCCTGGAGGCGCTCCTGCGCCTCGTAACCGAAGAAGAGGTCACGGCCGATTCAGAGGGAGGGAGCGTTGATTGACGTTCTGTTCATGATCGGGGCCTTCGGGTTCTTCGGATTCGCGGTCCTCGTGGCGTACGGGTGCCACCTGCTGATGGGAGACAAGGCATGACGTTCGAGTACATCCTCGGGGGAGTAGTGGCCGGATTGGGCCTCGCGTACCTGTTCTATGTACTGGTCTGGCCGGAGAAGTTCTAGATGATCGACGTGAACCGACGCCGCTCTGCAAGTGAATCAGCGAGCCTGCTCGCCATCTGGGGACTGCTTCCCCGGCTGCAGGCCGCCTGCCTGATGCTCGCGAGCAAGCCCGAGCACGTTGTACGCAGCGCGACGCTTTCCATGCCGGTACCCGAAGACACGCCCACCTCCCTGGCCCAGACCGTCAAATTGTTCGCCCAGGAGCACTTCGTCGAAGCCGAGGTTGATTCCCGCCCCGGCAGGCTCGTCGTCAAGCTGCAGAGGAGAGTCGAAGGAGGCGCGCCGTGACGTTCAACGGCTGGATTCAGATTGCCTTCTATTTCCTGGTCCTCCTCGCGATCACCAAACCGCTGGGCCTGTACATGTACAAGGTATTCACCGGCGAGCGCACCTGGCTCTCGCCGGTGCTGCGGCCAGTGGAGTCCGGGCTCTACCGCGTCTCCGGCGTGGACGAGAACCAGGAGCAGGGCTGGCTGCGCTACGCTATCGCAGTGCTGCTGTTCAGCCTGGCGGGGTTCACCGTCGTCTATGCGCTGCAGCGGCTGCAGGGCGACCTACCGTTCAACCCGGCCGACATGTCGGCGGTAAAGCAGGACTCGGCGTTCAACACGGCCGCGAGCTTCACGACCAACACGAACTGGCAGGGCTACGGCGGCGAGTACACGATGAGCTACCTCACCCAGATGGCCGCGCTCACCGTGCAGAACTTCCTCTCCGCAGCCGCCGGCATCGCCGTGGCGCTCGCCCTGATCCGCGGCATCGCCAGGCGCCGCGCCGACACCGTTGGCAACTTCTGGGTGGACATGGTTCGCTCGGTCCTGTACGTGTTGCTGCCGATCTCAATCGTGATGGCGATCTTCTTCGTCTGGCAGGGCATGCCGCAGAACCTCAACGACTACACCGTCGTGAAGGGGCTGGAAGGAGTCGAGCAGACGATCGCCCAGGGCCCGGTGGCGTCTCAGATCGCGATCAAGCAATTAGGCACCAACGGCGGCGGGTTCTTCAACGCAAACTCCGCGCACCCGTTTGAAAACCCCAACGCGCTGACGAACTTCGTCCAGATGCTTGGTATCCTGTCAATCTCCGCGGGCCTCACCTACACGTTCGGGAAGATGGTGAACAACACCAGGCAGGGCTGGGCGCTGTTCGCGGCGATGTCCGTGATCTTCCTGGCCGGCGTGACGGCCGCTTACTGGGCGGAGTCGGCGGCCAACCCGGCGCTCAAGGGCCTGGGCATTGACCAGGCCATCGGCAACATGGAGGGCAAGGAGATGCGCTTCGGCGTGCCGCTCTCGTCGCTGTGGGCGGTGGCGACAACGGCCGCCTCCAACGGCTCCGTGAACGCCATGCACGACAGCTTCAACGCCCTCGGTGGCCTCATCCCGCTCGCCAACATTCAGCTCGGCGAGGTGGTATTCGGCGGCGTGGGCAGCGGCCTCTACGGGATGCTCTTCTTCGCCCTGCTGGCGGTCTTCCTGGCCGGGCTGATGGTTGGCCGGACGCCGGAATACATCGGCAAGAAGGTGCAGAGCTTCGAGGTGCGGATGGTGGCGATCGCTATCCTCATCTTCCCGGCGACTATCCTGATTATGACAGGTGCCGCAGTCGTACGCGATTGGGGGACGGCTACGCTGAACAACGGCGGGCCGCACGGCTTCAGCGAGGCGCTGTACGCCTTCACGTCGGGCACCGGTAACAACGGCTCGGCGTTCGCCGGCCTGGGCGCGAACAACGGCTTCTACAACAGTGCCCTGGGCTTCGCGATGCTCATCGGGCGCTTCATCACCATGGTCGTCACGCTGGCGGTAGCGGGCTCCCTGGCCCGCAAGCAGACCGTACCGCCGAGCCTGGGCACGTTCCCGACGACCGGGACGCTCTGGGTCGGACTGCTGGTCGGCGTGGTGCTTATCGTCGGCCTGCTGACCTTCTTCCCAGCGCTGGCCCTGGGCCCGATCGTCGAGCACTTCATCGGCAACAACGGCGTCACGTTCTAGAGGTACGAGGATGACAGACGAAACACGAGACAGCGAGCCCAGGGCTCCGCGCACCGTTCCCGAGCGCGACGCCGACCCCACCCGCGGCCTCGAGCCGCCGTCACAACGGACTCCCGAGACGGACGAGATGAAGTCGGTGGCTGCGAGCCGCCGCGCCGGCCAGAAGATCTGGACGTGGCCGCTGGTAAGAAGCGCGGTGGCCAACTCCTTCCGGAAGCTGGACCCGCGCTGGATGGCCCGCAACCCCGTGATGTTCGTGGTGGAGGTCGGCAGCGTGCTAACTGCCTTCTGGGCCATAGACGCGGCGGCTTCCGGGGAGCACATCGGCTTTGAACTGCAGGTCACGGCCTGGCTCTGGTTCACCGTGCTGTTCGCCAACTTCGCCGAGGCGATGGCCGAGGCGCGCGGAAAGGCGCAGGCCGACACGTTGCGCGCTACCAAGAAGGAGACCCCCGCGTTGCGCGTGCGCAACAGCCACGAAGAGACGGTTTCGTCCGGCGAGCTCCGCAGGGGAGACATAGTGCTCGTTCGCGAGGGCGAGATCGTCCCCGGGGACGGCGAGGTTATCGAGGGGGTGGCCTACGTCAACGAGGCCGCGATCACCGGCGAGTCGGCGCCCGTACTCAAGGAGCCGGGCACGGACATCCGCAGCGGCGTCACCGGCGGCACACAGGTGGTGTCCGACTGGCTCAAGGTGCGCATCACCGCCGATCCGGGCGAGACGTTCCTGGACCGGATGATCGCCCTCGTCGAGGGAGCACAGCGCCAGAAGACGCCGAACGAGATCGCCCTCACGATCCTCCTGGCCGCGCTCAGCATCATCTTCCTGTTGGTCGTCGTGACCCTTCAGCCGTTCGCCGTATACGCGGGCGACGCAGTCGACACGATCATCCTGGTGGCGCTTCTCGTCTGCCTGCTGCCGACGACGATTGGGGCGTTGCTCTCGGCCATCGGCATCGCCGGCATGGACCGCGTGACACGCTTCAACGTGCTGGCGATGTCCGGGCGCGCCGTGGAGACGGCGGGCGACGTGGACGTCCTGCTGCTGGACAAGACCGGCACCATCACCTATGGCAACCGCCTGGCGGCGGAGATCATCCCCCTGGGCGACGTCGCGAAGGAGGACGCGGTGAAAGCCGCGCTCTGGTCCTCACTGGGGGACGAGACGCCGGAGGGACGGAGCATCGTCTCACTGGCCCGGCAGATGGGCGCGGTCCTCCCAGAAGGTGACGGCGGCGCTCCCCCCGGAACAGAGGTAATCCCCTTCTCCGCCGAGACGCGCATGAGCGGCCTGCGCAAGAACGGCTCGTCGTGGATGAAGGGCGCGGTGGACGCCATCGTCGCCGCCCAGGGCGGGGAGATGCCTTCGGACTTGCGCGGCGAGTCGGACCGGATATCCGAGGAGGGGGGCACGCCGCTCGCCGTGGCCGAGGACGGGCGGCTGGTGGCCGCGGTCTACCTGAAGGACACTGTCAAGCCGGGCATGCGCGATCGCTTCGATGAGCTGCGGCGCATGGGCATCCGTACCGTCATGATCACGGGAGATAACCGGCTGACAGCGGCGACGATCGCGAAGGACGCCGGAGTGGATGACTTCGTGGCCGAAGCAAGGCCGGAGGAGAAGATACGCCTGATACGCGAGTACCAGGCCGAGGGTCACCTCGTCGCCATGACCGGCGACGGCACGAACGATGCGCCCGCGCTCGCCCAGGCCGACGTGGGGATGGCGATGAACTCCGGCACGGCGGCCGCCAAGGAAGCGGCGAACATGGTGGACCTCGATTCCAACCCCACGAAGGTGATCGAGGTGGTGCGCATTGGCAAGCAGCTCCTGATCACGCGCGGCGCGATCACGACATTCTCCATCGCCAACGACATCGCGAAGTACTTCGCGATCATTCCGGCCGCGTTCGTAGTGACCTACCCGGAGCTGAACGAGCTCAACATCATGGACCTTCAGTCACCGGAGAGCGCGATACTGTCGGCGGTCATCTTCAACGCGATCATCATCATCGCGTTGATCCCGCTGGCGCTGCGAGGCGTGGCGTACCGGGCGGCGCCGGCCGCCGACCTGTTGAGCCGCAACCTGCTGATCTATGGCCTGGGCGGGATCCTGGTCCCGTTCACCGGCATCAAGGCGATCGACATCATAGTGTCCGCTATAGGACTGGCCTAGGAGACGGAAATGCAAACGATACTGAGGGAAGCGCGACCGGCCATCGTGATGACCGTGGTGCTTACGCTGCTCCTCGGGCTCGTCTACCCGCTGTCGATAACCGGCATCGCGCAGGTCGTGTTCCCGGACGAAGCGGACGGTAGCCTCATCCGTAACGACGACGGCGAAGTCGTAGGCTCCGAGCTTATCGGTCAGCAGTTCGCTGATCCGAAGTACTTCTGGGGGCGCCCCTCCGCGGCGGGTGACGGCTATGACGCGGCGGCGTCCAGCGGCTCCAACCTGGGCCCGACCAGCCAGAGGCTGCGCGATCTGGCCACGGAGCGCGCCGTCGCTCTCCGCGAGGCGAACGGCCTGCCGGCCAACGCCGAAGTGCCGGCCGAACTCGTCACCGCCTCCGCCAGCGGCCTGGACCCGCACATCTCGCCGGAGGCGGCGCGATTCCAGGCGATGCGCGTGGCCGGCGCGCGCGGCCTGAGCGAGGAGCAAGTGCGCGACCTGATTGACGATCACACCGATGGGCGTACACTCGGATTCATGGGCGAGGAGACGGTGAACGTCCTCAAGCTGAACATAGCGCTGGACGCGCTGGACTTCGAACGATGAACGGCGCGCCAACGGACGAGAGGCCCACCGCGGCGGAGATGCTGGAGCGGGTGCGCCTCGAGGCGGGCGCCGGTGCGCGCGGCCGGCTGCGCATCTACCTGGGGATGGCGCCCGGCGTCGGCAAGACCTACGCGATGCTCATGGAGGGTCGCCGCCGCAAGCAGCGCGGCACGGACGTTGTCGCCGGCTTCGTCGAAACGTACGCCCGCCCCTTAACCATCCAGGCGATCGGCGACCTCGAGGTCATTCCGCGCAAGAAGATCGAGTACAAGGGCGTGGTCCTCGAGGAGATGGACACCGACACCGTCATCGCTCGAGGGCCGCAGGTGGCGCTCGTGGACGAGCTCGCGCATACGAACGCACCGGGATCAAGGCACGAGAAGCGCTGGCAAGACGCACACGAGCTGCTAGATCATGGGATCACCGTGATCAGCACCGTGAACATCCAGCACATCGAGAGCCTGGCCGACATCGTTGAGACCATCACGGGCGCGCCTGTTCGCGAGCGTATCCCCGACGCGGTGATCGATAACGCGGATGAGGTCGAGATCGTTGACATGTCGCCACAGGCACTGCGGTCGCGCATCCGCCACGGTAACGTCTACCCGCCGGAGCGGGCCCAGCAGGCGCTGCACAGCTTCTTCCGGGAGGGGAACCTGGACGCGCTGCGGGAGCTTGCGCTCCGGAAGGTGGCCACGGCCGTCGAGCAGGACCTTGAAGAGTACATGCGGGAGCAGCACATCGAGGCCGTGTGGCCCGCCGGCGAGCGCGTTGTCGTCAACGTCGACACGTCGCCGGATGCGCAGCGGGTAATACGGCGCGCCTGGCGACTGGCCAACCGGTTGCAGGCGGAGATGACAGCTGTGTTCGTCGAGACGCCGAGATGGGCCAGCGCCGGGCCTGAAGAGCGCCGATCGCTGGAGGAGACCCTACGCTTCGCTGAGGACCTGGGGGCGGAGGTAATGCGCATCCAGGCATCCGATGTCTCGAGGGCACTGCTTCACGCCGCCCGCGAGAGGAACGCCGGCAGCATCGTCGTCGGCCGCCCGGCCGGTGGCCGCCTTCATCTGCTTCTGGGACGATCGATTGTGGCGAAGCTGCTGCGACTGGCCACCGACGTAGATGTGCACGTCGTTGCGGGTACTGAGGATGACCGGGAGTGAAAGGCTGAGGTCAACGTCCCTGGTAGAACGTGGCGTCGGGAGTTATCAACAGCACCCGGCCGCCAGCTGCGAGTTGCCAGGGCGGCATCGCGCCTCTCAGGCATTCGGGAGATAGGCCAACTCCAGTTCCCTATTGGAGAATGGCCCGGCCTTCACCGGCAGTTGCCCTGAGGAACTCGCTGGCGCGTATGACCCTAATGTCTGTGGGCATGCAAGCGTCCTATCCGGGTGAATTGAGTCTGAGAAACGGCCCAATGTCGTCTTGCGATCATAGGATTCCTCGCTTCCTGGCGGCAGCGACGGCCTCCTCGCGGCATGACACCCGCAGCTTCCTGAACGCCGCCGTTAAGTCCTGCCTGACGGTTCGATCGGCGATCCCCATCCGGCCAGCGATCTGGCGGTTCGCCAGGCCCTCTGCGGCCAGGGCCAGAACCTCACGCTCGCGCTCGGTCAGCGCCTGATCGCGGCCAGTGAGTGGCCGGTCGGGACTGGATGAGCCCCCTGCCCGCCTACGGGTACGAGGCAAGCTGTCCCTCTTGGTGGAACTGGCGCCTTCGCTCTCCCGGCTGGCCATGGCTTCCGCCAGGCCGTCTAGCACCTCTCCTGCCAACGTCAACGTTTCCTCAAATGAGAGGATGCTCCCGCGTTCCCAGGTCTCACGAAACGCGACTCTTCCCAGGCGCTTCTCGAGCGCGCCGACGACCTCTTCGAACTCAGTCACTTCGATCGGGTTCGGCGAAAGCCCCATCGCCCGTGTGCGCTTGACTGTGTCGATGGCGCCAACGAACTCCGCCATCCGCACATCATCCGCGGTCGGGTCGCCCACCAGCGCAGTCCGCTCGCCTATGGCAATTAGCAGGTATGGATGATGTACCTGCCGGCAGATGTCCAGGCTTTCACCAAGGCAATCAACCGCCTTCCTGCAGTCGCCGGCCCGGGCGTTGGCCAGCGCCAAACTGGTGAGACAAAACCCGATAAACGGCAAGTGACGAAGCGCCCGAAAACCGTCCAGACTATCCTCCAGGTGAGTGATCGACGGATCGAATCGCCCCTGGAGAATTGCGATCTCACCCTCGAACAACTGGGTGCGCGCGAATTGCAGATCATCACCGCTGTCCCGAGCGGCGGGAAGCGCCTCTGCGAGAAGATCCTCCGCCGCCTCCGGCCGGCCAACGGTTATCTCGCACCAGGCCAAGCTTGCCAGACATCGGGCTACGCTTGAGCCGTCGCCGAGCTCCCGAGCGCTAAGGAGCCCCCTCTGAAGGGTGGCGCGGGCCTGGTCCGCCGCGCCCAGGAGTACTAGCGCTTCACCGAGTCCGATGAATTGGTCAAGGGCTGCCCTCGAGTCCAGGGGCCGATGTGTGGCTACGAGCCGCAAAGCCTCGTCTAGCCAGGCGTGCCGTTCCTCTAAGCTGCCTCCGAGCAGCCAGAGAGCGCCAATGGCTCCCGTAAGCCGAGTCTCCAGTTCGATATCCGGATGTTCCTGCAGCCACCGCCGGGCTGCGTTCAGGTTCTGTCGCTCACCCTCAAGCTGTAGCAACCAGGCACGCTGCTCGCCCACCGTACGCCTGGTCTCCTCTTGCTCCACCATGTCTACGTAGTACCTGGCGTGGGCGGTGTAAGCGTCGTCGATTTCCGCTGCGTCCGCCAGGCGTTCTAGGGCATACTGCAGTATAGATTCCAGCATCCCATACCGGCGATGGCCGCCGAACTCCTGGTCGGTAAACACGAGACTACCGGCGACGAGCGAGGACAACCCATCCAGCACATCGAAGTCTGAGGTAGCGCTGTCTGCCATGACAGCCTCAGCGGCCTCCAGGGTGAATCCTCCGGCGAATACGCCCAGCCGGCGAAATAGCGCCTGCTCTTGCGGCCTGAGCAGGTCATAGCTCCAGGCGATTGCGGCATCAAGAGTTTGCTGCCTCGCGGGCAGGTCCAGCGCGTCCCAACGCAATAGCGAAAGCCGATGCTCCAGGCGGTCCAGTACCATTTGCGGTGACAGCAAGTGCATCCTTGCCGCCGCGAGTTTGATCGCCAGCGGCAGTCCGTCAAGGTGCACACAAAGTTCGGCAACCGCAGCGGCGTTTTCGTCGGTGAATTCAAATGTAGGCGAGACAGCCCGGGCCCGCGCAATGAAAAGAGTCACGGCCGGTATCTCAGCGAGCTCACTGAGCGGCGGCAGGCGCTGAAGGTCTGGCAGCTCAAGCGGGGATACAGTGTAGACGTGCTCGGAGCTGAGCCCCAGCGGCGACCGGCTGGTGACCAGGAGCCGCAGTTCAGGCGCCCGGGCCAGGAGCGCAGGAAGATCGGCTGCCGCCGGCATCACCTGCTCGAAGTTGTCGAGCAGTATCAGCATGCGACGCTTCTGCAACACCTGCACAAGGCGTTCCAGGGCGCGATTCCCGTCTTCACCGAGGCCGAGTTGGGCCAGGACTGTTGGCAATACGAGCTTTGCGTCGCGGACTGGCGCCAGGTCCACCAGGAGGACGGGTTCCGGCAGCTCGCGCGCCAAGTGCTCGGCGACCGATATGGCAAGACGCGTCTTGCCTACTCCTGCCGGGCCGGTAAGGGTGACGAAGCGCGTGTCCTCGGCGCGCAGAAGACCGCAGACCACAGCCACGTCCCAGCCACGCCCGACAAGAGGAGCCAGCGGCGCGATTAGTGTAGGCGGGTTGGTCACTGAGAGCCGGGGGGCAGCCACCCGGGTTTGTGGCGCCCTGTGACGTACTACCGTACCAGCGAGCGCGGCCGCGTTGTCCGGGCCTAGCTGAAGCGCCTCGCTCAGCCGGCGGACAGTGTCGGCGTGGGGCGCGCGACGCTGGCCTCGCTCGAGCGCGCCGATACCCGTGGCGCTGAGGCCGGCTCGCTCAGCAAGGGCCTCCCGGGAGAGTCCCGCGGCCACCCGAAATCTGAGCAACAAGTCTCCGAAGTCGTCAGTGCTGCTTCCCTGATCTGAAAGCGTCAAGACTGTTTTTCCTGCGCATTCGCACCCGGGTGCGCTTCCGGTCGTCAAGGACGACTAGTGAGTTATTCGCACCTACAGAAGGCTCACGTATCTTACACCGCTCTGCCGCCCGATGCATGCAGCAACGGCGGTGTGCCGAATTGTGTAAGGCATTTGTGCGGTTGTGACTCGTCGCCGTCGCGGCGCGGGCGCAAGCTGAGGACGGATTGAGAACGGGAAGTTCAGAGCTACGGAAGGGAGGCCCCAATAGACGGATTCATCACAGGAAGAACCAGGACTATATCGGCTCACTACTAGCAGGTCCGGAGCAGTCTCCGGGCAGGAAAGGAACCACAAATGGCACTCTCGGATCAGCTTTACACCCTGGCAGCCCGCGCGAAGCAGGCGGAGGACAACGTCACGGCGGCACGGACCAAGGCCAAGGCCGAGCTCGAGGCCGACGTCCAGGCCGCGCAGGAATCGGCTAAGAAGCACGCGGAGGCTCTCCGCGCGAAGGTCGACGAAGGCAAGGAAAGTGTCTCGACAGGATGGAGTAACGTCCAGCACTCGTTCCACGACAAGATCGCTACCGCCAAGCTGAACATGGAAGTCCGCAAGGCGGAGCGCGACCTCAAGCGGGCCGAGAAGGATGCCGAGCGCGCTGAGCGGGACGCCGCCTTCGCCGTCGAATTCGCCTATGCCGCCATCGAAGAGGCTGAGTACGAAGTGCTCGACGCGATTCTGGCGCGCGCGTACGCCGACGAGCTTGCGGCTACCTCGCCTGGAAGCTAGGCGGGCGAGGCTCGGAAGGAGGAGCTGATGAAAGACCTAATCTCGAACGTCTCGCTGATGGTGGCATTGCGCGGCGTGGCGGCCATCACGTTCGGCGTGCTCGCGCTCGTCTGGCCGGGCATTACGCTCTCCGCGCTGCTGATCGTGTTGGGCGCCTTTGTCTTCGTCGATGGCGTGACAGCGATTGGCCTGGCAATCACCGGGCAGAGCACGATGCCCCGCTGGGTCCTGCTGCTCGACGGTATAGCAGGCGTGGTCTTCGCAGGGGTCACCCTGGTCGCGCCGGGCGTGACGGCTCTCGCCCTGCTCTACATGATCGCTGTCTGGTGCCTGTTCACGGGCTCGCTTCTGATCGGTGGTGCAGTTTCCGGCGAAACCTTCGAGCGGCCGGGATGGTTGATGGCGCTGGATGGCGTGATCTCGGTCGTCTTCGGCGTGCTGTTGATCGCCTGGCCCGGCGACGGGATTCTCGCCCTCGTCTGGGCGCTTGGCCTCTACGCAATCTTCGCAGGAGTGACGATGCTCTTCGGCGCGTTCCTCTTCGCTGATCGCTCCGCGACCATGCCGCCGGCCGGGGCGGCGCGCCCAGCCGCCGCCGGCTAAACCCAGGTGGCCGGTCCCGTCCCAGGAGCAAGACGGGACCGGCCGCGGAGCGGAAAAAGAGGGGACGCTTAGGAGGTACTCAAGATGGATTCCAAGGTTCAACACGATCAGGTCACTGACAACCAGGCCAAGAGCCGATTCGAAGTCGGGGTCGGCGACCACGTCGCGTCCCTTGAGTACTTCCAGCGAGGATCGACGATCGGACTGATCTACCTATTCGTGCCGGAACAGCTCCAATACAAGGGCCTCGAGGAAATACTTACGAAGTACGCGCTGGCCTATGCGCGGGTCAACCACCTGCAAGTCGCACCAGTTTCTCCGTACACGGCTGAGTACGTCAGGGAACGCCGCGAGTACGATGACGTCCTCGCGCCACAACGCACCTGGGCGCGATTCCTGCCCATGAGCGCCAGATGGTGAGCATCGGCTATCTGAACGCGCGCCGCGCGGGCGCAGGACGAGGAGACACTGTTATGGACATCGAGTTGAAGTTGGACAAAGAGGACGCCGAGATTCTGCAGCAAGTACTGGAGGCGTATCTTAGTGAATTGCGCTTCGAGATCTCCAACACGGACAGTTTTGACTACCGCTCCGGGCTGCACAAGCAGGAGGACCGGATAAAGTGGATGCTCGCCACGCTGAACAGCGCTGGCACCCGGGATGATCTCCCAGCGCCTGCGGAGCGATAAACACGTGAGCATCCACGCTCCCAAACCGCCACGTCATCCGGCCCTGGTAGACTATCTGAACAAGCGCGGCCAGAGTATTGAAAATAGGGTCAGCGACACGATCACGGTCTTTGCCGGATCGATGCGGTTCATCTACATCCACGTCGCGTGGTTCACGCTGTGGATCGCGCTGCAGGTCGAAGACTACCCGTACGGACTGCTGACCATGATCGTCTCCCTGGAGGCCATCTTCCTCAGCACATTCGTCATGATCTCGCAGAACCGGGCGGACGCCAAACGTCAGGCCGTCGCGGACCACGAGTGGGAGACCGTGCAGATCGAGCGCCGGCAAAACGAGGAGCTGCTGTCTCTCTCGCAACAGATCCTCCAGCTGACCAAAGCGGTGCACACAATGGCTGAGGAACTAAGCGGCCAGCGCCCGGCATGAGCTATTCATCAATGCTCTGCCGCGGGCGTTCGTACCGCCACGACAGACCTGGTAAGGAAGGACGCACGAATGTCTGACGCCAAACTGCGGAGAGCCGTATGCGTAGAGCTCGAGGCCGAGCCCGTCCCCCGCGCTAGAACGCCCCCTGCTTCTGCAGCCACTCCCAGAACTCCAGAGGCGCGGACATCGTGCTCAGGCGCCCCTGCCGGACCAGCGCCCAGTCGTCGAACTCGTGCGACTCCTTGATCTCCCGCAGCGTCACCGGGCGCCTGGCGTGCTTGACGTACTCGAAGTCCGCGACCCAGGAGCGGTCGTCGTCCTCGTCCGGCCGCGGCGGCGAGACCACCTTCGCCAGGCCAACGACCGCCTTGTCGGCCTGCGAGTGGTAGATGATGACCATATCGCCGGGCTTCATCGACTTGATGGCGTTGACCGCGGCCGCATTCCGGACGCCGTCCCATTCGGTCGTGCCGTCGCGCTTCAGGTCATCTATCGAATACGTCTCGGGGTCTGTCTTCGCCAGGAAGTAGGCCATCGCGATCACCTCATGATCTCGTCTTGTGGCGCAATTATCGCACAGGCGGCCGTCCACGTCGGCGCCCTCTACCTGCCGCCCACCCGGTACGTCCTGCGCGTCGAGCCCATCGACTTCGAGGCCTGGGCACGGATCGCGCTAGTGGCCGTGAGCCGTCGCGGTGGTGGAGCTGCACAAATTCGTCCGCCGCGGAAAACGTCCGGAACTGGTGGCACGGGCCGCGGGCGCGTCGTGACTTCGTGGCAGGCACGCCGGCCTAGCTGACGACCATCACAGGACAGGCAGCCGCCCGCACAACCTTGTCGGATACCGAACCCAGGAGCAGCTTGGCGACCGCCCCGCGCCCCCGTCGGCCCATCACGATGAGTTCGCAGTCCTCCTCCTGGGCCAGCCGGAGGATCTCGTCCGCCGGATCGCCGAAGCGAGTGACCGGCCTGCATACGGTGCCCGCCGCCCGAAGTTCAGCGCAGGCGTCTCCCAGATACCGTGATACCTCTTCTTCAAGATGCCGCCTCCGCAGCGACTCCTCCCGGGCCACAACTCCGTTGGCTCTCTCGAGGGGGAGGACGCCGACGACCGTCACTTCCTGGAGTGCCGGCCCGAAGTGATCGATGACGTATTGCGTGGCCCTGGCGCTGGCCGGCGAGCCGTCCACTGCAAGCAAGACGCGGACGTGGGGCGGTCCGCCGGCGCGGCTTCCGGCGCCCGCCAATGAAGGCCGCGTGCGGCGGAGATCATCGCGGTGCATGCCTGCCAGGAGCAAGAAGCCGATGGGGCCGAGAACGGCGCCCAGCAATAGCCACGCGAACGGGTCTCTGCCCCAGCGGCTGGCGGCATACGCCGACAGGGCGCCGAAGGCGAGGCCGGAGCCCAGCCACGCCAGAGCGAAGACCGTGAAGCTCACCGGCAGCCCTTTCGCGGCGCCCGGACGGCGGACAGCGGCCGAGAATTCGCTCCGCGGATCACGGCGACGAGACCACCTTCGCCAGGCCAACGACCGCCTTGTCGGCCTGCGAGTGGTAGATGATGACCATATCGCCGGGCTTCATCGACTTGATGGCGTTGACCGCGGCCGCATTCCGGACGCCGTCCCATTCGGTCGTGCCGTCGCGCTTCAGGTCATCTATCGAATACGTCTCGGGGTCTGTCTTCGCCAGGAAGTAGGCCATCGCGATCACCTCATGATCTCGTCTTGTGGCGCAATTATCGCACAGGCGCGACTCGCGGACCCGCCTCGTGTTCCATCCGCCCTCGCCTGAACGGAGCAGCACGCGACCGCCCACATGGCCTAAAATCGTAGCGCGTGCCGGGGTGGCGAAAACGGAAAACGCGGCGGACTTAAAATCCGCTGTCGCCTCTGGCGACTTGTGGGTTCGATTCCCACCCCCGGCACCACACTCCCTCGTCGCCGGCGTCGCTAGTCCACCTCCCGCGCCTCATCCCCTTCGGCCGTCCGCCCCAGCGTCATCAGGATCGTCGCCCCCAGCGCGCCCGACACCAGCGAACCGGCGAACACCCCCAGCTTGGCGTCCTCCAGCAGCCCCGGGTCGCTCGAGAACGACAGCGTCGCGATGAACAGCGACACCGTGAACCCTATCCCCGCCAGCGCCGCCGCCCCTACCACCTGACTCGCGTTCACCCCCTCCGGCAGCCGCCCAACGCCCAACCTCAGGCCCGTGAACGTAGCGATGCTGATCCCCACCGTCTTCCCCACAACCAGCCCCAGCACCACGCCCCAGGCCAGCCGCTCCGTGAACGCATCCTCCAGGGCGCCCGCTGTGATCTCTATCCCCGCGTTGGCCAGCGCGAATACCGGCATCACCACGAACGCCGCCCACGGCGCCACCCAGTCCTCCAGCTGCTCCAATACGTCCCGTCCCCCAAACGGGTGCGCCGGCGTCAGCAGCCCCAGCGCCACCCCCGCGATCGTCGCGTGCACGCCGGACTCGTGCGTGGCGAACCACAACGTGACCCCAACCACCACGTACACCAGGTACGACCCAACGCCCAGCCGCTGCAGCACCAGGATCACGGCCACCAGCCCGCCCGCCGCCAGCAACCAGCCGGGATCGAGATCCGCCGTGTAAAACGCCGCGATGATCAAAATACCACCGATGTCGTCCGCGATCGCCAGGCTCAGAAGGAAGATCCGCAAGCCGCTGGGGATCCGCCGCCCGATCAGGGCCAGCACGGCCAGCGTAAAGGCGATGTCCGTCGCCACCGGGATCCCCCACCCCTTATCGCCCTCCGTGCCCGCGTTCAGCGCGAAGTAGATCGCCGCCGGAAGCACCATCCCCCCGGCCGCCCCCAGCACCGGCAGAGCCGCCGCCCGCCTGTCGCTCAGCTCCCCGTGCACCAGCTCCCGCTTGATCTCCAGCGACACCACGAAGAAGAACACCACCATCAGCGCGTCGTTCACCCACCCCTCCAGCGGCTCCTTCACCTCGAACGGAGCGATCCCCACGCGCAGCTCCTCGCTCCAGAAATCGTGGTACACATCACCGAACGCGTTCGCCCAGATCATGGCCACGATCGCCGTCACGAAGATGACGATCCCGCCGGAAGCCTCCAGCTGGAGGAACTCCTGTATCGTCATCGGCCGGCCCGGGAACGGCCACCACCACAGCCCGTTCCCCCCGTTCCCGCGCTCGCTCCTGCTGCCCTCGCTCATTCACCCGCCCTTCACACGAAACGGCCCGCAGCGAAGCACGAAGGGCCTGCGGGCGATTGTCATTATTGTCCGGCCCTTCCGCTCCGTTCAAGCTCGCGATGCTAATATTGCGCTATGGAGGGTGCCGTATGATCACCGCGCCTACGCCCGCACGTCTAGCAGGGAGTCCACCAATGACCACCGGCAATCCGGATCGCAAGCTGGCCCTCATCACCGGCGCTTCCAGCGGCATCGGCGCCGTCTTCGCCACCCAACTCGCCCAACGCCGGCACGACCTCATCCTCGTCGCCCGCCGCCGCGACCGGCTCGAACAGCTCGCCGCCGAGCTCTCCGAGAAGCAGGGCGTCACCGCTGAAGTCATCGAGGCCGACCTGGCCGGCGAGGCCGGCGTATCCGCCGTCGAGGAGCGACTGCGCTCCCCCGGCGTCGACGTCCTCGTCAACAGCGCCGGCTTCGGCAGCAGCGGCCAATTCGCAGACCTCCCCCTGAAGCGAGAGCTGGAAGAGATCGACCTTAACGTTCGCGCCCTCGTCCGGCTCTCCCACGCCGCCCTGGGCCCCATGGTCCAGCGCCGGCGCGGCGGCATCGTCAACATCGCCTCCACCGGCGCCTTCCAGCCGGTGCCCTACATGGCCACCTACGCCGCCACCAAAGCCTTCGTCCTCTCCTTCTCCGAGGCCCTGCACGAAGAGGTCAAAGAACACGGCGTCAGCGTCACCGCCCTCTGCCCCGGCCCCGTGCGCACCGAGTTCCAGCAGGTCGCCGGCGTTGACGAGGGGAGAGTGCCCTCCATGGCCTGGGTCAGCGCCGACAACGTGGTCAAATCCGCTCTCTGGGCCCTTCAGGCCCACCGCGCCAGCACGGTTCCCGGCCTCGTCAACAAGGGCGGCATGCTCACCGCCAAGTTCGCCCCCCGATTCGTCGCCCGCCGCGTCGCCGGGTCCATGTTCAAGCGCTTTGGCGGCGCCTGACGTTGACGCCACACCGGCGCCGCGGCCACAATAGCCCCAGCACAGCCAGAGCGAGGTGACCGAACATGCCCTTCCAGAAAATCAACGGCATCGACCTCTACTACGAGCGCCACGGCGACTCCGGCGACCCCCTGGTCCTCGTGCACGGCTGGACCGGCGACATCACCGACTGGCGTCACCAGATCGCCGAGTTCTCGCCCACCCACCGCGTCCTCGTCCTCGATAACCGCGGTCACGGCCGCTCCGAAGCCCCCTCCGACCGCTCGATCTACACCGTCGACCGTATGGTCGAGGACACCGAGGCCCTCATCGCTCACGCCGGCTTCGACCGTTATCACCTGGTCGGTCACTCCATGGGCGGCGCCGTCGCCCAGGAGATCGCCCTTCGCAGCCCCCAGCGACTCCTCAGCCTCACCCTTCACAACACCACGTACTCCTTCGCTCTCCTCTCCGCCCTGGAATCCCACCCCAACATCCGGGCCTGGACCGAGTACCGCCACCGCCTCGCCGAGACCCAGGGCATGGCCGCCGTCGCCCGGCTCGTGAACCCCTTCCCCCCGCCGCCCAACCAGGACCCCGCGCGCCAGGCCGAAAAGAACGAGCGCTTCGCCGCGATGTCTGCGGACGTCTTCCTCGGCGCCTGGGACGGCCTCGTCGGCTGGCCCGGCACGGCGGACCGCGCCGCCGCCATCCGCACCCCCACCCTCGTCCTCTACAGCGACCTGGACGCGCCGCTGATCCAGGAAGGCTCCCGGAAGCTCGCGCAGCTCATCGCCAACGCCTCCGTGGCCGTCATCCCCCAGACCGCACACCAGCCCCAGGAGGACCGGCCGGAGCTGTACAACGCCGCCCTTCGCCCCTTCCTGGAGGCGCATGCCTCCGCGCCCGTCGAACAGGCCGCCAGCTAGCCCAGCATTGTCCCACGTAGGAGCGCTGCTCGCCGCGCCCTCGCCTGCACCACGGGCCACCGTCATTCTGAGCGATTCCGAACCAATCCCTCCCCAAACCCACACTCCTGAGCGAAGAATCTCGGCCTTCTGGCCCTGCGTAGGCACTCCGCCAGCTAGCGCCGGCCCGCCCATACTCCCGCGAGGCGCCCTCACCGGGCCGCTTGTTCCCTTGTTCACATTCGCCACCGCTGCTATACTTCCCCCTGACCTTATGACCACCGCCGTCCAGTACGAGACAGTCATCGGGCTGGAGGTCCACGTTCAGCTGCTCACCCGCAGCAAGATGTTCTGCTCCTGCGCGGTGACCACCTCCTACGCCGATACCGAACCCAACACCCTCGTCTGTCCCGTCTGCCTGGGCATGCCCGGCACCCTCCCCGTCATCAACCGGCGCGGTGTGGAGATGGCCATCATGACCGGCCTCGCCCTCAACTGCGAGATCCCCGCCGAAGCCAAGTTCGATCGCAAGAACTACCCCTACCCCGACCTCATGAAGGGCTACCAGATCTCCCAGTACGACCAGCCCCTCGCCGTCTCCGGCTGGCTCGAAATCGAAGTCGATGGCGTCCGCAAGGACGTCGGCATCACCCGCGTCCACCTGGAGGAGGACGTCGCCAAGCTCGTCCACGTCCGCAACGCCGCCGGCGAGGCCTACTCCCTCGTCGACGTCAACCGCTCCGGCCTTCCCCTCATGGAGATCGTCAGCGAGCCCGACATGCGCTCCGCCGACGAGGCCCGCGCCTACCTGGTCAAGCTGCGACAGATCCTCCGCTACCTGGACGTCTCCGCCGCCAACCTGGAGGAGGGCAACTTCCGCTGCGACGCCAACATCTCGCTCCGCCCCTTCGGCGCCGAAGAGCTCGGCGGCAAGGTCGAGGTCAAGAACATCAACAGCTTCCGCTTCGTCCACCACGCCCTCCAGTTCGAGGTCGAACGCCAGCGCCAGGTCCTCGAGTCCGGCGGCACGATACCGCAGGAGACCCGTGGCTGGGTCGACGACCGCGCCGTCACCGTCTCCCAGCGCAGCAAGGAGTACGCCGACGACTACCGCTACTTCCCCGAGCCCGACCTCCCCCGCATCGTCGTAGACCGCGAGTGGCTGGACGACATACGCGCCGAAATGCCGGAGCTGCCCGACGCCAAACGCACCCGCTTCCACGCCGACTACGGCCTCTCCGAGTACGACGCCACCATCATCGCCGAGTCCCGCGCCCGGGCCGACTTCTTCGAGGCCACTGTCGCCATCACGCCTGCCGCCGACCGCGCCACGCGCGCCAAGGCCGTGGCCAACTGGATGATCGGCGACTTCGCCGCCCTGCTGCACGCCGGCGGAGTTGACATCTCGGAGGCGAAGGTCACGCCGGAGGCGCTCTCGCAGCTCATCGATCTCCAGGAAGACGGGACGATCAGCGGCAAGACCGCCAAGGACGTCTTCGCCCAGGTGTTCGAGACCGGCCGATCCCCGAAAGAGATCGTCGACGAGGCCGGCCTCCAGCAGATCTCCGGCTCCGGCGAGCTGGAAGCGGCCGTCGAGCGCGTCCTCGCCGCCAACGAAAAGGCCACCGAGGACTACCGCGGCGGCAAGGAGGAGGCCCTCAAGTTCCTCGTCGGCCAGGTGATGCGGGAGACCCGCGGCCGCGCCAACCCCGGCATCGTCAACGAACTGCTAATGGAGAAACTGGGCAAGTGACCGGAAACATTTGCCGGACACGGGCGTTATCACATTAGGATTATGAAACGAATACTGGGAGCCGACTTCTTCAAGTGGTTCTACCCGGGCATGCACATCAAGCGATGGCTTGCCCTGATGATCATCGGCGTCGCCGTCATGACCTTCGGTCTCGCCTATATCCTGCGCGAGGCCTACGTCTCCGGCTTCACCTTCCCAAACTACTTCTACTACCTGACGCTTCAGTTCATCCCCCGCTACGTCAGGGGCGCCATGTTCATGGCCAGCGCCGGCGGCCTCATCGTCTACGCCTTCTGGAAGCTCAACCAGTCCATCGTCTCCGCCGTCATGCCCTCCCGCAACGCCAACGAGAGCATCGTCAACATGATCTACAACCAGCGCGCCCTCCGCCGCGGGCCCAAGATCGTCACCATTGGCGGCGGCACCGGCCTTGCCACCCTCCTGCGCGGCCTCAAGGAGTACACGACCAACCTCACAGCCGTCGTCACCGTCGCCGACGACGGCGGCAGCTCCGGCCGTCTCCGCCGCGAGCTCGGCATCCTCCCCCCCGGCGACGTACGAAACTGCATCGCCGCCCTGGCCGACGCCGAGCCCCTGGTCACCAGCCTCTTCCAGTACCGCTTCTCGGACGGCTCCGGCCTGGCCGGCCACTCCTTCGGCAACCTCTTCCTCGTCGCCATGTCCGGCGTCGTCGGCAACTTCGAGGATGCCATCCGCCAGACCAGCCGCGTCCTCGCCGTGCGAGGCCAGATCATCCCCTCCACCCTGGCCAACGTCACCCTCTGCGCCACGACCGACGACGCCCGCACCATCCACGGCGAGTCCTCCATCACCGAGACCAAGGCCAAGGGCCGCATCAGGGAGGTCTTCCTCCAGCCCGAGAACCCGCCCGCCCACCCCGAGGCCGTACGCGCCATCCTGGACGCCGACGTCATCATCCTGGGACCCGGCAGCCTCTACACCAGCGTCATGCCCAACCTCCTTGTCGAAGGCATCCGCCGCGCCCTCATCGCCGCTCCCGCCCTCAAAGTCTACGTCTGCAACGTCGCCACCCAGCCCGGCGAGACCGACGGCTTCGGCGTCGCCGAGCACCTCGAAGCCATCGAGGAGCACATGGGCGGCCACCTCCTCCAACGCGTCGTCGTTAACAACAACGTAGACGGTGCGCTGCCCAACGCCGACCGCGCCAGCCCCGTCACAGTGGACTCGATGCTGGAGAATGGGATACGATTGATAAAGGCTGACGTGGTCAGCGAGAGCAACCGCTACCACCACGACTCCCGAAAACTGGCCGCCGTCCTGATGCGTATGTACTACGACCGCAACCAGCCCGCCGCCCCGGCCCGGCCCGCCGAGAAGAGGCTCGTCGCCGCCGCCGAGAAATAACGGACAAGAGAGCTAACAGTGGACCTTACCGACTACCTCGCCCTCGCCGAGATCATCATCTCCATCGCCCTCATCGCCGTCATCCTCCTCCAGGTCAAGGGCGAAGGCGTCGGCGGCCTGCAGAGTGGCTCCTTCGTGCGCACCCGCCGCGGCGTAGAGAAAACCCTCTTCCAGCTCACCATCGTCCTCGTCATCATCTTCCTCGTAGTCTCCGCCGTAAGCGTCCTGCAGGCCACCTAGCGGCCTCCCCCCACCCCTGGCCATGAGCCATCGACGCGTTCCGCGGCCGCAATGGCCGCTGGCGCTCGCCCTCTTCCTCGGCGTCGTCGCCATCGGCGTCATCTGGTTCGTAATCGCTTCCCCCCTCGACTCCTCCAGCCAGCGCGACGACGATCAGCGCTACGTCGAGGCTATCGTCGGCGCCCCCGCCCGCATAAACCCCCTCTTCGCCCCCCTCAACGAGACCGACGCCGACATCTCCGCCCTCGTCTTCTCCGGCCTCACCCGCCTCGGCCCTGACGGCCAGGTCCTCCCCGACCTCGCCGAGTCCTGGGAGATCAGCGAAGACGGCACAACCTACACCTTCACCCTCCGCAACGACGTCATCTGGCACACCGGCGTAGCCTTCACCGCCCAGGACGCCGTCTTCACCTACAACCTCCTCGCCGACCCCGAGCTGCCCAGCGACCCCGGCCTCACCCAGCTCTGGCGACAGGTCGCCTGCCAGGCGCCCGACGACTACACGCTGCAGTGCGTCCTGCCGGAGCCTTTCGCCCCCTTCCTCTCCTTCACCACCATCGGCCTCCTCCCCCGCCACGCCTTCGAGGGCGTCACCGCCGCCACCATCGCCGATAGCCCCCTCAACCAGAGCCCGGCCGGCACCGGGCCCTATCGTCTGGCCCAGATAGACCAGGAGAAGGCCGTTCTCCGCGCCAGCGGCAACTACTACGGCCGGGACCCGGACATCGACGAGATCGAGCTCCGCTTCTACCCCGACCCCTCCACCGCCGCCGCCGCCATCAACCGCGGCGACGTCCAGGGCCTCCTCCTGGGCCCCAGCGCCAGCCAGGAAGACCTGGACCTCGTCACCTCCAGCGGCGGCCTCCGCGCCTACACCGCCAACCGCACCGCCTACACCGTCCTCTTCCTCAACAACCTACAGCCCCCGTTCGACGACCCCACCCTCCGCCACGCCGTCAACCTCGCCACCGACATCGACGCCATCATCAGCGACATGCTCGGCGGCCGCGCCGTCCGCGCCGACTCCCCCATGATCCCGGGGACATGGGCCTACAACGCCGAGCTTGAACCCGAGGGCTACGACCCGGACGAAGCCGAGAGGCTGCTGGACGAGGCGGGCTGGGAGCCCGGCGACGAGGGTGTCCGCCAGAAGGACGGCAACGAGCTCCGCTTCTCCCTCATGACCGATCAAGACCCCCTGCGCATCGCCCTGGCCGAGGAGATCGCCATCCAGCTGGCCGAGATCGGACTGGAGGCCACCGTGGCCCCCGCCAGCTCCGCCGACCTCGTCCAGGACTTCCTCGTCCCGCACCAGTACCAGGCCGCCATCTTCGGCTGGGACCCGGGCCCCGACCCCGACCCCTACCCCGCCTGGCACAGCTCCCAGGTCGGACCCGACGGCCGCAACCTCGCCGGCTACCAGAGCGAGGAGACCGACCGTATCATCGAGGAAGCCCGCCTGACCACGGATCTGAACAAGCGGCAGACGCTGTACTACACCTTCCAGCAGAAGTTCCTGGAGGACATGCCCAGCGTCCTCCTCTACTACCCCGTCTTCACCTACTTCGTCGCCGACAGCGTCCAGGACCTGGAGCTGGGCACGCTGTTCGAGACTTTCTCCCGCTTCGCCAACGTCAACGAGTGGTCCATCGGCCGGGACGGCGAGTTGCTGGGCGGCTGACCCCCGCCCGCAGCTACGGCTCGACGGTCACCGGCACCTGGACGATCTGCTTCGCCGCCCCCGCCGACGTCGTCTCCAGGAACACCCAGATGCAGTACCGAGTCTCCGCCTCCAGCCCCGTCACCAGCAGGTCCGCCCCAAACGGCCTCGTGTTGTCCGTCACCTTGATGCCGGGAGCGGCCACTCGCCCCGTGCGCGGCTGCGGCGGCGCCTCAACCGTCGTCTTCACGCTGGCGTCGCGGTCCACCAGCGCCACCACCACACCGCGGTTGTCAGCGCCGATCTCGGAGCCCCAGCCCCGCACGTGTATCGGGCTCTTCACCTTCTCCTCCGGCTTCGGGTCCTGCACCTGCAGGACGCTGGCCGCCGCCGGGTCCGGGTTGCGGCCGCACACCTCCGGCCCCGGCGATGGCGTCGGCGTAGGCGTCGGCGAGGGCCCCACGGTCGGCGACGCGGGGACCGGCGTCGGCGTCGGGCTCGATAGCCGGATGCCGATGTCGTCGTCGCCGCCGTTCCCTTCGTTGCAGGCCAGGCCGATGCACACCACAGTCGCCGCCCCTATCGCCAGGAGCGGCCACCGGAACAATAGTCTGATCTCCCCAAACATTGGCAAGTAATATAACGCCCCCGCCTCTATCGCGTTACGGAGAGGCCCCGTGCTAGAATCGGCGCGCGCCGCCCGCCACTGCCATGACAATCGTCTTCTTCGGCACCCCCGCCTTCGCCGTCCCCTCCCTTCAACGCCTCTTCGAAGCCGGATTCCCCATCTCCGCCGTCTACACCCGCCCCGATAGGCCCGCCGGCCGCAGCCGGCGCCCCGCGCCGCCCCCCGTCAAGACCGCCGCCCTCGAGCGTGGCCTCGACGTCCGCCAGCCCGAGAGCCTCCGCGACGCCGGCGCCCTCGCCGAATTCGCGGCGCTCCAACCCCAGGCCGCCGTCGCCGTCGCCTACGGGCGCATACTCCCCCGCGAGGTCCTGGACGTCCCGCCGAAGGGCATCCTCAACGTCCACCCTTCGCTCCTGCCCCGCTTCCGCGGCGCCTCCCCCATACCCGCCGCCATCCTCGCCGGCGATATCGAGACCGGCGTTACCGTCTTCCTCATGGACGAAGGCACCGACACCGGGCCCATCCTCTCACGACACGTCATCGCCATCAGCGAAAACGATACCACCGGTACCCTCACCGACAGGCTCGCCGAGGTGGCCGCAGACCTCCTGACCGACACGCTCCCCCGCTGGCTCGCCGGCGAGCTGACACCCGAACGGCAGGACGAGTCGCTGGCCAGCTCCACTCCCCTGCTCAAGAAGGAGCACGGCGAGATCGACTGGTCGCTCCCCGCGACCGATATCTGGCGGCGAGTGCGCGCCTACAACCCCTGGCCCGGCGCCTACACCACCCTGGACGGCAAGCTCCTGCACATCTGGAGCGCCTGGCCCCTGCCCGACGGCGCCGCGACCCCCGGCGCCGTCGCCGACCTGAGCGACGAGCAACGGGCCGCCCTCCCTGCGGACGCCGACCCCCAAGCGTTCGCCGTCGGCACCGGCGATGGCCTCCTCGCCGTCCTCTCCGTCCAGCTCGAGGGCCGCCGCGCCCTTCCCGCCGGCGCATTCCGCCGCGGCCTCCGCGACCTCATCGGCCGGCGGCTGGGAGCATAGAAAAAGGGAGAGCGCACGCTCTCCCCGGCTCAACTTCTCGCCTCCGGAGGCTAGCCTTCGCCCTCCTGGCCGCCCGCCTCGGCCGCGGGGCCGCCCTCCTCTGGCGCCTCTTCGCCCTCAACGGCCTCCACCGCCTCCTCCTCCACCGGCTCCTTCTCGACGTGCGGCGGAGCGATCTTCGCCACCACCTGCTCCGGGTCCGTCAACACCTCCACCTCGCCCGGCACGTTTAGCTCCCTCACGTGTATCGCCGCGTCTATCTCCTCCAGCCCCGAGACGTCAACCTCGATGACCGAGGGAATATCCGTCGGCAGCCCTTCCACAGATATGCTGTCCAGGCTGTGAAGCAATGTGCCACCGTGCGTCTGCTCCGCCGGCGCCGTCCCCACGAGCGAGACTGGAACATCCATCCGCACCTTGTCCTTCAGCGATATCTGGTAGAAGTCCACGTGCAGGATGGCGTCCGTCACCGGGTTGCGCTGCACCTGCCTCACGAACGCCGGCCGAGCCTCCTCGCCGTCCAGCTGCAGGTACACGATCTCGTTTCGGCCCGCCGTCCGCAGCAGCTGCACCAGGTCCTCCCTCGGCACCTGGATAGCCACCGATTCCAGCGCCCGCCCGTACACGTTCGCCGGGATCACCCCTTCCCGTCGCAGACGCGATACCTTCTTGCCCACGACTTCGCGGGGCCGGACGCTGAGCTCTACCTTCGCTTGCTGCACCATGGCCACGCTCCAGATTAGCCGAACCACACGCCGCCGGTCAACGCGCTCCCTGTCATTCTGAGCGCCGACCACGTTCGCGCGGGGAGAGACCTCCTCCCCGCGAAGGAATCTGGGGTGGGGCCTTGCCTCCGTCCACGGGGCCCGCGACGCACCTTCCCGCTTACCCCTTCCCCATCCGTTGACAGACTCCCCTCCCTTGACGCAGCCGCCGTAGCTGTGCTGTCATTGTCCGGCCACACGTATCCGAGGGAGGTTGCCCAATGCAAGCCTGCGTCAAGACCGGGATGGGACAGCTGGAGATGATCGACATCCCCATGCCGGAGCCCGGTGAGGGCGAGATCGTCGTCAAGACCACGCTCTGCACCGTCTGCGGCTCCGACATGCACTTCGTGGACGAGTTCCCGGACGCCATCCTCGCCGGCCTCGACCCCGGCTCCCAGCTCGAGCAGGGCTTCCTCATGGGCCACGAAGGCGTCGGCGTCGTCCACTCCGTGGGCGCCGGCGTCACCCGCTTCAAGGAGGGGGACCGCGTCATGTCCTCCTGCCTCACCGGCTGCGGCAAGTGCCACGAGTGCATGACCGTCGATCACAGCGTCTGCACCGGTGGCGGCCACGTCATCTTCGGCTGCCAGGCTGAGTACTACAAGATCCCCTTCGCCGAGCTCAACGCCGCCAGAGTCCCTGATGGCGTCGACGACCAGCACGCCCTCCTCGCCACCGACATCATGTCCACAGGCTTCGGCGCCATCGAGCGCGCCAACGCCCGCTTCGGCGACTCCGTAGCCATCTTCGCCCAGGGCCCCCTCGGCCTCTGCGCCACCGCCGGCGCCCGCGCCCGCGGCTGCGGCCTCATCATCGCCGTCGACACCCTCCCCGACCGTCTCGAGATCTCCAGGAAGCTCGGCGCCAACGTCACCATTAACGCCAAGGAGAAAGACCCCGTCGCCGAGATCATGGCCCTCACCGGCCAGCAGGGCGTCGACATCGCCGTCGAGGCCGTCGGCACCCAGCCCACCTTCGAGGCCTGCACCCGCGTCGTCCGCCGCGGCGGTACCGTCTCCTCCATCGGCGTCTACGGCCTCACCCCCGCCCTCAGCATGCCCACCCTCTCCGTCTCCTTCCTCCACCGCAACATCATCACCACCCTCTGCCCCTCCGGCAGCGACCGCATGGAGCACCTCCTCGGCCTTCTGGCCAGCGGCAGCGTCGACCTGTCCGCCCTGTTCACCCACAGCATGAATCTGGCCGACACGCCCAAAGCCTACGAGCTGTTCCGCTCCAAGACAGAGGGCGTCCTCAAGATAGCCGTCACCCCCTGACGCGCCGCCGACAAGCCGTACGACAACTGTAGCGGAGGCCTTTAGGCCCCCAGAGGCGCGTCCCCGCCTGTAGGGCGCTGCTTGCCCCGCCCCATCCGCACCGGGCGAGACGCCCGTAGGGGCGCTGCTTGCCGCGCCCCATCCGCACCGGGCGAGACGCCCGTAGGGGCGCCGCTTGCCGCGCCCCATCCACACCGCGCGAGACGCCTGTAGGGGCGCCCCTTGCCGCGCCCCATCCGCACCGGGCGAGACGCCCGTAGGCGCGCCGCTTGCCGCGCCCCATCGCACCGGCGAGAAGACTGTGGTAACGCTACAGCCCCTGCTCCCGTCTAATACACCGACAACCTATCCATCGAGGCCTCAAATGCTATTCTTGGCTGCCGTTTGCACATTGCTCCCGCTGGCCGCGCTCGCCGTGCTGCTCGCCGTCCCTGGAATGGACCGCGCCGTCATGGCCTCGCCCGCAGCTCACTTCTACGCGGTCACCCTGGCCTCCCTCCTCTCCGCCGCCGTCTGCGCCGCCCTCGTCCTCTCCGCCCGCTCGCTCCGCGAGACCCGCATCCTCTTCCTCGCCCTCTGCTTTTTCAGCCTCGCCCTAATCTTCTCCGTTCACGGCATCACCACTCCCGGCCATATCTACCACGCGCCCAGCGCCGCCCTCCAGCGCTCGCCCTGGCTCAGCACCCTCACCGCCAGCATCTTCGCCGCCCTCAGCGTCGTCTCCATCCCCAGGTTCATGGAGCGATCCCGATTCCGCATAGCTGACCTGACCTTCCTCGCCATCGCTGGCCTCCTGTTCGCCTACCTCGGCATCAGCCTCGCCTTCCCCAACTGGCTGGAAGGCTTCCCCACCACCGAAGCCTGGTTCCGCGACCTCCTGACCAGCATCACCATCGTCCTCCTCGCCTTCGCCGCCTGGCGCTACTTCCAGGCCTACCAGTTCGCCCGCCTCCCCGGCCAGCTCGCCATGGCCCTCGGACTCGTCTTCCTCATCCAGGCCCAGATTTCCCTCAACCAGGGCGAGGTATGGTACCTCTCCTGGTGGTTCTACCACGCCTTCTTCCTCGTCGCCTTCGTCACCGTCCTCGGCGGCTGGACCCTCGAGATGATCCGCGCCCGCAGCGTCAAGGCCATCGCCGAGGGCCTGGTCATGCGCGATAGCCTGGTCCAGCTCAACCGCGGCCGGCCCGACGCCGTCGTCGCTCTGGCCGACGAGATCGAGAGCCGCGACCCCGAGACCTTCCGCCACGTCGACCGCGTGGCCAGCTACGCCTACGCCATCGGCCAGCGCATGGCACTGGGCCCCGCCCGCCTCCGCGAGCTCGTCCTCGCCGCCCAGCTCCACGACATCGGCAAGATCGGCCTTCCCGCCTACATCCTGGCCAAGCCCGGCAAGCTCACCGAAGAAGAGTGGTGGATCATCAAGCAGCACCCGGCCAAGGGCTGGGAGATCGTCTCCCGCGCCCACCGCCTCCGCTCCCTGGCCGACATCATTCGCCACCACCACGAGCGCTATGACGGCTCCGGCTACCCCGACGCCCTCAAGAGCGAGGAGATCCCCCTGGAGGCCCGCATCATCTCCACCGCCGACGCCTTCGACGCCATCACCTCCGAGCGACCGTACCGCGCCGCCATGACCCTGGCCGACGCCAAAGCCGAGCTCGAACGCGTCTCCGGCTCGCAGCTGGACCCCGACTGTGTCACCGCCTTCCTCGCCGTCATCGACGAAGGCCGCCTGACACCCGCACTCCAGCGCGAAATGCTCGCCGACGCCGGCCGCACCGTCCCCGCCTAGCCCGCGCATCCCTCTAATCGAATGTAGGGGCGACCTTCAGGTCGCCATGAGCTTGTCGAAAGGTCGCCCGCCCTGAGCCTGCCGAACGGTCGCCCTCCGTCATTCTGAGCGACCTCGTATATCGCTCGCACTCCCACGACGCCACTTAGCGAAGAATCTCGCGCAACCCACTGACGCCTCGCCTCCCATCCGTTAATCCGTTATCGGGCCGGCGGGCCCCATCCGTTGACGGCGACGTGCTATCATTGGGCGTCGTGAGCGCCCCGACCATCCAGACCAAGGCCGAAACCCTTACCGGCATCCTCACGGACATGCGCTCCGTCGTCGTCGCCTTCTCCGGCGGCGTCGACTCCACCTTCGTCGCCGCCCTCGCCCGCGACGCCCTCGGCGCCCGCGCCCTCGCCGTCACCGGCGTCTCCCCCTCCATCCCCGCCTCCGAGGTCGACGAGGCGAAACAGCTGGCGAGCCACATCGGCATCGCCCACGAGCTCATCGACACCAGCGAGATGGACGACCCCGAGTACGTCGCCAACAGCCCCGCCCGCTGCTTCCACTGCAAGGACGAGCTGTACGGCCGCCTGGCCGTCATCGCCCGCGAGCGCGGCTTCGACCACGTCGTCGACGGCTGCAATCTGGACGACACCGGCGACTTCCGCCCCGGCCGTCGCGCCGCCGCCGAGCAGGGCGTGCGCAGCCCGCTGGTCGAGGCCGGCCTGACCAAGGACGACATCCGCACCCTCTCTCGCGACCGCGGCCTTCCCACCTGGGACAAGCCCGCCATGGCCTGCCTCTCCTCCCGCATCCCCTACGGCACCCCCGTTACCGTCGAGGCCCTCTCCCGCATCGGCGACGCGGAGGCGTACCTCCGCTCCCTGGGCCTGCGGCAGCTCCGCGTCCGCCACCACGGCGAGGTCGCCCGCATCGAGACGGACGAGCCGGGGCTGGAGACGCTCATCGCCCGCCGCGCGGAGGTCGTCGAGCGCCTCAAGGCGATCGGCTACCTGTACGTGACGCTGGACCTGGCCGGGTACCGGAGCGGGTCGCTGAACGCCGCACTACGGCGGCGGTAGGCTAAAGGGATGCCGAGAGCCCTGCTGCCCGTCGTTGCTGCTTGGTTGGCCATAGCCGCCGCCTGTAGCGGACAGCGAAATGAGCCGCCGACATCTGGACCGACCCCTTCGGGTCCCACCCTTCTCCTATCTTTGGAACCGGACCTCGATGCTCTTCCACCGGGGACGGACGTAGAAGCTGTCCTCGATGATCTGGCTGACGTACTCGAGCGCCGAACCGTGGCTTACGGGCTGGCAGAGCCGGAGATCACACGCGAAGGCGCCAGCCGTCTGACCCTGCGTGTAACCGGCATCGGCGCGGACGACGCCGGAAACCTGCTGGGAGCTACCGCCCAGCTTGAGTTCCGCAAACCCATTCTGAGTGCGTCGCACAACGTCATCTGCGAGACGGTGGAAGGAGATACTTACGCTGCCCCGTATTCCCCCTTCCAGTTTGCAGAGGACAGGGAAGCGAATCGGCTGTCCTGTCCTGCCGGCTCCGGAGGCCTGATGGGCTTCGTTCAATGGGAGCCTGCCACAGCGACCGACAGCCAGGGCGGGGAACAGGTGCTCAGTGGGGCCTTCCTGCGACCAAACGCTCAGGTGGCGGATGACCCGGTGAATGTGGTGATAGAGTTTACCGACGAGGGCAGCCTCCTCTTGGAGCAGATAACGACGGAACTTGTTGCCCTTCCTATCGCGATCTGGATCGACGAGGATCTGGTCGGCGCGCCCACGGTAAGCGAGCCGATCACCGGCGGCGCCACGGCGATATCCGGGCTGAGCGAGGGCGAGGCCCACATCCTCGCCGCCCAGCTCAATTCCGGCCCACTGCCGGTGCCCGTCGAGATCGTCAGCACGGAGGAGCAGCCCTGAGCCCCCCTGTGCTAACCTAGAGGCCATGAACTGCCCCCGCGACGGCGCCGAGCTCATCGTCGAGCACCACCACGACATCGAAGTCGACCACTGCCCCGCCTGCAACGGCCGCTGGCTCGACCACCACGAGCTCGACCAGCTTGAGGCCACCGTCCCCTCCACCGAGGACGAGCGGCGCGCCACCATCCAGTTCGCCAAGACGAAGAGCGATCTCGACTGCCCCACCTGCGGCAAGCGCATGACCGCCTTCAACTACCGCGCCTACGACCTCGAGCTCGACGCCTGCGAGGACGAGCACGGCTACTGGCTGGACGCCGGCGAGGACGGCCGCGTGCGCGACATCATCGAGGAGCGAGTGAAGGGCCTATCGCGCGCCGCCTCCGCCGAGGCCGCCTGGGGCAGCTTCCTGGACGGTTTGAAGGGCGGCAGCGGCGGCGGCGGCCTCTTCGGCCTGTTCAAGCGCAAGTAGGGGCAGGCTCCAGTGCCTGCCCGGGTCCCTTACACAGGGTGAGTCAAGCCGCGGCGCGCAGACGCGCCGAGAGCGCCTCCGGACTCAGCTGCCACTCCAGCAGCCAGGTGGCTCCGGCCGCCTCGAACGCGTCCGCCAGGTCGGCCGCCTTCGCGGGGTCAGGCGGCATGTACGCCGGCATCGCGACATCGAACGGGGCATCCGTCTTCCGATGCTCCAGCGTGTAATCCAGCATCTCTTGCATGTCGCCGGGCATGAGAAGGCCCGGCATGCCTCCAGGCGTAGCCGACACCTTCGCCGGTGTGACGCCGTCCCACTGTGCGGCTCGTCGGAACGGCTTGCGGTTCGGCCAGTAACCCCCTACCCAGATCGGGATGCGCGGCTCCTGCACCGGACGCGGCAGGAACCTCGCCCCGTCCACCTGATACTCCTGGCCCCGATAGCTGAACGGCTCGCCCGACCAGAGACCGACGAGGATATCGAGCCCTTCATCCAGCCGCCGCGCCCGAACTCGGTCATCGGCGTCCTCACCGAACCGCGCGTGCTCCTCCTGCGGCATTCCGCCGAGTCCCACTCCCAGGATGAGCCGGCCGCCCGAGAGCTGGTCGACGCTAACCGTCTCGCGCGCCAGCTTCCACGGACGCCGCCGCGCGACCGGCGTGATCATGGTCCCGATTCGAACCCGCTCAGTGCCGGCGGCGATGGCGGCCAGGGCAACCCAGGGGTCGATCATCGGCGCAGGAGGCCAGTTCAGATGGTCCCACAGGAAGAAGCCGTCCCAGCCGTGGTCCTCGGCCTCCTTGGCCAGGTCCACAAGCGTCCTGACATCGGCGAACGGCCCAAAGTTCTGGACGACGGCGCCGCGTTTCACGCGACGATTCTAGCACGACCGCGCACGGCGACCAGCCTGCGGGGCGCCCAGCCCCCTACGACTGCACCGCCTGCGCCAGCGCCTGGTACACCCCCGGCTCCACCCGGCGACCGGCCTGGAAGCGGCCCGCTCGCAGCTCGGCCAGCATGTCCGCTTCGCTCTCCAGCTCCTTCTCGAACATCGTCCCGAAGCGGCCCACCTCCATCGGCATGTGGGCGTCGCTCCCCGCCACCCCCGGCTTCCCCAGCGCCCGCGCCACCTCCTGCGCCAGCGTGTTCTCCCGCTCGATGCAACCCCCGTTCAGCACCTCGATAGCGTCCGCCATCTCGAACAGCGGGTGCTCCGCCAGCTCCTCGATCGGCATCTCCTGCGAGTCGCGACGATTCCCAAACAGGAAGTTCGAAGGCCCCGGGAAATAGCGGAACGGGTGGCACAGGACCATGAACGCCTCGTGCTCGTCGCAGGCCCGGCGCAGGTCCCGCACGTGCGCGATCCCCTTCAGGTCGCGCGGCAGCCCCAGGGCGATGATGTGGCCCATGTCCGTCGACCACTCCTTGGCGTTGAACACGAACAGCCCGCTCTCCTCGCGGAACCGCTCCACCTCGTCCGGCAGCCACGGCGACATGTGCTCCGTCAGCGCGACGCCGGTCAGCCCCACCGTCCGCGCCTGCTCGGCCAGCCGCTTCGGCGATATGTCGCTGTCCATGGACCCGACGACCGTGTGTATGTGCAGGTCTACGACTGTCCCCATCCGTTCCCTTCCCGCTGGATACGATTCAGATACGATGCCCCCGAAGAATACCATAACCCTTACGTCAGGCGGAAGGGACAAATTCCCCCGGCCTGAGCGAGCCTGCCCTGAGCGAAGCCGAAGTGTCGCCCTCCTGTCACCGTGAGCGCCGAATGCGTCCGGTGGGGGGAACAGACGCAGGGAGGTTGAAGCCTCCGCTGCTAGCGTCGGCTCCCATGGGTTGCAACCTGGCCGTCTCGACAGTATGATCTGGGCAGCAGCTAGGGCTTTCGGTGTCCTAGCGCTATGCCCAAGCCAAGCTTGGGAGGAGGTATTGCTCCATGGCTGGCGCAGCCACGCGCGTGCCACGTACCCTGCCAATGGAAACGGCGGGGACCCACCACTTCATCGAGCGGACCCATCGTGAAGGTGGAGTCTATCAGTGGGTACGCGAAACCTATACCAATTCCGATGAGGCCAAGGCCACTCGGGTGGAGTTCGGAATCGAGTGGCAGGCGGTCGAGAACTTAGGCGCATACCGCCGCGTCATCGCTGACGACGGCCAGGGCATGACCGCCGACCAGCTCGTCGAGTTCTTCAACACGTTCGGCGGCGGAGGAAAGCCGATAGGCGGCGTGCACGAGAACTTTGGCGTAGGCGCGAAGACATCCCTCCTTCCCTGGAATCGCTATGGAGTAGTCGTCGTGTCATGGGTGAACGGGGAAGGGTCCATGATATGGATTCACTGGGACCCAGACATCGAGGAGTACGGGCTACGCCTCATGGAGGCTGAAGATCCGGATACCGCCGACATTTCACTCGAATCGGTATACGAACCGTTCGACGACGAGCAACATGGCTGCGACTGGTCCAAGGTCAAACCCCACTGGATCAAAGACCACGGCACCGTGGTCGTTCTCCTTGGCAACGAACCCAACTACGACACAGTCCTTGGAGACCCGAACAGGGCTGAGTCCGACATCAAGGGCATTTCCGCGTTCCTGAACCGCAGGGTCTGGGAGCTCCGGCCCGCTCTGGAAGTATACATCGATGAGCTGCGAACAAATGACCGCGGGCAATGGCCTGACTCCGAGTCGGTCGCTCACGGCCCGCAGCCCAAGCAGGGTCCCGACCGTAGGACGAACCTTCGGAAGATTGAAGGCGCCAAGTTCTATATCGAGTACCCAACAGCGTCGTTCAAGAGCGGCAAGCTCAAGGCATCGGGCACGGTCGGCCTGCATGACGGAACGGAGGTCGACTGGTACCTTTGGGCGGGCGGGCGGCCTGCCGTCCAGTCGTATGCGGCCATCAGTGGGTACATCGGCGCTCTATATAAGGGCGAGCTTTACGACGTTACCCTGCACCAGGCTACTTACCGCTCGTTCGGCGTAACAGAGAGCACGGTGAGGCGGTGCCTGTGGCTTATTGTGCGACCGCCGGTTCTGGATGAGCACGGTAGGCACGGTGTATACCCACGAACGGACAGGAATGCGCTCCTTCTCCAGGGAGGTCCAGACGCGGGGAGCCCGTTGCCAATGGCCGATTGGGCAGCTGGCTTCGCCGACCAGATGCCGGAGGAGATTGTTACCGCTATCAGCGAAGCTCGGACAGGGGTCGAAGGGACCCTTGATGAGACATGGCGTCACCGACTGGCTGATCGTTTTGGGTCCCGATGGCGGATCCCAAGGCTCCGCGCGCGAATGGGCGGCTCGTTAACCGCCGAGCTGACTCACGAGGGCTCGAGGCCGAAGAGGATCAAGGCGCGCAGGCGTAAGCACGGTCATGGTCGCGGCGGCGGCACAGGGGGCGGCGCTGGCGGCAACGCTATCGGGCGCGAAAACGGCGGCGTGCCTGCCGATAGGAAGATGGTGTACGGCGGCGTCCCCACCTACGTTCTAGTTAGCGGCGACGATATCGAAGATGGGGCTCTGGCCGCATGGTCGCCGAACCATCCAGGGCACACTGAGGGGGCAGTCTTGCTTAACGTCGACCACTCAGTCTTGCGGGCTGAGATAGAGCACTGGCAGAGTCAGTTCGCCGATCATCTCGCAGACGACATTGCTAACGAGGTCTTGAAGGCGTATGGCGAAATCGCCGTGTCGAAGGTCGCCCACTCCGAGCATCTCCGCGGGCAGGTCGCGTCGCAGGTGATCGATCAGAAATACCGCTCGCCGGAGGCCCTGACGATGGCTCTCCTGGGTCTATTCGCCGAGGAAGCCGTGATCGCCCCTCGGATCGGTGGTAAGTTCAGGAAACGCAGTAGCGTAGGCTCAGGATAGCAGCCGTCCAGCACCGGGGGGGTACCGCCTTGTGGGCAACATTATGCTCTACTGTAACCTCCTCATCCCCCCACCCCCCCTGCGCCACCTCCCCCTACGCCCTCCCCCTCCCTACCCCCTACCATAGCGACGCCATGACCTCCAACACAAACCCATCTGCGTCCAATCTGCGCCCATCAGCGCCTGCCCTGAGCCCAGTCGAAGGGGCCAAGAAGTCCAGGCGCGGCGGCCGGCGACCCGGCGCCGGCGCCCCTCCTGGCAACCTCAACGCCCTCAAACACGGCCGCCGCTCCACCCAGTTCGCCCAGCTCGGCGCCCTCCTCGCCCACATCCCGGAAACCCGCCGCGCCCTCCTGGACCTCGCCCGCCGCCACAGGCTCAAGCAGCGCAAAGCCGAAGAAGTCGCCGCCCTCCTCTTCGAGCGCCTCTTCCAGCGCGCCCGCGAAATAGCCGATAGTCGATCGAACGCTCCCCTCCCTATCGATGATCGACGCTCAATCAACCCCGACGGCGACGATCCCAATACGCCCGACGCCACGACGGCGAAAAACCCCGGCCGGTCAATCAAACCCCAACCTGACCCACGCCCGACAACCAAACCACGGATTCGCCGACCCCCTTGATTGTCCGCGACAGGTCAGCGTCGTAGAATCGGCCCGTGAGCCCCAAGACCTCCGAGCGCAACCGCCTCCCGCCCCTCTCCGACGACCAGCAGCGCGCCGCCTTCGCCAAAGCCATCGCCGAGTTCAACGCCTGGCGCTTCTACGACTGCCACGAGACCCTGGAGGACGTCTGGCGCGCCGCCCCGACGGGTGCCCGTCCGGGCGAGCCCGGTGACATCGCCGACTTCTACCAGGGCGTCATCAAGGTCGCCGCCGGCCTCCACCACCTCCTCCGCGCCAACCACAAGGGCGCCGTCAACCTCCTGACTGACGCCCTCAACCTGCTCGATCCCTACCGGCCCGCCACCCTCGGCATTGACGTCGACCGCCTCCACGATGACACCTCCGACACCCTCCATCGCGTCCGCCACCTCGGCCCCAGACGCCTGGGCGAGCTCGACCGCGCCACCCTGCCGCGCATCCACCGGGAGGGAGAGACCGCGTGATCGAGACCGCCACCCTGCGCGTCCAGCGCCTGCGGCCCGGCGCCCGCCTGCCCGAGCGCGCCACGCCCGGCTCGACGGGATACGACCTCTACGCCTGCCTGGACGGCGACATCGAGGTCGGCCAGGCGCCGGCGCTCATCCCCACCGGCCTCGCCATCGAAGCGCCGGCCGGCTACGACGTCCAGATCCGGCCCCGTTCGGGGCTGTCGTCGAAGGGCGTGATGGCCACATTCGGCACCATCGATAGCGACTACCGCGGCGAGCTGCTGGTGACGCTGTTCGTCCTGCCCTACCGCGGGCCCCACACCGTCCGCCCCGGCGATCGCATCGCCCAGCTGGTCGTGGGCCGGACCGCGGACGTGGTTATCGAAGAGACGGCGGAGCTATCGGATAGCGCGCGCGGCGCCGGCGGCCACGGCTCGACCGGGAGCTAGCGGGAGCCCGACCCGCTCGCCGTAGGGGCGGCGCTTGCCCCACCCCAGGGCGCAGCGAACGGCGCCCCTACCCCTCCTCGTCGCCCCACATGAACGTCAGGTAGTAGGCCAGCGCCGCCAGCCCGCCGCCGATCAGCGGCCCCAGCCAGTACACCCAGTGGTCGTCCCAGAAGTCGGCCACCAGCGCCGGCCCGAACGACCGCGCCGGGTTCATCGAGGCGCCGGTGAGGGGCACGCCCACGAAGTGGTCGACAAGGATCGCCAGACCGATGGCGATGGGCGCCAGGTTGGCCATGCCTTTGGGGTCCATCGCCGTGGCGAACACGGTGAACACCAGCACGAAGGTCAGCACCGCCTCCACCATCACCGCGGCGCTCTCGCCGTCCAGGACCTCCAGGTTGATCGAGTGGGCGCCCAGGTTCCCCTCGAACTCCGAGACCACGGCCGCCTCCACCAGCAGCGCCCCGATCACCGCCCCCGCCAGCTGCCCGCCCACGTAGAGAACGCCGGTCGAGAGCTTCATCCGGCCCGTAATCACCGCCCCGAATGTGACCGCAGGGTTGACGTGGCCGCCGGAGATCTTGGCCGTGCCCGCCACCACCACCGCTATCGCCAGGCCGTGAGCAAGGGCCACGGCTGTCAGCGCTGCCGGGTCGCTCCCCGGCGAGGCCCCTATGACGTTCACGATGACCACGACGCTGCCCGCTCCCACGAAGACGAAGAGCATCGTGCCGATCAGCTCCGCCAGCACCGCCCGCCAGACCTTCGGCCCGAAATCCTCCGGCGAAAGGCCAAGCCAGGCTACGGACATCTCCCCTCGGCTCATGGCGATCCTCCTTGAATGAAAAAGTCGCCGCGTCAGGGCAAGACTAGGGGCGAACGGCTAAGATGTCAATACGTTTTACCGGACCCGAAAGACAGCGGCGACAGGCGGCGCAGCCGGCTCAGCGCGTCGCGCGCCGCCCGATGCGCTCTCCGGCTCCCTTCGATGGCGATCAGCCGCTTCGGCGGCACCTCGCTCGGGCGCTGGTAGCGTCGCTTCTGGCCAACGTATATCTCCCAGCGCGCGTCCGACGGGTCGACGCCGCGCCGCAGGCGGGCCTCAAGGCGGCTGCGCACCTCATCTTCGCCCGCCCGGACATCCAGGCAGGCGAACTGCGCCCCCTGCTCCGTCGCCAGCCGCGCCGCCGCCTTGCGATGCGCCCGCCGCAGGAACGACGCGTCCAGGATGACCGAGCGGCCCTTCGCCAGACGCTCGCGCGCCTCGGCCAGGAGAGCCTCGTACGTCCGCTCGGTGGCCGCCGCCGAGTATATCCCCCGCTCGAACGGCTCCAGCCGCCGCTGGCGC
The DNA here is from genome assembly GCA_040877915.1 of Dehalococcoidia bacterium. Taxonomy (GTDB): domain Bacteria; phylum Chloroflexota; class Dehalococcoidia; order SM23-28-2; family RBG-16-64-32; genus JBBDNA01. The sequence goes on from JBBDNA010000017.1 coordinate 40,600, forward strand.
GGGCGCAGACGGGCCAGCCGCTTACGCACCACGTCGGACGACAGAACGTCGGCGCCCGTCAGCTCGGCCAGACGTCGCGCCACGGTAGACTTGCCGGTCGCCGCCAGTCCGCAGGTGATGACGAGCATCGCCGGGCGCAGGCTCGCCCCGTAACGGCAGGCCAGCTCGAAGTAGCGGCGAGAGGCGCTTGCCGCCCGACGCTGGACCGATCGCGGCACCTCCGGCTGGTCCAGGAGGAACGCTTCGACCTTGCCGCGCACGCAGGCGCTATAGGCGGCGTAGAAGTCCAGCAGCTGCGGCAGCTCATCGTCGCCCGAAGTCTGGACGTAGCGCCGGACGAACGCCCGGGCCAGATCGCTGCGGCCCCGATAGTCGAGGTCCATGGCCAGAAAGCCCACATCGCGGGTGACGTCCAGGAGGTTGATGCGGTTGCTGAACTCCACGCAATCGAACACGCATATGCCGTTCGTGAAGCACACGGCGTCCGAGCGCAGGTCCGCGTGCACCCGCTTGATCCGCTTCTTCTCGACCCGGCGCCTCAGCAGGCCGGCCTTGCGGGCCAGGAACGCCTCTCCGTAGGCCTGCAAGATACTGTCCTGCTTCTCCGAAATCGTCCTGCCGATGAACGGCTGCCACTGCTCCACGTTCTCGCGCCAGTTGTAGCGGATCGCCCAGTCACCGTACTCGGCGATGCGGCGGCTGGTCTCGGCGCCGGCGTGGAAGGAGGCGAGCTTCTCGGCCAGCGTCCGGACCATCTTCGGCGTCACCTTCCCCTCCTCCAGCAGGCGGTCCATCATCCGCTCGGCCGGCAAGCGCCGCATCCGCACCGCGTAGTCGATGACCCGGCCCGGTCCGTCGATCGTTATCCGGCCATCGCGCTCCCGGATGCGGGACACGCCCAGGTACGTGTCCTCGCACAGGCGGGCGTTGAGGACTACCTCCTGGCGGCAGTAATACAGGCGCTTGCGGAGAGTCGAGAAGTCGAGGAAGCCGAAATCCACCGGCTTCTTGACTTTGTACACAAAATCGCCGGCCAGCAACACGTAGGAGATGTGCGTCTGCACCAGCTCCACGCGGCTCACGGCGTGGGGATAGGCTTCGGGTCGAAGGAGGGCCTGGATGAAGGGAGGGAGCGCGCTGGCTGGCATGCCCGACCAAGTATAGCAGCATGCCCGATTCTCGAGCGACTCGTGTCCCGCGTGGCGGGTCGGCGCGGACCCACTAGCAGGGTTGCCTGGGTCCATGCTACACTCCGGAAGACTCACAACCGAACGAAGGAGGGCCACCATGAGGTCAACAGCGCTCCTGGTGCGCCCCGGGGTCCGAGCGGCCTAGAACAAGGCAACCTCCGCTCGACATCGGGTGCGCTCCTGCCCGAGTGTCGATTCGCATAGCGCCAGCCGCACCAGCGTTGCGGTGCAGGCGGCGCCCGCCACAAGGAGCACTTCGTGTCTGACCCTCTATCCCGCCGAACGGCGGACCACGTTCCCGAACCCGTCGCCCTCGTCGCGGAGCTCATGTCCGCGTTTCCCGCGCACTGGGCCCTCTGCGGCGGCTGGGCCATCGACGCCTGGCTCGGCCGCCAGACCCGCGATCACCTCGACGTCGATATCTGCGTGTTCATCCAGGATCAGCAGGCGCTATTCGATCACCTGGCCGGCTGGCAACTGGTCGCGCATGGTCCTAACGCTTCCGCCAACACGAACGAGCCATGGGACGGCCGGCGCCTCGATTTGCCCGTCCACATCCACGGCCGCCTTGACGCGTGCGAACCACCCCCGAGCGGCATCCTTACGCCGGAGCAGGGCTTCAGCCTGGACGTCCAGCTCAGCGACCGCTCCGGCCGCGACTGGATTCTGTCGTCGACGGCGGCCTGGGAATGGCCCGCCGCCGCTCGAACCCGCCAGCCGTGCGTCCGCGTCCCGCTACGAAACGGCGTTCAACAGTCGCCGTGGGGTCTGCCCACGGTCGTCCCCAAAGTCCTGCTCTTCTTCAAGGCCACGGCCTACTTCGGCATCGAGGAGCAAATGACGGGCGGTCGCGTCCAGGACGAGCCCGACTTCATTGCTCTTCTGCCCCACCTGACCGAAGAACAGCGCCACTGGCTGCGGGAGTCGATCGCGCTCCACCACCCGGATCACCCGTGGCTGTCTCAGCTCCCCCCGTAGGGCATGGGAGAACCGCCGGCGGGTCGGCCCGGTCAAACTGTGCCGCTACCGTATACTGTGGGCATCGTGAAGGAGCGCTCCGTGGTCACCTGCTTCCTCCTTCGCTCCGTCGAGGGCGGCGACGAGGTGCTGCTCCTCCGCCGCAGCGACCGCGTCTCCACCTACCAGGGCCTCTGGGCGGGCGTCAGCGGCTACCTGGAGGCCGACTCGCCGCTGGAGCAGGCCTACCGCGAACTGTCCGAAGAAGTCGGCCTGGAACGCGACGACGTTTCCCTCCTCGCCCAGGCCGAGCCCGTCGTCCTCGCCGACGACTCGCTCGGCATCCGCTGGACCGTGCACCTCTTCCTGTTCCGGACCGAGCGGCCAGAGGCCGTGCGGCTGGACTGGGAGCACACGGACAGCCGCTGGGTACGGCCGGAGGAGATGGCGAAGATGGATACGGTGCCCGGCCTCGCGGACGGGTTCTCCCGCGTTTACCCGGCCGGTATGCGATAGACTATCCGGCGTGGCCACGCGACCCGAGATCACGGCTACCGTCAAGCGCATACGCGAGGACCACGAGCACGGCGCCCGCCAGCTGGCGCTGGAGGCCTTGCGCGCCCTGGCCCAGGTAGCGCCGGCGGCCAGCCTGGCTGACCTCCGCGATTGCGCCCGCGCCCTCGTCCTGGCGCGGCCCATGATGGCCGTCATCGAGAACGCCATGGCCCTGGCCTGGGAGCGCTGCCACGCCCTCGGCGACCCGGTGGCCGGAGTCGCCGAGGCGATCGAGACGCTGGAGTCCGCCGCCGATGGCCTTACGGCCACCGCCCGCGGCATCATCCCCGGCGACACCCTCATCACGCTCTCTTACTCCTCCGCCGTCATCGAAGTCCTCTCCCGCCTGCGCCCGCGACGCGTCATCGTCAGCGAGTCTCGCCCCCTCTATGAGGGGCTGCGCACCGCCCGTGCCCTGGCTACAGCCGGAGTCACGCCCACCCTGATCACCGAGGCCCAGATGGCCATCTTCGTCCATGAGGCGGAGGCCGTCGTCGTCGGCGCGGACAGCGTGCAGCCGGACGGTTCGTTCGTGAACAAAGTGGGCACGCGCCTGCTGGCCCTGGCCGCGCGGGCGGAGAAGGTGCCGCTATACGTGGTCGCGGAGACGCTCAAGGTGGCCGCGCCCTCCCAGCCCAGGAGGTTCTCCGCTGAGGAGGGCAAGCGTCGCGAAGTCGCCCGCCAGCGCTGGCTGGAGGTCCGCAACGTCTACTTCGAGGTCACACCCGCCCGGCTCGTCACCGCCTACGTCACGGAGCAGGGCGAACGCAAGCCCTCCGAGATGCGGCGCTACGCCAGCGAGGCGGAGCGCCGCTGGCGGGCGCTCATGGGCCCTTCCACCGAACGTTAACCGGCAGACTTGCACTGTTATGGTAAACTTCAAGCTAGGCGGCGGCCCGCAGGCGCGCCGCTTTCGCATCACCGACAAGGGAGGGGAAACATGGCGACAGCGAGCGTCAACGGCATTGAGATGTACTACGAGGTGCACGGCCCCTCGGCCGTTCCCGCCTCGAAAGCCGAGCCGGTCCTCATGATAATGGGCTTCGGCGCCAACGCCACCTCATGGGAAAGGCAGGTCCCCGACCTCAGCCGCGAGTACCGCCTCATCGCTTTCGATAACCGCGGCGCCGGCCGCAGTGAGAAGCCCACCACGCCCTACACCATGCCCCAGATGGCCGATGACTCCGCCGGTCTCCTGGACCACCTCGGCGTCGATTCGGCCCACGTCTTCGGCATGTCCATGGGCGGAATGATCGCCCAGGAGCTCGCCCTCAACCACCCTCAGCGCGTACGGACCCTCATCCTCGGCGGCACCATGGCCGGCGGACCGCGAGCCGTCATCGCCGGGCCGCAGCTCATCCAGCAGTGGGCCTCCTCCGCCATACTCCCGCCCACGCAGGCGATAGAGAACGGCCTCCGCTTCCTCTATAGCGACGAGTTCATCGCCCAGAACAAGGAACGGCTGGTCCAGCGGGCCCTCGGCATGCTGCACCTCCAGGCGCCGCTCCACGCCCTCCAGCGCCAGCTCATGGCCGTAGTCGGCTTCAACGCCCACCACCGGCTGGACCAGATCCGCTGCCCCACGCTCATCGCCACCGGCACCGAAGACAAGATCGTCCCCGCCGTCAACTCCCGCATCCTGGCCGACGGCATCCTCGGCGCCGAGCTCGTCGAGTTCGAGGGCGCGGGCCACGGCTTCATCGCCGAGAAGGCCGCCGAGGTCAACGCCGCCGTGCTCGCCTTCCTCGGCCGTCACCGCCGCCGGAACGCCGCCTCGCCCAAGTAATCGGCTTCGGGTTTGCCCCGCCCACCGCTCTGACCCTATACTCTTGTGGTGCAATGTCGCGCCAACGCTTCACGCTCCAACAGGCCAGCGCCCTCCTGCCCCGCCTGACCAGCACCCTGACCCAGATGCAGGAGGTCAAAGCACGCTACGACCGCTTCGAGCGTGAAGTCGAGGAGGCCTCCAACCGCATGGCCTCCAACGGCCATCTCGTGGAGAAGCACCTGAACGAGGCGCGGCAGGAGCTGGCCAGGGCCACGGCGGAGCTGAAGGACTTCATCGAAAGGCTACAGGACATGGGCTGCGAGCTGAAAGACATCGACCAGGGGCTCGTCGACTTTCCCGCCGAGCGGGAGGGCCGCGAGGTCTACCTCTGCTGGAAGCTCGGCGAGGACGACATCCGCTGGTGGCACGAGCTGGACACCGGCTTCGCCGGAAGGCAGCCGCTGGAGTAACGCCGTGGCTGAAGAAGCATCTACCGCTACCGGCGAGCTCGACGGCATCCTGCAGCGCCTGCGCGAATCGCACGATGCGCTGATCAAGGCGATAGAGAAGGCGACGCCCGAAGACTTCCAGCGCCCCACCGAGAACGAGGACACGACCAAGCGCATCCTGGAGCGCGCCGCCAACGACGTCAACCTCTACTACGGCCGCCTCGTCGCCGCGGCGGTGTCCCTGCCCCAGCCGCCTTACCTGGAAGCGGCTGACTTCGGCTCCATCGATGAAGCCTCCGCCTCCATCCAGGAGGCGCACCGCCGCTTCACCAACCTCCTGCACAACCTCACCGAGGAAGACCTCGCCCGCAAGACTCGGCTGGAGACCACCTCCGAGCTGACCCTGCGCCAGGTGCTGGAGACCGCAGCTGCCCACTACAAGCTCCGCGCCGAGCAGATGCGCTCAGCCACCCGCCGCCGCCGAAAGAGGGCCTAGCCCTTCCCACGATGGACCCCGGCGGCCGCCGACCCGTCCGCATCGCCCACGCCCACGGCAACCGCCGCCACACGATAGACGAGGCCCTGGCCGCCGACATCGACTTCATGGAGGCCGACCTCTGGTTCCGCGCCGGCCACATCGAGGTCCGCCACGAGCGCCGCCTCGGCTTCCTCCCGGTCCTGTACGATGGCAAGCCCCCCGGCGTCCGGCGCTTCGGCCCCTGGGCCATCACGATATTCCCCGGCTACTACATCCGCCTGGACGTTAACCCGCTACCCCTGCGCGAGCTTCTCGACCGCGCGCGCGGCCGCGTGCGCCTCCTCCTCGATCTCAAGGGCCGCTACTCGGAACACGACGCCGGCGCCTACGCCCGCACCCTGGCGCGAACCCTGGCCGAGGCCGATGCAGAGGGGTCGGCGATCGTCTGCGGCCAGACTGACGCCCTCGACCACGTGCGTGATGTCGCGCCCCACCTGGACGTCCGCTACTCCATGGAGCGGGAGGAGCAGTGGCAGGCGTTCAAGCGCCGCCTGGAGTCCGGCCCGCCCATCGCCGGCGTCTGTATCCACCGCCGGTTCTTTCTGCGCGATGGCGTCGCCGAGTTCCTGGCCGAGAACAGCCTCCAGGCCTTCTGCTGGACCGTCGACGACCCGGCCGAAGCGCGGGCGCTCGTCGAGCGCGGCGCGGCCGGGATCATAAGCAACCGCCTTCCCCTCCTCGAAGCGCTCGGCGAGGGCTAGCGCCCGCTCTCCCGGCGCTCGTGACGAACGCGCCCGCGCGTGCTAGCCTGAGGCCACGCTTCCCGAATCTGGAACCATGCTGAACACGAAGCTGTCGTCCCTCCGTTTCACTCGATCCGAGATCAGCGGCGCCTTCGCTGATCTCGGGGTTCTGATCCCCCTGGAGGCCGCGCTCATCGCAATAAACGGGCTCAACCCCACCTCCACCCTGCTGGGGGTGGGCGTAATCTACATCGCCGCCGGCTGGTACTTCGGCCTCCCTATGCCGGTGCAGCCCCTGAAAGCTCTGGCCGCGATTGCTATCGCCCGCGAACTGAGCCCCGACGTCATCGCCGCCGGCGCCCTGCTGATGAGCCTCAGCCTGGCCTTCCTGGCCGTGACCGGACTCATCGATAGGCTCTACGCCATCGTCCCCACGGCCGTTATCCGCGGCGTCCAGCTGGGCCTGGCATACGTGCTCATCCGTGGCGCCCTGGATCTCCTGGAGAAGCCGCTCTCGCCGGACGCCGATCAGTACAGCTTCGCTCTGGGCGGCGCCTCGCTGCCCTTGATGGTCGCCCTGGCGCCGCTGGCGCTCCTGGCGATCCTGCTCCTGGTCAAGAAACCGCTCGTCCCCGCCTCTTTGGTCATCCTCGCGGCCGGGGTAGGGGTGGGCCTGTACCTGGGGCGCTGGGACAGCGGCGGCGCGGCCCTGGGACCGGCAGGCATCTCGATGGGCTTCCCCGGCGGCGAGGCCTTCGCCACAGCGGCCGCCGTCCTGCTCACGGCCCAGCTGCCGCTCACCGTCGCCAACTCCGTGATCGCGACGACCGATGCCGCGAAGTACTACTTTCCCGAACAGGCCGAGCGGGCCACACCCAGGCGGCTATCCCTCAGCATAGCCCTGAGCAACCTCTGGGCGGGGCTGTTCGGCGGGCTCCCCAGCTGCCACGGCTGCGGCGGGCTCACCGCGCACTACCGGCTGGGCGCCCGCACACCCATGGCCACGACGATTTTGGGCCTGACCCTGATCGTCGTGGCGCTGGTATTTGGGAGCGTCGCTCAGTCGGCCCGCGCCCTCGTCCCCATGCCCTTCTTCGGGATACTGCTCCTGTACGTGGGCATCCAGCACGTCGCCCTCGCCGCGGACGTAGAGAAGCGCTCCGACCTGGTATTCGTTGGGCTGGCCGGCGCTCTCACCGCCCTGTTCGATGGCAACCTGGCCTACGCCGCGGCGGTCACGCTGGCCGCTTACTGGGCGGTGCAAGGCGTTCACAGGCTGCGCGGCGCCGTCGGAGCGGCCCGGCTGCCGAGCTAGCTGCCAGCGCCGGGCCCGTTGCTGCCGCCCGCTATCGGCGGGATCGATGGCGAGGCCGACTGCGGCGCCGGCGTGGACAGCGGCTCAGCGATGGGTTCAGCCGGCAACGGCTCCTCGCCCAGGTCGTGCGTCGCCCGCATCGGGATCTCCTTGAGGAATAGCCCCACGACGACGGACGCGGCGGTTATGACCATCGCCACCCAGAACGCCTCCGAGATCGCCGTCGCCAGTGACGTCCGCACTGCCAGAATCGCGTCCGCGAACAGCTGGGCGCCATCCGGCCCCAGCGCCTGGAACCCCTGACCCACCGCCGCCAGCTGCTGCGGGCTCAGCAGAAACTGCGGGTCTTGCAGCTGCGCCAGCAGCTCCGGTGGCGCCGACTCGTTAACGCGGTCCGGCATGTTCGCCGTCAGCTCGCTGGCCAGCCTGCCGCTGATCAGCGAGCCCATCACGGCCACGCCCATCGTCCCGCCCACCGACCGCAGGAACTGCAGCGTCGAGGTCGCCACGCCCATCGCCCGGTGCGGGACAGCGTTCTGGACGACCAGCATGTACAGCGGCAGCGACATCCCCAGGCCGATCCCCAGCACCACCATGTTCCGCCGCGCTATGAACGTCGTCGCACTCACGTCCATCTGCGATAGCAGGAAGGCGCCGCCGGCCATCGTCGCCAGACCCAGCACGCCCAGGATACGGTAGTAGCCAAACCGCGACATGATCTGCCCGGTAGCCGCGCTGGAGATCGCCATTGCGATCATCATCGGCATCGTTACCAGCCCCGAGTTCGTCGCCGACGAGCCGATGACCCCCTGCACGAACAGCGGAATATAAGACATCGCCCCGAACATAGCGATGCCCATCAGGAACGTCACCCCGGCCGAAACCGCGAAGATGCGGTTACGGAACAGACTCATCGGCAGCAGCGGCTCCTCCGTCCGCATCTCCACATAGACGAACACGGCCAGCGCGAACGCGGACCAGGAAAGCATCCCGATGATCTGCGGCGACTCCCATTCGTAGCGGCTGCCCGCCCAGGACAAGGCCAGCAGCGCCGGCACCACCGTCGCTACCAGCAGCACCATGCCGCGATAGTCCAGTCCGGGGCGGGTCAGCGGCCGCAGGTAGGGCATCCCCATGTATAGCACCAGCAGCGCTATCGTCCCAATCGGCAGGTTGATGTAAAACACCCAGCGCCAGTGGACGTGGTCGGTCAGGGTCCCGCCCACCAGGGGCCCGATAACGCTGGCTGAGGCGAACACGCCGCCCAGCAGCCCGGACCACTTCCCGCGCTCCGCCGGCGGGAACACGTCGCCTACTATGGCGAAGGCTATGCCGAAGATCATGCCCGCGCCCAGCCCTTGCACCGCCCGGAAGGCGATCAGCGCCTCCATGCTCTGCGACGACCCGGCCAGGGCCGAGCCCAGCAGCAGGATGGCCACGCCGGCGATGTAGAACGGCTTGCGACCGTAGATGTCTGTCAGCTTCCCCACGATCACGACCGTAGTAGTGGACGTGACCATAAACGAGGTGAACACCCAGGGGAATAGCCCCAGGCCGCCCAGACTGGCCACGATCCGCGGCAGCGACGTGGCGACAATCGTCTGGTCCAGCGCCGCCAGGAAGAGGCCGAGCAGCGTCCCCGTCATCACCAGCGCCCGCGTCCGCGGGCTCATCTGCGCGTAGGTCTGTATTCCTGCGGTAGACTCCACCCTACGCCCCCACCTTGGACTTGGACAGCTCGTCCGCTTCCTGATCCGCCAGCGCCAGCGAAAGGTCCTCCAGCGCCACCACCAGCCGCTCCAGTTGCGGCTCCGTCAGCCGGTCTATGATCTCGTTCATGCGGGCACGGCCCCGTCGCTCCAGCTCCTGCACCGTCGTCCGGCCGCTCTCCGTCAGGAAATGCCGCACCAGACGCCGGTCGCCCTCGTCCGGCTCCCGCCGCACCAGACCCTGCCGCACCAGCCTGTCCACGATGCGGGTGAGGGTGGACGGCGTGACGCTCAGGCCATCGGCCAGGGCGCCGGCGGCCGCGCCGTCCTCAGTCCACAGCAGGAACAACACCCGCAGCTGCGTCATCGTCAGCCCCAGCTCCACCCAGGCCTCCAGGCGGCCCGGATCGAAGCGCGTGACCACGCGCGCGAAGCCCACGAACGCTCTCTGCCGCAGGGTATCAGCCGTCCCGTCCATCGTTTGCATACTATGCAAATGTTTCCGTCAGGTCAATGACTCTCGTCACACCTGGATGCGCCCCTTCGCGGCTGTTACGATAGGGCCCGTGAAGACCGAGTTCGAAGCGGCAACCGAGAACGCCGCCCTCGCCGACGCTATCCGCGCCGCCATCGCTGAGCGCGGCGCAGTTCCCTTCCGCGACTTCATGGACCTGGCGTTATACCACCCGCAGCATGGCTACTACTGCTCCCGTCGCGACAAGATGGGCCGCGAGGGCGACTACCTGACCAGCCCGGAGGTCAGTCCTGTGTTCGGCGTGCTGGTGGGCCGTCAGCTCCGCGAGATGTGGCAGGCCATGGGCTCGCCTGCCCGCTTCGACGTCGTCGAGGCCGGGCCGGGCAGCGGCCGCCTCGCCCGCGACATCCTGCGCTGGGCCCGGAACCACACGCCCGGCCTCGGCGAGGCCCTCGCCTACACCCTCGTCGAGGTCAGCGAGCCGATGATCGACCGGCAGCGCGAGACGCTGGCCGAGGAGTCGGAGCGCGTCGCCTGGCGGACCGGCCTGCCGGACGGAATCGAGGGCTGCATCCTCAGCAACGAGCTGCTGGACTCGTTTCCCGTCCATCGCGTCGAGGTGCGGGACGGGGAGCTGCTGGAAGTGTTCGTCGATTGGGACGGCTCTGCCTTCGTCGAGGAGCTGCGTCCCCCCTCCACGCCCGAGCTCGCGCGCTACTTCGAGGACCTCGGTCTGCTCCCCGGGGAGGGCTGCCGCGCCGAGGTCAACCTGGCCGCGCCGCAGTGGCTGCGCGCCGCCGGCGACGCCCTCGCCCGCGGCTTCGTCCTCACCTTCGACTACGGCTACGCGGCCAACGAGCTGTACGCCCCCTGGCGCAGCGACGGTACCCTGCTCTGCTTCCACCGCCACAACCCCTCCGCCGACCCCTACGTCCGCATCGGCCGGCAGGACATCACCGCTCACGTGGACTTCACCACCGTCCGCGCCGCCGGCGAGTCGGCCGGCCTCCAGACGCTGGGCCTGGTGTCGCAGAGCGAGCTCCTGACCAGTCTGGGTATCGCCGACGCCCTGTCGCCGCCGGCCGAAGGCGACACCGACCTCGAGGGCTACTACGCGCGGCGGCGCGCCGTATCGGAGCTGCTCGACCCGGCGGGACTCGGCCGCATCCGCGTCCTCGCCCAGTCGAAAGGCCTCGTGCGGCCCCGGCTCAGCGGCCTGGAGGGCCTGAACGGTGCCTGACATCCTCTCCGCCGGCGACCTCGCCCCGGACTTCGAGCTGCCAAGCACGCAGGGCAAGCTCCGCCTCAGCGATCTCACCGCTCAGAAGAAGGTGGTCCTGGCCTTCCACACGGAGGACGGAACCCCGCTCTGCGCCAGCCAGGTGTCCGTCCTCAAGGAGGACCACGATCTGGTCCAGCAGCTCAAGGCCGAGATCGTCGCCGTTAGCGCCGACCCACTCGACTTGCACGAGGCGTTCGCCGAGGCTCTGGGCGGCGTCCCCTTCCCCCTGGTCAGCGACGAGGGTCTCGCGGCGGCCCGCGCCTACGGCGTCCTCGACGACGCCGGCAAGCGCTCACGCCGCGCCGTGTTCGTTATCGACAAGGGCGGCGCGATCCTGCACGTAGTCCCCTGGTTCCAGCCGGGCAACCCCGTCCAGTACGAGGAGATCTTCGCCGCCCTGGGCTTCGATGTGCAGTGACCGGTCGAATCCGTGGGGGCAGGGCCCCGGCCCTGCGCCGGATCTACGGATAGCGGGCCCCGGTCGAGGCTGGGGCCTCGACTTACGGATTGGCTAGACTAGCGGGCCGCCCTGGCCGCGTTCGTATGCTGTAGCGTCCACTTCGCCGCCTCCAGCGCCTGCTGCGCCGGGATCAGCGGGTCCACCTGCCACACCAGGTACGCCGATAGCGGCAGCCGGTTCAGCATCTCCGACAGCTCCTCGTTGGACGATACGTCGGCGATGACCAGCCCCGACCGCTGCCCGATGACTGCGCCTCCGGCCAGCACCTTGCCATCGTTCTCCAGCTGCTTGATGACCTCCCACGTCGATACCACCATCCCCAGCCACACCTCGCTGGGAACGGGGGGAACGTCGGGCAGCGTGGCTTTCACGAAGAACAGCATGTACGGACGCCTCCTCTTTTTGGCTCGGCCCGATTATAACGCTCCGGCGACGCCGCCGCTAACCCTCACGTAAACGGTTGTCGGCCTAGCGCCCAACGGCTAGAATGTGTCCTACGGAAGGAGCCCTTCGCTGCGTAGGTTCGACTACTTCGCCCCACATAGCCTGTCCGAAGCCCTTGCCGCCTTTCGCGACAACGGGGAGGGCGGGCGCGCGCTCGCCGGCGGCACCGACATCGTCGTCCAGATGAAGGAGGGCGGCGCCCGGTTCCCGATGCCGCCGTACCTGGTCAGCCTGCGCCACGTCCCCGAGCTCCGCGGCATCGAGGTCAACGGCGGCCTCCGCCTCGGCGCCATGGCCACGATGACCGACATCGCCACCTCCGAGCCCGTTCGCTCCCGCTACCGCGCCCTCGCCGACGGCGCCGGGATCGTCGGCTCCATCCAGACGATGAACATGGCCACCGTGGGCGGCAACGCCTGCAACGCCGCCCCCTCCGCCGACACGGCTGCGCCCCTCCTCGTCTACGAGGCCACGGCCATCATCGCCGGCCCCAAGGGAGAGCGCGAGCTGCCAATCGATGAGTTCTGGCAGGGCCCCGGCCGGACCGCCCTCCAGCCCGGTGAGCTGCTGACAGAGCTTCGCCTGCCCCAGCCGCCGAAGAACACCGGCGGCGTATACGTTCGCCACACACCGCGCAAGCAGATGGACATCGCCGTCGTCGGCGTGGCCGTAGCTCTCACCCTGGACGGCGACCGCATCGAGCGGGCGCGCATCGGGCTCGCCGCCGTCGCGCCCACGCCCATCCGCGCCCCCGGCGCCGAGGCCACGCTCGAAGGGAACGCCGCGAGCGATTCGCTGTTCGCCGAGGCGGCCGAGATGGCCGCGTCCGAAGCCACCCCCATCAGCGACGTCCGCGGCTCGGCGGAGTTCCGCCGCCACATGCTGCGGGTGACCGTGGAGCGCTGCCTTCGCGAGGCGACGGTGAGGGCGAGGGCGTAACCGGAAATGGACGAGAACGAGGCGAGCGCCATCCTCCAGGAGCACGTCCAGAAGTACCGCGCGATGCCTCACGGGGAGCTCCGTCGGCTGGTCCAGGACGAGGAGCACATCGAAATGAGCGGACCGTCGGGTGCGGAGTATCAGATCGAAGCTCAAGGCGTCTGGGACGAGGGCCGCGAGGGCGGCAACATGCGAGTGATGGTCAGCATCGACGACGGGCGCGGGCTGCGGCAGTTCGTCCCCAAGACCGATAGCTTCATCGTCGCCCCGGACGGGTCGTTCGTGGGCGAGTGAGGAGGACAATGGCCAAGCGCATCATCACCCTGACAGTCAACGGCCAGCCACGAGAGGTCGCGGTTGAGCCTCACTGGACGCTGCTGGAGACCGTCCGCGTCCACCTGGACCTCACCGGCAGCAAGGAGGGTTGCGGCACCGGCGACTGCGGCGCCTGCTCGATGGTCGTCGATGGCCGGCTGGTCACCTCCTGCTTGATGCTCGCGCCCGAGGCCGAGGGGGCCGAGGTCACGACAATCGAGGGGCTGTCCCGAAACGGGACGCTCCACCCCCTGCAGCAGGCGTTCATCGATACCGGCGGCGTGCAGTGCGGCTACTGCACGCCCGGCATGATCATGGCCGCCAAGAACCTGCTGGACGCCAACCCCCGCCCCAGCCTGGACGACATCCGGCTGGGGCTGGCCGGCAACCTCTGTCGCTGCACCGGATACGCGAAGATATACGAGGCGGTGGCCGCCGCCGCCGAGCGAATGGGCTAGACGGGAGAGCCTCCAATGGCGCAGGAAGTCGCGACCAAACAGGATTACCGCTACGTGGGCAAGCCCACCCCCCGCATCGAAGGGGCGGCCAAGGTCAGCGGCGAGACCATCTACGCCGACGACATGAAGCTGCCGCGGATGCTCCACGCCCGAGTTCTGGGCAGCGCTTACGCCCACGCCCGCATCAAGTCGATCGACGTCGCCAGGGCCCGTGCCCACCCCGGCGTCACGGCCGTCATCACCGCCACCGAGCTGCCCTTCTACCACCGCAACGAGTCCAACCGGCGCCAGATCGTCCTCGCCGACGACGAGACGCTGTTTATCGGTCAGCCCATCGCCGCCGTCCTCGCCGACGACCCCCACGTGGCCGAGGAGGCCCTGGAGTTGATCGACGTGAAATACGAGGAGCTTCCCGCCGTCCTCGACCCCGTCGACGCGATGCGGGAGGACTCCCCCCTCGCCCGCGCCGCCCTCAGCGACGTCGACCGCAGCGAGGAGCGCGGCCACGTCACCACCGACGTCGAGCAGCAGGAGGCGGAGGGCCAGGCCAGCAACATCGCCTCCCAGATGGACTTCACCCGCGGCGACATCGAGAAGGGGTTCGCCGAGGCCGACGTTATCATCGAGGACACCTGGCGCTCGCCCTGGGTCCACCAGTCCTACATCGAGCCCCACGCCACCATCGCCGACTACGACGCCTCCGGCGAGCTCTCCGTCTGGACCAGCACCCAGGCCCCGTTTTTTATCCGCGACCAGCTGGCCCTCACGCTGAACATCCCGGCCTCAAAAATCCGCGTGACCGCCACGGAAGTCGGCGGCGGCTTCGGCGGCAAGATCTTCCTGACGGAGATCCTCGTCGCCGCCCTGGCGATAGCCCTGCACCGGCCGGTGAAGTACATCATGACCCGCACCGAGGACATGCTGGCCGCCACCCCCGCGCCCGAGGCCGTCATCGAGATGAAGACCGGCATGAAGCGCGACGGGACGCTCACCGCCGTCCAATCGCGCCTGATCTACGACTCCGGCGCCTTCCCCGGCGCCCCCATGCTCCCCGGCTGTCTCCTGGCCGGCGGCTACTACAAGTGCGAGAACCTGGACATCCGCGGCTACGAGGTGCTTACCAACAAGGCCAGCGCCGGCGCCCTGCGCGCCCCCGGCGCCCACAACATCACCTTCGCCGTGGAGAGCCACATGGACATGATGGCCAAACAGCTCGGTCTGGATCCGCTGGAGGTGCGGCTGAAGAACGCCGTTGAGCAGGGCGACGCTCTCCCCAGCGGCCAGCCTTACGACCGCATCGGCCTCAAGGAGTGCCTGGAGGCGATCGGCAACAGCGACCTGTGGAAGGACCGAGCGAAGTCCAAGCAGCACCCCAACCGCGGCGTCGCCCTGGCCGTGGGCGGCTGGCTGGGCGGTCTACAGCCGGCCAGCGCCGTCGTCGGCCTCAACGGCGACGGCACGGTCAACGTCATGGTCGGCTCGGCCGACATCACCGGCACCAACACGTCGTTCCAGCAGATCACCGCCGAGGTGCTCAACGTCCCGCTGGACAGGGTCGGCGTCACCACCGGCGACACCCGTACCGCCCCCTACGCGGGGATGAGCGCCGGCAGCAAGACGACGTACACGGTCGGCGTCGCCGTCAAGGCCGCCGCCGAGGACGCCCGCGACCAGATGCTCAAGATCGCCGCCCGCCGCCTGGAGTGCGAGCCGGCCGACCTGGAGATGGCCGACGGCGAGGTGCGAGTCAAGGGCTCGCCGGACAAATCGCTGTCCCTCAAGCGGCTGGGCCGGCTGACCACCAGCTTCTCGGCCCCCTATCCGGCCATCGTCGGCAGGGGTACGATGACCGCCCGCCGTCAGGCCCCCGGCTTCTCGGCCCAGGCCGCCGAGGTCGAGGTCGACCCCGACACCGGCGATGTTACCGTCCTGCGCTACGTCATCGCCCAGGACGCCGGCTTCGCCATCAACCCGCTGTCGGTCGAGGGCCAGATGCAGGGCGGCGTCAGCCAGGGGATCGGCATCGCCCTGTCCGAGGAGATGGTGTTCGACGACAAGGGCCGCGTGGTCAACGCCAACCTCCTGGACTACCGCCTGCCCACGACGCGCGACCTCCCGCCCATCGAGACGATCATCGTCGAGGTGCCATCGGAGGACGGGCCCTACGGCGCCCGCATCGTCGGCGAGCCGTCGATCGTCGCCGGCCCCGCCGTGATCGCCAACGCCATCGACGACGCCGTCGGCGCCCGCCTGCGCCAGATACCCGCGACACCGGAGCGCATCCTTCGGGCCCTGGGAAAGATCTGATGCCGAAGGTGACGGCCCTCGGCTTCGTCGTGCCGGTGCGAGATATCGACGCGGCGGTCCGCTTTTACACGGAGGCGTTCGGCCTGAAGGAGGTCTTCCGGGGCGAGAACATCGCCTTCGTCGGCATCCCCGGGACCGACACGGCCCTGGGGCTGCTGCACGAGCCCGGGGAGGCCGGGGGCGGACCCCGGCACGTGGGCCTCCACCTCGACCACTCGATCGATTACGACGAAGCCGTAGGAGGGATCGAGCGCGCCGGCGGCACGATCGTCGAGCGCGGCGAGCACGCGCCGGACGTGCCGTTCGCGCGCTTCGCGGACCCCGACGGGAACGTTCTAGAGGTATAGGCGACTCAGCCAGGGGAGGGAAAGGATGAAGCCGACGAAGGACCAGCTCCAAAAGTACTACGCGCAGGCGCTGCAGCGCAGCCTGACCGCCTACGCCCAGCTCAGCGATAAGGAGTGGGACAAGAAGGCGTCCGACTCCTGGACGGCGAAGGATTACCTGGCCCACCTCGTGGTCAGCCAGACCGAGGAGGTCAACCCCCACATCCGGCAGACCCTGAACGGCGAGGAGTCGGACGTACCCCGGCCGGAGAACCGCTACGCCAGGAACGACTTCAACGAGCAGCAGCTGGCCAAGCTGCGCCAGATGCCCGCCTCGGAGCTTCTGCCGCGCCTGAAGGCCGCGATCGAGGAGAACCTGGCGATCCTCGGCGGCCTGAGCGAGGCCGACCTCGACAAGCCGGCCACGAGCACCACCTGGGACCGGCCCGGCACCGTCCGCGACCTGTTCTTCGGCAGCTATTTGCACCTGCCCGGCCACTACCAGGACATCCGCCGCGTCTCCAAGAAGAAGCTCCCGCACTGGGTGGAGGCCGGCGCCCCCGACGAAGTCAACTTCCAGATGGGCCGTATCTTCAACTTCATGCCCCTCATCTACCAGAGCGAGCGCGGCGGCGACATGCAAGCCACCTACCTGTTCACCATGGAGGGCGACGGCGGCGGCCAGTGGGCGATCAGCATAAACGACGGCCACGCTATAGCGCTCGACGGCCCGCCAGAGAGCTTCGACACCGAGATTCGCACCAAGCCGGAGTTCTGGATCGACCTCTCCAGCAACGATCTCAACCCCATGTGGGCGATCACGACTCGCAAGGTGCACCTGGGCGGCAACGCCAGCCTGGCGATGAAGCTCGGCCAACTGTTCAGCGTCGACGAGTAGGCCTCGCCCCGTGAAGCGCATGGGCGAGTACGAGATCCTCTCCCACGTGGAGATGACGGAGTGCAGCATCCGCATCATCGGCATGAAGGAGACGGCCCACGTCGCGCCCCACGTCCACGACAAGTCCTGCCAGATCTACACCGTCCTGGAGCAGGAGGTGGAGGCCCGCGTGGGCGACCGCACGATGCGACTCCGCCCCTACGAGACCGTGCGCATCGAGAAGGGCGTGACCCACAGCGTCCGCGCCGTGGACGGCCCCGCCCTCGTTCTCAGCCTGTCGATACCGCCGCTGGACCGCGACGACCAGCGGCTGGTGGAGTGAGTGATCGATTCCCTTGACTGCCTCTGTAGCCGCGTGTTACAAATCTAGGCGTCTCAGATAGGAGGTACGCCCCTTGACCCAGGAAACCGCCACCGAGAAGAAACAGAACCCTATCGTCCCCTTTATGCGGCTGTCCGAGGACGGCGGCGCCTACTTCTGGGGAACGAAGTGCAAAGCCTGCGGCGCCACCTTCCTCGGCGAACGCACCGCCTGCGGCAAGTGCGGCGAGACCGCCAAGTTCGAGGAGGTACGCCTGAGCGACGAGGGCGAGATCTACGTCTTCTCCGTCGTCCACCAGAGCATCCCCGGCCTGGAGTCCCCCTACGTCGCCGCCATCATCGACCTGCCGGAGGGCGTCTCCGTTCGCGCCAACGTCTACGGCCTCGACCCCGAGAAGCCCAGCGCTGACTGGTTCGGCAAGAAGGTCAAGATGTACGCCGAGAAGATCCGTGAGGACCGCGACGGCAACGACGTCATCGCTGCCAAGTTCAAAGTAATCGACTAGACGCCCGTTAGGACGCTAGCCAGGAGGAGAATCGTGAGAGACGTAGCGATAGTCGGCGGGGACATGATCAAGTTCGGGCGCTACCCGGACAAGGACGTCGTGCAGCTGGCCGCCGACGCCGCCATCGGCGCCCTCAAGGACGCCGGCTGCTCCATCACCGACGTGGAGATGATGGCCAGCGGCAACCTCTACCAGTCCAACGCCATGATCGGCCAGCGCATCATGAAAGAGATCGGCGCCACCGGCATCCCCGTCATCAACGTCGCCAACGCCTGCGCCACCGGCTCCACCGCCTTCCGCGAAGCCTACATCGGCGTCGCCTCGGGCATGTACGACGTCACCATGGCCATCGGCAGCGAGCAGATGGGCAAGATGGGCCTGCTGGGCGCCGGCGGCGGCAACCGCGATTACAGCACGGAGGGCGTGATGGGCACCGGCCTGATGCCCGGCGTCTTCGGCCAGACCGGCGTGGAGCACATGCGTAAGTACGGCACCACGCAGGAGCAGTTCGCCAAGATCGCCGTTAAGAACCACAAGCACTCCCTGCACAACCCCTACGCCCAGTACCAGCTGGAGACGCCCCTGGAGGACGTACTCAACGCCCGCATGGTGGCCTGGCCCAACACCCTCTACATGTGCTGCCCCACCGGCGACGGCGCCTCCGCCGCCGTTCTCATGTCCGCCGAAAAGGCCCGGCAGTTCACCAAGAACCCCGTCTGGGTCGCCGCTTCCGCCCTCACCTCCGACCCCTGGCAGGAGCGCAACCCTACGATGTTCGACGTCAACACGGTCACCCGCACAGCCGCCAAGCAGGCCTACGAGCAGGCGGGCATCGGCCCCGAGGACCTCAGCCAGGTGGAGCTCCACGACTGCTTCGCCACCGCCGAGCTGGTCCACTACGAGAACCTGGGCCTCTGCGGCGAGGGCGAGGCCGGCCGCCTCATCGACGAGGGCGAGACGTACGTCGGCGGCCGCATCCCCGTCAACGCCAGCGGCGGCCTCCTGTCCAAGGGCCACCCCCTGGGCGCGACCGGCGTCGCCAACATCGTCGAGATCGTCTGGCACCTGCGCGGTCAGGCCGGCGGCCGCCAGGTGGAGAACTCCAAGGTCGGGCTGGCCCACGTCATCGGCCTCGGCTCCGCCTGCACGATACACATCATCAAGAAATAACGTCGCGCGCAAACGAACAACCGAAGGAGGGGCTGCGTCCGGAGCGCCTGCCGGCCGGCAGGCAGGTCAGGGCGGGGCCCTTTCACGTAGAAGGAGGGGTTAAGTGACCGCTCGACCCGCAGCCAGCGAAGACCTCTGCGACCGCATTGACGCCCTCATCGAGGAGCGCAGCCTACTCAAGCACCCGTTCTACCAGACCTGGCAGAAAGGCGAGCTCACACTGGACGCCCTCAAAGGCTACGCCTGCCAGTACTACCACCACGTCCTCGCCTTCCCCACCTACGTCAGCGGCGCCCACGCCAACTGCGACGACCTGGCGGACCGGCAGGAGCTCCTCGAGAACCTGGTCGAGGAGGAGCAGGGCCCGCACAACCACCCCGAGCTCTGGCTCCGCTTCGCCGAGGCGTTGGGCATGACCCGCGAGGAGGTCATCAACTCGACACCCCTGCCGGAGACCGCGGACCTCATCTCGACCTACCGTGGCATTACCAAGGACCGGCCCTTCATCGAAGGCATCGCCGCTCTCTACGCTTACGAGTCCCAGGTGCCGGCTGTCGCCGATACGAAGATTGACGGCCTCAAGCGCTTCTACGGCATCACCGACAAGCGCGGCCTCGAGTTCTTCGTCGTCCACTCCAGCGTCGACGTCGAGCACTCCAGGGTCACCCGCAACCTCGTGGCCAAGTACGGCGACAGCGAAGAGGCCGGCGAGGCCGCCGAGTCAGCAGTCGACCAGGCCACCGGCGCCCTCTGGAGCCTTCTCGACGGCATCTACCGGGAGCACGTAGCCGCGGCCGCCTGAATGGTCGAGCTAACGTTTCTGGGTACGGGCAACGCGTTCGCCGCCGGCGGGCGCAACTGGAGCTCGTTCCTGGCCAACGGCCGTTACCTGTTCGACGCCTCGCCCTCGGTCTTGCCCGCCCTCAATCACCTCAACATCCCGCCCATCGACATCGAGGTCATCTTCCTCTCCCACTTCCACGGCGACCACTTCGCCGGCATGCCCTTCCTCATCCTCGAGTACGTCTACATGTCCGAGCGTCGCGGCGATCTATACGTCGTCGGGCCGCCCGGCGTGGAGCAGAAGATCGAACGGCTGGCCGACGATTGCTATCCGGACATCACTCGCGAGGCCGGCTACGGCCGCCGTTATACCGAGGCGCAGCCCGGCGCGGACCAGTTCATCAACGAGATCAGCTTCCGCGCTTACCCCATGAACCACGTGCCGGACAAGCTTCGGGCGTTCGGCTACCGCGTGAGCCTCGGCGATCAGGCCGTCGCCTACACCGGCGACACGATGTTCTGCGACGAGATATTCGAGCTGGCCGAAGGCGCCCGCGTTCTCGTCCTCGATTGCACCTACAGCGAGGGCGGCGGCCCCGAGCACATGGGCCTCGACGACCTGCGCGTCATCCGCGACCGCGTCGCGCCCGAGACCGCGATCGTCCTGACGCACCTGAACGGCGAGCCCGACGTCTCCGGCTTCGAGAACGTCATCGCCGCCCGCGACTTCGCCTCCTACCGCTTCGACTAGGCGAGCGGCCCTATCCCCCGCCCTCTCGCAGCGACTGCAGCGCCTCTTCCAGCGTGTGCCAGGCCAGCGTGGCGCACTTCACCCGCACCGGGAACTTGCGCACGCCCATCAGCGCCTCCAGGTCCCCCAGAGACTCCGGCGCCTCCTCCTCCGTTCCCTGCATCATCGCCGTGAAGTCCCGGAACAGCGCCTCCGCCTCCGCCTCCGTCTTCCCCGCCACCGCTTCCGTCATCATCGACGCCGAGGACTGGCTTATCGAGCAGCCCTGCCCGCTGAACGCGATGTCGCGGATCACGCCGCCGTCCATCCGCAGCGAGACCGTCACCTGGTCGCCGCACAGAGGGTTGTACCCCTCGTGGGAAACCGTGGGGGACTCGAGCGAGCCGCGGTGTCGCGGGTTGCGGTAGTGGTCCAGGATGACCTCTCGATAGAGGTCGTCCAGCTCAGCTTCCTGCCGAGCGTACTCGTCGTTAACGGGCGCCATCACCAAAGAAGGTGTGGACCTCGCGCAGCGCCTCCACCATCACGTCCACCTCCTCCTGCGTGTTGTACACGTAGAAGCTGGCCCGCACGGTACCCGGCACGCCCAGCGCGCCCATCAGCGGCTGGGCGCAGTGATGTCCGGCCCGGATGGCCACGCCGTGGCGGTCCAGGATCGTCCCCACGTCGTGGGCGTGCACGTCGCCGAAGTTGAACGATACCACTCCGCCCCGTTGCGACGCGTCCGGCGGGCCGTAGATCGTCAGCTCCTCCAGCTGGCGCAGCCGCCGCAGCGCGTACTCCGTTATCTCCTCCTCGTGCGCGCGCACGTTCTCCATCCCCAGCCCCTCCAGGTAATCGAGCGCGGCACGGAACGCCACCACGTCGGCGATGTTCGGCGTGCCAGCCTCGAACTTGGCCGGCACGTCGTTCCAGGTCGCGTCTTCGAGAGTCACCCGCTTGATCATCTCGCCGCCGCCGAGGAACGGCTCCATCTCCTCCAGCAGCTCGCGCCGGGCGTACAGCACGCCGACGCCGGTGGGGCCCAGCATCTTGTGCGCCGAAAACGCGAAGAAGTCGCAGTCCAGCGCCTGCACGTCGACGGGCATGTGGGGGGCGCTCTGGGCCCCGTCCACCAGCACCGGCGTCCCCTGCGCGTGGGCCCGCTCGATGAGCTCCGCGACCGGGTTTATCGTGCCGATAGCGTTGGAGACCTGGGTGATCGTCAGCAGGCGGGTGCGCTCGTTGAGCAGCTCGTCCAGGTTATCGAGGGCCAGTTGCTGGTCGGTGGTCAGGCCGAAGTAGCGCAGCCGCGCCCCCTTCTCGGCGACCAGCCGCTGCCAGGGGATGATGTTGGAGTGATGCTCCAGCGGGGTGAGCAGGATCTCGTCGCCGGCGTCGACGTTGGCGCGTCCCCAGGTGTAGGCGACGAGGTTGATCGACTCCGTGGTGTTGCGGGTGAAGACGATGCACTCCGGCGAGGGCGCGTTGATGAACTGCGCCACGCGCATGCGCGCGTCCTCGTAGGCGGCGGTCGCTTCCTCGCCCAGCCGGTGGACGGCGCGATGGATGTTGGCGTTATGTCGCTCGTAGTAGTTGACCAGCGCATCGATCACCTGCCGCGGCTTCTGCGACGTCGCCGCGCTGTCGAAGTACACCAGCGGGTGCCCGTAGATCTCGCGGCTCAGGATGGGAAAGTCGGCGCGGATGCGGGCGACGTCCAGCCCGCGACCCTTCGTCGCCGCCGGCCCGGCCTCGCTCATGCCGCCGCTCCCAGGGTCACCCCGCGCAGCGTCTCCGCCGTCAGCCCCTCCAGGTACGTGCGCAGGGAAGCGACTGCCACCCGGTCCAGAATCTCGCCCGCAAACCCCCTGATTAGGAGCTGCGTCGCCGCCTCCACGTCCAGCCCGCGGCTGCGCATGTAGAACATCGCGTCCTCGGTGAAGGCGCCGGCGGTGGCGCCGTGCCCGCACTTCACGTCGTCGGCGTATATCTCCAGGCTCGGCTTGCTGTCCACCTCCGCGTTCTCCGAGAGCACCAGGTTCTTGTCCTCCTGGTAGGAGTCCGTCTTCATCGCGCCCGGCCGCACCAGCACCGTCCCCCCGAACACCGCGCGAGAGTGGCCGTCCAGGATACCCTTGTAGTACAGGCGGCTGGCGCCGTTTGGCTTCGCGTGATCGATGTTGATGTAGTTGTCGATGTGCTGCCGGTCCTTCGTGATGTACAGGCCGTTCAGGTGGCATTCCCCGCCCGGCGCGTCCAGTGTCACCCGCAGGTCGGCCCGCCCGATGGCGTTCCCCAGCTCGAATGCGGCCGACGAGAAGCTGCTGTCCTGCCCCTGGTACACACGGCTGGTCCCCACGTGATACGAGTCGCCGCCCTCCAGCAGCAGCCGGTAGTGGTCGATCCGCGCGCCGTCCTCCAGCGTCATCTCCGTCACGGCATCCGTGAGGTAGCGAGCGCCGGCGGGCCCGGCGTAGCTCTCAATGATGGTCGCGGCGCTGTTGGGGGCGGCGACGACCAGCACCCGCGGGTAGGAGACCGCGGGCTGGCCTTCGTCTGTCGTCAGGAACAGCAGGTGCAGCGGCGCGTCGAGCTCGACGCCGGCCGGGACGTGCACGAAGGCGCCGTCGCGCAGGAACGCGGTGTTCAGCGCCACGAACCCGTCCGCCTCGTCCGGCGGCGTCTGCCGCGCCAGATGCGCTTCCACGAGTGCGCCGTCCTCGCGCAGCGCCCGCGCCAGGCTCATCGCCTGCACGCCCTCCGGCGGCGACGACAGCGCTTCGTCGTAGCGGCCGTTCACGAACACCAACCGCGGCCAGGCGTCGTCCCAGGGAGCGATACGCCGTGCATCCCGAAACGCGAGCGCGCCTGCGCCGTCCAGACGGTGCGCGAAGGCCGCCTGGGCAATCGGGCCGGCGTTCGTATACTTCCAGGGCTCGTTGCCCCTGCGCGCCGTCGGAAACCCTATCTCCGCGAACCGCGACCACGCCCGGTCCCGTAGCGCCCGCAGCCACTCCGGCTCGCCGGCGAGTGACGCCTCGAGGGCGCGGAAGTCATCGAGATACCGGTCGATTGTGGCGATGGCCTGTGTCATCTCCGACCGCCTAGACGCTGCCGCTTTCGACGGCCTCCCGGAACGACTCGTACCCCTTGGCCTCCAGCTCTCGCGCGAGCTCGCTGCCGCCGGAGCGGACGATGCGCCCGTCCACCAGCACGTGCACGTAGTTCGGCGTTATGTAGTTCAGGATACGCTGGTAGTGGGTCACCAGCACGATGGCGTTGGACTCCGAGCGAAACCGGTTAACCCCGTTGGCCACGATCTTCAGCGCGTCGATGTCCAGTCCGGAGTCCGTCTCGTCGAGGAGGGCCAGCTTTGGCTGCAGCAGCGCCATCTGCACGATCTCGTTGCGCTTCTTCTCGCCGCCGGAGAACCCTTCGTTGACCGAGCGCTTCATCAGCTCGGGGTTGATCTCGGCCTCTTTCAGCTTCTCTTCGAACAGCTTGCTGAACTCGCGCACCTTCAGCTTCTCCTCGCCGCGGTGCTCGCGCTGCGCGTCCAGCGCCGACTTCAGGAACTCTCGCGTGCGGACGCCGGGGAGCTCGACGGGGTACTGGAAGGCCAGGAATATCCCCGCCAGCGCCCGCTGATCGGGGAACAGGGGCAGCAGGTCCTTCCCTTCGTACAGGATCTCGCCCTGGGTGACCAGGTAGCCCGGTCTGCCGGCGATGACGTTGGTGAAGGTGCTCTTGCCGCTGCCGTTGGGCCCCATTATGGCGTGGACCTCGCCCAGGTTGACGCTGAGCTCCAGCCCCTTCAGGATCTCGACGCCGCCGGCGGCGACGTGGAGGTCGCGCACCTCGAGCAGCGGGGCGGGCTTCTTCGAGTTCCCGGCCATGCTAGCCGACGGTCCCCTCCAGGCTCACCTTCAGCAGCTGCGACGCCTCCATCGCGAACTCGAAGGGTAGCTCCTGGAACACGCCACGGCAGAAGCCGTTGATGATCATTTGCTGCGCGTCCTCCTCGGAGATGCCGCGCTGCATCGCGTAGAACAGCTGGTCCTCGCTCACCTTGGAGGTGGTGGCCTCGTGCTCCATGTGGGCCGTCGGGTTCCGCACCTCGATGTACGGCACCGTGTGCGCCCCGCACTGGTCGCCCACGAGCAGCGAGTCGCAGCGCGTGAAGTTGCGGGCGTTCATCGCCGAGGGCATGATCTTGACCAGCCCGCGATAGGTGTTCTGGCCGTGCCCGGCCGAGATCCCCTTGGCGACAATGGTGCTGCGGGTGTTCTTGCCCATGTGAATCATCTTTGTGCCGGTGTCCGCCTGCTGGTAGTTGTTCACCAGGGCCACGGAGTAGAACTCGCCCTGGGAGTTGTCGCCCTGCAGGATCACGCTGGGGTACTTCCAGGTGATCGCCGAGCCGGTCTCCACCTGCGTCCACGAGATCTTGGAGTTGACGCCGGCCGCCTTACCGCGCTTCGTCACGAAGTTGAAGACGCCGCCCCGGCCTTGCTTGTCGCCGGGGTACCAGTTCTGCAGCGTGGAGTACTTGATCTCGGCGTTATCCAACGCGATAAGCTCTACCACGGCCGCGTGCAACTGGTTCGTCTTGCGGATCGGCGCCGTGCAGCCCTCCAGGTAGCTCACGTAGCTCCCCTCGTCGGCGACGATCAGCGTCCGCTCGAACTGCCCCGTGCCCTCCGTGTTGATGCGGAAGTAGGTCATCAGCTCCACTGGACAGCGGACGCCGGGCGGGATGTAGGCGAACGTGCCGTCGCTGAACACGGCGGAGTTCAGGCTGGCGTAGAAGTTATCGGTGTACGGCACCACGGAGCCCAGGTATTTCTTGATCAGCTCCGGGTGCTTCTGGACAGCCTCGCTGACCGAGCAGAACACTATCCCCAGGTCCTCCAGCGTCTTCTTGTACGTCGTCGCCACGGACACGCTATCGAACACCGCGTCAACGGCCACGCCGGTCAGCGCCTTCTGCTCCTCGATGGGGATGCCCAGCTTGTTGAACGCCTCCACCAGCTCCGGGTCGACCTCGTCCAGGCTGCCCGGCCGTTTCTCCTTGATCGGCGAGGCGTAGTAGTAGATGTCCTGGAAGTCTATCGGATCGTGATGGATCTTGGCCCACTTCGGCTCCTGGTATTCCAGCTTCATCCAGTGCCGCAGCGCCTTCAGCCGCCACTCCAGCAGCCACTCCGGCTCGTCCTTCTTCTTGACGATCAGGCGGACGATGTCCTCGTTCAACCCCTTGGGTGCGAGGTCCGACTCGATATCGGTGACGAACCCCCACTTGTAGTCCGAGCCCAGGTCCTTCGTCTCGCGCGAGATGACCTTGCGCTTGCTCGGCGCTACCACTGCCAACCACCCCCCGTGTCGCGACTCACGTCTGGCGCGATATCTGGGTTCGTACCGGGTGAGGTGTTTACAAACATTTGACTGTATAAATCTGTCTTCCGTTGTATGATAGCACGCGGCAGACGCTAATGGCAACGCCCATAGCACCGCGTTCAGGAACGAACCGGCTCTCCTTGACCGCCTTCAGGGGCCGGTGCTACGTTGGCAGCGCGATGGCCGAACGACCATGAACGACCGTATCTACCTCGATCACGCGGCGACAACCCCCCTGGACCCCCGAGTCCTGGAGGCGATGCTCCCCTACCTGTCCGACCACTGGGGCAACCCCTCCAGCCTCTACGCCGAGGCCCAGGAGGCCCGCAAGGGACTCGACGGCGCCCGGCGCACTGTCGCCGATATCCTCGGCTGCCAGCCGCGAGAGGTCATCTTCACCTCCTGCGGCTCCGAGAGCGACAACCTAGCCCTGCGCGGCGTCGCCCAGGCCAGCCGTCGCCGCGGCGACCACGTCGTCACCACCGCCGTCGAGCACCATGCCGTCCTCCACGCCGCCGAGCGGCTGGAGCAGGAGGGGCTCCGCGTCACCTACCTCCCGGTCGACGGCGAGGGGTTCGTCGATCTCGCCGCTCTGGAGCGCGCGGTCGACGAACGCACGGTGCTGGTCAGCGTCATGCTCGCCAACAACGAGGTCGGCACGATCCAGCCGCTCGCCGAGGTGACGCGCATCGTCAAGGCGAAGAACCCGCACGCCGCCGTCCACACGGACGCCGTGCAGGCCGCCGGCGCCCTGGACGTCAACGTCGATCGCCTGGGCGTCGACCTGCTCTCCATCGGCGCCCACAAGTTCTATGGGCCGAAGGGCGTGGGCGCGCTCTACGTCCGCAGCCGCACGCCGCTGCAGCCGCAGCAGCTCGGCGGGGCGCAGGAGAAGAACCGTCGCGCCGGCACCGAGAACGTGGCCTACGCCGTGGGCATGGCCAGGGCGCTGGAGCTGGCGTACGAGGAGTTCGACGCCCGCAACGCGCACTGCCGCGCCCTCCGCGACCGCCTCCTGGACGAGCTGCCCGCCCGCGTCCCCCACACCCACGTCACCGGGCCGACGGACCGCGACCGCCGCCTATCCAACAACGCCTCCTTCTGCTTCGAGTACCTGGAGGGCGAAGCGATCCTCATGGCCCTCGACCTCCAGGGCGTGGCCGCCTCCAGCGGCTCCGCCTGCACCTCCGGCTCGCTGGAGCCGTCGCACGTCCTCACGGCCATGGGCATCCCCACCGACCTCGCCCGCGGCAGCCTGCGCCTCTCCGTCGGCAAGGACAACACGATAGAGCAGATCGAACGCGTCCTCGACGTGCTGCCCGGCATCGTCTCGCGGTTGCGCTCGCTGTCGCCCACCTGGCCGGAGAGGGAGCGGGCGGACGCCGGCGCGGCGGCCGAGCGGCCTTTGTGATACAATTCTCGAACGGAGAACTGACATGGACGAGCCCCTTCGACAAAGCTCAGGGCAGCCCCTGCTCACCGTCCGCGAGGACATCGACAACCCAATCGACGAGGCGATAAAGCAGAACATACTGATCGCCTCCGTGGACAACGTCGTCTCCTGGGCCCGCCGCTCCTCCCTCTGGCCGGTCATGTTCGGCCTCGCCTGCTGCGCCATCGAGATGATCGCCACGGCCACCCCCCGCTACGACCTCGCCCGCTTCGGCTCCGAGGTCATGCGCGCCTCCCCCCGCCAGGCCGACCTCATGATCGTCGCCGGCACCGTCACCTGGAAGATGGCGCCCCCCGTCCGCCGCATCTACCTCCAGATGGCCGAACCCCGCTGGGTCATCTCCATGGGCTCCTGCGCCACGATCGGCGGTCCCTTCGCGTACGGCTACAGCACGCTCCCGGGCGTTAACCTCATCATCCCCGTCGACGTCTACGTCCCCGGCTGCCCGCCGCGACCCGAATCCCTGCTCCAGGGCCTCATGCTCCTCCAGCAGAAGATCAAGCGCACCGGCACCATCGGCCAGCGCGAGCAAAAGCTGCCCAGCGGCGACTTCTCGAAGTACCTCCCCGAGGGCGATCCCATCCGCCGCGAGCTGGAGTCGCTCTTCCCGCCCTACCCCGAGGGGTAGCGCTGAGGCAGCTTCAGGCCTCGCCCTTCGACAGGCTCAGGGCGAGCGGTTCTACCCCCGCTCGTGGTGAGCCTGTCGAACCACGAGCTCTCCGCCACAACGAATAACACCTCGGATTCGCGTCATGCAGCCCCTCGACCCCTCCCACCGGCCCCTCCTCGACGACTTCCAGCGCGACGCCGGCCTCGTCCGCGTCGTCCTCATCGTCTCGCCCACCTGCGACGTCTGCGTGACCGGCGCGACCATCGCCGGCGCGGACCTCCTGGCGGCCGTCCCAAACCCCGACCTGCGATTGTACTTCGCCTGGATCCCCGTCCTCCCGCCCGACAACCTCGACGAGGCGAAGGCGATCGCGGCGACGATCCCTGACCCCCGCGCAGCCCACTACTGGGACGCCGGCCGCGCCCTGGGCCGGCGCATGGGCGAGGCGCTGGGCATCTCCGCGCAGGAGTCGATCGGGGTAAGCGGCGGGCACGGCCTGGCCTGGGACGTCTACCTGGCCTACGCCCGCGGCGACGCCGACGTCTGGCGACCCGACTTCTGGATGCACAAGCTCGCCGTCCAACACGCGCCGAGGCTGGACGGCGCCGGGTTCCGCCGCCGCGTCGAACGGTTATTGGAGGGTCAGGCTTCAGCCTGACGGGGCGCCCGCTAACCCCTGAAGGCCAGGCTTCAGCCTGGCTGGCGCCGCCCCGCCCTGCCCCTACGGGCGCAGGCGGCGGACCGCCCGCGGCGGCCAGTACACCATCCAGGCCCGCCCCAGGATCGCCTCGCGCCCCACCGGCCCGAAGTCGCGACCGTCCGTGCTCATCTCCGGCGCGTCCCCCAGCAGCAGCCACTCGTCGTCGCCCAGCGCCCACGTCCGCCCATCGATCTCGACGCGCTCGCCCGGGCCGCCCGCAATCCGCTTGACGATGCGGCGTCGTGGCTGGCGCGGGTCGGCCGCCAGCACGATATCGCCCCGCCGCGGCGCCTCGTCGCGATAGGCCAGCCGGTCGACGAGCACGCGCTCGCCGGGCAGCAGGGCCGGCGACATGCTCGGCCCCCGCACGACGACGCGTCGCGCGGTGAGGAAGGCGAGCAGCGGGTAGACGGCGGGGATTCGCAGGAGCGTTCGCAGCATGGGCGGTCCGTTTTGAGGATGGGCTAACGTTGTAGTACATTGTACGCGTACCGCCGAATCCAGAAGGAGGCCCCGCATGCCCGTACGTCACGCTTTCGCCCTTCTCAACCGACTTCTCCCCGCCCAGGAGGCGTCCGCCCACTGCGATATCCCCTGCGGCATCTACGACCCCCACCTGGCGCAGGTCGCCGCCCTCACCGTCGTCCGCATGAACCAGCTGATCGAGGCGATGGAGGACCCCGCCACGGACGGCCAGATGCCGTCCAAAGAGAACCGCCAGAAGTTCATCCACGCCGTCGCCCGCTACACCGAGGTGAAGGAGGAGCACGCCGAGCTGGTGAAGCGAGAGGTCCGCATCATCCGCGGCGACTTCTTCAAGCCGGACAACAGCCCCGGCAACATCGACGAGCTGGTGGACGGGATCATGAAGACGGCCTCGGCGGCCCGCCAGAACGTGGACGCCGCCGCCGCCCAGAAGCTGCTCGACATGGTGAACGAGTTCGCGGAGGCGTTCTGGAAGGCCAAGGGCGTCGAGACCAGGAAGGTCTCGTCGAACCAGGCGGCCGGCGGCGAGTACGTCGTCCCCGCGAAGTAGCGCGAACCGCTACGCGACCGCGAGGGGCCGTCCGGCGACGGGCGGCCCGCTGTCATTCTGAGCGCTGACAAGTCGCGCGCGGTGGAGCGCGCCCGCCGCGAAGGAATCTGGGGCGGGGCAGACGCGCCCTCACCCGAGGGGGAGGCTGTACCGCCGACTGAAGTCGGCGGCTTGGCCCCGCCCAACCCCTGCGTGGTTCGACCCGCCGACGCCCTCACCCCACCTACCGATCGCCCCCTTGGGCGTCTGCCTCTCCCGTGTGTCGGGAGAGGGCCTGGGGTGAGGGCCCGCTTCCACCTGTCATTCTGAGCGCCGAGCCCACTCTTGCGGGGGAGCGCATCGGCGTCGCGAAGCGAATCTGGGGTGGGGTAGACGCCCGTCCTCGCCGGGGCGGGGCGCAACCCGGCCCGCCCAACCCCCCACCATCCCTCTCCCCATCTGCCGATCGCCCCTCTCCCGTATTTTTCGGGAGAGGGGCTGGGGGTGAGGGC
>JBBDNA010000018.1:0-2404 GCA_040877915.1 Dehalococcoidia bacterium
GAAGAACCGCTCAGTTTCCAGCCTAAACATGCCCGTGTATGCCCGCGGGTGGACGTGTGTCCCCTACTCATCCTTCCCTCGTAATGAAGGGGTCCCCGGTTCGAGTCCGGGCGTCGGCTTTATCGGATTTGCAGGGCTTTTCGTCTGCGCTGGCAACGCCGGAGCGCGGGGTTCGGGTACGAAGCGGGTACATCTTCTGACCGGTTCATGGTTAGTGAAGGGGTCACCCTCCGACACCAACTCATGCCTACTTGCAGGCACTTCGACGCTCGCGATGGATGACGGCGGCCTCGCGACAATGCCCGGAAGTGCCCGCGCGGTGACGTGAGTGCCAGTCGCGCCGTCTTACTCGGCGCGATCCTCCCGCGCTCCCGTGTCTGTGAGTTCGGTAGCGCCGTTGGCGTATCGAAGTTTCGGTCGTATGATCGAAACCCATGATCACGATCGAGGCAAAACCCGAGGCAGTCGCGATTGAGCCGCAGCGAACGGCCGTCCTCGTGATCGACATGCAAAACGACTTCGGGTCGCCAGGCGGCATGTTCGAGCGAGCAGGCATCGACATCAGCGCCATCGCCGCGGCTGCGGCCGCGACGCAACCCGTGCTGAGAGCTGCACGGGAGGCGGCGATCCCGGTCGTCTACCTGAAGATGGAGCACGCGCCCGATCTCTCGGACGTCGGGCCGGCGGACGGACCACACTGGATCAAGCACCTGCCGCTGGGAGTCGGCGACCGCGTGGTCGCACCCGACGGCTCCGAGAGCCGGATCCTGGTTCGAGACACGTGGAACACCGAGATCCTGGGTGAGGTGACACCCGAGCCTGGCGACGCGATCGTCTCGAAACACCGCTACAGCGGGTTCTTCGGGACGGAGTTAGACGACCTTCTGCGGGGACTTGGCGCGAGCTACCTGCTGGTCGCGGGCTGTACGACGAGCGTCTGCGTCGAGTCGACGGTGCGAGAGGCGATGTTCCGCGATTACTCGTGCATCGTGCTCGAGGACTGCACGGCCGAGCCGATAGGGGCCGGGCTGCCACGGACCAACCACGATGCGTCTCTGCTCGTCATCGAGACCCTCTTCGGCTGGGTCTCGAACGCGCGCGCCGTCATCGATGCGCTCGCGCGCCAGGCGCAGCTCGTCTGACGTCCGCTGCATCCGACTTTTCCAGCGTCAAGCTGCTGTGCAGGCCTCCGCGGGGATGAAGCCAGAGCTTGATGTGAAACTCCGCGGCATTCCGGCTCGACAGCTCCCTGAGCGTGAGTCAATGGGGCAGAGCATGCGATTCGAAGCGCCCCAGGGTATGGCACCTTCACTCGGCCCGCCGGTGAAGCGTTGCCCCGTCGGGAGCAATGGGCGTCTCTTGTCCATACGCCATCCGCTCGTCCAGCAGTTCGCCCTCCTCTTGAAAGAGCTTCTCGATACCTGTACCGGGGCCGAACGTTGCGAGGAGCTTTGCATACGTCGTTCCGTTTTCAAAACTGTGAACAGTCCCGCGGGGGATATGGATGAAATCGCCAGAAGACGCCTGGATCGTCCGATCGGCAACCCAGAACGTCACCTCCCCTTCGAGGACATAGAACTGCTCCTCCGCCTCGTCGTGATGGTGCGGATTCGCGCCCTCTCCCGGGGGGACCGTCAACTCCATCGTCGTGTAGCTCCCGCTTGCCTGCTCGCTCGTGACCAGGAACCTGAACATAGATCCGAGCGTCCAATAGGCCGGACCGGTTTTCGCGCGCACGTAGACCGATTTCGCTCCCATCTGCTCGCCTCGCTCTGTCGGGGACCCACACCAGTAAATCCGGCGAGCAGCCTAAGCGTCAACTAGGCCCGGACGGGCCGCACGCTCGGGAAGGCGAGGCGTTCACATCAAGGCTCCGGGCGGACGCGAAACCGCCGACCTCCTGGCTGCGATCCAGGCGTCGACATGCGCTCACAGGATCGACCCTGCGGCTCCGGGCGGGTACAAAACGGGTACATCAACTCGGGCACCGGCGGGCACGCGCGTCCACTGCTTGAGCTGAAGAACCCGATCAGCCCCTGCTTGCGCAGCGCGCCGAGGTGCTGCGACGTGCCGCTCGAGTCGAGTCCGAGCTCGTCCTGATACTGGCCGACTGGCCGCTCGCCCTCGCGCAGAAGCTCGAGGATTCGCACGCGGGCCGGATGGCCGAGGACGCGGAAGAACTCGGCCTTGAGGACGGAGATCGGATGGTTGAACGGCATCGCGTCGGGGCTCACGCAGCAGGCTGGAGGCCGGCTGGGTGTGGGGTGTCGAAATTCGGTGCGCGTTCCCGAAAAATGCGGATTTGGCCGAGCTCGGTCTGGGCGATCTCAATCGGCAGCTTGAGATCGCCCGGGCTAGCGATCCTTGAAGCGTGCTGCTTCGTCGGAGCCGCCGGTGGCGTCGC
>JBBDNA010000019.1:0-62703 GCA_040877915.1 Dehalococcoidia bacterium
CGGGGGCGGGTGCGGGGTCGGCGTGGGCGGGGGGGTAGGCGTCGGCGTTGTGTAGTACGACTTGAAGAAGGCCTCGATCGAGGAACCTCCCCAGTTGAAGTGGAACGAGAACTTATGGTAGGTACTGACGCAGACGTCGAAGCGGGGCAGGGTAAGCGATCCGATGGTCTGGTTCGTCCAGTGCAGGGGCTCACCGGGGTCGCTGCCGCTGATGAACACCTCGTACTTGCCGGACGGCTCCTCGCCGCTGGTGGGAGAGGGCAGGTCGGCGCAGGAGGTTATCTTCGTCCCGGCCGAGTTGCCCAGGCAGGACGCGCCGGAGACCCAGGGGCTGCCATCGTCGTCCAGGCAGAGCTTTTCGTCGGTCGGCCCACCTGAAGGCGAGCTGAAGACGTGGGGGAACATCGTCAGGGTAGTGCCGTTGCGCTGGTAGAACAGCTCGCCGATGGTAGCGCCGGTGCCTTTGTTGAGGAGGGGAGTGCAGCTGTAGCCGGCGGGGACGGAGGCGCAGGCGGTCGGGCCCGTGGCCAGCGCCTCGTCGCTCCGTGAGTCGACGCTGATGACGGCGGCCACGGCTATCGCCAGGACGACGATGGAGGCGGCGCCGAACGATAGCCAGCCGCGGCCCGGCAGGCGCGGCCGGCCATCGAGCGCTGCCAGCGCCCGACGCCTCGAGTGCGCGCGCCGGAGCTCGGCGGAGTTATCGTTTCGCCAGCCGACGCCGTTGGCGCGGCGGCTACCCATCCCTTTGGACTCCATCACTGCCGCCTCCCAAAACCTGAGAGAGGCCTGTTGGCCTGTGCCCCTCCCTTTGGTTAGCAAATGGTTAAGCTGCCACTATCACCGTACATGGGGCCGGCCGCCGGCTCAGTAAATTGCGATGGGTTGATGGTTTACGATTGGTTAAGACGGCGGCGGGGCTCACCCTTCGACAGGCTCAGGCGTGAGCGGTTGAGCCGGGGCCGGCCCGCCGCGCGAACACCCTTGCGAGGGCCGTCGGCGGCGGAGCGTGGCTGCCGCGCCGGCGACCGGCCGGTTGCGGCGGTTCGCGGCGGGAATCTATCATGAATACGAGCGCGTAAGCCATGCAGGTACCGTAATGATCGAAATCGGCGGGGTCAGCGTATTCCTGGCGTTCGCAGCGGGGCTGCTGTCCGTGGCCTCGCCCTGCGTGCTGCCGCTTGTCCCCGTGTACCTGGGCTACCTGACGGGGGCCGTGATCGACGCGCCGGGCCCGGTGCCGGCGGCCGCTGCGTCGACGGTGGGCGGCGGAGCTTCCGCCGCCGTGGCGGTGGCCGCCGGCCCGCCGAGCGCGCCAGGCGCGCCAACGCCATCGGCGTTCCTGCACGCGCTGGCGTTCGTGCTGGGGTTCTCGCTGGTGTTCATCCTGTTCGGGGCGTCCATCGGGCTATTGGGGTTCTTCCTGGGCGGCAACGAGTTCTTCATCCGCGACCAGCAGGACCTGATCTTGAAAGTGGCCGGTGGGGCGCTGATCGTGATGGGGCTGCACCTGAGCGGAGTGATCACGATACCGTTCCTGGAGCAGGAGCGCCGGATCAACGTCGACGCCGGCGACCGGGTGGGGTATGCGCGGTCATTCGTGGTAGGGTCGTCGTTCTCAGCGGGGTGGAGCCCGTGCATCGGGCCGACGCTGGGGGCGGTGCTGACGCTTTCGGCGGTGAGCGCCAGCGTGTGGCAGGGGGTGACGCTGCTGGCGATCTACTCGGCGGGGCTGGCGATACCGTTCCTGGCGATGGGGCTGGCGTTCAACCAGCTGCGGCCGGCGTTCAACTGGCTGAAGCGCTACATGGGCGTCATCAACTACGCGAGCGGGGCGCTGTTGATAATCATCGGGATACTGGTGTTCACGGACAGCCTGGTTAACCTGAACAGCCTGTTCAACTGGGGCTTCCTGAGCGACATCTCGGGGGACGCGTAGGTGGCGAAGGGGAGGAAGGGCGGCCCGGGCAAGGAGCTGCAACGGCGGCTGATGGCGCTGGCGGGGCTGATCGTCATCGTCGGGGGCGCGGCGCTCGTCCTGTGGGTCGCCGGGGTGCTGGGCGGGCAGGGCGGCGGCACGACGGAGAGCGGGGTGAAGATAGAGGACGTGGAGCTGGTGCAGGCGCCGCCAGTCGAGGGCGAGGACGATCTCGCCGTGGAGCCGAAGGAGGGGAGCATCGCCCCGGACTTCATCGTCTCGGATTTCGACGGAGAGCGGCAGCGGTTGAGCGACTTCCGGGGGACGCCGGTTTACGTAAATTTCTGGGCGACGTGGTGCATACCCTGCCAGATTGAGCTGCCGGACGTGCAGGAGCTGCAGGACCGCCACGAGGGCGAGCTCGTTGTCATCGCGGTAAACCGGAAGGAGCCGCTGGACCTGGCGCTCGAGTACTACCGGGCGATCCCGAAGCTGGACGGCGAGCCGGGACTGGACCTGGCGGTCGAAGGGCTGGACCCGGACGACACGCTGTACGACGAGTACCGGGCGCTGGGCATGCCGGTGAGCGTGTTCATCGACGCGAACGGCAAGATCGCGCGACTGTACAACGGGATCATCGACCTGGCGACGATGGAGGAGTCGTACGCGGCGGCGGTGGAGTCGGCGGACGGGGGGATGGCCTCGGACGGGGGCGCCAGCCCCGGCGGCGGCTTCGGGTACTGAGGCACCGCCTCACCCAGGATGGTTCGGCCCACCCACCCGCCCGAAGGCTTGTACTGCGCCTTGAAAGGCGCAGCTTCATCGCCACCCCACACCAAGTTACGGGAAACTCGTGACTTGTAGCTCGACCAGGTCTCGCGTTGCGAGTTTCGGGTTTCGCGCGATTGCGGTATACTGCCCGCGGACAGCCTTTACGCGCACGTTAAGGAGGACGCCATGCGGGACGTCGCCATCATAGGAGCGGGGATGACGCGGTTCGGGAAGTACCTGGACCGGAACATGAAGGACCTGACGCGCGAGGCGGTGGACGGCGCCCTGGGATCGGCGGGGATCGAGAAGTCGAAGCTGGAAGCGGCGGTCGTGGGGAACGCGGCGGCGGGGCTGGTGACCGGCCAGGAGTGCGTGCGCGGGCAGGTCGTCCTGCGGGAGATGGGCATCGGCGGGATACCGATAATCAACACGGAGAACGCCTGCGCCAGTTCGTCGACGGCGTTCCACATGGCCTGGCTGTACGTGGCGTCGGGCATGTACGACGTCGCCCTGGCGGTGGGTGTCGAGAAGCTTTACCACGAGGACAAGCGGAAGTCGTTCGCGGCGATCGGGGCGGCGGTGGACGTGGAGTGGGCGGCGGAGATGGCGGCGGCGGCCCAGGCCGCGCAGGGGAACGGCGACCGCGGCGACCAGCCGGCGCCGGCGGAAGGCGCGGGCGAGAAGCGCTCCATGTTCATGGACTTCTACGCCGCCTTCGCGAGGCAGCACATGCAGCGCTACGGCACGACCAAGGAGCAGTTCGGGCGTGTGGCGGTGAAGAACCACTACCACGGCTCGCTGAACCCGCACGCGCAGTACCGCGAGGAGTACACGCTGGAGGACATCCTGAACTCGCCGCTGGTGGCGGAGCCGCTGACGCGGCTGATGTGCTCGCCGATCGGCGACGGAGCGGCGGCGGCGATCCTGTGCTCGGCGGAGAAGGCGAAGCAGTTCACGTCGAAGCCGGTGAACATCCTGGCGTCCGTGATCAGCTCGGGGAGCGACCGCGAGCCGGGAGCGCCGGGGATCACGGAGCGCGTCGTCAAGCAGGCTTACGAACAGGCGGGCGTGGCGCCCGAAGACCTTAGCGTGATCGAGTGCCACGACGCGTCGGCGCCGGCGGAGCTGGTGCTGTACGAGGAGCTGGGGCTGTGCGGCCCCGGCGAGGGCGGCAAGCTGATCGACGCGAAGGCGACATACTTCGACGGGACGATGCCGGTGAACACCAGCGGCGGCCTCATCTCCAAGGGCCACCCGATCGGCGCGACGGGAGTGGCGCAGATCTACGAGGTGTTCACGCAGCTGCGCGGCGAGGCGGGGGACCGCCAGGTGGCCCGCCCGCGCGTGGGGATGACGGAGAACGGCGGCGGCATGGTGAAGGGCGAGGCGGCGGCGCTGGCCGTGCACATCCTGTCCGTCTAGACGCGCAAGCTGCGCGAAAGCAGAGCCGCAGGACTACTCCGGCTTGGCCATCGCGAGTACCTCCTCGCGGGTAGCCTCCTGGTCGTGAACCTCTTTGGCGTGCTTCTGTACCTGCGCCACGAGCTCGTCGTCAGTGTCGGCGCGCGCCGTCCAGCCGCAGGGACAGTTGATGATCTTGGCCATCGCGGCCTCCTTTCCGGGTCGTATAATAGCAGGCACCCACAGCGTCGCCTTGGCGACGGCTTGGCGGAACTCTGGCAGCATGGACCTTCGAATTTACCTAGCGGGCCGTGTCGGCGTCGAGTACAGGGGTGAACTCGTCATCGACGAGCGGCAGTTCCGCGGCCGGCAGGCGCGGCTGGCGTTCGCGTACGTGGTACTGGAGAGGTCGCGGCCGGTGCCTCGCTGGGAGCTGGCGGCGCTGCTGTGGCCGGACGAGATGCCGCCGGCATGGGAGACGGCCCTGAGCGCGATCGTAAGCAGGATGCGTTCGCTCCTCGCCCGGACGCCGCTCCCTCCAGGTGAAGCATCTCTGTCGAGCGGGTTCGGGCAGTACCAGTTGCGCTTGCCCGCCAGCGCCTGGGTGGACGTCGAGGAAACGGCGACGGCCATCGACGTGGCGGAGGGCGCACTCCGGGCCGGAGAACCGAAGCGGGCCTTCGGCCCGGCCACGGTTGCGGCCACTATCGCCAGGCGACCATTCCTCTCGGGAGACAGGGGCGAATGGGCTGAGGGACAGCGGGAGAAGCTGTGACGACATCTGCAGCGGGCGCTGGAGTGCCTGGCCAGGGTCTGGCTGGCCAGCGGCGAGCCGGAGCTGGCCGTAAACGCGGCCAGCGAGGCGGTGGCGCTGGACTCTTGCCGGGAAAGCGGCTATCAGCTGCTGATGCGGAGCCACGCCGCCGCGGGTAACCGGGCGGAGTCAATGCGGGCCTACCACCGGCTGCGGGCGCTGCTGGCAGAGGAGCTGGGCGCCGACCCTTCACCGGAGACGCAGGCACTGTACCTGGAGGTACTGGGCTGATCGGACTGCCACCGCTGCTATAATGGGCTGACCTTGAACTACGAGACCCTCATCGTCGACCGCGAGGGCGCGGTGGCGACCGTCCGCCTGAACCGGCCGGACAAGCACAACGCGCTCAATGCCCGGCTTTCGCAGGAGCTGATCGACGCTTTCGACGTGCTGGAGGCCGACGACGGCGTGGGCGTCATCGTGCTGACGGGCGCCGGCGAGAAGGCGTTCTGCGCCGGCGCGGATATGGCGGAGGCGGTGGGCGGGGGACCGACCGGCGAGAGCGAGGCGATAGCGCCGGCGGCGCCGGCGCAGGCGGTGGCGCGCGTGCTGCGCGCTCACAAGCCGGTGATCGCGGCGGTCAACGGCTACGCCTACGGCGGCGGCGCGGCGCTGGCCGCCAACTGCGACTTCCGCATCGCCTCGGAGAACGCGAAGTTCCGGTTCGTGGGGGCCAGCTACGGGCTGGTCGTCGGCGCGTTCCAGCTGCCGCGCATCGTGGGGGCAGCGATGGCCAAGGAGCTGATGTTCACGGCGCGCACTATCGACGCGGCGGAGGCGCTGCGCATCGGGCTGGTGAACCACGTGGTGCCGCTCGGCAAACTCGCTTCGACGGTTGACGAGCTGGCGCAGGCCACGGCGGCGAACTCGCGGGCGGCGGTGTTGGCCTCGAAAGAGGTCATCGACCTAGCGACGTCGAGCGACGCCGCGCTGAAGCGGGAGATGGATGTGAACCGCGAGCTGCGGGCCTCGGACGAGCACCGGGAGCGGTTCCAGGCGGCGGCGGAGCGGGTCACGGGCGAGAAGGGGGACTAGCGCCGCGGGTTATTCTCGTGGCCTCGTGGTTCGACCCTTCGACTACGCTCAGGGCGGGCAGGCTCACCACGAGCGGGGAGTAGCAGCGCGTCTCCCAACTCGCTGACGTTCGGTAGGTCCTCCAGGCGCTCGACCATCGCCAGCACCCGCTCGACGCCATCGCTCGAGAGCGCCAGGGCAGCGCAGTCGCGGAACTTGGCGGCGAGATCGTCCCAGGAGAGAGGGCGCGAGGGGTCGCCGCGCGGAGTGTCGACGCGCAGTCGGTGCTCGGCGCCGTCGCGGAGGGCGATTCGCAGGTCGGCGTAGCCGCCGATGGGAAAGTCGCCGTGCTCCGCGCCTTCGGTTGCCATGACCTTCGCCATCAGGTCGCGGACAGCGGGGCGGGTGACGGCTTCGTCGCTGAACGTATCGAGCGTGACACGACCGTCGGCGAGGGCGGCGGCCAGGCAGTACTCCATGCTGAACTTCCCCTCGAGGCCGGTGGCGGGAGGCGAGTCGCGGAGGGGGAGCAGGCCGCCGCCGCTGACCTCGACATCGACACGCTGGACGGCGGCGGGGTCGATGTCGCGGCGCTCTCGCAGCTCGAGGGCGGCGTCCAGGGCGCGATGGGTAGCGTAGCAGCAGGGGTAGAGCTTGACGGCGACGCCGGAAGAGACAATCTCGTAGGGGTCGCCGAGCGAGTCAAAGGGCGAGAGGTCGGGTTCAACGCCGGCGGCCATGAGCCGCAGGAAGGCGTGGACCGCGCCGGCGTCGGCGGTGAAGCCGCGGGAAGCCAGCTCGGCGGCCTCCAGGCCGGAGCGGGCGGCGTGACCGACGTGCAGGTGCTTTGTCATGCTGCCGAAGTTGGCCTGGAGGCCGGAGGCGAGCGAGGCGGCCATGCCGAGGGCGGCCTGCGTCTTCGCCGCGTCCAGGCGCAGGAGGCGGGCGGAGGCAGCGGCCCCGCCCAGGGTCCCGAACGTCGACGTGGCGTGCCAGCCGGCGGCGTAGTGCGATTCGCCGATGGCGCGGCCGAGCCTGGCCTCGACCTCGAAGCCGAGGACGAAGGCGGCGAGCAGCTCGCGACCGGAGGCGCCGGTCTTCTCGCCGAGGGCGAGGACGGCGGGAAGCAACGGTGCGCTGGGGTGGCCTCGCATGGGCAGGGAGACGTCGTCGAAGTCCAGGGCGTGGGCGGCGATGCCGTTGACGAAGGCGGCCTCGCCGACGGGGGCGCGGAAACCCTGGCCGAGAACGGTCGACTCCTCGCGCCCTGCGTGCTCGCGGGCGCGGTCCGCGGCGATGCGGGCGCTCTCCTCGCGAGAGCCGGCGAGGGCGACGCCGAGGGTGTCGAGGACGGCGCGCTTCGCCGCTTCGAGGGCGTCGTCGGGGACGGTTTCGGTCCCGGCGAGGAAGCGGGCGAGTCGGTCGCTGACGTTCACGGGGGAATCGTAGCAGAATACTGTACTGCGCACTGAAGTACACAGCTTGGGCCCCCGCCCCGATCAACCTGAAGGCTGACCCACCGGAGGTGTTGGGCCGCGTCTTCATACCCGAAGGACAGGCCCTGCCTACCGGCAGGCAGGTTCAGCCTGTCGGCGCACTCGAAGTTGCCAGCGCCAGCGCCGGAGGGCTATAGTTGTCGCCGCGAGGGAAGGGAAGGAGTTCGACGATGACGGAGCCGGTGCTGGGCGTGAAGGTGGGCGACCGGGCGGAGTTCGAGAAGAAGGTGACGGCGGAGGACGTGGTGACGTTTGGCGAGGTGACGGGGGACACGAACCGGCTGCACCGCGACGCCGATTACGCGAAGAAGACTCGCTTCGGGGAGCCGATCGCGCACGGGATGCTGAGCGCGGGGTACATTTCGGCGGCGCTGGGGACGAAGCTGGCGCCGCACTGCTGCGTGGTGTACCTGAGCCAGGAGCTGCGGTTCCTGCGTCCGGTGAAGATCGGCGATACGGTGCGGGCGATCGCGGAAGTCAAGGGAACGGACGCGCAGAAGCGGATCGTGACGCTGTCCACGGACTGCTTCAACCAGGACGGGGAGCCGGTCGTCAAGGGACAGGCGGTAGTGCTGCTGGACCCGGTGGAGTAGGGGGCCTGGGAGGGCCTGTGCGACGCGCGGGCGATGGCCCCTCCCCAGATGCCTTCGCGACCATGCGTCACGCCACGCGCCACCGTGGTCGGCGCTCAGCATGACAGCGCGCGAGCCGGTGGTGAAGGGGCAAGCGGTGGTGCTGCTGGACCCGGTGGAGTAAGGGTTTCGCGTAGGGGCGCGGCAATCGGCGCCCCTACGAACGCCAGGCGACCTCGTAGATGCGGACGGGGTCCTCGAAGCCGCGGAGGGCGTACTCGCCCCGGTCGGCGAAGAGGAAGCCTTTGCCGGAGCATAGGCCGCGTACAACGTCGGATACGAGTATCTCGCCGCCGTCAGCCTTGGCAGCGACCCGGGAGGCGAGGATGACGGTGGCGCCGAAGAGATCACCCTCCTCCTCGATGGGCTCGCCGGCGTCGAGGCCGACGCGGACGGTCAGTGGTTCGCCGGCGGAGGCGTTACGCTCGGCGAAGGCGCGTTGGAGGGCGATCGCGCACTCGACGGCGCGCGTGACCGAAGCGAAAGAGGCCATAAAGCCGTCGCCCATGGTCTTGACCTCGGCGCCGTCGTGGGCCTTGAGGACATCGCGGATGATCCGCTCGTGCTCGCGCAGGACGTCGCGGCCGCGCTGGTCGCCGAGGCGGGACATCATGTCGGTGGAGGCGGCGAGGTCGGTGACGAGGACAGTGCGTAGGGGGCCCTGCTTCCCCACGGGTGCCCGGTTGATGGGATCATTGGTCAGGAACGAGTGGGCGGTAGCGACGAACTCATCATTGAACCAGAGGTCGACCCAGGTTGGACCGGGCAACGGTACGAAATGTGCGTTCGGGATGCTTACGGCCAGTTGTTGGGCATGGGCGATGGGGAACAAAGCATCGTCGGTGTGATGGAATATCAGGGTCGGCATTTCGATGTTCGGCAACAGCTGCGTGACGTCCAGGCCGACGTTATCCTCGAACAGTCGCGCAACAACCTCTCCCGTAACCGATTTCGTGTAAAGTTCGGCCATGCGCAGCCCAAGCTCTTCGGACTCACGCCTCGATCCAAAGTCCGCCAGAGTTCGCGCGGCCACTTCCCAATTCAACCGACACATGCCCGCCAGAGACCGCACCCCTTCGTCTGAGAATGTGTCCGCGATCCTCGCCCACGCGGCGTGCAGGATCAGGCGATCGATCATGTCAGGGTGACGCGAGGCGAAGGTAAGCGCGCGGAAGCCACCGGCCGCCGTACCCCAAAGGGAGAAACGCTCCAAAGCGAGCGCGCCTACCACGGCCTCCATGTCACGAACCACACTATCGTTCGACATGTCATCAACTTCGCGCTGGGAGAGGCCCGTCCCCCGCGTGTCATAGCGGATGAGGCGATGCCCGCGGGCAGCAAGGCGAAGGACGCCCACGAACTCCGGAGCCAGGTGATCGAGCGAGAACGACTCAAGGAAGAACGGCACGGCGAGTAGTGGTGGCCCCTCGCCCTCGACGGTGTAGGCGATGCGGACGCCGTCCTCGGTGGTGCAGTAGCGGACTTCACCCCCCATAGTGGCCGCATGATAGCAGGATACGGACGGGTTTGGTAGGGGGGAGGCCGCAGCCCTCTCCCCCGTCCCCTCTCCCGCAAGCGGGAGAGGGGTGACCCTGAGCTTGTCGAAGGGTCGGGGTGAGGGTTGGCCTACTCGTAGAGCTTGACGACGCGGACCTTGCCGGGGGGCGCGGCCTGGACGCAGAGGTCGCAGAGGACGCACTCGTCCTCGTTCTCCTGGACGACGACGGCCGTGCCCTCGGCGTCGAGGTCGAAGATGTTAACGGGGCAGACGTCGACGAGCTTCTTCGCCAGCTCGCGGTCGGCGGCGGCGTCAGGGTCGATTTCGACGCGAATGAACATGGAGGGCACCTCAGCCCACATTCCGTTCGCCCTGAGCCTGTCGAAGGGCACGGTACCGTGCGGAGGTCACGGTGAGCCTGCCGAACCGTGGCCGCGCGCCAGCCATGAGAGTCTCTTCCAATTGCCCTTGATGAGCGCCTCCTTCTTGGCGCGAGACCATCCCTTGATCTGTCGCTCCCGCGCCAGAGCTTCTTCCCTTGACGCGAATTCGCTACTGAAGACCAGCCGGACGGGCAGGCGCTTACGGCTGTACCCTTCCATTTCACCTCTACGATGAACCGCCACACGGCTCTCGAGATCGTCGGTGTGACCCACGTAGTAGGAACCGTCTGCGCACCGAAGCATGTAGACGTAGAAGGGCATATCGCTCACCCTTCGAAGGGCTCAGGGTTCGAGACCCGATTCTCGTCCTTCGACAAGCTCAGGACGAACGGACCAATACGATGGCTAGTCCTGTCCCTACCAGCCTTATGCGGACGCATCCATCATCTCGATGAACCTGTCCCAGGCAACCTTCTTACCGTTCTTGGGTGTCGTTCTGCCAGGGCACCAGATTACCTGCGTCTTTGTTATCACGAGGTCACCAAGCTGTTTACCTGCCGTATCCCTCACCTCCAGCTCTATCCCCCTATTCTTGATCGCAAGGTCTATTCCGAAATCCTTGATCTTGACCTGCACGATGACCTCCTTTGACCTGTATTACTGTGCTCCTGATAGCGCCTTCTGGACCAGGGCCGGTATCTCGGAGATCTCCTCGGCCACGGAGATGCCGGCGTCGGCGAGGCGGCGGACCTTCTCGGCGGCGGT
Organism: Dehalococcoidia bacterium; assembly: GCA_040877915.1. Taxonomy (GTDB): domain Bacteria; phylum Chloroflexota; class Dehalococcoidia; order SM23-28-2; family RBG-16-64-32; genus JBBDNA01. The sequence continues at coordinate 10,693 of JBBDNA010000019.1, forward strand.
GTCCTGCTTGCCTTCGACGATGGTGCCGGCGTGGCCGAAGCGCATGCCGGTGGGCATGTCGTCCATGAAGCGGCCGGCCATGAAGGCGACGATGGGGAGGCGGCTCTTGTTCTCGATGACGTAGGCGGCGAGCTGGGCCTCCATAGGGCCGCCGGGCTCGGAGTAGATGACGATGGCTTTGGTCTCGCCATCGGACTCGAACAGGGGCATGAGCTCGGCGTAGGTGGAGCCGATGATGGCGTCGCCGCCGATGGAGACGGCTGTGGACTGGCCGAGGCCGGCGGCGGTGAGGGCGTTGGAGATCTCGGTGGTCATGCCGCCGCTGCGTGACATAACGCCGATGGGCCCCGGCGAGTAGGCCTTGCGGGCGTCCTCGGCGGGGCCGCCCAGGCCACCCATCTTGGCGCGATCGGGGGCGATGATGCCGAGGCAGTTGGGGCCGATGAGCCGGGCGTCATGCATACGGGCGAGCTCGACGATCTGGGCGACCTCGCCGCGGGGGATGCGCTCGGTGACGATGACCAGGAGCTTGATGCCGTTCTCGATCGCCTCGAAGGCGGCGTCGCGGACGAAGGCGGGGGGAACGGTGAGGACGGAGCCGTCGACGCGCTGTCGGGAGGTGATCTCGCGGACGGTGTCGAAGACGGGGACGCCGTAGACGTCGCGGCCGCCGCGACCGGGGGTGACGCCGCCGACGATGTTCGAGCCGTAGTTGAGGCACTCGCGGGTCATGTTAACGGCTTCGCGGCCGGTGATGCCCTGGATGATGTAGGTGGTGGATTCGTCTATGAGGATGGACATGGGGCCTTCGCTGTCATTCTGAGCGCCGACAACGCCCGTTCGGGGGAAACTGCGGTCTCCGCGAAGGAATCTTGGGCGGGGTAAACGGTCGTCCACGCAGGACTAGCCGCGTTGGGAACCGCACCGCGGCTTGAAAGCCGCGGCATCGATGACCAGCCCGATGCCGCGCAATGCATTCCGCGGTGCTGCCCCGTGATGAAGGTGCTGGATTCATCTATGAGGATGGACATAGCGGGCTTAGGGTTCCTCCGTGACTGCGGGCATGGTGAAGCCTTCGACGAAAAACAGGATGCTGGTGGTGGACTGAAGACGTAGGGGCAGGATCTGCTGGTAGGCCGGCGATTCGTACCAGGCCCGAAGCTGCTCCAGGGACGGGAACTCGCCGATGATGGTGCGGCGAAAGGCCGGCTCGCCCTCTCTCGGCTCGGCGTCGTTGGCGGCGAGGATGCGGCCGTTGTACGGGGCGGCGGTGGGCGCGAGTTTCGACGCGTATTCGCGGTATTTCACGGGGTCGTGGACCTTCATCTGGGCGATGACGTAGGCGGGCATCAGGCCTGCGCTCCGAGCTTCTGGGTGGTGCGACGCGCGGACGCTCGCCCCGCCCCAGATACCTTCGCGGACACCGCTTGGCCTACGCTAGACTGTGGCCGGCGCTCAGCATGACAAACCGGGGCGATAACGTAGGCAGGCATCAGGCCTGCGCTCCGAGCTTCTGGGCTGTGCGACGCGCGGACCCTCGCCCCGCCCAAGATGCCTTCGCGAAGATGCGCGTTCCCACGCAAGACCGTGGCCGGCGCTCAGCATGACAGGTGTGGGCGATGACGTAGGCAGGCATCAGGGGATCGCCTCCGGGCCGCTCGTGGTGAGCCTGTCGAACCACGAGCCCTCGCCCTTCGACAGGCTCAGGGCGAGCGGGGAGATACTGGCAGTCACGCCTTTGCTCCCAGCTTTTCGACGGCGCGGCGGGCGGCTTCGGACATGGACACGGTGCGGTCGCAGTACTCGACGCCGTACTTCGAGAGGATCTTGAAGCCCTCTTCCTCCCAGGAGCCGGGGATACGGAAGATGGCGATCTTCTCGGCGGGGTCGAAGCCGGACTCCACGACGCCCTTGACGACGCCGCGGGCGACGATGTCCACGCGGGTGTTGGAGACGACGTTCATGATGACGGCGATCTTGTCGATGCCGGGCTTGGAGAGGATGAGCTTGGTCAGCTCCTTGGCCTTGTTGACGCTGGGGTTGCCGCCGATCTCGCAGTAGTTGGCCGGCTTGCCACCGTACTTGCGGATGGCGTCGAAGATGGTGAGGGAGCCGCCGCCGGCGCCGATGACCAGCCCCAGGTTGCCATCGAACTCGACGACGCGGCCGGCGACGCCTCGATGGTCCTGGGCGTCGATCTGGGCGCCCTTGGTCTCGAACTCGGTGGGCGGGCGGCCCTGCCGCGTCTCCTCGCTGTCGATGCCGAGCTCGTCGAGGAGGGCGGCCTGTCGCTCCTTGGCCTCCTCCTCGAGGTCGACGTGGCAGTCCAGGGCGACGAAGGAGCCGTCCTCGAGCTTGCCCAGGGGGTTGATCTCGGCCAGGGTGAGGTCGTAGCGGCTGAAGGCGCGGGCCAGTCGCGACATGGCGTCGGTGATGCGGACGAGGTCGCCGCCGCCGACGCCCAGGGAGGCGATCATCTGCTTGGCCTTGAAGTCGGAGAAGGGGAGGAGGGAGGAGAAGTTCTCTTTGACGACGTGCTCAGGATGGCTCTCAGCGACCTCCTCGATGTCGATGCCGCCCATGTCGCTGAAGATCATGACGGGGAGCTTGGCGAGGGCGTCGTAGGTGACGGCGAGGTAGTATTCGTGGGCGACGGAGGCTTTGGCCTCGACGAGGACGCAGCGGGGGAGCTGGCCGCGGATCTCGAGGCCGAGGATGGCCGCGGCGTGGTCGCGGGCCTCGTCGGGGGTATCGGCGAACTTGACGCCGCCGGCCTTCATCCGGCCGCCGGAGAGCACCTGCGACTTGAGGACGACGGGCCCGCCCACGTCAGCGGCGAGCTTCGCGGCCTCGTCGGGAGTGTTAGCGGTGCCTCCCTGAGGGAGGCGAACGCCCTCACGGGCGAGGAGGCGCTTGGCTTCGAACTCGTAGAAGCGCATCGCCCGGCCCCTACACCCCGCCCCGAGGAACAAGGTTCAGGGAACAAGGAACAGGAGCTGGAAACGGGCCTTGTTCCTTGAACCTTGTTCCTTGTTCCATCCCGCTACAGCCCGTACAGCTTCGCGTACTCGGGATCGCGCTCGGCGATCAGTTTGGCCGTCTGCACCATGACCTGGGCCTGCTTGAAGGTGGCGTCGTCCTGCATCTTGCCGTCGAGCATGACGGTGCCGGTGCCGTCGCCCATCGCCTCGATAATGCGCTTGGCGGTATCGACCTCCTCGACGGCGGGGCTGAACTCGCGGCGGGCGATCTCGATCTGGCTGGGGTGGAGCGTCCAGGCGCCGACGCAACCCATGAGGAAGGCGGACCGGAACTGCTGCTGGCAGGCCAGCGGGTCCTCGATGGCGCCGAAGGGGCCGTAGAACGGCAGGATGCCGGCCGAGTTGCAGGCGTCGACCATGCGGGCCATGGTGTAGTGCCAGGGGTCCTGCTGGGCCGCTGATCGCGGCGCGTCCGGGTTGTCGGGGTCGGGGTCGGCGATCACCTGGTAGGAGGGGTGGCCGCCACCGACTCTCGTTGTCTTCATGCGCCGGGAGGCGGCGAGGTCGGCGGGGCCGAGGCTGATGCCCTGCATGCGGGGGCTGGCGGCGCAAATCTCCTCGACGTTGGAGACTCCCAGCGCCGTCTCCAGGATGGCGTGGACCAGGATGGCCTTCTTGATCCCGTGCTTCGCCTCCAGCTGGGCGAGCAGGCGGTCGACGTAGTGAATATCCCAGGGGCCTTCGACCTTGGGGACCATGACCACGTCCAGTTTGTCGCCGATCTTCGGGATGACGGTGAGGATATCGTCGAGGACCCAGGGGCTATCGAGGCTGTTGATACGCGTCCAGAGCGACGTGTTCCCGAAGTCGTTGTTCAGGGCGACTTCGATGAGCCCCTCGCGCGCCGCTTCCTTGTCGCTTGCCGGGATAGCGTCCTCGAGGTTGCCGAGCAGCACATCGACCTGGGGGATCAGCTCCGGGATCTTCGCGCGCACCTTCTCATTCTGCGGGGGAAAGAAGTGGACCATGCGACAAGGGCGCGCGGGGAGCTCGCCCGGCGGCGTCGGGGCGCCGGCAGCAAGGGGCTTGAGGAACTCCCTGGGGTTTCGCATGTCGAATAGTGCCTCCCGATGGCGGGCCCCAACGCGCTGGGGCAGGCCCGCCTACCGCTAGGCAGGCGCGATTATATCCGTCGGCTGGATATAGGGTCAAGCAATGGCAGTGGCGCGGCGGGCCGTCTCGCGTCTATGGGCAGCTTGCGAATTTCGGTGAGCAACGGCTAAACTAAGGCGCACCCCCGAGGCGCCGGGACGCCCGCGCAAACCTAGCGAATATTATCGATGGGAACGGACACCGAGCCCCTGAACTCGCTGATGCGGAGCGTGCTATTCGTTCCGGCCATGGTGACGCGCTTCGTGGAGCGGGCGCCAGATACGAATGCCGACGTCGTCTGCCTCGACGTCGAGGACTCCGTGCCGCCGGACGAGAAGCCGAAGGCGCGGGCGATGGCGGGCGAGGCGATCGACGGCATGGCGAAGGGCGGCTTCCAGCTGTGGGTGCGGGTGAACGGCCTGGCCACCGGCATGCTGGAGGACGATCTCCTGGCCGTCGTACGGCCGGGTCTGGACGGCATCCTGCTGCCGAAATCGGACTCGGCGGACGTCGTGAAGCGCGCCGAGCACTACCTGACGCTTCTGGAGCGCGAGCGAGGGATGGCGCCGGGCTCGGTCTCGATCACGCCGCTGGTGGAGACGGCGGCGGGCATCCTGCGCAGCTACGAGGTGTGCACCGCTTCGTCGCGTTCGGCCGGCGTAGCGTTCGGCGCGGAGGACCTGGCGACGGACATGCGGATACGGCGCACGCGAGAGGGTGAGGAGGTGCGCTGGGCCCGGGCGCAACTGGCGATCGCGGCGCACGCGGCGGGGCTGGTCGCCATCGACACGCCGGAGCCGGACTACACCGATCTCGCGTACCTGGAGACGGAGTGCTCGCTGGCCCGCAGCCTGGGCTACCAGGGGAAGCTGTGCATCCACCCCGACCAGGTGACGGTCGCCAACCGCGTGTTCTCCCCGACAGACGGCGAGATCTCCGAGGCGCGGGAGATCGTCGAGCTGTTCGAGCGCGAGGGGATAGCGCGGGGCCGCGCGGCGATACCGGCGAACGGTAAAATGATAGACACACCGATCTACTCGCGGGCACGGCGTCTGATCGAGTGGGCGGGCAGGGCGGAGAAGTAGTCGATGGCACAGTTCGGGCGGTACTTCGAGGAGTTCAACGTCGGCGACGTGTACCAGCACTGGCCGGGGCGGACGATCACGGAGTCGGACGACATCTTGTTCTGCATGCTGACGATGAACCACCACCCGCTGCACATCGACGCCAACTACGCCAAGGACAGCGACTACGGGCAGCAGGTGGTCGTCGGCAACCTGGTGGTGGACATCGCCTTCGGGCAGAGCGTGCCGGACGTGAGCGGCAAGGCGCTGGCCAACCTGGGGTTCGAGCGGATCGAGTTCCTGGCGCCGACGTTCCACGGGGACACGATCTACAGTGAGTCCGAGGTGCTGGAGGTGAAGGAATCGTCGAAGCGGCCGGACCGCGGGGTGGTGACGGTGGAGACGCGAGCCAAGAACCAGGACGGTAAGGTCGTGATGAAGTTCAAGCGCTCGGTGATGATCGCCAAGCGTCCGGCCGAAGAAGGGCCGCCGAAGTAACGGGGAGCACAGCCATGATCGACAAGGCAGAGCTGGAACAGATAGCAGCCGCGAGGAAGCTCTGGGAGGAGACCACGCTCAAGAAGGCGCAGGAGCGCTCCGGAGAGCGCACGGACACCGACTTCCGCACCAGCTCGCTGGACACGCAGCCCCTGTACACCCCCCTGGACGTGGCGGAGATGGACTACGACCGCGACGTCGGTTATCCGGGGGAGTACCCGTTCACGCGCGGCGTCCAGCCCTCGATGTACCGGGGGCGGCTGTGGTCGATCCGGCAGTACGCGGGGTTCGGGACGGCGGCGGAGACGAACGAGCGGTTCAAGTTCCTGCTCAGCGAGGGGCAGCCGGGGCTGTCCGTCGCCTTCGACCTGCCGACGCAGCTGGGGTACGACTCCGACGACCCGATGTCGGAGGGCGAGGTGGGGAAGGTGGGCGTGGCCATCGACACGCTGCAGGACATGGAGACGATGTTCGAGGGCATCCCGCTGGACAAGGTGAGCACGTCCATGACGATAAACGCGCCGGCGTCGGTGCTGGTGGCGATGTACCACGTCGTGGGCAAGAAGCAGGGCGTGGCGAATGACAAGATCTCGGGGACGGCGCAAAACGACGTGCTCAAGGAGTACGTGGCGCGGGGAACGTACATCTATCCGCCGCGGCCGTCGCTGCGGCTGGCCGCCGACCTGCTGGCCTACTGCGCCAAGGAGCTGCCTCGCTTCAACAGCATCAGCATCAGCGGCTACCACATCCGCGACGCGGGGTCGAGCGCGGTGCAGGAGATGGCGTTCACGTTCGCCAACGCGATAGCGTACATCGACGCGGCGCTGGACCGCGGGGTCGACGTGGACGACTTCGCGCCGCGGATATCGTGGATCTTCAACACGCAGAACAACTTCCTGGAGGAGGTGTCGAAGTACCGCGCCCTGCGCCGCATGTGGGCGAAGATCATGCGCGAACGCTACAACGCCAAGGACCAGCGCTCCTGGATGTTCCGGACGCACGTCCAGACCGGCGGAGCGACGCTGACGGCGCAGCAGCCGGAGGTGAACATCGTGCGGGCGGCGCTGCAGGCGCTGGCCACAGTGCTGGGCGGGGTGCAATCGCTGGCGCTGTCCTGCTACGACGAGGCGCTGGCCCTGCCGACCGAAGAGGCGCAGCGCATCGCCGTTCGCACGCAGCAGATCATCGCCTACGAGAGCGGGGTGACGGACACCGTCGACCCGCTGGCCGGCTCGTACTACGTGGAGTGGCTGACCAACGAGCTGGAGAAGGGCGCCTGGGAGTACCTGCACCGGATCGAGGACATGGGCGGCGCTGTGAGCGCGATCGAGACCGGGTACATCCAGCGGGAGATCCAGGAAGCGTCGTACGCCTACCAGCGGGCGGTGGACGAGGGGAGAAAGGTCGTCGTGGGGGTCAACAAGTACCGGGCGGAGGAAGAGGACCCGCAGATGATCTTCCGGGTGAACCCGGCGGCGGAGAAGGCGCAGCTGAAGAAGCTGGCCGCGTTGAAGGCACAGCGCGACAACGAGGCGGCGAAGGCGTCGCTGGCGAGGCTGGGCGACGTGTGCAAGGATGGCGAAAATCTGATGTACCCGATCGTGGAGGCGGTGGAGGCCTACGCCACGCTGGGCGAGATCTGCGGCGTGATGCGGGAAGCGTTCGGGGACTACCAACCGCCGACGGCGGTGTGATGACGTACGCCATGCGGCCCGCACTGACCTGGGCATGCGTCGCTTCGCTGGTTGTACTTGCGTTGATACTAGGGCTGGCTACTGGAGTTGACCGGAATGGCAATCTGGACACGTACACCAGCAATCTGGTCGTCCTACTGACCTTCTGCGCTCTTGACATCACCGCACTCATCGCACTCGGGATATTGAACCGTCCATCGACCGCCGCGGTAGCGAGTAGCCTTCTCGCCATGATGACCATACTCGTCTACTGGCTGGCTGTAATCGCCAATCACCCAGGAGAATTCACCCCGGATAGCCCGGTCGCGGACGTCGTCTTGACCACGCTTGGTATCGCCACACTCGTCTCGATGGCGGCCCTCCTGGGCGGATTGGTTGGGTTCGGGGCATCTGTAGTGCTCCTTGGCAGCCGCCGCCTACGTAATGATGTCTGGTCGCGGCTCGGTCCGCATGACTAACTGGCTGGTATAACGGTCGCAGGTCCTGAAAGGGGAGGAAGCCAATTGTCTTGCCTCAACGATAAGGTCGCCATTGTCACCGGTAGCTCCCGCGGCCTGGGTCGCGCCATCGTGCGCGAGCTGGCCGGCCACGGCGCCAAGGTGGCCATCAACTACTACCAGAGCAAGGCCGAGGCGGAGAGCCTCCACCAGGAGCTGACGGGCAAGGGGCAGGAGGCGATCATCGTTCAGGCGGGGGTGGCGCACCCGGACGAGGTCCAGAAGCTGATCGACACGACGGTCGAGACGTTCGGCGGCATCGACATCCTGGTGAACAATGCGGGGGTGAACCGCGACCGCACGATCCGGCGGATGACGCACGAGGAGTGGCGGGAGGTCATCGCCACGGACCTGGACAGCGTGTTCAACTGCACCTACGCGGCGGCGCCGCACATGATCGAGCGCGGGGCCGGCCGGATCGTGAACATGTCGTCGATCGTGGGGCAGATGGGGAACCTGGGGCAGTCGAACTACGCCGCGGCGAAGGCGGGGATCGTCGGCTTCACGAAGTCGGCGGCGCAAGAGTTCGCGAGGTTCAACATCACGGTGAACGCGATGTGCCCGGGGTTCATCGAGACGGAGATGGTGACGAACCTGACGCCGGAGGTGCAGGAGGCGCTGCTGGCGAAGATTCCGCTGGGGCGGTTCGGGAAACCGGAAGAGGTGGCGCGGCTGTGCCGCTTCCTGGTCACGGAGGGGGAGTACATCACGGGGGCGCAGATCAACATCAACGGCGGCATGTACCTACAGTAATCCCCCCGGTCGCCAATTGCCGGAAGACACCCCGCGCCAGCACATCCCGATAACCCGCCTGTTCCTGCTGACCGTCGTCACGGCCGCCCTGGCGTTCGTGCTGCAGACCGTCCTGGCGGTGACCGACGCGCCGGCGGGAGGCGTCGTGAGCCTGGTCGTCGTGCCGCTGGTGGCGGGGATCGTCGTCCTCGCCGGGGCGCGGCCGTACCCGCTGGCGGGCAGGGCGCGGCTGGCGCTGATGGTGGCGGGGTCGCTGTTCGTGCTCGGGCTGCTGCTGTCGTAATGTAATCGCCCCCAACCTGAAGGTTGGGTACCGTGGCCTGCGCCATCTCGGGTCATCGCTATCCCCGTGTCCACCGCGCCCACTCCCGGTCCCGGTCAGCGACCGTTCGCACTGAGCCAGTCGAAGTGCTTCGTGGAAGACATGCGAGCATGCCAGCCGTCGGCTGACCCGATGACGCGATGGCGGCTCGCTGACGAAGCCCTTCGACTTGCCCTTGGCCCGCCCACTGCGGGCCGCGGGCGGCTCAGGGCGAACGGACTTGCTCTGGCCGATACCTCGATAGGCTCGTGCAGCCCGAGGGGGTAAGTGGAGGCTCGCGCCGCGTGCTACAATCCGGTCACCATGCCTCTGACCTACGACCCGAAGAAGGCCGTCGCGCACCTGCGGAAGTCGGATGCCACCCTCGCGGGCGTCATCAAGAGCGTGGGGCCGTTCACGATGGAGCCTCGCGACGGGACGTTCCGCTCGCTGGCGCGGGCGATCTTCTTCCAGCAGCTGGCCGGGCCGGCGGCGCGGGCGATCATGGGCCGTGTGCTGGCCTCGCTGGGGACGGACGAGGAGCGGTTCTGCGAGCCGAAGCAGTTCCTGACGGCGACGGACGAGCAGCTGCGTGGCGCGGGGCTGTCGCGACAGAAGATGGCCTACCTGCGCGACCTCTCGGAGAGGTTCGCCAGCGGTGAGCTGACGGAGGACGAGTTCGAGCACGAGGACGACGAGACGGTGATCGTGAAGGCGTCGTCGGTCAAGGGGATCGGGCGCTGGACGGCGGAGATGTTCCTGATCTTCTCGCTGGGGCGTCCGGACGTGCTGCCGGTGGACGACCTGGGCGTGCGACGCGGCTTCCAGATCACGTACGGCCTGGCCGACCTGGCGACGCCGGAGGAGATGCGTGGCATCGCCGAGCCATGGCGGCCGTACCGCAGCGTGGGTACGTGGTACATGTGGCGCTGCCTGGGGGTGGAGCTGCCGGAGCAAGGGCGGGCCGGGCGGACGAGCTGACGCGGTCGCGCGAGTGGTAAGCTAGATAGCGGAGGCCGCCTTGGGACGCGTCACGACAGAGGTAACGATATCAAACCCCGCCGAGGCCAGCCTGCAATCCACGGTGGAAGGTCTGGTAGACACGGCCGCGACGTTCACGGTAGTGCCGCGGGCGCTGGCCGTTTCGCTGCAACTGCCGATCACGGGAACTCGTCTCGTACGTACAGCGACCGGCGACGTCCAAATGGACCGTGCCCGCGCCGTCGTTCAGATCGACGGACAGAGCGAGATCAATCCGGTGCTGATCAGCGACACCCTGGACAGGGTTCTTATCGGCGTCATCACATTGGAGACGCTATCGCTCACCGTCGACCCGACGAGAGGCGAACTCCGCGAGGCGGACACGCTCCTTTACTGACGTTCGCTTGACCCCTTACCGGCGCAGCAGATACGATGACAAGTGCCCCCTCACGCCTATCGGGGCGTGAACCGGACTGGAGGACAGCATGAACGAAGTAGTCATCGCCGGCGCGGCCCGCACGCCCATCGGGACGTTCGGCGGCGCCTTCGCCGACGTGCCGGCGACGACGCTGGGCGCGGCGGCTATCGCCGAGGCGCTGAAGCGGGCGAACGTCAAGCCGGAGCAGGTGGACGAAGTGCTCATGGGCAACGTCCTCACGGCCGGGCTGGGGATGAACCCGGCGCGGCAGGCCTCGATAGCGGCAGGAATCCCGGACAGCACCCCCTGCACGACGGTCAACAAGGTCTGCGGTTCCGGTCTCAAGACCGTCGCCCTGGCCGCGGGCGCGATAATGCTGGGCGACGCGGAGATCGTCGTCGCCGGCGGGATGGAGGGGATGTCCAGCGCCCCCTACCTGCTGCCCAAGGCCCGATACGGCTACAAGATGGGCCACGGGCAGGTGATAGACCACATGATCCGCGACGGCCTGTGGTGCGCGCTGGAGGACTGCCACATGGGCAACACGGCGGAGAACGTCGCCTCCGAGAACGAGATATCGAGGGCCGACCAGGACCAGTTCTCGGCGGCCAGCCAGCAGAAGGCGGTCAAGGCCTGGGACTCGGGCGTGTTCACGGAGGAGGTCGTGCCGGTCGAGATCGCGCAGCGCAAGGGGACTGTGACCGTCGACCGGGACGAGCACCCGCGGCCGGACACGACGGCGGAGGTGCTGGGGGCGCTGCGGCCGGCGTTCGCGGCGGACGGCAGCGTGACGGCGGGGAACGCGTCGGGGATAAACGACGGCGGCGCGGCGGTCGTGGTCATGTCGGCGAAGAAAGCGGAGGAGCTGGGCGTGAAGCCGCTGGCCTCGATACGGGGCTACGCCTCGGCGGGGGTGGCGCCGCGGGTGATGGGGCTGGGCCCGATCCCGGCGACGCGAAACGTCCTCGCCCGGTCCGGCATCTCGCTCGACGAGATCGACCTGATCGAAGCGAACGAGGCGTTCGCGGCGCAGTCGCTGGCGGTGGGACGGGAGCTGGGCTGGGACTGGGAGCGGGTGAATGTCAACGGCGGCGCGATCGCGCTGGGGCACCCGATAGGGGCCAGCGGGACGCGCATCCTGGTGACGCTGCTGTACGAGATGAAGCGCCGTGAAGCCAAGCGAGGGCTGGCCACGCTGTGCATCGGCGGCGGTCAGGGCATCTCGATGATCGTGGAGTCGGTCAACTAGCGGCTCCCGCATGAGGGAGCGCCGAACCGCAGGCGAGGGCGTCCCGATGGGCAGGGCTGAAGCCCTGCAGCTACGACTTCAACCGTCCGTATGAGCGCGCTGCGCGTCTGCCTGCGGCTCTTCCTGGACTGGCTGGGCGAGCGACACGGCCTCGCGCTCACGGCTGAATCCGGCGACGGGCCGGCGAACGCCCTCGCGGCGGTGGCCGCAAACGGCGAGACGAGCATCGTCATCGAAGTGCATGATCTGCTCGAGCCGGTGCGGGACGACGTATGGCTGGCCCATCGCGAGCAGCTGGAGAGAGAGATCGCGAAGGGGCTGCCGGGCACGTTCGCGCTGTGGGCGCCGCCGGGCGCGGACCTGCCACGCGAGGAGGCGGCGACGGCGGACTTCGTGTCGCGGGTGCGGGAGACGGCGACCGGGCTCGCTGTGGGGGAACGCTCCTACGTGGCGCTGCCGGTGTCGCTGTACCTGCGACGACAGCAGGACGAGGGCGGGCTGGTCTCGGTGAGCGGGGGGCTGAACCGCTACTGGGCCCGGCTGACCGAGCATGTGCGCGGCACGTACGACCTGGACAGCACGCGGCTGCACCGCCTGCCCGAATCCCAGGATCACCTGGACTCGCTGTTCGAGACGATCGTGGCTCGGGCGTCGGAGCTGACGGAGGTGGGGCAGTGGACGGAGATCGAGACTATCGATGCCTGGACGCTGCAGCGGCTGGAGGGGGAGGACGGTGTGACGATCGTGGGGAGGCCGCCGTCGGAGATCGGCGACGTGGGGCTGAGCGTGCGACGGAACTTCCGCCGGCTACTGGCCGATGCCTGTCCACGCCTGCGCGACGCGGAGGCGGAGGCGCGGGCGCTGGTCGTGCTCGGGCCGTACGGGCGGATGGAGGACGAGGGGGCGACGATCGCGATGCGGGGCTACGACCCGACGCTGTACGCAGGTCTGGACTACGTGTGCCTGGTTGCGGACGGGCTGGTGAAGGCGCTGCTGGAGGCCAGGACGTAGGGGAACCCGTAGCGGAGGCCTGAAGGCCTCCGCTACACTCGTTGTCCGCGTCAGCCTAGCGTGCGGTAGGCGCCGCGGTGGAAGACCAGTGGCTCGGCGTCGTTCAGGCGGGCGGCGTCTTCGACCTCGCCGATGAATATTGTGTGGTCGCCGGCGGGGAGCCGCTGGACGATGCGGCAGTCCAGGTAGGCGACGCTGCCGTCGATGATCGGGGCGCCGGTGGCGCGGATGTGGTGAGGAACGTCGTCGAGGGCGTGGGAGGAGCGTCCCTCCTTGACCGCGAACTGCCACGACAGCTCCTCCTGGTCCCGGGCCAGAATGTTCAGCGCGAAGACGCCGGCGCGGTCCACGATATCGTGGCTGTCCGCCGCCGCGTCGATACAGACGAGGACGAGCGGCGGCTGGAGCGAGACGGAGGCGATGGCGTTGGCAGTCATGCCGTGGAGCTCGTCGCCCAGGCGGGTGGTGACGATGGTGACGCCGGTGGGGAACTGGCCCATGACCTCGCGGAAAGCGTCTCCTTCGGCCGGCACGGCTACCCGGCCACCGGCTGCGGTTTGTGGGCCCGCGCCCAGGCGACCGCGCGACGCACGGCCTCGCGGAGGGGGACAGCCGGGGTCCAGCCGAGATCGGCCTGTGCCTTCGAAGCGTCCTCGATGTAGGGGCGGCCGATCATCGTCACGCCCATGCGCGTCAGCGACGGGCGGGAGCGGCGGCCGGTGAGGACGCTGGCCAGCTCCATGACCAGGGCCATGGCGTGGACGAGGGGCACTGGCGTCGTGCGTTTGGGCAGGGTGAGGCCGCGCTCCTCGGCGGCGGCGGCGAACAGGTCGCGCTGGGTGACCTCCTCGTCCGACACGAGGTTGTAGGTCTGGCCGGCGGCGTTCGCGGCGGTGGCGGCGAGGAGGCAGCCCTCGGCGAGGTCACCGGCGTAGACGTAGGGCAGGCGGTTGTGACCGTCGCCGAGGTAAGTGGCGCTCTTGCTCTTGAGGAAGGCGATGGCGCCGGGCAGGGTCACGCGATCGCGCTCGCCGAGGACGAGGCCGGGCCGGACGATGGTCACGGCGAGGCGGCCTTCGGCGTGGAAGCGGCGGGCCAGCAGCTCGGCGGCGAGCTTGGAGCGGCGGTAGTAGTCCCACCAGGCGAAGCGGGTCTCCAGGGGCGTCTCCTCCGTCATCGTCTGGCCCAGGTAGCGGTGAGCGTAAACGGCGTCGCTGGAGACATGGAGGAAGCGGACGACGTTGGCGCGGGCGGCGGCCTCGAGGACGTTGCTGGCGCCGTCGATGGTGACGCGCTGGAAGCCGAACCAGGGGCCCCAGTCGTCGACGAGGGCGGCGGCGTGGTAGACCGCCTCGACGCCCTGCAGGGCGAGCGGCAGCGATTCCGGATCGGCGATATCGCCGATGACGCGCTCCACGCCGAGGCTTTCGAGATACGAGACGTCGCTGTCGACGCGGATGAGGGCCCGCACCGAGTCGCCGCGGGCGACCAGACGGCCGACGATGTGGCTGCCGATGAAGCCGGTTGCGCCGGTAACGAGCGCCTTCATAGCTGTACCCTAGCGCGGAGCATCTGCTGTGGGATAGGCTAACCCCTAGCGAGTATACACGAACAGATATGGGACGATGAGCAAGTATTCGCTGGCGCTGGGCATGGCCACGGCGGAAGAGACGGCGCGGCTGGCGCGATCGGCCGAGGACGCCGGATTCGAGGCGCTGTGGACGGCCGAGATGGCGCACGAGCCGTTCCTGCCGCTGGCCGCGGCCGCCACGTCGACGTCACGGATCCAGCTGGGGACGTCGATCGCGCTGGCATTCGTGCGCAGCCCCTGGGTGACGGCGCTGTCGGCGCTGGACATGGACGTGCTCTCGGGGGGGCGGTTCATCCTGGGGCTGGGGACCGGCCTGAAGCGGCTGAACGAGCGCTGGCACGGTGTGGCCTACGGCAAGCCGACGCCGCACATCAAGGAGTGCGTGCAGGTGATCCGGCTGATCATGCGAGAGGCGCACCTGGGCCAGCCGATGCGGTTCTCCGGCCAGTACTACGACGTCGACATCCAGGGCTGGCAGCGGCCCTACCCGCCGCAGCGGGAGAGCATCCCGATTTTCCTGGCCGGCGTGCGGGAGGGGATGATCCGGACGGCGGCGGAGGTCGCGGATGGGCTGCTGGGGCACGCGATCTACTCGCTGCCGTGGGTTCGGGAGACGGTGCTGCCCTCGGTGGCGCGGGGTCTGGCGCAGGCCGGGCGGCAGCGGGAGGAGTTCCACCTGTGCCTGACGGTGTGCTGCGCGGTGGGGAAGGACGCGGGGGCAGCGCGGCGGGCGGCGGCGGCCACGATCGCGTTTTACGCGACGGTCCAGACCTACGAACCGCTGTTCGCGCCGTTCCCGTCCGAGTACCGGCGGATACAAGAGGCGGACCGGCGCGACGACCGGGCGGCGATGGCGGAGGCGGTGTCGGAGGAGATGATCGACGCGTTCGCGGTGGCGGGGACGCCGGAGCAGGCGCGGAAACAGCTGGTGGCGTACTCGGACCTGGCGGACTCGATCTGCTTGCAGCCGCCGGACCAGCTCATCGAGCCGGCGGAGACGGAATCGTACCGTCGGGCGCTGCTGGCGACGTTCGGGGGTTAGCTACTCGACGATGACGTCGACGCGCTGGGTCATGTTGTTGCCCACGCCCTGGTAGTTCCAGCGCTCGTCCGGCTGGGTGTTGCCGTCGCTGTCGGTGGCGCGGACGGAGAGGGTGTGGCGGCCGGGCCGGGCGCGCCAGTCGAACGACCACTGGCGCCAGGCGAACGGCCCGACGGGCCTTTCGAGCTTCGCGTCCGCCCAGGATGAACCGCCGTCGACGCTGACCTCGACTCGCTGCACGGCGAGGCGGCCGGCCCAGGCGCGGCCGCGCAGGGTGACGCCGCCGACCTCCAGGATGCGCGTGCGGGTGAGGAAATCGGGCACTCCGGGCGGCGTCATCAGGGCGCGCACCTGGATGACGGTCACTGGCTCGCCGGGGTCGTCCTCGGACTGCGAGTAGCGATAGGAGCCAGTCATCTGGTAGCCGTCGAACGGCTCGGCGATGGCCTCGATGCGGTCCAGCCACTTGACGCTGGTCATGCCGTACCAGCCGGGGACGAGCAGACGCAGGGGGTGGCCGTGCTGCGGCTGGAGGGGCCGGCCGTTCATCTCGTAGGCGAGGAGGACCTCTTCGCGGGTGGCGTCGGCGAGGTTGAGGCTGCGCTGGTAGTACTGCATCTGGCCACCCTGGACACCGCGGTCGAGGCCGGTGAACAGTATCTCAACGGCGCTGGCGTCTACGCCAGCCTCCTCGAGCAGGCCGCGGAGAGGGGCGCCCGTCCACTCGGCCGTGCCGATCGCTTCGACCAGCCAGGGCTGGCTGATCGGACGCGGCGAGAGGAGGGCGCGGCCGTTGCCGGCGCACTCCATCGTCACGGGGATGGTGACGGCGGGGCGGCTGCGGACGTCGTCGATGGTGAGGGATAGCGCCTTCGAGACGAGGCCGGCGACGTTGAGGCGATAGGCGCCGGCGTCAACGTAGGGGATGTCCCAGTGGACGAGGAGGTAGTGCATGCCGGTGGGCGTGATGTCGTAGCGGAGCCCTTCCAGGGGCATGCCCTTGTTGCGATTGGCGAGCTGGAGCTCCTCGCGATAGAAGGTGTCGCCGGGAGCGACGCCTGAGCCATCGCCGACCTCTGGGAAAACGTACTCTTTGCTCATGGCACGTCGCCGTCTCTGCCCGACGGGGCGCCATCCCGCGAGAGCGAGGCGCCGACATGACGGCCGTGGGTCTTCGCGGGTTCTTCGGTCATCGAGAATGCTTGCGAACGTGGAAGCGTACAGTATTATAGGTCAAGCACCCGGCAAACGGACAGGAGACGCATGGCGATAGAGGCGGGAACTCAGGCACCGGACTTCTCGCTGGCCGGCATAGACGGGGCGAGGTACTCGCTGGCCGAGGCGCTGGCCGCCGGCCCGGTGCTGCTAATGTTCTTCAAGACCACCTGCGCGACGTGCGACGTGGCCTGCCCGTACGTGAACCGGCTGGCGGAGGCGTACCCGAACGTCGGCTGGACGTTGTGGGGGATATCGCAGCACCCGCGGGAGGAATCGAGCGTCTACGCCGCGAAGTACGATATCGAGTACCCTGTGCTGCTGGACGAGCGCGACGAAGGGTATCCGGTGTCGATGGCGTACGACCCGCCCGCCACGCCCACGTTCTACCTGATCGAGCGCGACGGCCAGGTCGCGCAGGAGAGCGCCGGGTTCGACAAGGGGGATCTGAACGCGATCTCGGCGGCGCTGGCGGATCGGCTGGACGCGGAGCGGGTGATCATCGCGCCCGCGGACGACGGCAACCCGGACTCGCGCCCGGGATGCGTGCCGAGACACCAGCTGCCGCGGCGCTAGGCCACCCCTTGCCGAATTTCGGGCGGCGTGCTACCATCTAGCCCGATGGTAGGTACCTTCTGCGACAGTAGGGCCCCGACGCGTCGGGGCCATTGTTGTAGACGAGGTTAATGTTCTGCGCGTCGGCTCACCCGCAACCCGGATACGGCTCGATGACCGGACCTTAACCGAAGAGCGAGAGAGGAGGTCATCGAGTGACCTACGTAGACCGGACCCTTACCTGCGCTGAGTGTGGCAGCGAGTTCACGTTCAGCGCTGACGACCAGCAGTTCCACGCGGAACGCGGCTACCAGGACCCCAAGCGTTGCCCATCGTGCCGGCAGGCGCGACGGTCGACGGGCGGGGGTGGCGGCTATGGTGGTGGCGGCGGTGGCGGCGGAGGGGGCTATTCCTCCTCCCGCCAGATGTACGACGCCACCTGCGCGAACTGCGGAAACGCCTGCCAGGTGCCCTTCCTGCCGCGGCAGGACCGGCCCGTATACTGTAGCGACTGCTTCTCCAAGGTTAAGCCCAGCCGGCCTCGCTGGTAGCGCGACGCTGTCAGCGTGGAGCCACTCGCCACGCCGGTACAGGAGGCAGAGATGCTGACGGTGACCGATAGGGCCGTCGAGTTCCTGCGCGAGAGCCTGAGCCGGCGCCAGGAGGGCATGCCGGAGGCGCTGCGCATCGTCTATTCGGACCGGGACGGCTATCAGCTCACCCTGGACAACCCGAAGGACGGCGACCAGGTGTTCAAGCAGGACGGCGCGAGCTTCCTGCTGCTGGACGCCGAGCTCAGCGACCTCCTGTCTGAGGCGATAGTGGACATCCACGAGTCGATCCAGGGGCCGAGGCTGACGCTGACCACCAACAAGACGCCCGAGCCCAGGCCCGCGCCCGTAGACGAGGGTGAGGCCGAGGGCGAGGGTGAGGGTGAGGCGAAGGCCCCGGCCAAGCGCAAGGTCGAACGCGAGACCGAGAGCTAGCACCGGTTCGCGGCGTGCCTGCCGGAAGGCAGGCACGCCCGCCCAGACGTGCCCGTACTGGGCTATCATATGCCTGCTATGTCCAACGCCAAGCCGGCGGGCGGACCGCTCTCCGATATCCTCGTCCTGGACCTGACCTGGGTCCTGGCGGGACCGTTCGCCTCGATGATCCTGCGCGACCTGGGCGCGGAGGTCATCAAGATCGAGCGGCCGCCGCACGGCGACGTCGCCCGCACCACGGCGCCCCACATCGATAACGAGAGCGGCTACTTCTTCTCGATAAACCGCGGCAAGAAGAGCGTCTGCCTGGACCTGAAGTCGGAGAAGGGGCGGGAGCTGTTCCTGCGCCTCGTCCAGAAGGCGGACGTGGTGACGGAGAACTTCACGCCGGGGACGATGGAATCGCTGGGGGTGGGCTACGAGACCCTGTCGGAGAGGAACCCGCGCCTGATCTACGCGGCGACGTCCGGCTTCGGGCAGACGGGTCCGGACCGGCTGCGGCCGGCGCTGGACATCGTCGTGCAGGGGATGGGCGGCATCATGAGCATCACGGGCGAGCCGGGGGGCCCGCCGGTGCGGCCCGGCATCTCGCTCGGCGACATCGCGGCGGGTCTGTACACGGCTATAGGCATCCTCACGGCGCTGCACGAGCGGGAGTCCAGCGGTCGCGGCCAGATGGTCGACATAAGCATGCTCGACTGTCAGGTCGCCATCCAGGAGAACGCGTTCATGCGCTACTTCGCGACCGGCGAAACGCCGGGGCCGATCGGTACGCGGCACCCGGCGGCGACGCCGTTCCAGGCGTTCCCCACGAAGGACGGCTGGATCGTGCTGGCGCTGTCCTGGGGGGTGCCGAACCAGTGGGAGCTGCTGTGCGCCACGATCGGCAGGGCGGACTTGATCGACGATCCACGGTTCGACACGCCGGGGCTTCGCACGGAGCACCACGCGGATCTGGAGCCGGCGCTGAACGAGGCGCTGCGGCAGCGCACGACGGGCGAGTGGCTGCGGGAGTTCGACGCGATAGGGCTGCCCTGCGGGCCCCTGAACGACATCCCCCAGGCGGCGGAGCATCCGCAGGTGAAGGCGCGGGGCATGCTCGTCGACGTGGAGCACCCTTCCGGGTTCAGCCTGAAGGTGGCGGACACGCCGGTGAAGCTGAGCCGGACGCCGGGCGGTATCCACGGCCCGCCGCCGGCGCTGGGGGAGCACACGGACGAGGTGCTGCGCTCGCTGCTGGGGCTTACGGACGGGGAGATCACGGAGCTGAGGGAGGCGGACGTGGTGTTCGGGCCGCTGCCCAGCCCGGTGGAGGCGCTGCGCCGGCGCGAGGGGGAGGCGAGGGGCTAGACGGCGCCTGCCGATCCCCTGAAGGCCAGGCTTCAGCCTGGCGAATCGCGCATTCGGCGTTCGGATGAGACGAGGGCGCGGCAAGCAGTGCCCCTGCGCGAGCCGTATCAGCCTGCTAGACCACGCCCTCCTCGCGGAGGGCGGCGATGTCTTCGGCGGTGTAGCCGAAGGAGGCCAGGACCTCGTCGGTGTGCTGGCCGAGGCCGGGCTCGGCGTCGCCGATGGCGGCGGGCGTCTCGCTGAACTGCAGCGGGAAGTTGACGACGGTGACCTCGCCCAGCTTGGGGTGCTGGACGGGCGCCAGGTATCCGTTGTCGCGGAACTGGGGCTCGCGGGCCACCTGCTCGTAGTCGTAGACGGGGGCGCAGAAGACGTCGGCCGCCTCCAGGCGCTCGATCCAGTGGGCGGTCGGTCGGGTCGAGAAGTGCTCATCGAGGAGGCGGTTGAGCTCGTCGCGGTCGCGGATGCGGCCGCCGACGGAGGAGAAGCGCTCGTCGGCCTCCAGCTCGGGGCGGTCGATGGCGCGGCAGAAGGCCGGCCATCGCTGGGGATACAGCCCGCCGATGGCCATGTAGCCGTCGGCGGTGGTGTAGGCGTACCAGAGGAGGCGGAGGTGGGCGTTGCCGCGTCCGGCGCGGGGCGGCTCCTCGCCGGTCAGCAGGTAGTGGCCGAGCTCCCAGGACTGAGCGGCCAGCATGCTGCCGAGGAGCGAGGCCTCGACGACCTGCCCGCGACCGCTGCGCTCGCGGGCGAACAGGGCGGCGACGATGCCCAGGCCCAACGTGACCGCGCCGATGTGGTCGGCGATGGCGACGCCGGTGGGCAGCGGGGTCTCGTCCTCGCCGGTCATGCTCATGAGACCGCTCATCGCCTGGGCCAGCAGGTCGTTCCCCGGCTTCCAGCCCAGCCGGCCCTTGGTGCCGAAGGCGGAGGCGGCGGCGTAGACGATGCGGGGGTTCTCGCGCTGGAACGCCTCGTAGCCCAGGCCCAGCTTCTCCATCACGCCGGGCCGGAAGTTGTTGGCGACGACGTCGCAGTCGCGGGCGAGCCGGAGGGCGACCTGCCGTCCCCGCTCCGACTTGAGGTCGAGGGTGAGACCCTTTTTGCCGCGGTTGATGGCGAGGAAGTAGGCGCTGAAGCCGCGCTTGCGGTCCATACCGAGCAGGCGGCCGACCTCCCCCTTGCCGGGCTCCTCGACCTTGATGACCTCGGCGCCCATGTCGGCGAGGAGGAGGGTGGCGTAACCGCCCTGCTGGGCGATCGTGAAGTCCAGGACGCGGATGCCATCGAGCGGACCGGGCATGGGGGTTCTCCTTTGCGGTCGGACGTGGCCCTAGGCTATCGGCGGGCCGCGCGGCTGTCAACGGAGGGCGGGAATGTGGCCTCTACCCCACCATGAATGGTGGGGTATCCACTCGCTATGCCCCAGCCTTCAGGCTGGGGTGAACGGCCCTCCATTCACCAGGCGCAGTGCCAGGCTGAAGCCTGGCCTTCGGGATTTTCGTGGCGGCGTCTGGCTCAGGCCGCGGCGCGCGCGGCTGTCAACGAGGGCATGATTGTGGGTAGAATGGTCGGGAGATGGCGGGCATCCAGTACGCGACGACCAGTGACGGCGTGAGCATCGCCTACCTGACGACCGGCGATGGCAAGCCGCATGTAACGATGCCGGTTCCGTGTTTCAGCCACGCCGAGCTGACCCCGCAGATGTTCGGCCCGATCTTTGGCCCACTCTCCGAGCGGTATCGCGTGGTCACGTATGATTCGCGGGGCTCCGGGCTATCGGACCGCAGCGCGATCGACTTCTCGATGGAGGCGATGCTGCGTGACCTGGATGCGGTCGTGGAACGGAGCGGGTTCGACAAGTTCACGCTGGCGGCGTGGATCACAGCCACACCCATCGCCGTTACCTACGCGGCCACGCATCCGGAGCGGGTCACACACTTGATCCTGAACGACGGCTGGTCCCGGTTCTCGGATTTTTCGGAGTCGCCCGCGTACAAGGCCGGCGAACCTCTGCTTGAGGGTGACTGGATGGTGTTCACGGAGACGTTTGCGCAGGTGTTGTGGGCCTACGCGAATCCCGAGTACGGGCGCCTATTCGCGGAGTTCATTCGCGCTTGCTGTGACCAAGAAACGATGCAGGCGGCGTGGGAGGCGTGGGCCACCTACGACGCCAGCGAACTCCTCGGTCAGGTGGCCACTCCTACGCTCGTCGTGCAGAACAAGAACAGCCGCTGGTTCTCGATGGACGTCGGGAGACGCCTGGCCGCCGGCATTCCGAACGCGCGTCTGGCCCTCATCGACGACATCACCTACGCGCCGGTGCCCGACCTCATCCGCGAGTTCGTCGGCGAGGAGGATGAGAAGGAAGCGGAGCCAGCGGGCGGCCAACTAACCCAGCAGGGAAGCTTCCGGACGGTGCTTTTCACCGACCTCGTTGGCCACACGGAGATGATGTCGCGGCTGGGGGATACGAAGGGACGGGACGTGCTGCGGGAGCACGAGCGGATCAGCCGCGAGGTGCTGTCGGCGCACGGCGGCACGGAAGTGAAGACGATGGGCGACGGGTTCATGGCGTCGTTCGGGTCCGTGACGAAAGCGGTCGAGTGCGCCATCGATCTGCAGAGGGCGTTCGCGGGGCGTGACGGCGAGCCGTTATCGGTCCGGGTGGGGATAAACGCGGGCGAGCCGATCGAGGAGGAGGGTGACCTGTTCGGAGCGACGGTGATCCTGGCGTCGCGTATCGCTGCGAAGGCAGAGGGCGGGGAGATCCTGGTATCGGACGTGGTGCGGGGGTTGTGCTCGGGCAAGGGGTTCCTGTTCGCGGACCGGGGGGAGTTCGTGGCCAAGGGATTCGAGGACCCGGTGCGGCTGTTCGAGGTGCGATGGCGGGAGGAGTAGCGCCGGTTTCGCCCCGTTGCGAACGCTGGCCCCACCCCAGATTCCTTCGCGGAGGCTCGCTGTTCGGTCGAGCACTGGTTATCGCGCTCATAATGACAAGCGACGCGGGGTTCGAGGAGCCGGTGCGGCTGTTCGAGGTGCGGTGGCGGGAAGAGTAGCCGGCCGGCGCGCGCGATAGCGGTCAGGAGCCAGCGATGAAGATCACGCAGGTCAAGGTGCGCCTGTTCGAGATGCCGATGGAGCGGCCGTTCCACCCCACCTGGCAGCCGATCCCGACGACGGCCTCGCGGATCCACGTGGTGGAGGTGCACACGGACGAGGGGATCGTGGGCATCGGCTCGGGGGGCGTGCCCACGCGCTGGGAGGTGGCGGGGCTGTTCCTGGCCGGGCAGGACCCGTTCGACATCAACCGGCACGCGGCGCAGCTGCGGTCGATGGCGTTCTTCGTGGGCCGGCCCTGGCCGGTTGAAGTGGCGCTGTGGGACATCATCGGCAAGGCGACGGGCCAGCCGATCTACCGGCTGCTGGGCGGCGGCCCCGACAGGCTCAAGGCCTACGCTTCGACGGGCGAGGTTCGGGCCACCGAGGCGCGGGTGGAATCGGCGCGACAGATCGTGTCGGAGGGGTTCAAAGCGCTGAAGCTGCGCTTCCACAGCCCCGACCCGCGCGAGGACCTGCGGACGCTGGAGGCGGTGCGTAAGGGCGTCGGCGACGACATCGACATCATGGTGGACGGCAACTGG
This sequence comes from Dehalococcoidia bacterium, assembly GCA_040877915.1. Taxonomy (GTDB): domain Bacteria; phylum Chloroflexota; class Dehalococcoidia; order SM23-28-2; family RBG-16-64-32; genus JBBDNA01. The sequence continues at coordinate 33,675 of JBBDNA010000019.1, forward strand.
GGCTGGCGCATCGTGCCGGACCTGCAACCGCACCGCTGGGACCTGAAGACCGCGATCTGGGTGGCGAAGGAGATGGAGCGCTACGGTGTGTACTGGCTGGAGGAGCCGCTGGACGCCTACGACTACGACGGGCTGGCGGAGCTGCGCTCGCACCTGACGACGCTGCGACTGGCCGGCGGCGAGCTGAACCGGGGGCCGGAGGAGATCAAGACGTACCTGGAGAAGGGCTGCCTGGACGTGTACCAGCCGGACTGCACGTTCATCGGCGGGATATCAGCGACGCGGAAGATCGCGGCGATGGTGGAATCGGCGGGGAAGGTGTTCACTCCGCACACGTGGACGAACGGCCTGGGGCTGGTGGCGAACCTGCACACGGCGGCGGCGTCGTCGCGGGTACCGTACATCGAGTTCCCGTACGACCCGCCGAACTGGACGCCAGAGGCTCGCGACTTCATCTTCACCGAGCCGCTGCGCATCGACTCCGAGGGGTACGTACAGGTGCCGCAGGCGCCGGGGCTGGGCGTGGAGCTGGACGAGGAGAAGCTGTCGCAGTACGAGCAGTCGGACACGCGGCGGCTGTTGTAGGGGGCCCTCACCCTTCGACGCTTCGGCAATGGTCAGGGCGGGCAGCTAGGTCGCCTGAGCGGTCAATCTCTGCTGGAGCAGACACGAGCTTGACATTTTCTGGCCGCGGGTCAATAATCGTGACCGCTGCCGAGGGGGTGCTCGGCGACCGAACGGTCCGGCCATTTCCCGAAGGAGGTCCAGCATGGGTTCCAAGGAGAACATCAAGGTCGTCCAGGACCTGATCCAGGCTTTTCGCGATCGCGACGAGAAGCGATACAGTGAGCTGCTGGCCGATGACGCCGTCATACGGGTGGCCGGCGTGCCCCGCGCGCTGGGAGGCGTAACGCAGGGCCGCGAGCAGATCCTGGCCAACATGCGTCAGCAGGACGCCCCGCAGGGAGACGCGGAGATCCGCAGCATCTTCGCCGACGACAACCACGTCTGCGCCATCATGAAGGTGTCAGGCCCGTTCGCCGGCAACCAGTACTTCCGCGGCAGCGGCAAGCCGTTCAGCACCTACGAGGCGATGGTGTACGAGCTGGACGGCGGCCGTGTCCGCGAGCAGACAATCTACATGAACTTCCTGGACGTCTACGTGCAGGCCGGTCTCGTCCCGCTGAACACGCTCACAGCGAGCTCCTAGCACACCTTCTCGTAAGGCTCCGGCGGCCGGGAGGCGGGTTCTTGTCGCGCCGCGCATCGGGCGGTAAGCTATGCGAAACCTACGTCTGGAAGGAGAGCCATGTCGCAGAACGTTGATGTGATAAGAGGAGTCTACGCTGCCTTCGCGAGGGGCGACGTACCCGCCGTGCTGGGGGCGATGGACCCGCAAGTCGAATGGACGGAGGCCGAGGGGTTCCCCTACCCGGGGACGTTTGTCGGCCCGGACGCGGTGCTGCAGGGTGTGTTCGCGCCCCTGGGCACGGAGTGGGATGGCTACAAGGTCGAGCCGAGCGAGATCCTTGACGCCGGCGATGCCGTGGTCGGGCTGGGCCACTACAGCGGCCGCTACAAGGCCACGGGGAAGGAGTTCCGGGCGCCGTTCGCGCACGTCTTCCGGCTGAAAGACGGGAAGATAGTCGGCTTCGTGCAGTACACGGACACGGCGTTGATCCAGACAGCGTTGCAGGAGTAGCGGACGATGGCGAGCGTAGAGGACACCGTGCAGGCCTACGGAGCGGCCTGGAACGAGCCGGACGAGGCAGCGCGTCGCAAGCTGCTGGAGGCCGCCTGGGCGGACGACGGGGCGTACACGGACCCGCAGTCGAACGTGCAGGGGCGTGACGCGCTGGTAGCGCTGATCGGCGGGTTCCAGGAGCAGATGCCGGGCGCGCGCATCGAGCTGGCCAGCGGCGTCGACCAGCACCACGACAGGCTGCGGTTCGCTTGGAAGCTGGTCGGCCCGAACGAGGCGACGATGGTGGAGGGGATCGACTACGGTGAGCTGGCTGAGGACGGCCGGCTGAGCAAGATCGTCGGGTTCTGGGGGCAGCCGCCGGCGCTGTAGCGGCCTACGATATCCCGCCAAAGCCGGCGGGCATGCCGTCCAGGTGGGCGATATCGTTCAGGCGCCAGATGACGCGCCGCTCGCCCAGGGCGCGGACGGACGTGATGCCCGAGTTGAAGGGGTAGAACACGAAGTCCGGCTCCAGCCCCAGGATGTGGCTGACGTAGGTCATGATGACGGCGGCGTGGCAGACGACGGCGACCCTCTGCTCCGGACACTGCTCGATGACGCGGTTGATGGCCCCGGAGATGCGGTTTCGAACCTCAACGCTGCCCTCGCTGCCGGGGAACGAGTCCCACTTGCGGTCGCGGGCCACCTTCTCGGCCAGCGCGCGGACCTGCTTGTCGCTATAGGCGTCGTAGCTCTCGTTGGCCTGGCCGACGTCGACCTCGCGCAGGTCGTCCATGATCCGAATTTCGAGGCCGGTGACGGCGGCGATGGCTTCGGCCGTCTCCAGGGTGCGCCGCATCGGGCTGGAGTAGATGGCGTCGAGGCGCTGGGAGCGGAAGCGCTGGGCCAGGCGGCGGGTCTGCTCGCGGCCCACTTCGCTGAGGGGAGGGTCGTCGTCGGGACCGTCGTACTCGCCGCGGTTGCCGAGGGACTGGGCGTGGCGGACGAGGTAGAGTCGCGTCGAGGGGCTGCCGGCGAGCAGGAGGTCGCGCAGGTACATGGCGATGGGCTCGCCGCGGGGTACGGGATCGCTTGAGGCAGGCATTCCAGGCGGCATCATACGTGATTCGGCGACCGGAGAACCAGACACGCCCCTTGACGAGGACGGACCGGCGTGATAAGCTACGTTGTTGTATAGCAATAGCTAAGCAAAGCAATGCAACCGAAGCAGAGCCAGGAGGTTCGCATGAGCACAGCCACACAAGAAGCCGTACAACTTATCGCCGAGGCTGAAGAACGGTTGCAGCAAGCGAAAGCCATCCTCCAGAACGGCCACGACCGCGCGCCGGCCGAGGGCTGGCCAGGGGAGCGCATCCTGGCCGAAGTGCTGGCGGAGGGAGGCTCGGTAACACGGGAGCGGCTGTACCAGGTGGCGGCCAAACACGGCATGGACCGGCGAGGTCTGGGCGGGTTCTTCCGCGCATCAGGGAAGGGAAGTCTGTACGAGGTACCAGGCATGGACAGGATCATCCTTACGCCCAGCGGCATCGAGGTCGCGCGCCGGCTTCTCGAGAGCCGCGAGGGGTTGACATACGAGCCGGCCGAGCCGTCGTTCGCGCGGGTGGCGGAGCCGTCGTTCGCGGAGGACTGGAGCAGCGAAGAGGACTCGGTGTATGACCGGCTATAGGCGGGGCGCCGTCGTCCTCGTTCCCTTCCCCTTTACCGACCTGTCAGCCGTAAAGCGGCGGCCGGCGCTGATCGTCAGCAACGACACCTACAACGACGCCACCGGGGACGTGATCATAGCTCAGATCACGAGCAAGGTGCACTCGCCGGCGCGCCCGGGAGACCATCGCCTCGAGGACTGGCGCGGCGCCGGGCTGCCCCTGCCTTCCCTGGTGCGGGCTCGCATGACGACGCTCCACGGCTCGCTCCTCATCCGGTCGCTGGGCACGATGCCCGACGGTGAGATGAGGGCGATCGACGAGCGGCTGGCGGAGACGCTGGGGTTGTCGCGGCGGCAGCCGGACTAAGATAGGGAATCGCCCGTGGAGACCGGCGTCAGCTACTTCTCGTCGCGGGACCTGCGGCAGGTACGCGACGACCTGCGGGACATGGCCGACCACGGCTGCAGCTACGTCGTGCACTGCTTCACGGAGACCGATCTGGCGTACTATCGCGAGACCATGTGCGACATCGTGGCGGCGACGCGTGAGGCGGGGCTGGGGGCCTGGCTGGATCCCTGGGGGCTGGCCGGCATCTTCTCCGGCGAGACGTTCACGCGTTTCCCGCTGGAGCATTCGGAGGCGTGGCAGGTGCTGTCCGACGGGCGGCGGGTGGGCGCGGCCTGCCCGAACCACCCAGCGACGCGAGCGTTGCTGCGGGGCTGGGTCGACGCTTGCGCGGCGGCCGGGGGCGAGGTGCTGTTCTGGGACGAGCCGCACTTCTACGTGGGGCTGTGGCGGGGCGATTTTTCCGGCGCCTGGGCCTGCCGCTGCGGGGTCTGCCTGTCGCTGTTCGGGGAGCGCTACGGCGGCGAGATGCCTCTCGAGTTCACGGCGGAGGTGCGCGGGTTCCGGGAGTCGTCGCTCCTCGCGCTGCTGGGCGAGCTGTGCGCGTACGGGCGGGAGAAGGGGATGCTGAACGCGCTCTGCCTGCTGCCGACGGACCTGGCGTCGCACGGCTTCCCGCAGCAGGAGGAGCGGCTGCGGCGGGCGCTGGAGCGGCGGCTGGCGGAGGCGCCTGCGGGCGCGCTGGAGGCGATGCTGCACTTCGGCGTGGGCGACTTCGACTCGGCGGCGGCGATAGCGGACCTGGACATCTTCGGCTGCGACCCGTACTGGCACCTGTTCGGGACGGAGACGGAGCCGTTCGTGCGGGCGTACGGGGGAGCGGCGGCGGCGGCCGCTCGGAAGCACGGGCGCGACCTGCAGCTGTGGGTACAGGCGTTCAGCGTGCCGGAGGGGCGGGAGGAGGAGCTGCGGACGGGGCTGCGGGTCGCCGAAGAGGTGGGTGCGACGCACGTGGCGGCGTGGAGCTTCCGGGGCACGGAGAGCATGTCGCAGATACGGTGCGCGCGGCCGGAGGTGGTGTGGTCGCTTCTGGGGGAGGAGTTCCGGCGGCTGCGGGAGGCTGTGGGGCGAGGGTAGACGGCGGGGCAATCCCGCTCGTGGTGAGCCTGTCGAACCACGCGGTCCGCTATTAGCGTGGGCTCGCCCTTCGACAAGCTCACGACGAGCGTCGGTTTCGGGGGCGCTGCTCAGGACAGGCAGGCTCAGGCTAATCGAAGGCACGGATTGGGAATTCGTTTCGCACGATCTCATCTGGGTGGGCAACGATCTCGTAATGTCCATCATCTTCCGACGCCCGAGCTCGGACTAACGCCGCCCCCATGTCTTGTGGGACATGGCGGTCAGTCGACGTCCGGGAAGACTCCGGACAGCGAGAGGGCCAGGGCGACGGCGTTGAAGACGCCGTGCAAGACCATCGCGGCAATGTAGAGGTTTCGCGTCGACTTCGGCAACGGCGACCCGTCGCGGACCCAGGCCAGCAGGCCGGGTCCGATGCCCACACCGACGATGAAGCTGGCCAGCGTGTGCATGGCCAGGGGGACGGTGAAGCGGTAGGTCACGAACCAGCCGGGCGGGTCGCTGACGTAGACGTTCACGTAGACCAGCCCTTCGATGACGGCGAAGGAGAGGCCGCCGCAGGCAGCGAGGAAGGCCGTGTGGAGGCGACCGTGAAGCAGTCGCGGCCAGCGGGCGAGCAGCAGGTAGACGCCGAGCGGCTTGAGCGCCTCCTCGGCGATGGGCGCGCCGACGAGGGGCAGGAGGATGAACCCGCCGGCACGGAGCTCCTGGATCGCGGCGCCCGGTACGCCGAGAACGCCGCCGGCCAAGGCCAGCAGCAGTGCGAACAGGTGACCTCCAGCGATCGCCAGCGTCCGCCTGGGGCCGATGGCTAGCCTCTAGGCAGGCCGAGGCCGCGGGTGGCGATGATGCCGCGCATGATCTCGCTGGTGCCAGCGGCGACGGTCAGGGCGGCGGCGAACAGGTAGAACTGCTCCAGCCGTCCCTTGAGCGGCGCCCAGCGAGAGCCGGGCTCGATCTGGCCGCCGAGGCCCAGGACCTCCATGCCCGCGCCGGCCAGCCGCTGCTGCAGCTCCGAGCCGTAGAGCTTGGACATCGAGGCTTCGGCGTTGGGGATCTCGCCGCGGGCCTGCATGGAGGCGACGCGGTAGGCCAGCATTCTCCCAGCCTGGAACTCGATAGCCATCTCGGCCAGCTTGTGGCGGACGCCACGGTCGCCGTCGACGCCGGACTCGGCGACGTAGGCCAACAGCTCCTCGAACAGGCGAACGCCGGCCACCACGCGGTTGATGCCGGAGCGCTCGAAGTCCAGGGTGGCGGCGGCGATGTACCAGCCGCGGTTCAACTCGCCGACGAGGCAGTCGCGGGAGACGCGGACGTTGTCGAAAAAGAGCTGGTTGAAGGTGTGGCGGCCGGTCATGTCGACGAGGGGGCGGACTTCGACGCCGGGTGTGTTCATGTCGAGCAGGAAGTAGCTGATGCCCTTGTGCTTGGGCGCCTCGGGGTCTGTGCGGGCGAGGAGGATGCACCAGCCGGCGCGGTGGGCGAGCGATGTCCAGATCTTCTGGCCGTTGACGATGAACTCGTCGCCGTCGGCGACGGCGGTGGTCTGGAGGGAGGCGAGGTCGGAGCCGGCGCCGGGCTCGGAGAAGCCCTGGCACCAGACGGCGTCGCCGCCGACGATGGCGGGGAGGTGCCGCCGCGTCTGCTCGTCGGAGCCGTAGAGGATGATCGTGGGGCCGACGCGGTCGGGGCCGACGCCGAGCTGGGTGGGGGCGCGGGCGCGGGTCATCTCTTCGTTGTAGATGACCTGCGTCATGTGGCCGGCGGCCAGGCCGCCGTGCTCCTCGGGCCAGCCCAGGGTCAGCCACCTGCGCCCGGCCAGCTTGCGCTGGAAGGAGCGCAGGAAGTCCCAGCGGTCCTCGCCGGCCTCACCGAGGGCGCCGGCGCCGCCCCAGTCGGCGGGGAGCTCGGCGCGGAGGAAGTCGCGTATTTCGGCGCGGAAGCGCTCCTCGTCGGCTGTGAAGCGGAAGTCCATGGCGGCGCCAGTATATACTACGGGCACCGGATTTTCGACGATGCGTCCCGCTCTGCTTCCCGCTCTCCTGGTCTCGCTGGCCCTCGTCGCCTGCGCGAGCAGCGCCGTGGCGCCCGACCCGGCGACTCCGACCGTCGCGCCGACGCCGACGCCGGTCCCGACGCCGGCCTTCCTGGACCCGGCGCAGGTTCCGCCACTGACCCTCGCGGACATCTTCTCGCCGCGAGACCTCTCGCAGCTGCGGCTGGACCCGTCGCGCCTGCGCACGGTCATCGCGACCGGCGACATCATCCCGGCGCGGTACACGGACGTGACGATCCGGCAGCGGGGGGACGACTTCCTGTACCCGGTGGCGGCGACACAGGAGATAACGTCGGCCGCCGACCTGACGGTGGTGAACCTGGAGGCGCCGCTCATAGAGGGCTGCCCCTACCACGACGAGGGGCTGATCTTCTGCGGGCGCCCGGGGTTCGTGGCCGCGCTGGAGGCGGCGGGGGTGGACGTGGTGACGCTGGAGAACAACCATATCGGCAACTGGGGAACAGAGGGCGTGGACGAGACGGTCGGTCACCTGGAGGCGGCCGACATCGCCTGGGCGGACCGCGACACGCCACACGTGACGGACGTGCGGGGGCTTTCGTTCGGTTTCCTGGCGTTCAACGGCGTCGAGCAGCCGCTGGACCGGCAGGCGATGGTCGCCCAGATCGAAGCACTGCGGCCGCAGGTGGACGTGCTGGCGGTGGCGATCCACTGGGGGGCGGAGTACGTGTCTATCCCGCAGATCGCGCCGGGGGTGGCCGAGGACGACCCGGTGGAGCTGGCGCACCTGGCGGTGGACTCGGGCGCGGACCTGGTGATCGGGAACCACCCGCACTGGGTGCAGGCGGTGGAGCTGTACCGGGGGAAGTTCATCGCCTACGCGCACGGGAACTACATCTTCGACCAGATGTGGAGCTACGAGACGCGAGTGGGCGTGCTGGGGCGGTACACGTTCTACGACGACGTGCTGGTGGGGGTGGAGTTCCTGCCGACGCTGATCGAGGACTACGCGCAGCCGGTACCGATGGCGGGGGCGGAGGGGCAGGCGGTGCTGGACAGGATGCGTACGGCTAGCGAGGAGCTGGCGGCGCTGGTGGCTACCGCCCCTTGAAGTCGGGCTCGCGCTTCTCCACGAAGGCGCGGGGGCCCTCGCGGGCGTCCTCCGTGTTCTGGGCGATGACCATCGCCGCCTGGGCCATCTCCAGCGCCTGGTCGAGGCTCGCGTCCAGGGAGCGGTAGACCAGCCGCTTGGCCAGTTGCAGGGCGACGGCGGGGCCTTTGGCCAGCTTGAGGGCGTAGTCGCGAGTGTGGGCCATCAGGTCGTCCGCGGGGACGACGGCGCTGACGTAGCCGATCTGCAACGCCTCCTCGGCGTCGAACAGGCGGCCGCTCCAGATCATGTCGAGCGCCCGCGCCACGCCGACGATACGGGGGAGGTAGTAGCAACCGCCGTCGCCGGGGATGAGGCCCATGCGGGCGTAGGTCATGCCGAAGCGGGCGCTGTCGGCGGCGAAGCGGATGTCGCACATCGAGGCCATATCCATGCCGGCGCCGACTGCCGCGCCGTTCACGGCGGCGATGTAGGGCTTGTCCAGCTGGGCGACGAGACGGGGGATGCGCTGGACCGTATCGCGGAGGTAGTTGCGGCCGGCGGCGATGCCGGTGTCCTGTCGCAGGAGGCCCTGTCCCTGGGCCTGGGCCTGGACGTCCATGCCGGTGCAGAAGCCGCGACCCTCGGCGGTGAGGATGATGACGCGGGTGCCGGCGTCGGTGTGGGCGTCCTGGAGGGCGGCCAGCCACTCGTCCAGCATCTGCGGTGTGAAGGCGTTCATGCGCTTGGGCCGGTTGAGGGTGATGGTGGCTATGCCGTCGGCCTTGTCGTAGCGGATCTGCTCGAAGTCCATGTGTGCCTCCGTGTAAGCGTGGGCGGGTGGTGTTACTGTACCGCAGCTTGAAAGCCTGCGGCATCATCCCGAACCGTCATGCCGCACCGTTCATGGTGCGGTGCAAAGCACACGACGCCCGGGCGCAGGCCCCACCCAAGATGCCTTCGCGGCAAGCTGCGGCATCATTTCGGCCCATCGTCCATGCCGCGCCATTCATGGTGCGGTGCAAAGCACACGACGCCCGGGCGCCAGCCCCGCCCCAGATGCCTTCGCGGCCACCGTCGCCGCTACGCGAGAGCGTGGCCGGCGCTCAGCATGACAGGAGAGAGCGTCGCCCGGCAAGGGGCCGTCACATCATCATGATGCCGCCGTCGACGTTGATCGCCTGGCCGGTGATGTAGTCGGCCCGGGACGAGGCGAGGAAGGCGACGACGCCGGCGATCTCGGGCGGTTCGGCCTGGCGACCGAGGGGGATGAACATCTTGACGCCCTGCTTGATCATGTCGAAGGTGATGCCCATGCGCTCGCCGGTGCGCTGGAACGTCCCGTCCATCATATCGGTGTCGGTCGAGCCGGGGCAGACGGCGTTGACGTTGACGCGGTGGGGCGCCAGCTCCTTCGCCAGCATCTGGGTGAGGCCGATCACCCCGAATTTGGACGGCGTGTAGCCGCCGTACTGGGCCTGACCCTGACGCCCGGCCAGCGACGAGATGTTGACGATCTTGCCGCCGCGGTCGCGCTCGACCAGGTACCGCGCGACCGCCTTGCAGCAGTGGTAGACGCCGTTGAGGTTCACGTCGACCTCGCGGGACCACTCCTCGTCGTCCATCTCCCAGAGGGAGCTGCGGCCGGAGACGAGGGCCAGCCCAGCGTTGTTGACGAGGATGTCGATGCCGCCGAGGTCGGCGATCGTCCGGTCGACCATCGAGCGGACCTGATCGCGGTCTGTGACGTCGACGTCGAGCGGCAGGGCGCGGCGGCCCAGGGCCTCGACCTCCCCGGCGACGGAGGCGACGCCCAGCCAGCCGGCCTCGCGCTCGTGCTCGGGGAAGCTATCGGGCGGACGGGCGACGGCGGTGACCGCGACGTCGGCGCCCTCCTGGGCGAGGCGAACGGCTATGGCGCGTCCGATGCCGCGCATGCGGCCGGCGCCGGTGACGATCGCTACCTTGCCTTCGAGCCAGGTCATCAGCGGCCGCCTCCGGCCATCTCCGGCGCCGGAGCCCGCGCGCGTTGCTCGGACATGAGCCAGATTACGATGCTGATGGCGAGGGTGAGGGCCATGAACACGGACAGGCCGAGGAAGGCGGCGCCGGTGTCCCAGCGGTCGACGAAGGCGCCGGCGATGACGCCGCCGGTGCCGCCGAGGCCGAAGCCGGCGAAGAACGAGAAGCCGTAGCTACGTCCCACAGCGCCCGGCGGGGCGTAGTCCGCGATGAGGCCGGTGAACACGGGCTGGTTGGCGAAGTAGAAGAAGAGGAAAGCGGAGGCAATGACGACGAGCAAGGCGCCGTCAACGAGGCCGGTGAGGATCAGCGCCGGGACGGCGAGGAGGGCGAATAGCGGGGCCAGGCGCTCCAGCGGCGCTCGCTGGGATAGCGCGCCGCCGAATATCTGGCCGCTAGCGCCGCAGAGCAGGGCCACGGTTACGAAGGCGCCGGCCAGCTCGGCGTCGAACGACTCTTCGAAGTGGGTGGGCAGGAAGGTGATGGCGCCGCGGTAGACGACGCCGCTGAGGACGAAGCCGGCGTAAACGAGCAGCAGCGGCGTCATCAGTCGATAGCCGGTGGCGGGCTGCGCGCCGGCGGCGGAATCGGACTCCACGAACTCCGCGGTGACGCCGCGGCCGGCGGCGGGGTCGCCCAGCGCCCCCTGAAGCCCGCCCGGCTCCTGGTCCGGCGCCGAGACCACCTCAGCGTCGCCGCGGAGGGGAAGGGTCGTGACCGTCAGGACGACCGCCATGACGGCCGCGATTCCGGCCAGCACGAAGAAAGCCAGCCGCCAGTCCACGGCGACGGCCAGGCCGATGGCCAGGGCCGGCGCCAGGGCCTGGCCGACGTTTCCGGCGACCCCGTGGAACCCCAGCGCCAACCCGCGCTGTCGCACGCCCTGCGCCATCAGCGACAGCCCGGCGGGGTGGTAAAGACCGATGCAGAAGCCCAGCAGGGCAAGCGTCCCGGCCAGGAACCACTCGTTGGGGGAGAGGCCAACGAGTACGAGAGCAACCGTACCTCCGACGAACGCGTACAGCAGCACGCGCCGCGAGCCGAGGCGGTCGGTCAGGAAGCCGCTGGGGATGGCGCTGGCGCCGAAAGCCCAGCTGAACACGGAGGCGATGCCGCCCAGGATGACCGCCCGAACGCCGAAATCGTCCTCGATGCGGCTGAGGAGGGCGGGGTAAGTCAGCTCGATGACGTGAACGAGGGCGTGGGCGACGGCCGCGTAGGTTATGAGGCGACGTTCCGGAGCGTTCATAGGGTAGGGCGATTATACGATTTCGGGCGCGTCTGGCGCAGGGCGGCAGGGGTGCCTCGACGGGCAGGCACAGGGGCCTGCCCCTACAGCAGGCGTTCGGAGCGCAGGTCGGCGAGGGTGGCGTCGAACGCCTGGAGCGTGTGGTCGACGTCCTCGTCGCTGTGGACGCCTGACACGAGACCGCCGGTCATCCCCATCAGGTCCACGCCGCGGTTGATCATACCCTGCTTGAGGGCGAGGGCGACGCGCGGGGGCGTTCGGCGGGGGAGCGTCCCGTTCTGCAGCGGCCAGGCGATGCCGTCGACCGGTCGCGGGCCTTCTACGCCCAGGGAGGCGTGGAAGCAGGACGCCAGCCCGTACACGCAGCCATCGACTCCGTGTGAGGCGATGGCTGCGTTCATGCCGCGGACGAGACGGTCGGTCAGGGCGTCGGCGCGCTTATGGAAGTCGCCCGACTCGACGAGGGAGAGCATGGTGACGCCGGCGGCGGCGGAGAGGGGGTTGGCGTTGAATGTCCCCGGGTGTAGGATGCGCTGCTCGGCGTTCCAGGCCTCGTCGTCGCGAAACTCGATGAGGGAGACGATGTCAGCCGTGCCGGCGACAGCGCCGCCGGGGAGGCCGCCGGCGACGATCTTGGCCAGGGCCGTGAGGTCCGGCTTGACGCCGTAGCGAGCCTGCGCGCCGCCCGGCGCGACGCGAAATCCCGTCACCACCTCGTCGAAGATGAGGACGGTATTGTGGCGGGAGGTTACCTCGCGCAGCTGGCTGAGGAAGCGTTCGCGCAGGGGAAGCGCGCCCCAGGAGGCGCCTGTCGGCTCGAGGATGACGGCGGCGACATCGTCCTCGGCGAGGCGGCGTTCCACCTCGTCGATGTCGCCCTGGGGGATGCTGATCGTGTTGCCCAGCGTCGCGTCGGGGATGCCGGCAGCATGGGGGTGATCGGACTCGCCGTAGCGGGCGCCCATCACGCTGTCGTGCCAGCCGTGGAAGTGGTGGTCGAACTTGAGGAGGCGGTCGCGGCCGGTGTAGGCGCGGGCGAGGCGGATGGCCATCATGGTCGCCTCGGTGCCTGAGCTGGTGAAGCGGACGGCCTCGGCGCTAGGGATGAGGCGCTTGATGCGCTCACCCCACTCGATCTCCAGCTCGTGGCTAGCGCCGTAGTGGGTGCCCTTCGCCATCTGAGCCTGGACCGCATCGACGATCTGCGGGTAGGCGTGGCCCAGGAAGAGGGCGCCGTGGCCCATCACATAGTCGACGATCTCGTTGCCGTCAACGTCCCACTTGCGGCTGCCGCTGGCGTGGTCGACGTAGAGGGGGAAGGGGGTGATGTGGCGGATGTCGTGGGTGACGCCGGAAGGGAAGGTCCGCTGCGCCTTGTCGTGGAGGGCGGCGGAGCGCGGGTGGAGGCGGCGGTACGTCTCCTCGATACTCGTCACTCGATCTCCTCGCGGGGCTGAGGTCGCGGCTGCAGGTAGGGCACCAGGGGCAGGTCGCGCATGGACATGAGGCCGACGGAGCGGCCGCGGGCGATCGCGGGGATGCAGTTGGCGGTGATAGCGGCGGTCGCCTGGTCGCCCTGGAGGGTGCCGGGAATGCGAACCTCGATCGGCGGGGCGCCTTCGATCTTGATAACGTCACGGGGGTCGGCGGCGCCCAGCGACATCTCGAGGTCGAGGCGGACGGCGTCATGGCCGGCGGAGACGCCGGTCACGCTCTGCTTGAGGCCGCGCACGTAGCCGGTCTCCACTGCGAAATACTCGGTGGTGATGCGGGTGTCGGCGAGGACGGGTTCGATCGTTTCCTGGACGTCGTCGAGGCGCCAGCCCAGGGAGTCGGCGATCATGAACATCGACTCGCGGAGGCCGACGTGGCCGATGTTGCCCTCGTTGGCGCCGCGGCGGAACCCCTCAACGCTGAGGCCAATGCCGACCTTGCGCTGGAGCTGCATCCTTCGCGTGCCCACGTCCACGACGCGCTGAACGTGGATGGAGCGCACCTGCTGGCAGGCGGTGGCGAGCACGAGGGGCAGGAAGTCCATCACGAAGCCGGGGTTCACGCCGGTGCCGAGCACTCGTACGCCGGTCTCGTGGGCGCGACGGTCCAGCTTGCGCGAGATCTCGGGATAGCGCACCCAGGGGAAGGCCAGCTCTTCGCAGGTGGAGATGACGCTCTTCTCCGCCGAGACGATGGACATGAGCTGCGGGTAGACGGCCGTAAGGGACGAGCCGGTGGTGTGGATGACGACGTCGGCGTAGACGTCCTTGAGCAGGGGCTCGGCGTCGTAGGCGACGGTGACGCCGAGCGTGCGCGACGCGCCGGCGGCCTCGCCCAGGTCGAGGCCGGCCTTCGAGGGGTGGGCGTCGATGGCGCCGACGATCTCGATCTCGGGGCGGTTGAGGCAGAGTCGCACGATCTCCGCGCCGATGGCGCCGATCCCGTAGTGTATGGTCCTGATCCTCTCCTGTGTCACGTAGGGCTCCACATTCCAGGGCCTAGCGGGCATCGGCCAGAAACTCCAGTACCAGTTGGTTAAACGTCTGCGGCTGCTCAAAGTATGCGGAGTGGCCGGTCCCGGGCACCACGACCATCCGGGCGTTGGGAATGAGGCCGCGGGCGATCTCCATCAGCGGCGGCGGGAACACCTCATCGTGCTCGCCGCCGATGAACAGCACCGGACAGCTTATGGCGGTGAGGGCCTCGCGGCTGGCGGCCACCTGCGGGTCTCGCTCCAGGGCGCGGACGCGAGTGACGTGGTCGGGGCCCACCTGGTTGGGGCCGTTCTCGTTGAGCAGGCGTATCTGCTTGTAGAGGAACGCCCGCTGGCTCTCGCGGCGGGCGAAGCCGGGGGCCAGGGCGCGCTTGATGCCGTCGCGGCGGCGGCGGTCCCAGACAGCGCGGGCGTTGATGCGCAGATCCTCCGGCGCGGACAGCCAGACCTCACGCCGCATGCCGGCGAAGGTGTTGCCCATGACGAGGGCGCTGACGCGTTCGGGGCAGGCGATAGTGAAGGCGAGGCAGGTCAGGCCGCCCATCGACTGGGCGACGAGCGCCGCGCGGTCGATCTCGAGGTGGTCTAGCAGCTCACGGAGGTCGTCGACGAAGGCGGTAGGGCCGGGATCGTGGCCGTTGAGGGAGAGGCCCCAGCCGCGATGGTCGAAGGTGACGCAGCGGTAGGTTGGGGAGAAGGCGGGGACCTGCTGCCACCAGCTGAGGTGGTTGCCGCCGGCGCCGTGGGCGAACACGACGGCGGGTCCCTTGCCGTGCTCCTCGTAGTAGAGCTGGATGCCGTTGATCGGAGTTAGAGCCATCGCCGCACTGGCTCGATGGTATACGACAATATGGGAGGGCGGCAAGCGTGTGGAATTGTGGATAACTTTATATGAAACCGCTATAGCTTATAATCGGCCAATGACCTACAATGGCGCTGGATGGCACGAGCCACGAAAACTGACGCCGGTAGCGCATCGGGGCCTACCGCCCCCAGGCGCAGTGCTCTCCGCCGCCCCCACCCCGTCCTCCCACCCCTGCCAACGCCTGTGATCCGCGAGTCCGGCGACCCCGATTCCTCAGACGGCGAACGTCAGCCCTCACCGTTCGATATGGGCCGATCATCGAGCGGCGGCGCCAACGGCGCCGGAAAGTCCGGATCGGGCCGGCGCCGGGGATCGCGCGGCGGGGTTCGTCACCGCAAGAAGGCAGCGGCGGAGACGCCCGAGGAGCCTACGACAACCGCCGAGGAGCCCCTTAGGCCGGAGGCGGACGAAGACGGCGAGGCGAAGCCCAAGCGCCGGCGGGGCAGTCGCGGCGGCGTCCGCCACAAGAAGAAGGCGGAAGCCAGCGCGGAAGCTCCGCCGCCGGCGGCCGAAGCGCCGCCGGTTGAGCCGGATTCTGAGGCGAAGCCTAAGCGCAGGCGGGGTAGCCGCGGTGGCGTGCGCCACAAGAAGAAGGCGGAGACCGCCGAGGCGCAGGCCGGAGCCGAGCCAAAGCCGGCGAGCAAGCCCACGGCCAGGTCGCAGGGTGGTTCCCGCCGGGGCGGGCGCAAGAAGGCCGAGGCCGAGGCGGCGCCGGTAATCCGGACCGCTCTCACTACGGCGCGGCCGCAGATACCGCTGACCGGCGCGCCCGTGGGCGAGGTGCCGGCGCCGTTCGCGCACCCGGCGGAGTACGAGTTCGCGCGCATCCTGGACTTCTACGGCATCCAGTGGGATTACGAGCCTCGGTCGTTCCCGCTGCGCTGGGACTCGGGGCACGTGGTGGAGGCGTTCACGCCGGACTTCTACCTGCCAGACCTGAACATGTACGTGGAGGTCACCACTCTCAAGACCAGCCTGACGGCCGAGAAGAACCGCAAGATGCGCATGCTCAAGCAGCTCTATCCGGAGGTCAACATCAAGCTGCTGAAGAAGCGCGACTACCTGCGGCTGCTGGCCAAGTACGGCTACGGGCCGATGAAGGCAGAGCAGGTGCCGGACATCGACCGGGTGCTGATCCCGGCGACGAAGCTTCAGCACCGCATCGGCGAGCTGGGGGCGCGGATCAGCCACGACTACGCGGGCAAGGAGCCGGTGCTGATCGGCGTGCTGCGCGGGGTCCTCTGCTTCATGGCCGACCTGATGCGCAACATCTCGCTGCCGGCGGCGGCGGTGGACTTCATGGCGATCACGTCCTACGAGGGCAACGGCTCGGCGGTGCGGATCGTGAAGGACCTGGACGAGAACATCAAGGGCCGCGACGTCATCCTGGTGGAGGACATAGTGGACACGGGGATGACGCTGAACCACGTGATGGACTACCTGGCGACGAAGCGGCCAGCCTCGCTGGCCGTGTGCGCGCTGCTGGACAAGCAGGCGCGGCGGATTGCCAACGTGCCGCTGGAGTACGTAGGGTTCGAGATCCCCGACGAGTTCGTCGTCGGTTACGGGCTGGACTTCCGGCAGCGGTTCCGCAACCTGCCGTTCATAGCCGTGTTGAAACACGAGCTGCTTCCTTAACGGCAGCGCTAACTTTTCGCGGTGTACCAAAGGGTTCAGCTTCTCTTCAGTGTTTGCTTTTACCAATACAGAACGGCAGGTGGGACGAGCTTTCGAGAGGGAATGCCGTCATACAGGCCGATAATCGGCGGTGCATGGAGATGAGCGGCCGTCGATGCGTTGACAGGCCTCCCCAATAAGGGCACAATAGCCATGCTCTCCGAGCGGTCAAGCGGTGACGGCGGCCGAAGGGAATCGCGGAGCGGAAGGGCAACCGGAAGCCCTACGTGACCCGACAGCCGCAAGAGCGAAGGTCACTCGGAGAGCGCTTCTTTTTGTCTGCGAACGATCGCTGATACGCCGGCACGCGTACTCTTACTACAGAGCGCCATGCCTAACCCCATCTCTATCCTCAACCGCGCCTACCACCGCTCTCTGGACTTGGCCCTGCGCGTCGACCGCCGCTCCGCTCTGAACTCCGAGCGCGAAGGCGGAGAGGCGGGGCCCAATATTGCCGGGGAACTGTTCGCCGCGGTGCGGGAGATGAAGGCCGACGCCTACGACCCCTCATGTGCCTGCTTCGACTACGCCGTCCTCCCCACCCGCGAGAGCTACTCCCGCTATCGCGACTGCTCCGCCCGGCTGCGAGCTTTCGATCCGACGTCGCTGAGGACGCGCGGGGAGCGGCTCGCCTTCTGGATCAACCTGTACAACGCCCTGGTCATCGACGCCGTCGTCGCCTTCGGCATTAGAGCCAGCGTGCGGGAAGACGGCGGCTTCTTCCGCCGGGCGGCGTACATCATCGGCGGGCGCCGTTACTCGGCCGACGACATTGAGCACGGTATCCTGCGGGGCAACCGCCCTCACTTCCACCCCGCGATCTGGCTGCCCCAGTTCGCGCCCGACGACCCGAGGTTGGCGTTATCTGTGCGGCCGCCGGATCCGCGCGTTCATTGCGCGCTCGTCTGCGCCTCGCAGTCGTGCCCGCCGATAGCCGCGTACGAGGCCGCGCGCGTCGACGATCAGCTGGACCTGGCCTGTGCCGCGTTCGTCAACGGCGGTGTGAGGCTGGAGGGCGGCCGGAGCGCGCCCAGCGGCAGGCGGGTCTGCCTCTCGCCGATATTTCGCTGGTACCGGCGCGATTTCGGCGGTAGGGAGGGCGTGCGCGAATTCCTGCTGCGCTACCTCGACGCGGGCGAGGCACGCGAGGCGCTGGAGAACGGCTCGCCGTCCGGGAGCGTCGGCTTCTACCCCTATGACTGGTCGCTGAACGCGATCTAGGCGGCGATCCCAGGCGCCTCCCCCGGGGCGCAGCAAGCAAGCGCCACTGCGAGCCTCCCCCGGGGCGCGGCGAGCCTGCGGGCCCACCCGGGGGCGCGGCGAGCGTCGCCCCTACGAGCCGGGCTCCGGCTCGATCACTAGCTTCGTCACCAGCTTCGACTCTATCTCCCCGGCCAGCGCGAAGTCGCGGTCGGTCAGGGCGTCCTCGCTGTGCGTGATCAGGCGCAGGGTCACGCGGTTGTAGTTGATCGTGATGTCGGGGTGGTGGCCGGCGGACTCGGCCAGGTAGGCCACGGAGTTCACAAAGGCCATCGAGCGCAGGAACGTGCGGAACGGGAAGCGCTTGCGCAGGCGGCCTTCGCGCAGCTCCCAGCCGGGCAGTCGCGCCAGCCCCTCCTGGATCTCGGACTCGCTGAGGACCTTCGGTTCGGCCATGGCAGGGCGAGGATAGCACGCGCCGGCGCCGCTGCGAAGGTATAATCGTCGCCATGAAGCGCGACCCGGAGCTGGTACCGCTCTCCCGCGACCACCACAAGGGGCTAATGATGGCCCTGCGCATCGAGCGGGAGCTGCCGGACGCGGACGCCGAGGGGCTGAACCGGCTCTACTCTGACCTGATCGCTTTCTGGGCGGCAGGCCTGCTTCCCCACTTCCGCACGGAGAACGAGTGCCTCCTGGCCCGTCTCCTGCGGCACGTGCCGCCCGACGACGAGTTGATCCGCCGAACGCAGGGCGACCACCTGACCATCGAGGGGCTGGTGGCGACGATGCGGGACAGGGACGACATCGAGGAAAGGCGGGACGCGCTGCGCCGCTTCGGCGAGACGCTGCGGACGCACATCCGCTGGGAGGAGGAGGTGTTGTTCGAGGAGACGCAGCGTCTGCTCGAACGCGGAGAGATGGCGGCGCTGGGCCGCGACGTCGAGGAGCGCATCGTCGAGGCGTGCGTCGTAGAGCCGCCGCCCCGGAAGGCGGGCGGCCGCGAGTGAGCGTGCCCCTCGCCCGCGGCACGGTCCTCGCGGACGAGAGCGCGGCGCCGGCGCGGGCTTGGGTCGTGCCGGTGGCGTTCGCGGCGGCGCTGGTGCTGTACAGCAACCTGCTGTACGCGCTCCCAGGCGACCTTTCGTTCCCGCCCGACCCCATCCTGTTCGGTCGGGCGTTGCTGGTACCGGCGCTGGCGGTGGTCTGGGCGGTGCGGACGCAGGGGCTCAGCCTGACCGACCTGGGGATAACGACTCGCAACTTCTGGCCCAGCGCCGCCATCGGCCTTGCGGCGGCCGTGGCCATCACTGTGCCCGCCGTGCTGTTCTTCCTGTTCCCCGTCGGCGTGGGCGACATCGAATACGAGACCTTCGCCGACGACAGCGTGCCGGAGTTCGCGTTCTGGGCGGCCGTGCGCTACCCGCTCAGCGCCGCCGTGTTCGAGGAGGTGCTGTTCCGCGGCGTGCTGCTGGCCCTGGGGCTGCGGGCGTTCGGGGTGCGCGGGGCGGTGGCCTTCACGGCGCTGACCTTTGGCGCCTGGCACATCTGCGTGGACTACGCGACGATGAGCGAGTCCTCAGTCGCCGACGACGACCTGCTGTTCGCGATCGCCCAGGCCGGCGCGATGGTCGCGCTCATCGTGGGCGGCGCGGCGCTGGCCTGGATGCGGCTGCGCAGCGGCAGCCTGGCGGGGCCTATCGTCTTCCACTGGCTGGCCGTCGTCGCCTTCAACTCCACGCTGTTTGCCCAGACCTAGCCGCCGTATACTGGCGCCGATATGTCCGCCGACCGTCCCGCGCTGCTGGAATCGTTCCACCACCGTTTCGAGCGACCCGCCGAGCTGGTGGCCGAGGCGCCGGGGCGAGTGAACCTCATCGGCGAGCACACCGACTACAACGAGGGCCACGTCCTGCCGCTGGCGATCGACCGGACGGTGGCAGTGGCCGGCGCGGCGCGGGACGGCGCCACGATCCGAGCCTGCTCGCTGGACTTCGAGGAGGAGGACGATTTCGAGCTCGACCGCATCGAGCGGCGGGAGGACGGGGGGTGGCGGAACTGCGTACGCGGCGTCGCGCACGAGCTGCGGGAGGCGGGGCACGGCCTGCGCGGGGCAGACCTGGCGTTCTCCGGCGACGTGCCGCCAGGCGCGGGGCTGTCGTCGTCGGCGGCGCTGGAGGTGGCGGTGGCGGGCGCCCTGGCGGCGGTGTCGGGCCTCGAGATCGAGCCGCGCGAGCTGGCGCTGATAGCCCAGCGGGCGGAGAACGGGTTCGCCGGCGTGCAGTGCGGGGTGATGGACCAGCTGGCGGCGGCGCTGGGCCGCGAGGACGCGGCGCTGCTGATCGACTGCCGCAACCTGGAGGTCGAGGCGGTGCCGCTGCCCGCGGACGGCCCGGCTATCGTAGTCGTCGACTCCGGGGTGCGACGGGAGCTCGGGGATTCGCCCTACAACCAGCGGCGCGAGGAGTGCGCTCAAGCCGCGGCGGCGCTGGGAGTGGCGGCGCTGCGCGACCTGACGGCCGGCGAGCTGGAGCGTCGTCGCGGGGAGCTGGAACGGACGCTGTACCGGCGGGCGCGGCACGTCGTGCTGGAGGAGACGCGGGTGCTGGCGGCGGCCGAGACTCTGCGACGCGGCGAGATGGAGCCGCTGGGCCGACTGCTGTTTGGGTCGCACCGGAGCCTGCGGGACGACTTCGAGGTCTCGTGCCCGGAGCTGGACCTGCTGGTGGAGCTGGCCGCGGAGTGCGATGGCGTGCTGGGAGCGCGGCTGACGGGCGCGGGCTTCGGCGGCTGCACCGTGAACCTGGTTTGGCGGGACGCCTTGGAGGCGTTCCGGCGCGACGTGGTGGCGGTGTACCGCGAGCGCACCGGCCTGGCGGCGGAGATGGGCGCCGTGCGCGGCCACGAGGGACTCACGGTGACGCGTGCCTGAGGTCCGGTACGGCGACGGGCCGTCGGGTCCCGTGCTGGAGAACGAGCACGTGCGGCTGACCGTCAACGCGGAGGGGGGCACGATCTCGCTGGCGGCCGGCGACGTGGAGATCGTGGCGTCGAGCGGAGTTCGGTTCGCCGACGGTGGGGCGCTGTCAACGCTGGGCGCGGGCCTCGAGGTGCGGGGCGCAGAGGTGGTCGACGACGCACAGGGACGGGGGCGGGCGCTCATCCTGGCGCTCCGGGCAGCGGCTGACGAGCCGGAGCTGGCGTTCACCGCCACGCTGTACGAGAACCAGCCGTTCGTAGCGGTGCGCTCGACGCTGACGAACACGACGGACGCGCCGCTCCGAGTCCACGCCTTCGACGTGCTGCGGACCGGGCCGCTGTTCGCGCCGGCGGAGCGCGACGGCTGGCGCTTCTACCGCCACGGCTGGCAGTCGTGGAGCCCGACGCTCACGCTGTCCGCCGCGGACCGCGACCTGCGGCCGCTGTCGCCGATCGTCGACCCGGCGACGCGGCCGGAGGGCGACGGGACCCTCGTCTCGGAGCTGGTGACGTCGCTGGCCGGGCCGGACGGGCGCGCGATCACGACGGGGTTCATCTCGACCGCCGACCAGCTGTCGCAGGTGTGGCTGGACGGCGACGGAGCGCTGACGGCGACGAGCTACGCGGACGGCGTGGAGATTGCCCCCGGGGAGACATTGTCGTCGGAGAGGGCAGTGGTCGACATAACGAGCGACGCGCTTTCGGCGCTGCCGCGCTACGGCGAGGCGCTGGGGCGGGAGATGGGCGCGGTGTCCTGGCCGCACGTCCCGAGCGGCTGGTGCTCCTGGTACCAGTACTTCGGGGCGGTCACGGAGGACGACATCGTCGCCAACCTCGAGCGGCTGGCGGCGCTGCGGGAGGATCTGCCGCTGGAGTACGTGCAGGTGGACGACGGCTACCAGTCGGGCATCGGCGACTGGCTGACGGTCAACGAGAAGTTCCCCCATGGCATGGCCTGGCTGGCCGAGCGCATCCACGAGCGCGGGTTCAAAGCGGGGTTGTGGCTGGCGCCGTTCCTGGCCGGGGCGCAGTCACGCCTGTTCGCCGAACACCCGGACTGGATGCTGCGCTCGCCGTCGGGCGAGCCGGCGGTGGCGATCCAGAACTGGGGTCAGCTGTGCTATGCGCTGGACTGCACTCGGCCGGAGGTCATCCAGTGGTTGGACGAGGTGTTCCGCACGGTAACCGAGGAGTGGGGCTACGACTACGTGAAGATCGACTTCGTGTACGCGGCGGCGATCGAGGGAGTGCGGTTCGACCCGAACGCCACGCGGGCGCAGGCCTACCGTCGCGGGTTGGAGGCGATACGTCGCGCGGTGGGCGATCGCTTCGTGCTGGGCTGCGGCGCGCCCATCGGGCCCAGCGTGGGACTGGTGAACGGGATGCGCATCGGCCCGGACGTAGCGCCGGCCTGGTACCCGGACCTGCACCGGGGCGACCGGCAGAGCCGCAGCACGATGTCGTTCCCGGCGGCGGTCAACGCCCTGCGCAACACGATTACCCGCTACTGGACGCACGGCTCGCTCTGGCAGAACGACCCCGACTGCCTCCTCCTGCGCGACCGCGAGACGTCGCTGACCGACGCCGAGGTGAGGACGCTGGCCACGGTGATCGGGATGTCGGGCGGGATGCCGCTGGACAGCGACGACCTGTCGCTGGTCTCCCCAGAGCGGCGCGAGATGCTGGCGCGGCTGCTGCCGCTGCGGGGCCCGGCCGCCGTGCCGCTGGACCTGTTCGAGCGGGACCCGCCGCGAGTGCTCTGGCGAGCGGACGCGGGGCTGCTGGCGGTCGTCAACTGGGAGGACATGCCGCGCGACGTGACGGTAGAGATGCCGGTCGCCGCCGAGCGGCTACGCGACTTCTGGTCGGGAGAGGAGATCGCGTCCGACGGATCGACGGTAGCGCTGCGGCTGCCGGCGCACGGGTCGCGGCTGCTGGCGCTGGCGCGCTCGCGTTGACCGGCCTGCGGGGCAGCGCTAACATGAGGCACCGAGGTCGCCCATGAAGTTCGGCATCTTCCACGAGCTGTCCGTGGCCAAGCCCTGGGACGAGCGCTCAGAGTACGTCGCCTACCACGACGCGCTGGAGCAGACGGTCCTTGCCGACGAGCTGGGATTCGACCAGGTGTGGGCGGTGGAGCACCACTTCCTGGAGGAGTACTCGCACTGCTCGGCGCCGGAGGTGTTCCTGGCGGCCGCGGCCGCTCGGACGGAGCGCATCCGGCTGGGCCACGGGGTGATGATGGTGCTGCCGCCGTTCAACCACCCGGCCCGCTGCGCGGAGCGGGCGGCGGCGCTGGACATCGTCTCGAACGGGCGGCTGGAGTTCGGGACGGGCCGCTCCGCGACCTGGACGGAGCTGGGGGGCTTCCGCTGCGACCCCGACCTGACGAAGGAGATGTGGGACGAATCGCTGCGGGCGATCCCGAAGATGTGGGCGCCGGGGCCGTTCTCCTGGAAGGGGAAGCACTTCTCGATGCCGGCGCGGGAGGTGATCCCCAAGCCCGTGCAGAAGCCGCACCCGCCGCTGTGGGTGGCCGTGTCCAGCCCGGAGACCGCGATCCAGGCCGCGGAGCGAGGCATCGGTTGCCTGGGCGTGTCGATCGGGACGCCGGGGGAGTACGAGAAGCGGGTGAAGGACTACCGGCGGGTCATAAAGGGCTGCGAGCCGGTGGGGGAGTTCGTCAACGAGCAGGTGAACGGCGTGACCTTCCTCTACGTGGACGAGACGGACGAGGAGGCGCGCATCTGAGGCGGGAGGCTGGCGTACACGTTCTCGCACTACGCGGCGCACCTGGTGGGTGTGAGCACCGTGTACCCGACGCCGGCGTACCGGACGCCGGGCCTGCTGTTCGCGGTCCGGGCGGGGGCGGAACGCGCGCCCGGAGGCGGCGGCGTGATCCGGGAGGGGATGGGGATCGGCAGTCCGGAGACGGTGATCAAGAACCTGAAGATGTGGGGGGAGATCGGCGTGGACCGGATGCTGTGCATCGTCAACACGGGCGGCCAGATCCCGCAGGAGAGGGTGCTGCGCTCGCTGCGGCTGTTCGCTGAACAGGTGATGCCTGTCCTGAGCGGCCCGGAGCGGAGCGCAGGGCCAGCCAGAGGGCCGGCGCTCGATACCGGCACGGGGAAGTCGAAGCCGAAGGCTCGAAGCCGCTCCGGCCGCGTCGAGACCGAGCGGGCGACGCCCTGAGCCGATGCCTGACCTCGGCCAGTTCGGGCGCGACCGGCTGCCGCACACGTCGCCGCTGACGGCGCCGCTGTACCCGCCGCCGCCCTGGCCCCTGCCCGGCGCCCGCGCCCTCAAACTGACGTTCGAGACGGACACACAGGCGGCGCTGCGCTGGCTGCCACCCAGCCTGGGTCGCACGTCGCCCGCCTACGCTATCATCACGGTCGTTCATTACCCGGAGAGCCCCGTGGGGCCGTTTTCCCTGGCCACGCAGTCCATCGGCTGCCGGGCGCGCATGTTCACACGGGCCTACACGCTGCACGCGGTAACCGACAGCGTCCGCGCGCTGGCGGCGCTGCGAGAGATGTGGGGCTGCCCGGCGACGCTGGGCCGCGTACGTCTGTCGTCGGGGCCGCGGGGGGCGAGCGCCCGCGTCGCCGTGGAAGGGGAGACGCTGGCCGAGCTACGGCTGACGGGTCCCCAGCCGTGCGAGCCCGACCTGGTGCGCTTCGACCCGGTGCTGAACGTGCGGCTGGTCCACAGCCTGCAGCCGGGCAAGCGCCACGCCGTGCTGGAGATGGTGCAGCTGGACCCGGAGTACACGGTGGTCGAGGCGATGCGCGGCCGCGGGTCCCTGACCCACCCGGCGGCGAACGAAGGCAACCCCTGGCACCTGCTGCCGATGCTGAACATGATCTCGGCGACGTATTCGGTGGGGGACACGGAGCTGCCGCTGGCGCGGTTCATCATGCCGTATTAGCGGTCGAGGCTAGGGCCTCGACCTACGGGTTGGGGGGGCATCGGCGAGACTGCGGGCAAAGGGAGAGCCCCCGGCGTGCCGGGGGCTCGTTCGCGTACTGTCTTCGCCCGGGTTAGTTCTTGGGCGGGTCCAGGAACTGCCGGAGAAGCGGGTTCATGCGGTCGCGGCGCTCACCCAGGCCGGCGACGCCGAGGCGGTGCATGTACTCGTTGACCCGCTTGCGCTGCACGCTCATGGACATCTGGATGCCCTTGTCGAAGTTGTTCTTGCCGCCGCCCATGAGGATTGCCAGGGCCTCGAACAGGGAGAAGTTGGTGGCGTTCTCGGTGGGGTCGGGGGCCAGCGTGCTCTCCACTTTGTCGAGGTAGTGGTGCAGCTCCTCGCGGCGCCAGGGCTCGTTCTCGACGACGTACTTGAGGTGCATCACGCCAAATCCCAGGTGCCGGGACTCGTCCTGACCGCAGAGGCGGAAGATGCGCTTCTCGGTGTCGTTCTGGCCGATGTACTCGCCCTGACGGAAGAGAGACTGGACGAACCCCTCGGCGGCCACGTGCATGATGGCCGACATCTCGGTGAAGTCCTTGGCGTCGATGATGACGCGCAGGCCGTCCTGGGGGAGCGAGGAGAGGAGGCCTCCGCCGTTGGCCAGCGCCCGCTTGCGGAATACGTCCAGGTGGCGGGCCTCGTCCATGATCTGGGTGAGCAGGAAGAGCTTCACCTCGTGGTGGTCGGCGTTGATGTGGGGGAGCCACTGGCCGGGGGTGTCGCCGGCGATGAACTCGACCTCGGTGAGGAAGGTGCAGAGCTGGCACATCGCCCGCTCGATGTCGTCGGGGAGGGGCTCCAGCTCGTCCCAGGGGATGTCGGTGGCCGAGGACCACTGGCGCTGAACGGCCTCTTCGTAGAGGAGGCGAACATTCTCGGAGTAGACGTCAGCGCGGCCGGAGTAGGTCTCGGGAACGCGGGGAACGGCCTGCCGGGCGAAGGAGCCGCGGGTCTTGAGGCTGCGGTTATCGCTGTGCTCGGGCACCTCGCCGTAGGGGCCGATCTCGATCTCGTCGAGGGTGAGGCCGCGCTTGCCGGGCTTGGCGCGCATTCCCCAGTGGTTCTCCTCTTCGAGGTTGAGCCAGCTGAGGTCCAGATTGGCGACCTCCGCCTCGTTGCGTAGTTTTTCCAGGGTGTCAACGTCGATAGCCATGGCTTCCTCCCGGGAAGACGTGCCAGAACGAATCTTAGCACCCGCTTAGCTAGTCGAATTTGTACCACGCCCCAGAACGGTTGTCAAGGAAATGGCGCACAGCGGCGCAGGATTGACCGCAGCCGCCGCGCGATGCTAAGTTGCAGGTGGCCCGCAATCACGAATAGAGGGTTTTTCATGGCTTCGGACTCCGCTGTTTCCAAGAGGTCCGGCAACGGCAAGCGCACGCGCCGCGGCCCCCATACCCGCAAGCAGATCCTGGACGCGTCCCTGCGCCTGTTCTCCGAGCGCGGCTTCGCTCGGACGACGGTGCGGGACATCGCCCACGAGGCGCAGATCACGGACGCGGCGATCTACTACCACTTCGAGTCGAAGCGGGAGGTGCTGGACGCGCTGGTGGAGGAGCGGGGTTTCGTGGCCGGGCTGCAGGAGCTACAGCGCGTCTCGGCCGAGCTGCCCCTGCGCGAGACGCTGCTGTGGATGGCCCGCGGCGCCATCAACATCATGGACGAGAACCGCGACTTCCTGCGCCTGATCATCATGGAGGGCCTGGGCGGCGACGAGGCCGCCGTGGAGCAGTACCGCCGCCTGACCGACCTGTGGGAGCACGCGCTTACCGCGGTCCTGGAGCGGCACGAGGAGCGTGGCGAACTCACGGACGACGCGCCCGGCGCCATGGCGCGACAGATCATCTACCTGATCCTGATGGCGTTTCAGGACACGATAATGGGGCGCCACATCTCGCCGGAGGCCACGCCGGAAGAGCGCCGCGAGGCGCTGTTCGTGTTCGCGGAGCAGGCGCTTGCGCACTTCCTGCCCCGCCTTCAGCCGGCCAGCCCCTAGCCGGCGATGCCGCCGCTCCGGGTAGGGCTCATCGGCTGCGGCTTCATCGGTCGCTTCCACTCCCGCGCCCTGCGCGACCTTTCGCGCGCCGGCCTCGTCGACATCGAGTACGTCGCGGTGTGCGACGACATCGAAGAGCGGGCCCGCGCCTTCGCCGACATCACGGGCGCGCGCGTCGCCACGGACGCCCAGGAGCTGATCGACTCCCCAGACATCGACGTCGTCTACGTGTGCGTGCCCACGGCCGGGCACAAGGAGCTTGTCCTGCGCGCCGCCGGTCGGGGCAAGCACGTCTTCTGCGAGAAGCCGCTGGCCACGAACGTCGCGGACGTGGAGGAGATGGTCGCCGCAGTGCGGTCGGCGGGGGTGAAGGCGGGCGTGGGCCTGGTGCTGCGGCACTCGCCCGTGTTCACCGTCCTCAAGTCGCTCACGGAGGACGAGCGGCTGGGGCGGCTGATGACGATCGTTTTTCGCGACGACCAGTTCTTCCCGATTCGCGGCCACTACGGCAGCGAGTGGCGCAGCGACCGCGCGCAGGTGGGCCGCGGCACGCTGCTGGAGCACTCCATCCACGACGCCGACATCCTGCGCTGGCTCGGGGGCGAGGTGGCCTCGGTGCGGGGGTCAGTCGGCAACTTCGCGGGTCACGAGGGGGTGGAGGACCTGGCGCTGGGCCACCTGCGATTCGCGTCGGGGGCGCGGGCGGAGCTGGTGTCGGTCTGGCACAACGTACTGGGCCGGCCGTCGACGCGGCGCGTGGAGCTGTTCTTCGAGAACGGGTTCTTCGCCACGGACCACGACTTCTTCGGGCCGATCGGCTTCCAGATAGGGGAGGAGGAACCGCAGGAACTATCGGAGGCGGAGGTGCGGCGGCGCTACCTGGAGATCGTGGGGCTGACCGGCGAGGAGTACGAACGGGCGCTGGGCCGTTACACGCTGGCCGATTACTCCTTCCTCACGGCGCTGGCGGAGGGCCGCGAGCCGTTCCCGGACTTCCCGCTGGCCCTGGAGGCGCACCGCCTGGTGGACGCGATCTACCGCTCGGCGGACGCGGGCGGGGAGGAGACCTCGCCGGGGTAGGGGTTACGCGCCTCTGGTATACTGGGCGCACTTCGCAACGGGGGTGCCCTCATGGATCACGGGGTGTGCGCATGGCCGGTGGGCGGCGAGACAAGCGGCGTCAGCCTGGGGCCGCTTCTGGCGGCTCTTGCGGCGTGATAGGATGGCGTGCCTATAATCTCGTGAGTTCCCTCCAATCGCCATGGCGATTAACCACGTGTCGCCTGACGGCGATCTGCCTCTTCTATCCAGGAGCATCCGCCACGCCACGAAGCAGCACGATGGAGGATCAACAAAGGAGCGGATTTCAATGGATAAGGGCGTTCAGGACGAACTAGATATTGTGCGACCTGGGCGAACAGCGGCGCCTGAGAAGTACCTTGGGAGCACCTGGTTAGCGAACACCCTCTTCGTCTTAGGCTGGGTGACGTTGGTCGGTGCGTTGATTGGCGGCGTTGTCTACGCCGCCACGTTCGAATGCGGTAGTTTCGACTCAGATTGTAACGAGACGGATGGCGCCGTGGGGATGATCGCGATCCTGCTGGTCGGGTTCCTCTACACCATACTAACGTGGGTCCTGGCCTATGTCCTCCGTCTCCTAATCGACGTCGAGATGAACACGGCTAGGCAAGCCATATTGCTACGGCGTCTTCTTCGCCGATTCAGTCAGGAACCGCAAGAAGGCTCACATGAGTAGGTGGGAAGACGAGGACTTCGACGACGATGATGAGCCGTGGCCGGGAAGAGAGGATGCTGCAGACCCACTTGCCGCGACTGGGACGGGGCTGCCTGTTCGGCCTAGGGGCGTTCATCAATACGTCCGTAGGCTGTTTGGCCACTGTTGTCGGCGTCATCTTCTGGCTAAGCGTCCTGATTACGATACTTGGAGTGTGGGGCGGGCTGATTTGGGGCGCGCTCTGGCTCTTCTTCGGACTCCCGATAACGTTTCTCGTCGTCAGTCTCCTCACTTTCCCCTTGCGATTATTCGGCGCTTTTCTCATGTACTTAGGCCGAGACGAGTAGCAGACGCGCCGCCGTTTGAGAGGGGCTTCTTTAGCCCGCGTTTACCGAACGTTAACCCCCGCCGCGTGCGTCCCGCAGCCGCCGCCACCTTTGGTCATTGCGAGGAGCGACGATAGGAGCGACGCGGCAATCTCGCGGCGAAAAGCGAACGACACCACTGCCAGGGCGAACGGCTGATGGGCACCGTGAGATCGCTTCGCGAGCCTGCCGGCAGGCAGGCTCGCGATGACACAGCCCGCGTTTACCGAACGTTAACCCTCGGCGCGTGCGCTGGATACACCTCGCGAGTCTATTATTCGCAGGCGCTCAACATAAGGAGGATCGCTACGATGCAGCTCGCGCGGAAGATGTACCGCCGCTTGAAGGGGGAGCAGGGACAAGCCCTGGCCGACACGTTCGTCGTGCCCGTACTGGGGATGATCGTCGTGACCGGCTCGTGCGCCCTCGGTCTCACCCTGATCACCTCACTTTAGCGTCACCCAACGCGGACTACAGCTCCGCCGGGGGGGGGGGGGGGGGGGGGGGGGGGGGGGGGGGGGGGGGGGGGGGGGG
>JBBDNA010000020.1:0-59823 GCA_040877915.1 Dehalococcoidia bacterium
CTACCCAAACCCCCACGCCGACCCCGGAACCCCCGGCGACCCCTACCCCCACTCCTACGCCTGCTCCCGAATCTACGGCGACCCCCACCCCCACTCCAACGCCCGCCCCGGAACCCACGGCCACCCCCACACCCACGCCTTCGCCTACGCCGTCGCCAACCGCGACACCCACTCCAACACCAACCGCGACACCGGCGCCAACAGCCACGCCCGAACCGACGGCCACCGCCACTCCTACGGCCGAGCCAGATGACACTCCCACGCCAACGGCCACCCCCAAGCCCGACGACGACGACGATGACAAGGACGACGACGACGAGGTGGACTGCTCCGACCCGGCCTTCGCCGCCGCCGAGATAACCCTCCATTCGGACGCCAAGAAGGGCGATACGGTCCTGGATGTCCCCTGCAACGAAGGCGTCTCCAAGGGCGACTCCATAGTCATTAACCCCGGCGGCCTCACGGAGGAAGACAATGAGGTCATGGACCTGGGCTCGATCATCCTCGCCGAGCCGCTTCTCTACGATCACGCCGCCGGCGAACCGATAAGCGTGCTGCCGGAGGGCGCCGATGACCTGGACGAGGGCGACCTCGGCAACCCCACGGGATTCGGCTCCGCGGGCGGGCCTCCCCCGCCGGACGGCGAGGCTGGCCTCCCGGTCCTCCTGCTCGCCCTCGTAGTCGGCGCCGCCCTGGCCACGGCCCGGATCTGGCGGCTCCGCCGGCCGGCCGCGCCGCCGCCGGCCTAACCCCTTTCGCCTAAACCCTAGCGCCTGCGCGGGACCGCCTACAGTGGTCCCGCCGCTCACTTGGCGCGGCTTTTACCCGAAGTTCTCCCTCGCCCCTGTCTGTGTACGTAACGTCCAGCCGTTCTGGCGGTTGTTAGGCTAGGCGATCTATGCGAGAACTCTATCGACATAAGTATTGACAACGCGGCATTCCATGTGGAAAAGTACACTGCGAATCCTACCGATTGATGTTGAAACAGCCCGATCCGGCGCAGGCCACCCGATGAGCCGCGCCGGTGTTTCAACCAGCGCGAGAGGGGGTTCGTCCCCGCCAAAGCCGGGACGAGGCATATGAAGGCGCTCTGCTGCCTCAGTGCTGCGGATACTGAGCGTGACGTTCGCGTGGCCTTGCGGCTGCGCTGGCCGGACGCCGAGGTCGACCGCGTGGAAGACGCCGCCGGCCTCATGCGCGTGGCTGGGTCCGCCGACGTAGTCTTTCTGGACGATGGCGTGCCCGGCCTCCAGTTCGTTCGCGACCTGCGGGCCGCCGCCAGCTGCGGCATCGTCGTCCTCAGCCCCGACACCTCCGAAGAGGCGACACTCCAGGCCTTGGACGCCGGCGCCGACGATTACCTCGCCCTGCCTCTCAGCCCCGCCCTCCTCATCGCCCGGCTCGGCGCGCTGCTGCGGCGCATCGCCGGAACCACCGGTGAGGGAGAGCGCATCGTCAGGTGTGGACCGCTGGACGTCCACCTCGGGCGCCATGAGGCCTTCGTCAACGGTAACCAGCTCCGTCTCACCCCCACCGAGTTCAACCTGCTCCACCACCTGGCCCTGGCCCGCGGCGGCACAATCACCGCCTCCGCCCTGCAACGCCTGGTCTGGGAGTGCGACGAGCCTGTCTACCTGGAGACCCTTCGCAAGTACGTGCAGCGCCTCCGCAAGAAGCTAACCCAGTACCCCACCCGGGACCTCAGCATCGTGGCCATCCGCGGCGTGGGCTACCGCCTGGCCTATCCTCAAGACACCAACAGATCCGCCTGACTCATGTCTGGCGGTGGAGTGTCCTTCAATCGTCCCTTGTTTGTCCCCCTTAATGCCGAACACGCCCGCCCCCGCGCCCCTACGATCGAATCGATATGGCTGAAGAGATCGTCTTGCTCATCGATCCCGACGAGGTCGAGCGCCGGCGCCTGCAACGCGCCTTCGCCAGCGAGGGGTTCCAGCTCCTTGAGGCTGAGAGCGCCATCGAAGGTCTGTTCGAGACGCTGGAGCGGGACCCCGTCCTCATCCTCCTGGCGGAGCAGGTCCCACCGCTGGCAGCGGGTGAGCTCCTGCTCGTCCTGCGGCGAATCACAGAGGCGCCGGTCATCGTCATCGGCAGCGGTGATGAGCCGGAGGAAGGCTCCGTCCTGGAGCTGGGAGCGGCCTTCTACCTTCGACGCCCGTTCGGGGACAGAGTCGCTGTGGCCCGGGCTCGCTCCCTCATCAGGCGCTACCTCGGCTCCCTGGAGAGGGAGCGTCTCGCCTCGAGGCTCGCGGCGCGGGGCAACGGTAATCGTCTCATCTCCGATAGACCAAGGCTCCTCGATGGCGGCGCAGGGAGGCGCGCGGCCAGCTGAGGGTTCTTGAGAATGCTTTTCATCATGACCAGCGAGGTATCAAATTCGGATAAGAACTGACCAGTAGCGGGGTGTGGTAGGCCTCAAGACCCCCACCGCGGCGACCGGCCCGGCGTACCGGACCCCAGCCGGCGGGCTCAACGCGGTGGCCCTGAGGCCAGCTCCTTGCCGGGGGAGTGTGAAGTGGTTCGGATCGCTGTAATTGGCGACCACAAGCTAGCCAGTACAGGCATCGCCGCCCTTCTGGGAAGGGAGGATGGCCTCCAGCCGTCCGGTCCGTTCGAGCTGGAGGACTGGACTTCCGCGCTCGCCCTGGGCACGCCCGACATACTGCTCCTAGTCTCTCGAAGGCGCGGCCCCATCTCCCAGCAGCTGTTCGCAGAGATGCGCCGCGCCGCACCCGGTGTCCGCATCGTCTTCCTCAGCCTCGTTGACGACGACGATGCCCTCCTTTCCGCCCTCCAGGCCGGCGTCGAAGGCGCCATCGACATCAGCGCCGACGCCGCCTTCCTCCTGCGCTGCCTCCACGAAGTCTCCCGCGGCGAGATCGTCATCTCCCAGCCCGTGGCCAGGCGCCTCGTCGGCGAGTACAGCGCCCTGGCCAACGGCAACTCAACGGCCAACCGCCGCCACGTCCTCACCCCCCGCGAAATCGGCATCCTCAGACTCATCGCGGAGGGCGAAAGCAACAAGGCAATCGCCCGCCAGCTATCCATCTCAGAGCACACCGTGCGGGCTCACGCCCGCAGCATCATGCGCAAGCTGGAGGTCGCCAACCGGGTCCAGGCCGCGGCCGTGGCCCTGCGCACCGGTCTGGCAGCGTCGTAAGGAGTATCATGTCCATCCTCCTCGTCGAAGACGACCGCGACCTCACGGACATCCTGGCCTACCTCCTGCGCCGCGAGGGACACGAGGTCAACATCGCCTACGACGGCGCCAGCGCCATCAAGATCTGGCAGGAGACCAACCCTCAGCTCATCCTCCTGGACATCGACCTTCCCCGCCTCAGCGGCTGGGACGTCTGCGAGGCCGTCCGCGAGGGGTCGGCGACGCCCATCGTGATGCTCACCGGCGCGGTCGGCGACGATAACGTGGTCAAGGGCCTGGAGCTCGGCGCCGACGACTACCTCACCAAGCCCTTCTCGCCCAAGCAGCTCCTGGCCCGCATCCGCGCCGTCATGCGTCGCACCGGCGCCGTCCAGGCCCAGCCGGAGCAGGTCCTCAGCGTGGCCGATCTCACCCTGGACACCCACTGGCGGCGGGTCCGCCGCGGCGACGACGAGATCACCCTCACCAAGCTGGAGTTCCAGCTTCTGTACGAGCTCACCCTCCACGCCGGTCAGGTCCTGAGCTACCGCTACATCACGGACAAGGTCTGGGGTTACAAGGGCCAGGATGACGCCAGCCTCATAAAGGGCCACATCCGCAACCTCCGCAGTAAGCTGGGCGCCGCGCCCGACGGCGGCCAGTACATCGAAACCGTTCACGGCACGGGCTACGTTTTTCGCCCAGACGGGCGGCCGTCCGGCCGCGGCTGACGTTCTGCACTGCTCCTGCACTGCCACTGCACCCGTCCTGCACCAACCACTGCCCCCGCATCGCTAACATGAATAGCCAGACACAACCCTCAGTGAGGTACTACGCGTGTCCAACGTCATCGTCACCGGCGGCGCCGGCTTCATAGCCTCCCACCTCTGCGATAGGCTCATCGCCGAAGGCCACCACGTCGTCTCCATCGATAACATGTGCACCGGCTCCCCCCAAAACATCGCTCACCTCGCCGCCGAGCCCCGCTTCACCCTCATCGAGGCCGACATCACCCGGCCTCTGGACTGGCCCGACTCCGTCGACTACCTCTTCCACATGGCCAGCCCAGCCAGCCCCATCGCCTACTGGCGCCTGCCCGTGGAGACTGCCACCGTCAACGCCATCGGCTCTCACAACGCCCTGGAGCTGGCCCTGCGCAGCAGCGCCCGCTTCCTCCTCTCCTCCACCTCCGAGGTCTACGGCGACCCGCTGGTCCACCCGCAGGTGGAGAGCTACTGGGGAAACGTCAACCCCATCGGCCCCCGCGCTTGCTACGACGAAGGCAAGCGCTTTGCAGAGGCTCTGACCGTCTCCTACCACCGCGCCCACGGCCTAGACGCCCGCATCGTACGCATCTTCAACACCTATGGTCCTCGCTCCGACCCCGACGACGGACGCCTGGTTCCGAACTTCATCCGCCAGGCGATTCGCGGCGAGCCACTCCCCGTTCACGGCGACGGCGCCCAGACCCGCAGCCTCTGCTACGTGGACGACCTGGTCCAGGGCTTGATGTGCGCCATGTTCGCTCCCGACATCCAGGGTCAGGTCTTCAACCTCGGCAACCCCGACGAGCACACCGTTCTGGAGTACGCGGAGATCATCCGCGAGGCCTGCGGCTCGTCGTCGGAGATCGAGTGGCTCCCGGCCCGCGAGGAGGAGCCGGCGCGCCGCCGGCCGGACATTACCAGGGCCCGCGAAGTCCTGGGCTGGCAGCCCCGCACTCCCCTGCGCGAGGGTCTTCAGCGCACCGTCGCCTGGTTCCGCCAGCGGCTGGCCGTGCCCGAAGGGGCGTCGGCGGAGTAGCCCATGCGAATCCTGCTGGCAGAGGACGACACCGACCTCGTCGAGATGATCACCTACGCCTTGCGTCGCCGCGGCCACACCATCGTCGCCGCCGCCGACGGCGAGCAGGCGCTGCAGCGCTGGCGGCAGGACAACCCCAGCCTGATGATCCTCGACATCGGCCTGCCCGGCGTCGACGGTCTTGAGGTCTGCCGCCAGGTCCGCGAGGAGTCCCAGGTGCCGATCATCATCATCAGCGGCGCCAGCACGGAGGAGGACCTGGTCCGTGGCTTCCAGGCCGGCGCCGACCAGTACGTCGGCAAGCCGTTCTCCATCACCCAGCTCTGCCTGCGCATCGACGCCGTCACCCGTCGCACCCCCGCCGCCGCCGTCAACGACTTCGACGGCACCATCCAGATGGGCGATCTGGTCATCAACCCGGAGTTCTGCGCCGTCCACCGCAACGGCGGTGAGCTGCGGCTCACCCGCATGGAGTTCCGCATCCTCTACTGCCTGGCCGCCAACGCCGGCAAGGTCGTCGTCACCGAAAAGCTCGCCGACTTCGCCTGGCAGGGCATCGGCGAAGGCGATCCCTCCCTCCTTAAAACGCATATCTCCCGCATCCGCCGCAAGCTCGGCCTGCCTCCCAACCAGCCCGGCTTCATTCGCTCCGTCCCCGGCCTCGGCTATTCGCTGACCGCCACCTGACGCCTTCCGGACTGGCCCACTCGACGTAATCCCCACAACTCGTCAACTTGCGTTCCATCGCGCGCCCATAGGATGGGCACAGCAACCCGAACGCCCTTATCTTCATTCGGATTTCTTATTCCCGCTCGGGAGGGGGAGGCATGGCTGATATTGCGGTAGTTGGCGCGGGCTACGTCGGTCTGGTCACCGGCGCCTGCTTCGCTCACCTTGGTCACCGGGTCACCTGCCTGGACATAGACCGGCACAAGGTCGAAAGCCTGAATCGGGGCGAGCTCCCGATCTACGAGCCCGGCCTCGAGTCGCTGGTTCGCGAGAGTCTCGCCCAGGGCCGGCTGGCCTTCACGCTGGACCCCGAGACGGCCATCCCCCGGAGCGAGTTCATCTTCGTCGCCGTCCAGACCCCCAGCGCCTCCAACGGCCAGGCTGACCTGGTCGCCCTGCTCAGCGCCGTCTCCACCCTCGCTCCCCTCGTCCGCAAGCGCGCCGTCATCATCCAGAAGAGCACCGTGCCCATCGGCACCGCCGGCTTCGTCGAAGAGCTCGTGACCCGGCGGCGCAACGGCTCCTCCCCCCACGTCGTCGCCAACCCGGAGTTCCTGCGCGAAGGCTCCGCTGTGAGCGACTTCCTGCAGCCCGACCGCATCGTCGTCGGCGCCAAGGACCGCGCCGCCGCAGAGCGGGTCGCCGGCCTGTACGACTACGCCGACTGCCCCATCATCGTCACCGACCCCAACACCGCCGAAATGATAAAGTACGCCTCCAATTCCTTCCTGGCCGCCAAGATCTCCTTCATGAACGAGATCGCTCAGCTATGCGACGCCTTTGGCGCCGACGTTCGCGAGGTGGCCCAGGGCATGGGCCACGACGCCCGCATCGGCAGCGAGTTCCTGGGCGCCGGCCTGGGCTGGGGCGGCAGCTGCTTCCCCAAGGACGTCAAGGCGCTTGTCCACATGGCCAAGGCCGTCAGCGTCAGCCCTCGCCTCCTGGAGGCCGTGCAGAAGGTGAACTCCAACCAGCGGCGGGTCGCCGTGGCCAAGCTCGAATCCATGCTCGGCTCCCTGGACGGGGCCGTCATCGGTCTCCTCGGCCTGGCCTTCAAGGCCGGCACCGACGATCTCCGCTCGGCGCCATCGCTACCCCTCGCCGAGGCCCTCGTCGAGCGCGGCGCCAGCGTCCGCGGCTACGACCCCGTGGCCATGGAGGCAGCCGCCAGGATCGCGCCCGAGATCGACTGTTACGACTCCCCCGAAGAGCTCGCCGACGGCGCCGACGCGCTGGTCCTGGTCACCGAGTGGCCAGAGTTCCGCGAGCTGGACATGGCCGAAATCAAGCGGCGCATGCGCCGCCCCGTCATCCTGGACGGCCGCAACTTCCTGGACGGCGACTACCTGGAGGACATAGGGTTCGTCTACCTGGGCTTCGGCGCCGGCTCCAACAACGGCAAGGTAACGCCCATCAGCGCCATCGCCGCCCTGGGAAAGACCGCCTAGTGGCCATCGAAGACGTCGGCCGCGGCGCTCGCGCCGCGCCCATGGCCACGCCGGTGCCGGTGGCGCCGGCGCATGTCGGGCTCTCCGGCGTCGCCAAGCGCACGCTGGACCTCAGCGCCACGCTGGCGCTGCTGGCCCTGTTCGCCCTGCCCATGCTCGTCATGGCACTGACCGTCAAACTCGCCTCGCCCGGGCCCGTCCTCTTCCGGCAGCTCCGCGTCGGCCGCGGCGGCCGCTTCTTCACCAGCTACAAGTTCCGCTCCATGTACGTAGACGCCGAAGAGCGCATGCTGGAGGTCGCCCACCTCAACGAGGTGGAAGGACCCATCTTCAAGATCCGCGAAGATCCTCGCACCACACGCTTCGGCCGCTTCCTGCGGCGCTCCAGCCTGGACGAGCTTCCGCAGCTGTTCAACGTCCTGCGCGGCGAGATGAGCCTCGTCGGTCCCCGCCCCGGCCTCATGAGCGAGGTCCTCAACTACGAGGCCTGGCAGCTGGAGCGCCTGACCGTCAAGCCGGGCCTTACCGGCCTCTGGCAGGTCTCCGGCCGCAGCGAGCTCTCCTTCGACGATATGGTGCGCCTGGACCTCGATTACATCCAGCGGCGCTCCTTCTTGCTGGACATCTGGCTCCTGCTTCGTACCGTTCCCGCCGTCATCTCCGCTCGTGGAGCGTACTAGGCGCTCAACTCCTCCTTGACGCCTGCTCAACCCCCGCTCAACTCCCGCTCCCTAGTATGGAAACAGGTACGCGGTGATATAGGAAAAGGGTATGTCTCAAAGAGCGCTTGACGTCTTCTTCCGGCACAAATTACTCGTCCTCATGCCGCTCATCGTGCTGGTGGCGGCGGGCATGGCCGCTGCACTCTTGATGCGCCCTCAGCCCACCTACCAGGCTACGGCTAGCGTCTGGATCCAGCCGTCCGCGCTGCTGGAGTCGGGCCTGGCCGGGGACGCCAATCCCTATCTCACCCCGGCTCAGAACCAGGCCCAGGTCTTCAATGACCTCCTCAGCCTAGATTCCTTCGCGCTCGCCGCCGCGGACAAAGTACCCGGACTCGCCGGGCTTCATCCCCTCATACAGATCGGCGAAGTCCGCGCAACCACCACGGTCACGCCTGAGGGCGTCAACGTCCTCAGCATCGCTCATCAGAGTCCCGATGCCGCTGTCGCCCGCGACGTCGTCCAGGCCATCCTGGATACCCAGGCCGAACGAACTACGACCGACGTCGTGGCCGAGGCCGACGCCGCCGAAGAGTTCTACGAGGCGCGACTCGTCACCGCCAGCGAGGACCTGGACCAGGATAAGGTTGCCCTGGCCGAGTACATGGCCAGCCTCCCGGCCAGCGCCCTCGCCGACCCATCCTTCGTCGACGCCAGGCTTGCCGAGCTGCGGGCCTCGGCCCAGCGCGCCCAGGACGACTACGACGCCCTCCTGGACAGGCTGGAGTCCATCTACCTCGAGCGTGACTCCGCCCTCAAGGGCCGCGACCTCTCTTTCCAGGTGGCCGACGCGCCGCAGCTGCCCACCTCTCCCCTCGCAACTTCCAGGACGGACTTGCTGCTCTTTCCTCTGCTCGGGCTGATGCTGGGCTTCTCCGCCAGCGGCGTCGTCCTGTTCGCCATGACCCGCCTGGATGAAACCATTCGCCTTCCCAATGAGGCGCAGGACATAGGCCCCGTGCTGGCCGTGGTCCCCGATCTGGGCCGCAAGCGCCGCCGCTACTGGCCGCGCAACTTCGTGCGACAGGTCGTCTTCGCCTCGCGGGGGTTGCTGGGTAGCGTGGAATGACGCGGGGAGGACTGACGGAATGTTGAAGCAAGCAGCCTACGCGGCCAGCGGCGCCGCCAATCGCGTCGTTCGTCGCAGCCCGCCGGCGGGGGATGAGATCAGCGCCGAACTCATGGCCGCCGTCATCAAGAAGAACCCGGAGTTCAGGAAGCTTGACTCCATCCTGGCCGCCCTGGCCCACATCTGCCTGAACGGGCACACGGAGCCCGGCGCCCGCGTCATTGGCGTTTGCAGCGCCCTCCAGGGTGAAGGCAAGACCACGACCTCCGTCGCCCTGGCCTCATCGCTGGCCCTTCGCGGCGGCGTGGACGTCCTGCTGATCGAAGCCGATCTGGAGACGCCGACCCTGGCCCACGACCTCCGTCGCGACAACGGCCCCGGCCTCGTGGAGTGCCTCCAGGGTGAAGTCGGCGACGCCGCCGTCATCCGTCGCACGCCCATCCCGCGGCTGTCCATCATGATCGCCGGGCGCCCCACCGCCACGCCACTCCCCCTCCTGGCCCAGCCTGGACTGCGCCAGCTGGTCACCGGCATGCGATCCCGTTACGCCTACGTCATCCTGGACATGCCGGCCGTCCTGGAACGCCCTGAGACCGCCCTCCTCCTGGAGCTGGTGGACAAGGCTATCCTTGTCGTCCAGGCCGGACGGGCCTCCCCCGGCGTCGCCGAGGAGGCCGTCGCCGCCATCGGCAAAGAGAAGCTCATGGGCGTCGTGCTCAACCGCTCTCACTCCTCCGCGCCCAGGTGGCTCAGGCGCATCATGTCCCAGGAGACGCCACTGCCGGCCGCCTAGCGGACTTGCTATGACGGCCGCACTCGCCTTCCTCCTCGGCTGCGCCATGATCGGCCTCTACTCGGGCGTGACCGCCCGGCGGGCCTACGTTATCGCCCTCATCGCGGCCGTTATGCTCGCCATCGCCTTCTACACGTTCGACGGGATGGTCCAGTGAGCGCCGTCAGCTACGGCGATCTCGCCGTCTACTCCCCACAGCAGCGCCTGCTGCTGGTCGGCACGCTGGGGCTCTGCCTCACCCTGGTCGGCGTGGCCGGCATCTTCCTGCTGGGCTGGATCACGGTCGTAATCGTCCTGGCGGTGGCCGTCTCCTCCTGGCTGATCGCCAAGCCGCGGCAGGGCTTCTACGCCATCCTGGCCGCCGTTCTCGTCGTCGAAGGCGGCAGCGGCCTCGGCTTCGTCCGGCCCCTGACCTTCATCTACACCGGCATCGACCAGCTCACAGGCTTCGGCCCGCCCTTCGCCCTGCTGGACGGCGCCATCATCCTCACTGCCCTCGGCCTCGTCCGTCAGGCCAAGAAGGTCCGTCAGGCGCTGCGTTTTGGCGAGTTTTTCTGGCCGCTCACCCTCCTCATCCTCGCCCTGCTGTTCAGCTGGGCCCGTGGCGTAAACAGCGGCGGCGACCTCACGATAGGCTTCCACGAGCTGCGAGCCCTCTTCTACGTTCCCCTCATATACTTCATCGCCCTCAACCTGATGCGAGATCGACGCCACCTCAAAGAGCTCGCCGTCGTCGTTGTCGTCTCGATCCTGGCCGTCGCACTCGGCGCCATCTCCACGCACTTGTCGGTCGTCCGTCCCGGCACAACCGAAACGCTGGACGTCGTCTTCCTCGCCCACGAGAATGCGTTGTTCGCCGGAGTCCTTGTCATAATGGCCCTGGCCAGCGTCTTCTGGGGCAAGGAGTTCAAGCTGCGGGCGCTGTTCGCGGCTATCGGCGTGTTCACGCTGATAGCCCTGCTGGTGATGAAGCGGCGTCTGGGCATCCTGGCCCTGGACGCCGGCGTCCTCATCCTTGGCCTGGCCATGATCAAGCACAACTGGAAGCTCTCCGTCGTCGTCCTGCCCATCCTCATCGTCATCGGCGCCGTCTACGTGGCCGCCTACTGGGACGCCACCGGTGGCGTCGGCCAGGGCGCCCGCTCCTTCCGCACGGCCGTGGGCGAGGAGCCGAACACCAACGAGGACAGGTCTTCCGACGACTACCGAGACCTCGAGACCGCCAACGTGGAGGCGAACATCCACTATCAGCCCTTCTGGGGTCTGGGCTTCGGCCATGAGTATACGTTCGTCCAGGAATTGCCTGACCTGACGGACTTCTGGCCTTTCCAGAGATACATCCCCCACAACACTGTCCTCTGGACCTGGATGAAGGGCGGCGTCTTCTCCTTCGTCCTCATGCTGACCCTGTTCGGCTACGCCATGATCCGGTCCATGCGACTCTTGCGCAGACCCATGGACCCCCTCTTACGCGCCTGGGCCGTGACCGCGGCGGCTTCCGTGCCCATGGTCTTCCTGTTCGCCTGGGGAGACCTGGGCTTCACCGTGGTGCGCACGATGATGATATTCGGGCTCTGCCTGGGGCTGATCGCCGCCCTGGGCATCCTCACGGAGCGCGTGGCCGGCCCGGCCGGCGCCCCGCCCGGGCGCGCGGGGAGCCGGTAAGCCCGTGTCCGCCGAGTTCAGCGTCGTCATCCCCACCTACAACCGCAGCGAAGGCCTGCGCCGCTGCCTTAACTCCCTCGCCGGCCAGCTGAGGCCCCCGCAGTTCGAAGTCATCGTCGTCGACGACGGCTCCACCGACTCGACGCCCGGCCTCCTCGCCGCCTATCGATTCCCCTTTCCCCTGCGAACCCTCCGCAGCGAGCGCTCCGGCCCGGCCCAGGCCCGCAACCGTGGCGCCGCAGTCGCTGAGGGGGAGTACCTCTTGTTCGTCGATGATGACGTCGTCGCCGATCCGGTGCTGCTGGCCGCCCACTCCACCGCGCAGCGCCAGGAGGAGCACGCTGTGGTCATGGGGCCCATGATCGCGCCCGCGGACGCCCGTCTTTCCTCCTGGACCCGCTGGGAGCAGGACGTGGTCGACAAGCAGTACACAGCCATGGCCGACGGCCGCTGGCGGCCGACGCCACGGCAGTTCTTCACCGCCAACGCCTCGCTGCCGCGACTGCAATTCGAAGCCGCCGGTGGCTTCGACCCTGAGTTCAAGCGCGCCGAAGACGTGGAGCTGGGCTACCGCCTGCGCCGGCTGGGCCTCCGTTTCGTCTTCCGCCGCGACGCCATCGTCACCCACCACCCCCGTCGCTCTCTGCGCGCCTGGTGGCGGATCCCCCACCAGTACGGCGTCTACGATGTCCGCATGTGGCGCGACAAGGGCGTGGACGAGGTCCTCGAGGTCATCGGGCGAGAGTTCCACGAGCGGCACCCCGTTACGCGGCGCGTCATCAGCCTCTCGGCCGGCGGCGCCCTGCGCACCCGCGCCGTCGCCGCGCCCGCCGTCGGGATGGCCGTCGTGGCCGGCGGCGCCGGCCTGTTCCGGGTCGCCCGCTGGTGCTACAGCCTGGCCTTCAACCTGCTGTACTACCAGGGTGTCTGCGACGAACTGGGGTCGCCGCCGATGTTCCGCTCCGTCCTCCGCGAAGGCCGCCTGCCGGACGCCGCCTGAGCCGGCGTAAACCGCATCGCCACCCTCGCTCAACCTCCCGGCAATCCGCCGAGCCTACAATTTCAGTATACGGGGGCAGACTGTGCCCTTCGGACAGCCATCGTATGCGATTCATGAAGGAGAGCGAGAAGGGTAGTGGTTGGGAGGACTGACGTGAGCGAAAACGGAAGGAGCGGCGCCTGGCGGGTCGGCTTCGTCATGGAGCAGACCCTGGGCCACCGCAGTCACAGCCAGACTCTGGGTTGGGGCGCCGAGCGTGACCCGGAGGTCGAAGCGCTCTGGTTGCCCGTGGACTACGATGCCACCGGCCTGCCCTGGTCCCTGCCCCTGGTCCGCCACAACTGGAGCCTGCGCGGTAGCCTCAAGGCCCGCTGGGGCATCGGCCGGCTCGCCCGCGGGCCGATCGATGCTCTGTTCATCCACACCTTCACTATCACCCTGTTCGCCGGCCGCTACCTGGACCGCATACCCACAGTGCTCTCCATGGACGCCACACCGGAGAACTACGACCAGGTCGGCTCCTGGTACGGCCACAAGGTCCAGCCCCGTGCCCTGGAGGCGCTCAAGCGCGCCCTCCGGCGCCGCGTCCTGCGCAAGGCCGCCGCCGTCGTCACCTGGTGCGACTGGGCCCGCCGCTCCCTGATCGATGACTACGGCCTGGACGGCGACCGCATCCACGTCATCCCACCCGGCGCCGAGATCGAGAACTTCCGCTTCGGCGTCAGGAGCAAGGAAAACGGCGTCGAGAGGCCCGTGCGTCTGCTGTTCGTCGGTGGCGACTTCGACCGCAAGGGCGGGCGCATCCTCCTCCACGCCTACCGCGCCGGCCTGCGCGACCGCGCGGAGCTCCACCTGGTGACGCAGGAGGACGTCCCCGAGGAGCGAGGCGTCTTTGTGCACCGCGGCCTCACCTCCAACTCCCCCGAGCTGCTCTCCCTCTACGAGCAGGCGGACGTCTTCGTGCTGCCAACTCTCGGCGACTGCTTCCCCGTCGTGATGGGCGAGGCGATGGCCGCCGGGCTGCCCATCGTCACGACGGACGTCGGCGCTCTACCCGAGGCCGTCGCGGACGGCCGCAACGGCTTCGTCATCCCGGCCGGCGACGACGTCGCCCTGGTCTCCGCTCTCGACGTCCTCATCCGCAACCGCGAGCTGCGGCTGGACATGGGCATCGCCGGCCGGCGCATCGCCGAAGACAGGTTCGATAGCCGTCGCAACGCCGCGCGAGTCCTGGAGGCCCTCAAGGCCGTGTGTCTGCGCCAGGCGGTGGCGCAGCCCGAAGCGGAGGTTGTCTCCACGTGAAAACGCTCGTCACCGGCGGCGCCGGCTTCATCGGCAGCCACCTTGTCGACATCCTCCTCGAACGCGGCGACGAGGTTGTTGTCCTGGACAACTTCCGCCGCCCCAGCGTCGGCCACCTGCGCCCGCGCGTCGACGCCGGCGACGTCGCCCTCATCGAGGGCGATATCCGTGACTACGATAAGGTCCTGGACGCGACCGAGG
Source organism: Dehalococcoidia bacterium (assembly GCA_040877915.1). Lineage (GTDB taxonomy): Bacteria > Chloroflexota > Dehalococcoidia > SM23-28-2 > RBG-16-64-32 > JBBDNA01. The sequence goes on from JBBDNA010000020.1 coordinate 13,890, forward strand.
GCGTCGAGGTCGTCTATCACCTGGCCGCGCAGTCCAACGTCCTCGGCTCCCTGGACGACATCGACTACTCGTTCACGGCCAACGTCGTCGGCACGTTCAACGTCCTCAAGGCCGCCGCTGATAAAGGCGTTCGCCGCGTCGTCTTCACCTCCTCCCGCGAGGTCTACGGCGACCCCGATGACCTGCCGGTGGCGGAGAGCCACCGCATGCAGGCGAAGAACCCCTACGGCGCCAGTAAGGTGGCCGGTGAGGCCTACTGCCTGGCCTTCCAGCGCATGGGCCACGAAGTCGCCATCCTCCGGCTCGCCAACATCTACGGCCCTCACGACTGCGACCGCGTGATCCCCATCTTCCTCGATCGCGCCCGTCGCGGCGAGGACCTGGAGCTGTACGGTGGCCGGCAGCTCATCGATTTCTTCTCCGTCCATCGCACCGCGGAGGCCATCGCCGCGGCCGCCGGTTGTCCCTTGAACGGCCCCATCAACCTGGGCAGCGGCCACGGCACGACCCTTCCGGAGCTGGCCGAGAGGGTCCTGGAGGTCACCGGCAGCAGCTCCCACATTCGCTTCCTTCCCGCCCGCGAGCTGGAGGTCACGGGATACGTGGCGGACGTTAGCCGAATGCGCGGCGTCCTGGGCGTTGAGCCCCCGGACGACCCCCTGAGCGACCTCGAGAGCATGGTCTAGGCGGCGATGCGCTGAGGTGTCGCATGCTTGAAGGCAACCGGACACTCCTCCTGGTAACGGCCGAAGACGTCGAGGACGCCCGCCGTGAAGTCCGCGCCGGCATTTCGCCGCGAAAGGACTACCTGGAGCTCGCCGGCGCCCTCGGCGCGGACATCCTCGCCCTCTCCGACGTCCAGGCTAACCCAACCGCCCGCCGTCTCGACCGCCTCGTCCGTCGCGGCGCCGGCCACGCCTACCTCGCCTCCCGCCGCATCTCCGAGTACGACACCATCTACTCGGACGGCGAGCATATGGGCCTGCTCCTCGGCATCGCCCTGGCCCGCAAGCAGCACCGGCCCCGCCACGTCATGCTCGGCCACAGCCTCTCGGCCTGGAAGAAGCGCCCCCTGGCCGCCTTCGCCCGCGACGGCATCGACGCCGTCGTCGTCCACTGCAGCGCCCAGGTGGACTTCGCGATTCACACGCTGCTCATCGACCCCGGCCGCGTCTACCTTATCCCGTACCAGGTGGATGTCGGCTTCTGGAAGCCCCAGCCCGGCGGCGACGAGCTGGTCCTGGTCAGCGCCGGCCTGGAGCGCCGCGACTACGGCACCCTCATCGAGGCCGTCCGCGACCTCCCCGTAGGGGTGCGCGTGGCCGCCTCCAGCCGCTGGTCCCACAACCGGGACCGGCTCCGCGGCCGCCGCCTCCCTCTGAACATGACCGTCGGCGCCTACGATTACGTCCGTCTGCGCGAGCTGTACAGCCAGGCCCGAGTCGTCGTCGTCCCGGTACAGGACGTCGACTTTCAGGCCGGCATCACGACGATTCTGGAAGCGATGGCCATGGGCAAGGCCGTCATCGCCACCCGCACCCGCGGTCAGCGCGAGACCGTAGTGGGGCCGCTCTGGCGCTCCGGACAGACCGCGTGGCCCACCGACAGCCCGTCCCCGGAGGACTCCACCGGCATCTACGTGCCCCCGCGCGACGCCGACGCCCTTCGCTCCGCCATAAGCTACCTCCTGGCCCGGCCGGAGCTCGTCTCCGTCCTCGGTGGCAACGGCCGCCGCTTCGCCGAGGAGCACGTCAACACCAACCGCTTCGTGGAGCGCCTGGCGCCCATCATCGACCCTTCATACGCGTCGGCCGGCTTCGCCGCCACCGACCTCCCCCGCGGCGCATGACCGGGATCCTGCCCCTGCTCGTCCTCTGGCCACTCGCCGCCGTGGCCCTGGCGTCCTCCGCGTATGTTTTCGGCCTCACCGGCCTGGCCGCGGTCGCCCGCCTTCGCCGGCGATCTCCTGACCGGCCGCTCCGGCCCCGTACCCGCTTCGCCCTCCTCATCCCCGCCCACGATGAGGAGCAGCTCATCGGCCGCCTCCTCCAGAGCGTCAGCGAGCTCGATTACCCGGCCCGCCTCCTCGATGTCTACGTCATCGCCGACAACTGCACCGACGCAACAGAGGCCCGCGCCCGCGCCGCCGGCGGGCGCGTCCTCGTCCGCGACGACCGCGAGCGCCAGGGCAAGGGCTACGCGCTGTCCTGGGCGCTCGACAACATCTCGCTGGCCGGCTACGACGCTGTCGCCATGGTGGATGCCGACTCCGTTCTGCACCCCAACTTCCTGCGCGAGATGGAGGCCTACTTCGCCGATGGCGCGCAGGCGATCCAGGGATACTACGGCGTCCTGGAGGCCGACAGCAGCGCCTCCACCCTGCGCGCCGTGTCCTTTTCGCTGATGCACTACGTACGACCGTTGGGAAAGACCGTCTTCGGCGGCTCTTGCGGCCTCAAAGGAAATGGCATGGTCTTCGCGGCCGAGCTTCTCCTGGCCCAGGGCTGGGGCGCCTTCTCCGTTGTTGAGGACGCGGAGCAGCACCTGCGCCTGGTGCGCGACGGTGTCACAGTCCGCTTCGCGCCGGAGGCCCGCGTTTACGGCGAGATGCCGGCATCGCTCAGCGGCGCCAGGACCCAGAACCTGCGCTGGGAGGCCGGGCGCTGGTCCGTGGCCCGGCGTTATGCTCCGTCGCTCCTCTGGCTGGCCCTGCGGCGGCGCTCCCTCGTCGTCCTGGACGCCGCCGTGGAGCCCCTGCTGCCGCCGCTATCCGTCGTCGCCGTACTGGGCCTGGCCGTCGGCGTCTCGGGACTGGCCCTGGGCAACCTCAGCCTCGCCCTGGCGGGCGGCATCGTCCTCGCGGCCCTGGCCGCGCACGTCGCCGGTGGGATGCTGTTGAGCCGCGCCCCGCTTAGTGCCTGGCGGTCTCTGTTGACGGCGCCTGTGTACCTTCCCTGGAAGGTCGCGCTCTACGCGCAGGCGCTGCTCGGCGCGGGCGCGCAGCGCTGGGTGCGGACGCCCCGCTCTCCGACGAAGAACTGACCGGCGTTACCACGCCCTTGTCCAGGGCCGGCAGCTTCAGCGTGAACGTCGCGCCCCGCCGCATGCCGCTGTCCACTCCCAGAGTGCCCTTGTGCGCCAGCACGATCTGCCGCGCGATGTACAGCCCCAGCCCGAACCCGCCCTGCCGCGTGCCCGGGATCCGGAAGAACTGCTGGAATATCTCCTTGCGGTAGGGCTCTGGCACGCCCGGGCCTTCGTCTTCCACCTGGCAGATCACAGAGCCCATCTCGCGGAACAGCCGCACCGAGATCGTCGACCCCTTGGGCGAATACGTCGCCGCGTTGGCCAGAAGGTTGCCCATCACCATCCGTAGCTTGGCCGTGTCCGCGTTTATCGTGAGCGGCGGCTTGCCCAGCTTCGCCCGAATCTCGTGATCGGGGTGGGTTGCCTGGAACTCCTCGCAGAGCTCGGTCATTAGCGAGTGTAGGTCTATGTGGTGGGGGTTAAGCCGCAGCGTCCCCGACTGTATCCTGGACGTCTCCAGCAGCTCCTCCATGAAGTCGCCCAGGCGCAGAGCCTGCCGGTGCATGGTGTTCAAGAGATGGCGCTTGTCATCCTCCGGGGTTTCTTCGTCCAGAGCCAGCTCGGACGCTGTCACGAGCGTGGCCAGCGGCCGGCGCAGCTCGTGGAAGACGATAGACAGCGCTTCCTGGTGCCGCCGCATCGCCCCTTCGTCGTCGATCAACGGGGGTGGCTCCGGCGGTTCGGCCAGCCGCCTGCCGATCACCACGGCCGGCGGGGCCAGCGCCAGGAAGATGAACAGCGAGGGCACGTCCATGATCTCGGAGATGGCCATCGACGGCGTTGGAATCCCCCTCGACAGAGCCGCAGCAACAAGCAGGATTCCTGCCGTCCCCACCGTGAGGCTGAGCGCGGACCCCGATATCGCCCGCTTCGCCCGGAAGGGTTCCCCGCTGGGCGAAAGCCAGCGCAACAGCGCCAGGCCCGACGCCCAGAAAGCAAGGTGGGCGCCCACCAGTACGCCCGGTGGCACCAGGTGCTGGTACCACAGCCCTGATATGACCAGCCCTATCAGGCCGGCCACAGCCAGAGCTATCGCGTCCGCGCCCTTTCTGGCCAGGAAGACGGCCATCTCCGTAACCTGCTCTCGGGACTCAATCTTCGGCATCTCAAACGGCAGAATCGAATCGAGCCTCATGGCCGCGACCCCCGGCGCCGGCCGGCCAGCCGTTCTAGCCCGGTCTGCGCGAACAGCCGGACCAGGAACAGCGCGTCCAGCAGGTAGCGCCCGGACAGCCGTCGCGGCTCCTGCGCCATCCGGTACAGCCACTCCAGCCCCGTAGCCTGCGCCCACCGGGGCGCGCGCGACAGGTTCCCGGCCAGCACATCGAACACGCCGCCGACTCCGATGGCGATGGATGCCTGCAGGTCCCCTCGGTGCGAGCCCAGCCACAGGTCTTGCTTCGGGCAGCCCAGCGCCACCAGCAGGGCGTCTGCGCCGGAGCCGTTCACCGCCTCCAGCATCCGGCGGTCTTCGTCCTTCGGGAATGGGTACGGACAGTCCGGCGGCGAGTACACCCCGGCGATGCGAGCGCCCGGGTAACCTCGCTTAAGCGCCTCCGCGGCCGCCTGCGCCACGCTGGTCGCCGCGCCCAGCAGGAAGATCGATGCTCCCTCGTTGGCGGAGAGCTCGGCCAGCGCTCGCGTCAGGTCGTGTCCGGTCACGCGGCCGGATACGCGGGCGCCGGACAGCTTCGCCGCCCAGACCAGCGGCATTCCGTCCGGGACCACCATCGCCGCCGAGTTGACCACCTCGCGAAGCGCCGGGTCAGCGGCGGCCAGCCTCAGGTAGTCCGCGTTCGCCGTAATCACGTGCTGGCAGGACTCGGCGGTCAGCAGCGGCCGCAGCAGATCGGCAGGCCTCGCGTCTTCCACGGCGTCCAGACGCACGCCGGCCAGGAACACCGGTCTCAGGTGTGGGACCGCGCGGCGATCAGCTAGCCGCGTCACCGGCCCACGCCTCCAGCAAGTCCATCAGCCGGCCGGGATCCGCGCTTGGCAGCCGCTGTGTCAAGAACAGGTGCACCTCATCGTCGGAGAAGCTCATGCCCATCACCAGCAGCCTTCTGTTCCGCCTCTGCTGCTGCAGCACGGGTTGCACGGCGCGCCACCACTCCGGGTCGTCCGCTGCGACCTGTACGATGACCGCTTGTGATTTCGCGATAGATTCCGGCTCGAAATTGTCCAGCTCCAGTGTCAATGGGTTTCGCCACCCATCCCTATCCAGGATTGCTGTTACGCAATCCCGGAACAAAGCATCCTTGTAGACCACAACGGCGCGGGAAACCCTTGACACGCGCACCCCCTCGGTTGGTGTTCGGGCACACCAACGGCTGCTGGACAGCGCGCGAGTGTGATGACTACTATAATTGCAGTCAAATAGCGCCTGCATCGGCGAAGGCGCGGAGTGTTCACTAGCGAAATGGGACTAGTCTGTTCGGACTACGACAGCTCGTAACATTAACCGTTCCTGAACGTCTCTCCCTTGGTTGACTCGCCTTTATCCAGGGGCGAAACTGGAGGTGCCGATGGCTTTGGGTGTGAGGGAGAACAGCGGTAGGCGATCTCGTGTCCGGTTCGCCCCGCTTCCGGCACTTGTCCTTCTAGCTCTCCTTGCCGCCCTCGCCGTCACCGTTACGACTATCACCGCCGGCGCCGACAGCGACGGCGACGGCTTCGGCGACCCCGCCGAGGCCTTCATGGGTACCGACGCCCTGGCCCCCTGCAACCAGACCACCGCCGCCGACGACGAAGACCCCGACGCCTGGCCTCCCGATTTCAACGACGACACCGGCGCCAACATCCTCGACGTCGCCGCCCTCCGCAACGTCTACGGCGCCGCTTCCGGCGAACAGGGATACAACCCCCGCTTCGACCTCGACGCCGGCGGCTCCATCGGCATCACCGATGTCTCCGCGCTCAGGCTCGCCTACGACAGCCATTGCCAGCCGCCGGCGCCGACGCCCCAGCCGACGGCCCAACCGACCACCCAACCGACGGCACAGCCCACGCCCACCCCGGCGCCGCCTTCGCCGCCCGGCACCTTCCAGGCCACCTTCGATGGCATCGACCCCTCCAGCCCCCAGTCCGGCTACTACATGCAGAACTGGGATGTCTCCGTCCACTCCCGCGACGGCTACACCTGGGAGGAGCTGGACCCGGTGAAGGCCCAGCACGGCGCGAATTGCGCGGCGCCGCCCGCCAACCACACCATCACGGCCTATGAGGACGCCGTCTACCTCTGCAAGAACCACCTCATGACCGCCATGGACGCCGAGGGCTACGGCGTGATCTACGTCAACCCCAACCAGATGGTCGACTTCTCCCAGGGCACTGCGATCATCAAGTGGGACGCATCGACCCTTCGCACCTCCGGACGCGACTGGTGGGACGTCTACGTCATGCCCTGGAACGATAACCTCAAGCTCCCCCTGGAGCCGTTCCTCCCCGACCTGGAAGGCTATCCCCGCAACGCCATCTCCGCCAACATCGGCCAGTACAACGAGGGCACCAACCTCGGCGTCGATATCATCCGCAACTTCGAGGAGGAGGACGTGGACGGGTGCTGGTGGTGTACCTACGAGAACGAGTTCACGCCCAGCGCGACCCGCCGTGACACCTTCGAGCTGCACATCTCCAAGACGCACATCAAGTACGGCATGCCGGCCTACGACTTCTGGCCCGTCGACGAAGATATCCCCGCCCTCACCTGGGATAAAGGGATTGTCCAGCTAGGCCACCACAGCTATAACCCCAGCAAGGCGGGTTGTGGGAACGACAGCGACCCCGGCCTGGCCGGGGTGAGCTGCGGCGACGGCAACTCCTGGCACTGGGACAACGTCAGCATCAACCCCTCCATCCCCTTCACCATCATCCGCGGCGACCGCCGCTTCGTCGACGACGATACGCCGCCCAACGTGAACTTCCCGGCGCCGGCGCCCGCGGGCTCCTTCTTGCGCTTCTCCGGCACCGGCGGCGGCGACTTCGACCTTAGCTTCAACGGCGGCGGTTCCTGGCAGACGCCCAGCAAGCAACCCGCCTCCGACAACCACGACGGCATCGGTTCCTACTGGGTCCCGGTTCCCCAGGGCACGACCCACGTGGACTTCCGCGGCGATTCCAGCTTCTTCGTCAAGGACTTCGCGATCTTCTCCCTGGCCCCGCCGGGCGGCGCCGCCTCCGCTACCTTCGGCGTCTCCGATTCGCCGGCCGCGGCCGTCCTCGACTTCAGCTGCGAGATACCGGCCGTTAGCGCGTCGACCGGCAACGGCGGGCTCGTGGTCGCGGCCCTCCCCGACCGTCCGGGCCAGCCCCGCGAACGGACCTAGCCGGAGGGCACGTACAGCCGCGAAACCCTGTCGATGGGCTGGCCCCAGCTTCGCCGCAGCCCTATCAGGCACCCCTTCAAGTACTCCAGCTTCGCCGGCTTGCGACGCAGCGGGTTCATCGCCTCCCGCGCGACCAGCTTCGCCACCTGGTTCAGGAACACGCTCAGCAGACGCAGGTCGCGGCAGCGGATGTGCTTACCGTAGAACGCGCCGTCTCCCAGCCCGTAGGCTCGCAGCCGGCGTCTCCATTGCGCGTCGTCGCGGGCGCCGTAGTGCCAGACGTAGATCTCCGGCGTCAGCAGTATCCCCGCGCCCGATAGGTACGCGCGGTAGGTCAGGTCCCAGTCCTGCGCCGACTCGTACTGGGCGCCCGGGCCCAGGAACTCGTCGAACCCCTCCAGCTCCTCGTACAGCGAGCGCCGCATCGCGAAGTTCGCGCCAACGCTGGAGAACAGCGGGCCCTTGCGCGTCACCCGTATCGGTTCGTCGAACTGGAACGTAGGGATCGACTTGCCGGTGCCCTTGAGCTCCGGCGGCATCAGCATCTGCCCCGAAACGAACGATATCCCCGGCTCCCGTTCGAACACCGCCTCGATTGAAGACAGCCAGCCGACGGGTACGCGGCAGTCGTCGTCCGTAAAGCAGAGGGTCTCCGCCGCCGCCGCCCGGACGCCGGCGTTGGCCGCCGCCGAGATCCCCGGCCGCGATCGGTGGATGTAGCGCAGCCGCCCGTCGTCCGCGAACCGGTCCAGTGCCCGCTGCGACGAGTCGTCGTCGCTCTGGTCGACGACGATCACCTCGAACGAGGTGTGGACGTTGGCCAGCACGGACGCCACCGCCGCCCCGATGAAATCGGGCCGGTTGCGCGTGCAGATGATAGCGGACAGCGCCGGCGTTTCGGGCAAGATGAACCCTCCGTAGGACTCCATGATCGCGTCCCGCCGTTGCGAGGGGGTTGCGCGAGGGTGCAGGGAGGGGCAGCCAGTGCTGGCTTGCCGCTGGTTTGTGCTGCTCGTGAGATTGCTGCGTCGCTCCTATCCTCGCTCCTCGCAATGACGCGAGGAGGTCTTGGTCATTGCGAGGAGCGAAAGCGAAGCAATCTCGCGACGTTAGGTCACGTACTGTGGCCGGCGGGGCGGGAATACGTACAGACCCGTGATTGCGACGCAGATGGCCAGCGCCGCCACGACGCTGACCAGCGACACCAGCATCGCCGTCGCGTAGATGCTGATCGAAGCCACGTACTGCCAGGTGAGGAACCGCACGAACGCCGGCGCCAGCCTCTCGTCGATTAGGCGCGTGCCGAGGCTGCCGTAGAGCCACACCGCGAACCAGCTTACGGCCGGCAGCAGCAGGGCGAAGGCGTACAGCGTCGTCGCGGTGTCCCGGTGCTCCGCGTCCTGCAGGTACTCGGCCAGGACGGCCGTGGGGAAGGGCAGGAAGGCGATGCACATCAAGAAGAAGACGTTCAGCATCAGGAACGTGTGGTCCGTGCGCAGGAACAGCCGGAAGAACGAGTGATGGTTCGCCCAGTAGATGCCGATGGTCACGAAGCTCAGGACGTAGGCGAAATAGGACGGCCACTGGTCGGCCAGGGCGTCGCCAAGGCTATCGCCGCCCTGCACGTGGGGAACGGCGATCTCGATGATCAGTAGCGTAATGGCGATGGCGAACACGCCGTCGCTGAACGCCTCGATGCGCCCGGTGCCCAGCTCGTGCTCGTGGCCCGCCGTCGACATGACGCGCTAATCGTACACGAGCGCGCCCGTGGGTTGGAACTCTAAGGCGTGGCCTACGGGCCGATATCTCTCGGAGGAGCCTGGCTGGCCCAGCCCGTTCGTCCTGAGCCGCCCGGAGTCCGCTTCAGGCGGACGGAGGGCGAGTCGAAGGACTCCGTCAGCGCGCCGTGATAGCGCCTATCGTTCAGAAAGCGGACAGCCTGCGTGTCCGCATGCATCGACGAAGCACTTCGACAAGCTCAGTGCGAACGGACTGCTCACCTCGCTGGGACGTGGTTCCCGCTGCCGGCGCGGCCTACGGCCCGATGTCGTTGTGCTGGCCGGCGAACGTCTCCGCCGCGTTCATGTCGATCTGAAGCTCGTCGTACGTGTGATCGTAGAACAGCGACCAGGCGAACGCCCCCGCGTACCCCTTGTCGTACCAGGCCTCGAACCGCTGCAGCGCCGCCGAACCAGAGTCGCTGTACCACTCGCCGATGACCAGCGGACCGTCCAGCCCGAACCGCGCCTGCACCTCATCGTAGTCCGTGCACATCGCGCAGTATCCGCCGCTGGACATGTAGTCGTACCAGTGGGCGGTGTAGTAGTCCAGCCCGATGTCCGTCCACATGCCGAGGCCGTCCAGCATAGCCGAGCCTACGCTGGCGTAGGCGTTGGAGTTCGCGTGGATCGATTCCGTGATCAGGCGCGCCGTCTCCACCACCGGGCCCTCCTGGACGCTGCCGTTCCAGATGTGCCACTCTGGCTCGTTGTAGATCTGCCAGGTCAGCACGCGGGGGTTGTTCGCGTAGTGGGCGAACAGCTGCCCCAGGGCGTCGGCCAGGGCCTGCCGCTGCGAGGCGTTGTTCAGCCAGCCGCTCTCCAGCTCCGTGGGCGAGCCGAACAGCGTGAACACGTAATACAGGTCGTACTCCTCGGCCAGGGCCAGCGCCGCGTCGAAGTCGGCGTACACGGCGGGGTTGATGCCGGTGGGGACGCCGGAGCTGTTGGTCGTGATCTGCCAGGGGTCGCCGGGGAACACCCACCAGCGGGCCACGTGCATGCCGGCGTCCTGCATCTGGGCGAACCCCCCGCGCAGCCCCGCCTGCACCGACGACGAGCTGGCGCCTCCGTTTCCATTGCAACCGAAGTCGCAGCCGTAGTTGTACCAGGGCACGTTGGCGCCGTGCAGGTACCACTCGCCGCCCTGCCAGGGCACGCGACTGCCGGCTACGGGGCCCGGCCCCGGCGTTGGCGTCGGCCCGGGCGTGGGGGTGGGCGCGGCTGTAGGCGTCGGCGTCGGGGCGACGACGACGCCCCAGCTCACCTCGATCGAGGCGCTGCCCGTGTTTTCGTAATACTCGACGACGATGTCGTGTTCGCCGGCCGACATCGTCTGCTGGAACGTGTAGGTCGTCGCCGGCTGGTCCTCCCAGACGTCCATCTTCTGGACGCCGTCCACCCAGATGCGTATGCCGTCGTCGACGGTGGCGCTGAAGGCGTAGTTCGCGGCGTTGAAATCGAAGCTGCCGGTCCAGCGGACCGAGAACGTGTTCGAGCCCATAGATGGGTCCGGAGAGCCCGTCCCCCAGTCGAAGTCGATGGCCGCGTCCTGGCGCGTGAGCATCAGGCCGGTGAAGTTCGAGCTGTCATAGTACTCGCCCGTGAAGACGTTGGATGGCGGCAGCGGCTCGCAGTCGCCGCCGTAGTGCGTTCGCATTTGCACTACGTCGCTGATGTTTACGGTACCGTCTGCGTTCAGGTCGTAGCGTTTCTGCGCCGGCGAGGACGATCCGTAGGCCGTGCGCATGGGCACCACGTCCAGGATGGTCACCGATTGGTCGTCGTTGAAGTCGGGTGGCCAGGAGTCGGGGCTCTCGTCGTTGGCCGCTGCCGTTTGGTTGCAGGGTTGCAGCGGGTCCGTCCCGATGAACGTCTCGACGGCGTCGTCGAAGCCGTCGCCGTCCGTGTCCGTCCCCGCCCGGGCGCTATCGCCGGCAACGAGCAGGCCGCCAACGACCGTGGCGAGGACAACCAGGGCGACTGTCAGGGGGAGCTTCGCGTACGTTCTGATACTGCTCCTGGCTAGTGGGGACATTGGGGCTGCCACAACCCTGGATTCCGGGGCAGAAAAAAGACGCCTCGTGGAGGCGTTAGTTACAGATACGGGAACCACCGCCGCCCGTATCGCCAGGTACCGCTGAACCGACTCTCAACTCCCACTCAACCCGCGGGCAACGCCGCCCGCCTACGATGGTCCTAATCGGTACCCTTGCACATGATAGCGGATTCAAGGGCCGATGATTCGTCATGGGTATCGCAATCAACGCCATGAAAGTTGCAATCCTGGCCGGAGGCCTGGGCGCGCGCCTGCCCGAGGAAACCGAAGTACGCCCCAAGCCCATGGTCGAGATCGGCGGCCGCCCTATCCTCTGGCACATCATGAAGCACTACGCCCACTACGGCTGGGAGCAGTTCGTCATCGCTCTCGGCTACAAGGGCGAGTACATCAAGCGCTACATGGTGGACTACTGCTCGTTGAACGGCGACCTGACGGTCAACCTCAAAGACGGCTCGGTCGCCAGGAACGGCAACGGCAACGACGGCGCCGAGAACTGGACCCTGGACCTCGTCGAGACCGGCATGGGGACTGCCACCGGCGGCCGCATCAAGCGTCTGGCCCCCTACATGGGCGGCGGCACGTTCATGCTCACCTGGGGCGACGGTGTCTCCGACATCAACCTCCACGACCTGCTGGCCTTCCACCGCTCGCACGGCAAACTGGCGACGGTCACCGCCGTGCGGCCGACCGCCCGCTTCGGCCGGCTGGACATGGACGGCGACCGCGTCACCCGCTTCTCCGAAAAACCGCAGCTGGAGGAGGGCTGGATCAACGGCGCCTTCTTCGTGCTGGAGCCCGGCATCTTCGAGTACATCGAAGGCGACGACACCCAGTGGGAGCGCGAGCCTCTGGAGGGCCTGGCCGCCGACGGCCAGCTCATGGCCTATCGCCACGACTCCTTCTGGCAGTGCATGGACACCCTCCGCGACAAGAAGCTGCTGGAGAGCCTCTGGGAGTCCGGGAACCCTCCCTGGCGGGTCTGGGATTGACTTCGTGAAGGTCCTGGTCACTGGCCACGACGGCTACATCGGCGCTGTCTTGGTTCCGCTGTTCCAGGCCGCCGGCCACGAGGTCGTCGGCCTCGACAGCTACCTGTTCGGCGATTGCACCTTCGGCGACGATGTGCCCGACGTCCCCGCGCTGCGCATGGACGTCCGCGACGTCAACGCCGCCGACCTCCGGGGGTTCGACGCCGTCGTCCACCTGGCCGGCATCTCCAACGACCCGCTGGGCGACCTCTACCCCGAGATAACGTACGACATCAACCACCGCGCTTCCGTCCGCCTGGCCCGCCTGGCCAAGCAGGCCGGCGTTCCCCGCTTCCTGTTCTCGTCATCGTGTTCCCTGTACGGCGCCGGCGGCGACAACATGCTGGACGAGAGCGCCCCCTTCAACCCAGTCACCCCCTACGGCGAGTCCAAGGTCATGGTGGAACGCGACGTGTCCGAGCTCGCCGGCGATGGCTTCAGCCCGACGTTCCTCCGCAACGCCACCGCCTATGGCGTCTCGGCCCGCCTGCGTGGCGACCTCGTCGTCAATAACCTCGTCGGCTACGCCGTCACCACCGGCCACGTCCTGATCAAGAGCGACGGCACTCCCTGGCGGCCCATCGTCCACATCGAGGACATCTCCCGCGCCTTCCTCGCCGCCCTGCACGCCCCTCGCGAGCTCGTTCACAACCAGGCGTTCAACGTCGGCCGCAGCGAGGAGAATTACCAGATACGCGAGATCGCCGGCATGGTCCAGGAGACCGTCCCCGGCAGCCGTGTCACCTACGCTGAGGGCGCCAGCCCCGACGTCCGCAACTACCGCGTCGACTGCTCCAGGCTCGCGAAGACGCTGCCGGAGTTCCAGCCGCGCTGGTCCGTCCGTCAGGGCATCGAGGAGCTGTACGAGGCCTACAAGCGGCACAACCTCACCCTCGATGAGCTGGAGGGGTCCCGTTACCTCCGCATCAAGCACGTCAAGGAGCTCGTCGCAGAAGGCCGGCTGGACGCCTCCCTGCGCTGGCTTACGGACTCCGCGGAGGCGGCGTAGTGTACGAGACCCGGACGACCTGCCGCTCCTGCGAGTCGGCGGCGCTGACGCGTGTCCTCTACCTGGGCGAGACTCCGCTGGCCGATGGCCTCCTCAGCCGCGAGCAGCTGGACCAGCCGGAGGCCAGGTTCCCCCTCACTGTCGCCTTCTGCGCCGACTGCTCCCTCATGCAGATACTGGAGACGGTGTCGCCGGAGGCGCTCTACTGTCGCGATTACCCTTACTACTCGTCGTTCTCCGATGCCCTCCTCGCCCACTCCCGCGACAACGCCCTACGGCTCATCGAGTCGCGGAAACTTGGCCCCGATAGCCTCGTCGTCGAAGTCGCCAGCAACGACGGCTACATGCTTAAGAACTTCGTCGAGCGGGGCATCTCCGTCCTCGGCATCGACCCGGCCGAGGGCCCGGCCCGGGTGGCGGTCGAGGCAGGGATACCCACGCTGTGCACGTTCTTCGGCGCTGAGCTCGCCCGCCGCCTGCGCGACGAGGGCAAGACCGCCGACGTCATCATCGCCAACAACGTCCTCGCCCACGTGCCCGACCAAAACGGCCTCGTCGAGGGCTTCGCCGCGCTGATAAAGGACGATGGCGTCGTCGTCATCGAGGTCCCCTACGTAAAGGACCTCGTCGAGCACTGCGAGTTCGATACCATCTACCACGAGCACCACTGCTACTTCTCCGTCAGCGCGCTCGTCGCTCTCTTCCGGCGCCACGGCCTCTCCCTCAACCACGTCGAGCGCTACCCCATCCACGGCGGCTCCCTCCGCCTTTACCTCGGCCGCCGCGAGGACGTCGACGACACCGTCCGCGAGCGCCTGCGCGACGAGGCTGAGAGTGGACTGACGGACGCCGCCTACTACCGCGACTTCGCCGGCCGCGTCGAGCGCATCAAGACCGAGCTGCTCGGCCTGCTGCGCGGCCTCAAGGCGGAGGGAAAGCGCATCGCCGCCTACGGCGCCGCCGCCAAAGGGTCGACGCTGCTGAACTACGCGGGCATCGGCGCCGGCATCGTCGACTTCGTCGTCGACCGCAACGTCCACAAGCAGGGGCTGTACATGCCGGGCGTCCGCATCCCAATCCGCGCCCCGGAGGCGCTGCTGGAGGAGATGCCGGACTACACCCTGCTCCTGACCTGGAACTTCAAGGACGAGATCCTGCGCCAGCAGGACGAATACCGCCGCGCCGGCGGCCGCTTCATCGTCCCCATCCCCCGTCCGGAGGTCGTCTAGCCGTGACCGTTCGTGAAGGCACTGTCGCCCGGACGGACGAGCGCGCTCCCGGCGACCGCTGCCACAGCTGCGGGGCCGCCGGTCTCGAGGTCTTCTACGAGGTCGAGCGCGTTCCCGTCCACTCCTGCCTCCTCCTGCCGACGCGCGAGGCCGCTCTCGAATACCCCACCGGTGGGCTGCGGCTGGCCTTCTGCTCCTCCTGCGGCTTCATCCAGAACACCCTCTTCGACCCCGGCCTGCTCGACTACTCCGCTAGCTACGAAGAGACGCAGGGTTTCTCTCCCCGCTTCCAGCAGTTCGCCCGCGAGCTGGCGCAGACCCTCGTCGACCGCCACGACCTCCGAGGCAAGCGGGTCCTGGAGATCGGCTGCGGGAAGGGGGAGTTCCTCGCCCTCCTCTGCCGGCTCGGCGGCAACACCGGCGCCGGCATCGACCCCGCCTACGTGGAGGGCCGTCTCGACGACGCCGCCACCTCCGGCATCACCTTCATCCAGGACTTCTACTCCGAGCGCTACTCCCACCTCAGCGGCGACCTCGTCGTCTGCCGCCACACGCTGGAGCACATCCAGCCCACCGGCGATTTCCTCCGCACCGTCCGCCGTTCCATCGGTGGCCGCCGCGACGTCGCCGTCTTCTTCGAGGCGCCGGACGTCGTCCGCGTTCTCCGCGAGCTGGCGTTCTGGGACATCTACTACGAGCACTGCTCCTACTTCAGCCTGGGCTCCCTCGCCCGCCTGTTCCGCGACTGCGGCTTCGATATCACCGAACTTGCTACGGGCTTCGACGACCAGTACCTGCTGCTCGACGCCCGCCCGGTCGAGGGCAGGACCGTGTCCCGGTTCCACGCGGAGGACGACCTCGAGCGGCTGGCCCGCGACGTACGGTTCTTCCGCGAAAACGCCGCCCGCAAACTGGACGGCTGGCGCGAGACGCTGGACGCGATCCGCCGCTCCGGCCGCCGGCCCGTCATCTGGGGCTCCGGCTCCAAGGCGGTCGCCTTCCTCAACGCCTTCGGCATCCGCGACGAGATTGAGTGCGTCGTCGACATCAACCCCCATAAGCACGGCATGTACCTTGCCGGCAGCGGTCACCGCATCGCGGCCCCCGAGTCGCTGATCGATTACCGGCCCGATGTCGTCATCGTCATGAATCCGGTCTACTGCGACGAGATCGGGCGGCAGCTCCGGGAGATGAACGTGTCCGCGGAGCTCCTGCCGGTTTGAGCGATGCGATGATTACCAGTCGCACGCACACACCGGGCGAGCGGGCCGCCACCGTAGCCTGCCCCGCCTGCGCTCGCGGCGAACTCGAGCCCTTCCTGGATATCCCGGCCGTCCCCGTCCACTGCAACCTGCTCTGGCCCGGCCGCGGCGCCGCCCTGGCCGCGCCCCGCGGCGACATCAACCTCGCCTTCTGCCGCGACTGCGGCCTCGTCTACAACGCCGCTTTCGACCCCGCCCTCGTCCAGTACGGCCCCCGCTACGAGAATTCCCTCCACTTTTCGCCCAGCTTCCAGGCGTACGCCCGCGAGCTCGCCGCCCGCCTCGTCGAGACTCACGGCTTGCGCGGCAAGCAGATTATCGAGATCGGCAGCGGCGACGGCGACTTCCTGCGGCTGCTGTGCGACCTGGGCGGCAATACCGGCCTCGGCTTCGATCCCGGCTACGAGGGCGAGGACTCGCCCGAGGGACCGATCTCCTTCGTCCGCGACTTCTACTCCGAGGCCCACGCCGGCCACAGCGCCGACCTCGTGTGCTGCCGCCACGTCCTGGAGCACATCGAGACGCCGCGCGAGTTCCTCGCCTCCGTTCGGCGCGCCATCGGCGACCGCGAGGACACCGCCATCTACTTCGAGGTCCCCGACTTCACCTTCACCGTCCTCGACCTGGGCATCTGGGACATCATCTACGAACACTGCTCCTACTTCACCCCGGCATCCCTTGCGCGCCTGTTCGAGGCCGCCGGCTTCGCGGTGCAGCGCGTGGAATCCGCGTTCGGCGGGCAGTTCCTCGGCCTGGAGGCCACCCCCAACGGCGTTCGCAACCTGCGCTCCATCCAGGGCGCCGGCCTGGCCCACCTGGCCGGGACCGTCGCCTCCTTCGCCGACGTTTATCGGGGCAAGGTCGACGCCTGGTCGGAGTACGTGCGCGGCGCCCTGGACGAGGGCAAGCGCCTCGCTGTGTGGGGCGCCGGCTCCAAGGGCGTGACCTTCCTCAACACCGTCGGCGGCGGCGACCGCGTCTCCTGCGTGGTCGACATAAACCTGCGAAAGCAGGGGATGCACGTCGCCGGCACCGGCCAGCGCATCGTGTCCCCGGCGGCGCTGACCGAAGAGCAGCCCGACATCGTCCTCGTCATGAACCCCATCTACCGCGACGAGATCGCCCTCACACTCGACGAGCTGGGCATCGCCGCCAGACTGGTGCTGGTGTAGCGCCATGGCCGAGCCCCTTCGCATCCTCCACCTTCTGCCCGATCTCCAGACCGGCGGCGGGCAGTCCCTCGTCCTCAGCAACATCAGCCACATGGACAAGAGTCGCTTCCGCAACATCGTCTGCTACGTGCGGCCCGAGAACGACTTCGAGTGGGCCTTCCTCGACGCCGGCATCGAGACGTTCTGTCTGGACCACCGCCCCGGCCGCGGCCTCCGGACCCTGCTCCGCCTCGTGAGGCTCATCCGTCGCGAGCGGATCGATATCGTGCACACGAACAACACCCGCACGGACCGCGTCTACGGCCAGATGGCTGCCCTCCTCTGCCGGGCGCCCGTCGTCAACAACCTGCACATGCCCTCCGGGCCGGGGCGCGATCGCCTCCTGGGCAGACCCTTCACGCTGTTCCAGAACTGGCTCTGGCGGCTGACCGTGCGGCACGTCATCGCTGTTTCCGAGGAGGTCCGAAGTACCTGGACGCAATACAACACCAGCGGCGGCTTCAGCGGCCAGGGCGTCAGCGTCATCAACGCCGGCATCGATCTGGGCGCGTGGAACGAGCCGCCGAGCCGCGACGAGCTCGACCTGCTGCGCCGCGACCTGGGACTGGAGAGCCAGCGGCCGCTGCTCATCAACGTCGGCAGGCTGGTCCCTCAGAAGGGCCAGCACTTCCTCATCCCCATGATGGCCGAAGTCGTTCGGCGCTTCCCGGACGCCCATCTGCTCGTCGTCGGTGAGGGCGACAGACGGCCGGAGCTGGAGGCCGCGATCGATAGCGCCGGACTCCAGGCAAGCATCACGCTCCTGGGCACCCGCCACGATGTCTCCGCCCTCCTGGCCCTCAGCGATCTCTACGTCTTCCCCTCCGTCGCGGAGGGGCTGGGTGTCGCCGTCATCGAGGCCATGGCCGCCGGCAAGCCGGTGGTAGCCTTCCGCATAGCCCCCCTCACCGAATTCATCGAGCACGGCGGCAACGGGTACCTCGTTGAGCCCTGGGACGTCGCCGCCCTTGCCCGGTCCGCCTGCGATATCCTGTCTGATCCTGACACAGCGCGCGCCTTCGCCGAGCGGGGCGGGCGCATCGCCGCCGAGCGGTTCGATATCGGAAAGATCGCTCGTGAGGTCGAGGCCGTCTACCTCACGGTCCTGGCCGGCTCGGCGCTGGCCGTGGCCCCACGGCCGGACGGTTCCGCGGAGGGTGGGGTGGCGTGATTACGGAAGTCCGCCGCACCCGCGTCAGCATCGGCCTCCCCGTCTACAACGGCGAGCGCTATATTCGCCAGGCCCTGGACTCCGTCCTGGCCCAGACATTCGCGGAATACGAGCTGGTAATCTCCGACAACGCCTCTACGGACGAGACCGAGATGATCTGCCGCGAGTACGCCGAGCGCGATGAGCGCGTCCGCTACTTCCGCAACCGCGAGAACCTGGGCGCCGCCGCCAACTACAACCGCGCGTTCCGCCTGTCCAACGGCGAGTACTTCAAGTGGCTGGCCGCCGACGATGTCCTGCACAGGCACTTCCTCCAGCGCTGCGTGGAGGCTCTGGGCGCCCACCCGGACGCCGTCCTGGCCTACCCCCGCGCCCGCTGCATCGACGAGCACGGCAACATGTTCCTGGACGCCGACGACGGCGGCCACATGCACTGGCAGCCTCGCGCCTCCGACCGCTTCCGCCAGCTCCTCGACGAGTCCCCCTGGCGCGTGCTGTTCATCTTCGGCTTGATCCGGGCCGACGCGCTCGCCGCGACCCGCCTCATCGGCAACTTCCTGGGCTCCGACTGCAACCTCGTCGCCGAGCTCGCCCTGCGCGGCTCCTTCCACGAAGTGAGCGAGCGGCTCTCCTTCATCCGCCTCCACCCCGATTCGTCCTCGTGGCACCAGCAGAGGACCCGCGAGAGGGCGTACTTCTTCGATCCCCGCATCAGGGGCCGGCTGGCCCTGGCCGTCTCCCGCCAGCGGCGCTACTTCGAGTACTTCCGCTCCATCCTCCGTTCGGACCTCCCCGCCGCCCAGAAGCTGGCCCTCGTGGCGCACAACGCGTTCCGCCCCTTGAGGCGCCTGCCCCGGCTGCCTCGGCCCCGCCGCGACGCCGAGGAACGGGAGGCGGCTTAGCGTGAGCACCGTCCCCCACCGCGACCCCATTGCCGCCCTTGAGCCGGGGGAGGACGCCCGCCCGGCGGGGGCGGTCCGCCTGGCCCGGTTGCGCAACGTCCTGGCCCAGGAGCTTGAGGGCGCCAGGCCCCGGCTGCTCCTGTCGCGGCTCCTGCTCGCCTTTCTGCCCATCCACACCTTCGGCCGGTTGCGCGTCCAGTTGCTGCGCCTCGCCGGATTCCGCATCGGTCATGGCACCGTCCTCGCCGGCGCCCCCACCATCACCGGCGCTCACGCCCATCGCCTGCTCGGTGTCGGCCGCGACTGCTGGTTCAACGTCGGCGCGACGCTGGACGTGCACGCCGAGGTCACGATCGGCGATCGAGTCCAGTTCGGGCAACAGGTGATGGTTCTCACCCACACCCACGAGCTGGGCCGCGCGGAGGCCCGCTGGGGCCCGCTGGTCGCCAGGCCTGTCACCATCGGCGACGGGGCCTGGCTGGGCGCGCGAGTCACCGTCCTGCCCGGCGTCACGATAGGTGAGGGCGCGGTAATCGCCGCCGGCGCCGTCGTCGCCGCTGACGTCCCGCCCAATACCCTGACCGGCGGCGTGCCCGCCAGGGTCATTCGAAAGCTGTAGACGCAGTGACCGCCATCAAACCGACTCTCACGCCGGACTCCACCGGCGAGCGTCCGCACTCGTCGATCTCTGCCCTCGGGCTGTCCGTCCTGGCCGGCGGATACATCGCCGAGCGGCGAGAGCAGGTCGCCATTGGCGCTGCCCCCCGCGTCGACGTCTTCGAGATGGAGCGCCGCTTCGGCGCTCGTCTCATTGGCCTGGAGGCGCTGCGCGGGCCCGGCGCCCGGACTCGCGCCCTCAAGCTGCTGGCCCGCCTCACCGGGCTGCGCAGCTTCGCGCTCGCCTTGCGGTCCCTTCGCCGCATCCGCGAGGACGACGCCGTCTACGCCACCGGCGAGGACGTTGGCCTTCCCCTGGCCATTCTCATGCGAGTCTCCGGCGTCGTGCGCCCTCGCCTCGTCCTGCGCCTGGAGCAGCCCACCTACGGTCGCTCCCGGCTACGGCGCGCGATCTTCAACTACTACTTGCGACGCGCCCTCCCCCGCATCGACCGCATCCTCTGCCGCACGGAGGCGCACGTCCGCTATCTCAACGAGCGGTTCAACGTCCCCCTGGAGCGCCTCTCCTTCGTACCCGAGACGACCGATCCCGGCTTCTACTGCCCGGACGGCGAATCGGCGCGCGCCGACGACTGGCCGCAGAACTCCTGCATCGTCAGCGCCGGGCTGGAGCTGCGCGACTACGAGACGCTGATCGAGGCGGTGCGCGGGCTTCCCGTCAGCGTGGTCATCGCCGCCGGCAGCCCCTGGTCCCACCAGCGCTTCGCCGGAGACGGCCGGCGCCCCGCCAACGTGACCGTCGCCTCCTGCACCGCGGTTGAAATGCGCGAGCTCTACCGCTCTGCCAGGCTCGTCGTCGTGCCCGTGCTCCCCACCATGCGTGCCTGCGGCATGAACGTGGTGCTGGAGGCCTGGGCCAGCGGCAAGGGCGTTATCGCCAGCCGCACCGAGGGGATGTCCGCCTACCTGGACGATGGCGAGACTGCCCTCCTGGCGGAGCCCGGCGACGCCGCCGACCTGCGGGCGAAGATCGTCCGCCTGCTCAACGACCCGTCCGAGGCGCGGAGGCTGGGCGCCAACGGTCGCGCCCGCGTCGAGGGCGAGCTGAACCTCGACCGTTACCTCGAGACAGTTCGCGAAACGATAGAGTCCGTCGTAACGGCGGGCCGCTAGACCGCGCCGCGGCGCGCGGCCGTGCGGCCGCGGTCCTTCTCGACGTACAGCCAGAGCGTTCGGTTCACCGGCTGCGATAGCCCGGCTAGCGCGCCCTTTATCAGCTGCAGCTGGCGTCCCGCCCCCGTCGGCCGGCCGTGCCAGACCAGGTTCCCCAGGGTGATCAGCGTCTCTCGCAGGAAGCTCCGCGCGAAGGCGTACGCCGCCAGCGCATCGCCGCAGCGGATCTGCTTCATCTGCCGAGCTCCCACCGCGTAATAGTAATCGCGCAGTAGCCGCTGTCCGGACCCGTCAGCGTAGTCTCGCTTGCCCCAGTGGACGACTGCGTTCTTCGGCTCCACCACTATCGGGAAGCCGGCCCGCAGCGTCCGGTAGGCCAGGTCCACGTCGTCTCCGCCCAGGAACAGAGCGCCCGGCCCCAGGTACTCGTCGAACCCGCCCAGCCGGTCGAACACGGCCCTGCGGACGAACATGTTGCCGCTGGCCACGTAGTCGCAGAACAGGCGGCCCAGCCGGCCCTTCAGCTGCCGGTAGCGCTCCGGCCGGAACGAGGGGATGTACGTCTTGCTGGGGTCGTGCGGTATCGGCACGAACTCTCCGAACAGGATGCCGGCCTCCGGCTCGCGCGCCATCGCCTTCACCCCGTTGGCGATCCAGCTCGACGACACCGTGCAGTCGTCGTCCGTGAACGCCAGCACCTCGCCGCGCGCGTAGTGCAGCGCTTCGTTGTACGACCGCGTGGCCCCCACCGTCGTCGCGCGGCGGTAGATCAGCCGGCGGCGCGCCGTCAGCCCCTCGATGCTCGGCGCCTCGCCCTCCAGCCTCGCCAGCTCCCACTTGTGGCCGTTCGCCTCGGCCTCCGCCAGCGCCGTTTCCACGACCTTCTCCGTCGCGTCGTCCGTGCTCTGGTCCATCAGGATCATGTCCACGTCCGGATAGTCGTTCGCCAGGATCGTCGGCAGGCACCTCGCGACGTCCTCCGGACGGTTTCGGGTCGCCACGATCACCGACGCGACGGGCTGCGCTTGTTTTTCCGTCATCCTCATCTCCCTCCGGTCAGCGGGCCTCCCTGAACTGCTCCCGGGCCTCCAGCAGCGCGTCGATCACGGCGCGACCGTTCTTACGGGCGTCGAACCGCCCCTCGGCCACCGCTCGCGCCCGGACGCCCATCGAGCGCAGGCCGTCGCCCGCCGCCAGCGCTGACTCCAGCGCCTTCGCCAGGTCCGCGGCCGCCGGTTCGATCAGCCAGCCGGTCTCGCTGTGGTCGACGATGTCCCGCGCGCCGCCCACGTCGCCGACTATGACCGGCAGCCCGCTGGCCATCGCCTCCACCGTGGCGATGCCGAAGCACTCCGCCAGCGAGGGCATCACGAAGACCTCGGCCTCCGCGTACAGACGCCGCAGCTCCGGTGAGTTCGGCTCGGCGCGGTGCACGCGCACGCCTTCCGGCGGCGCGACCGCCTCGCGCGTCACGATGTCCAGCTCGCAGCGGTCCGCGAACCCCCCACGCAAAGCCTCCAGCAGCAGCTCTCCGCCCTTGCGCTCGAAGTCGCCCCCCACGAACAGCAGCCGCAGCTTGTCGCCGCGTCCCGTCTTCGGTTCGGGCTTCCACTGCTCTGTGTCTACGCCCGGCGGGATGATCCGCACCCGCTCCGGCGCCACGCCCTCGCGGACGATCGCGTCGGCCACCCAGCGCGACCACGGCGTGAACAGCGTCACCGTCGACCACAACGCTCGCTGCTCCATTCGCGCGATCAGCCTGCGCAGGCCGCGCTTGGGCGGGCGCTTGTAGTAGACCGGCGCCAGCTCTTCCTGCTGCTCCAGCGTCCAGTCCAGGTCCAGCACCAGGGGCCTGCGCAACGGGCCCAGCTGCGACCACAGGTGCGGCAGCAGCGACTCCTTGGCCGAGGTCCAGATCACGTCCGGCCGCGGCAAGCGCGCCAGTGACTTCGACTGCCAGACGGCCCGAGCGCGGCCCTTAAGGCCGGCCGGCAGCAGCGGCAGCCGCTCCACCAGCCCTCCGACGACCCAGCCGCGAACCGGCCGGTAGGACGGCCGGATGCGCGGGTCGTCGTGGGTGTTGGCCTCCAGGTTCAGGAAGCGGGTGTGGTGTCCGCCGTACGTGGAGCCGAGGAACAGCGCGCGCGGCGCTATCGCCTCGACCGCCGGTGGCGGCGACGCCGGCGCGCGGCCGTTGGGCGACGCCTCCGGTGAGCGGCGCGTCGCAGGTGAGGGGTCTTTCGTCGGGCTGACGCTCATCAGGCCGCTATCTCGCTCCTGGCGAACCCGCGTACGGCATCCGCGACGCGCTCCACTTGCTGCGGCGTCAGCTCCGCGTACATGGGCAACGAGAGGATGCTGGCGGCCGCCTCTTCGGTGTGCGGCAGCGACTCCGGGCCGCCCCCGTACCGCTTGTAGGGCGGCTGCAGGTGCGCCGGAATCGGGTAGTGGATCCCCGTCCCGATGCCCCGCTCGCCGAGGCGCCGGGCCAGCTCGTCCCGCGCCCGCGACCGCACGACGTACAGGTGGTAGACGTGAGTCATGTCCGGGTCCGCGACAGGCAGGCCGAGGCCGGTTTCGGCCAGCAGCTCGTTGTAGGCGGCCGCGTGCTGGCGCCGGCTCTCGTTCCAGGCGTCCAGGTGGGGCAGCTTGGCCCGCAGTATGGCCGCCTGGATGACCGTCATCCGGTAGTTCAGCCCGAAGATGTCATGGTAGTAGCGAACGCTCTGGCCGTGGTCGCGCAGCATCTCTATGCGCTGCGCCAGCACCTCGGAGTCCGTAGTCGCGGCGCCACCGGCGCCGGCCGCGCCCAGGTTCTTGCTGGGGTAGAAGCTGAAGCAGGCGATGTCGCTCATCGAGCCGGCGCGGCGGCCCTTGTAGGTCGCCCCGTGCGCCTGACAGGAGTCCTCGATGACGGCCAGGCCGCGCTCTTTGGCGATCTCCAGTATCGGGTCCATGTCCGCCGGCTGGCCGTACAGGTGCACCGGGATTATCGCCTTCGTGCGCGGCGTTATCGCCGCCTCGATCTGCGACACGTCCATCGAGTAGGACACCGGGTCGATGTCCACGAACACCGGCGTCGCCCCCGCCTGCACGATGGCCTCCACCGTGGCCACGAACGTGTGGCTCACCGTGATCACCTCGTCGCCGGGGCCGATCTCCAGCGCCAGCAGCGCCACGTGCAGCGCCGCCGTCCCCGAGTTCACCGTGACCGCGTACCGGGAGTCGCAGTAGCGCGCGAACTCCCCTTCGAACGCCTCCACCAGCGGCCCGCCGATGTACTGGCCGCTGCGCAGCACCTCGATGACGCTGTTCTCCACCTCTTCCGCGATCCCCTGGTGCTGGGCCACCAGGTCCACCAGCGGGATCGTCTTCCCCTCCGTCACATCGACACCTCCTGTTCCCTTCCCCCGTCGTTCAGTGATTTCTCGGCGGCCAGCGCCAGCGCGACGACTCGCGCGCCGGCCTCGCCGTCCGTCAGCGGGGTCGTTCCGTTCGCGATGCAGTCCGCGAAGTGCCGCACCGCCGTTTGCAGCGGCTCGCCGTCCGGCAGCGCCGGCGTGAACCCCTCTTCCGGCTCGTAGGCCACGCCCGGCCGCGCGCCGTTGCCGTCGACGAGTCCGCCATCGTACACGCGCACCTTCCCGGAGGGAAGGTTGTCGTCGAATACGAGCGTGCGCTCGCTGCCGCACAGCGTCGTCAGCCGTATCTTCGCCGGCGAGACCCAGTTCACGTAGAAGTGGCCGATAGCGCCCTCGCTCATGCGGATCGTGACGTGTGCGAGGCTGACGCCCGGACCGGCGTGCTCCGCTCCCACCGCTGAGACCGATACGGGCTTGCCCGGCAGCAGTTCGTCGATCATGTAGATGTCGTGCACGCCCATGTCCCAAACGACGTCCACGTCCTGCGGCAGCGCCCCGCCCCGCTTGACCCTGACGGAGTCGAGGTACAGGGGCCGGCCCAGCTCGCCTTTGGCCACGCTGTCCCGCATGTAGCGCAGGGCGGGCGTGTACATGAAGATGTGGTCCACCATCAGCGCCAGGTTGCGGCGCGCCGCCTCGTTGGCCAGCCAGGCGGCCTCGGCGTAGTCCAGCGTCAGCGGCTTCTCCACCCACACGTGCTTGCCCGCCTCCAGCGCCTTGCGCACGATGGGGTAGTGGGTGCCCGCCGGCGTCGCGACGACGATGGCGTCGATGCCGCCGTCGCGCAGGACCGCGTCGTAGTCCGTGGTCAGCGGGATCTCCGGGTGGCGCTCGCCGATGGCGGCCAGGCGGGCCTGGTCCAGATCGCAGGCCATCGCTACGTCCGTAGCCGGCGACTCGCTGAAATTGCGTACGAGGTTCGGGCCCCAGTAGCCGCAGCCGACGACGGCCACCTTCAGGCGGCCGGACGCCTTGCTCGCGGACTGTTTCCCTTCAGCTAGCTGTGTCATAGCGAAAACGCCTCCGCCGTCGCGGGTTGGGGGCTACTTGCCGGATTATAGAGAGCGGCCATTGCCTGCCCGTTGAGAACCGGTGTCGAGACCGTTGGAATCGCCGTGGTACTTCCAGACCTTGCGGTCCACGCTGCGCTCGAAGCTGCGGTAGATCCCGACGAAGATGTAGGTCAGGCGCCGGAACCCGAACGGCCGTCGCCAGGTGACGATTCGCTTGACGAGATTTCCCATCGCCGCCGCGATCTGGTCCCCCAGGAGGTACAGCGCGAACAGGTCGCCGCAGCGCACGTGCTTGAAGTACGCCGCCGCGATCGACAGGTACGTCCGTCGCGTCAGCTGCGAGCCGCCGCTCCACTCCCGCAGCCCGTAGTGCAGGACGCGAGCCTCCGGCAGGTGCAGCATCGGGTAGCCGGCCTTGAGCACGCGGTAGGCGAAGTCGCCGTCCTCGCAGTTCGGGAAGTAGCTGCCGGGGCCCAGGACCTCGTCCATGCCCTGCACGGCCTGCCATACCGGCCGCCGCACCGCCATGCTGGCGCTTATCCCCCCGTCCAGCCGCTTCGCCATCCGCCCCCGCAGGCGGCGGCGCTTCTTGATGTGGTAGCCGACGATGAACCCCTCGTCCTCGTACCCCTCCTCCGGCGTCACTTCTCCGAACAGCAGCCCCAGCTCCGGGTCCTCCTGGAACGCCCGCACGATGCTGCTTAGCCAGCCGATGTCGACTTCGCAGTCGTCGTCGGTGATGGCGATGATCTCGGTCGTGGCCAGCCGCATCGCCAGGTTCTGGGCGCGAGCCAGGCCCTGCCTTGGGTCGCGCACGTAGTTGATCCGCGAGTCGTCCTTGGCGAAGCCTTCGACGATCTCCCGGGTTTGGTCGTCCGGGCTCTGGTCGATGATCAGGAACTCGAAGTTCGTGTAATCGCTTCGCAGCACGCTCGGTATCGCCCGGCGGATGTCCTCGGGGCGCTCCTTTGTGCCGATGACGACAGTGACCAGCGGGTCGTCCGTGCGCGCC
Source organism: Dehalococcoidia bacterium (assembly GCA_040877915.1). Classification (GTDB taxonomy): domain Bacteria; phylum Chloroflexota; class Dehalococcoidia; order SM23-28-2; family RBG-16-64-32; genus JBBDNA01. Next base: position 40,192 of record JBBDNA010000020.1, read on the forward strand.
GCCCCCGCGTCTCCCCGCCGTTCTGCGTTCTCTATCATCCGCTCCTCCCCACTATCCCTGAAGGCCCGCGCGGCGTTGTCGCTCGATGACGTACTCCCGCAGCTGCCGCAGGTCGCTGAGCTGCACAACCCGCAGCGCCAGGCAGGCCGCCCCGTAGACAGCGGCTCCGGCGATTACCGGTACGATAATGAACTCTTCGCGGAGCAGCCACACCACCGCGGCCATCGCCAGCGCCGCCACCAGCGCCCGCAACACGATGGTGAGCGTCGCGCCGTTCAGCGTCGCTCGCGGCAGCAGCCACAACGCCATCACCATCATGTACACTTCCGTCGTCACGGTGGCCGCCGCGGAGCCGATGGCGCCGTTGCCGTAGGCGGAGTCCGTGATGGGTATCAGGAGGAAGTTCAGGGCTGGGTTCAGGCAGGCCGCCGTCACCCCCATGATCGCCCACTGCTTCTGTTTGTCGGCCGCGTTCAGCGCCGTGCCCAGTATCATGTCCGCCGCCATGATCGGGATGTGCAGCGACAGGATGACCATCAGCGGCACCGAGTGCCCGAACTCAGACGGGTAGCCCAGCACGTCCGGCACGCGATGGGCCAGCAGCATCAGACCCGTGGAGAACGGTATCGTCGCTATCAGCACCACTTGCAGCGCCCGCCGAACGATGGAGTTGTACGTGCCGCGATCGCCCCGGCTGCTGTTGGCCAGGGCCGGGAACGCCACCGTCATCACGATTACCGGTATGAACGTGGGGAAGCTGGCGATGCGGTAGGCCGCCGCGTACCAGCCGACGACCGCGTCCTCCGTCATCAGCGACAGCATCACGCGGTCCACCTCGCCGTAGATCAGCAGCGAGATCTGCCACACGAAAAACGGCAGGCCGCCGAAGAAGATCGTCCGCCACAGCCCGAAGTTCGTGAACGCCCGTCGCGCACCCACGGCCAGCCGGCGGCCCGATGTGATGGGCAACCCGGTGCGCCGGAGCAGCGCGAACGTCCCCACGGACAGCCCCATGGCCATGCCCGCCACGTAGGCCATCGCCACCGCTAGCGGCCCGAAACCGGACAGCAGCAGCGCGACTACCGCCGCAGCGGTCAACACTACGCCCGCTACCTGCGCCCGGGCCACCAGCCTCATCTCCTGCAACCCCTGCAGCGCCGCCGCCACGATTTCGTAAACGGCGATGAATCCGACACCCAGCAGAAGGATGTAGGTTATGTCTTTGGTCAGCTCGTCGTAGCCGGCCATGTTGACCACGACGAACCCGATCGCGACGGCCGCTATCAGGAACGGGACGCGCATCGCGATGGCGTTCGCCGTGTAGCTCAGGGCCCGCGAGGGGTCCCGCGCCACCTCCTTCGTCACGTACAGGCCGGCCCCCAGGCTTGTCATCACACCCAAAATCGCCGTGAACGCGCTGGCGAACGCAAACTTCCCCAGGTTGGTATCGCCCAGGTAGCGCGGGAGCATTATCGCCAGTGTCGCGCTCCCCGCCATCGTGATCGCCTGCGAGGCCCCGAGCGCGACCACGTTCCGCATGATCCGCGCGAACGTGAACGATCGAGACTCGCCCGTCACCGCGCCGGCGACGGCGTGCGCGTCCGGAGCCTCTAGCGTGGCCATTCTTTACCGCTTTGCATTTGCATGTGGGTAGTCCTGGAGAGTTCTCCTGCACTCAACGTTAGGGGCGGGCGGTTAACCCACTATTGAGGCCCAGTGGAGAATGCGTTTGCCGTACTTCCCCTCCGCCCAACCCCTTCCCCACCCGCTGTTAACGACTGCGCAACGCGAAGTTCCTATCGTCGAAGGTGGAGAATACTGCGTTGCCATGGACGTAACCATCGTCGTGTCCACCCGGGACCGCGGCGGGCTCATCGTGCCCGCCGTACAGTCATTGCTGCGCGACCAGGCCTGCGATTGGGAGGTCGTCCTCGTCGACCAGAGCGCCACGGAGGACACGCGCATCGCCCTGGATCGGTGCGGCGCCCTGGCCCATCCGCGGCTGGTCTACCTGCCCAGCCAGAGCGCCGGCGTCTGCCGCGGCCGGAACGAGGGGCTGCGAGTCGCTGGCGGGGAGATCGTCGCCATCACGGACGATGACTGCATCGTCCCGCCCGGCTGGGCCGCGGAGCACCACGCCCGGTTTCGGGCGCTGCCGGAGGCAGCCCTCGTCTACGCCCCCGTTGTCGCCCCGCCCGGCCACCGCAACGGCTGGGTACCGGAGTTTCTTCCCCTGCGTGAAGGCCCGGTGCGCCCCTCTCCGGACGTCATCCGCAGCATCGGCCTCACCTCCAACTGCGCCCTGCGGCGTTCGGCCCTGCCGGACGTCGGCTTTCTGGACGAACGGCTCGGCCCCGGCGCCGTCTTCGGCGGCGGTGACGACACCGACTTCGGCTATCGGGCCGTGCGCGCTGGCCTCGGCGTCTACACATTCGATTCGCCGGCGGTCACGCATCACGCCCTGCCCGGCGCCCGCGGCCAGTACGTCAAGGGCCTCGTCGCCATGTGCATGAAGCACGTCCGCTGCGGCGACGTGGCAATGCTCCGCCCCATGTTCAGCGAGCTGCGCAAGTGGCTGGGCCAGGCCGCCGGAAACGCCCTGCGCGGCCGGCGGCCTTCCGGACTGCGACCGGCCTTCGGCGTCCTGCAGGGCGCCTTCGGCAGCTTCCGTTACCGCGTCGACAGGAAACGCCGTCTGTACCGCCCCTGGTTCGCTCCATGATCCGCCGTTTCGTTCGCCGCACTCTGGCCCGCTCGCCCCTGGCCACCCGCGCCTACGAGGGGGCTCGCGCCTTCGCCTGGTGGCGTCGCCGCCGGCGCTCCCCCCTGTCCTGGACCGGCGAGTACGTCCCCATCCTCTCCCGGATCGAGCGCGACGTTCCCATCCGTCCCTTTGCCGGCATCTGTCGCCAGGTTGAGGGAGAGCTGGGACGCCCGCTGGCCGACGTCTTCTTTGAGCTAGAGCCGCAGCCTATCGCCTGCGCCTCCATCTCGCAGGTGCATCGCGGTACCCTGCAGGACGGCCGAAGAGTTGCCGTCAAGGTCCGCCACCCCGGCATCGAGCGGAGGGTGCGAGGCGACGCCGCGGTCCTCGGCCGCCTGCTCCGCCTCCTCGCCCGCTTCGATCGCGGCCTCGACTTCCGGCCGATCATCGACGAGATGGCGCGCATCGCCCCCCTCGAGCTCGACCTCGCCGCCGAGGCCCGCAGCCAGGAGATCCTCGCCGATAACCTGGCCCACCGCGCCGACGTCGTCGTCCCGGCCGTCATCTCCGAGCACACCACCAGCCGGCTGCTGGTCATGGACCTCGTTGACGGCATCGACATCACGGACGTCGATGCCCTGAAGTCGGCCGGCATCGATACCGCCGCCGTCGCCCGCCTCGTCTACGACGTCTACTGCGAGCAGGTCTTCGTCCACGGCTTCTTTCACGCCGACCCGCACCCGGGCAACCTGCTGGTCCAGCCCGGGCCGCGGCTCGTCTTGCTGGACTACGGCCTCTGCCGTCCCCTCTCACCGGCCTTCCGGCTGGCCTTCGCCCGCCTGGTCAACGCTACGACGGACCGCGACCTCGTCCGCGCCATGGAGGCGTTTCGCGATCTCGGCCTCCGTACCGGCAACCCCGACGACCCGTCCTCGCTCCTTGTCACCGGAAAGGCGTTCGCCGATCTGCTGCGGCACGGCGGCTGCCAGGACGACGACCTCGCCGCCGAGGCCGAAGCCGCCCTCCGCCGCGCCCTCGCCGCCAACCCCATCGTCGCCTTCCCTCCCGAGCTCCTTCTCGTCCTGCGCCTCGCCGGACTGCTGGGCTGGCTTGGCAGCCGCCTCGGCCGGCCCGTCGACTGGCTGGACGCAGCCCGGCCCTATACGGAAGCCCTCCTGTCCGAGGCCGCCTGACCTACGAAAGTGCCTCCTTCACCATATCGGACACCATTTCTGCGATCGCCGGTGAGCTGGTCAGCCCGGGCGACTCGATCCCGATCAGGTTGATAAGCCCCGGGAATCCCCTCTCCGCCTCGTGGCTGACCACGAAGTCCCGCGCCGGCTCGCCCGGCCCCTGCAGCTTCGGGCGAACCCCCGCGAAGTCCGGCGACAGGTCCTCGTACCGGATCGACGGGACGAACCGCCGCACCGACTCGTAAAACGCCTGCTGCTGCCCCCCGTCCACCGCGTACGTGACGTCGTCGACGTAGCGGGCGTTCGGACCCAGCCGCACCGAGCCCTCCAGGTCCGGGGTCAGGTGTATCCCCAGCCCCGCCGCCTCCGGCAGAGGGTACACCAGCCGCTCCACCGGCCTGGGGGCGTTCCAGCGGAAGTACTCGCCCAGGCAGTAGTGAAGGCGGTACCCCAACCCGTCCACGTCCATCCCCGCCGCCTCCGCGATCCGGTCCGCCTCCAGCCCCGCGCAGTTCACCAGCACCCGCGTCCGGAAGGAGACACTGCCGCCGGCCTCGCCGGCGGTAACCTCGTAGCCATCCGGCTGCCGCTCGATCGCCGTCACGGTCTTGTTGAACGCCACCATGGCCCCCTTCTCCTGCGCCAGGCCCAGGTACACGCGCATCAGGCCGTGGTCGTCGATGATCCCCGTCTCCGGCGACAGCAGGGCCGCCACCGCCTTCACGTTCGGCTCCAACGCTTGCGCCTCCGCGCCGGACAGCAACCGCAAACCCTCCACCCCGTTCTCCTCCCCCCGCATTCGCAGCGCCTCCAGCTGCCCCACCTCCCCTTCCTCCACCGCCACGATCAGCTTCCCCAGCCTCTTGTGTGGGATATCGTACTGGCGGCACGTCTCATACAGCAGACGCCGCCCGCGCACGCACAGCTTCGCCTTCAGGGAGCCGGGCGTGTAGTAGATGCCCGCGTGTATCACGCCGCTGTGCCGGCTGCTGGTCTCCTGCCCGAACGTCGGGTTCCGCTCCAGCATCAAGATGCTGCGCTCCGGCGTCGTCACCGCAGCCGCCACCGCCAGCCCAACCACCCCCGCGCCCACGATCGTCACGTCTACGCCCGCGGCTCTCAAGCGTTCCTTCCTCTCCCGCTCTGACCAAGCCGACAGACTATCCTACCGCGTATCAGTAACTGGAGGGGGTACACCTGCGTTGGTACTTATTGTGATAATCGGTAAGTACACGGTTTCTCAACCGGCGCGTAACGCCTCCTTGAGACACTGGCAAGGCGATGGCCGGAATGTCTGACATCAGCGACGATACAGCCGCCCTCAAGACCGCGGAGCTGACGCCTCATTCACTGGAGGCGTACCGGCCTATTATCGGCGGCCAGGTGGACGAGCTGCGGGCCCTCGCCGCGCCCCTGCGCGGGGCGCGTGTGCTCCATCTCAACTCCACCTCGTTCGGCGGTGGCGTCGCCGAGATCTTGGCTACCCTAGTGCCCCTCCTCAACGACATGGGCATCGAATCGGACTGGAAGGTAATCCACGGCAAGGAGGAGTTCTTCGCTGTCACCAAGGCCATGCACAACCTGCTCCAGGGCATGCCCATGCCCTGGACCCCCGCCATGCGCGACACCTGGCTCCGCTACAACGAGATCAACGCCCGCCTGCTCCGCGACGAGGACTACGACTTCGTCTGGATTCACGACCCGCAGCCGCTGGGCGTCCTCCAGTTCCTGGACGAGGGCCGCAAGCGGCGCGGCGCCTGGATCTGGCGCTGCCACATAGACCTGTCCGACGCCAACCGCCGTCTCTGGGGCTTCCTTCGCCCCTTCGTGGAGCGCTACGACGCGGCCGTGTTCACCCTGCAGCAGTACGTCCGCGATGGGCTCGTGGGGCCGCAGGTGTTCATCGCTGCCCCCGCCATCGACCCGCTGAGCGCCAAGAACCGACACCTCCCGCCGGCCCACGTCCGGCAAGTCATGAAGCGCCACGGCATAGACACTGAGCGCCCCTACATGATCCAGGTCTCCCGTTTCGACCCCTGGAAGGACCCCCTCGGCGTCATCGACGCCTACCGCCTGGTCAAGAAGGAGATCCCGCAGATACAGCTGGTCATGGCCGCCACCCTGGCCCACGACGACCCCGAGGGCTGGCTCTACTTCGACCGCACCGCCCGCAAGGCCGGCGATGACCAGGACATACGCCTGGTCAACGGCAACGTAAGCTATGAGGTCAACGCGCTTCAGCGCGGCGCCTCCGTCGTCCTCCAGCTGTCGACCCGCGAGGGCTTCGGGCTGGTGGTGACGGAGGCTCTGTGGAAGGCTCGCCCCATGGTCGCCCGCGGCGTCGGCGGCATCCCCCTCCAGGTACTGGACGGCCAGACCGGCCACATCGTGGACTCCGTCGACCAGGCCGCCAGCCGCACTTTCGAGCTGCTCACCCGGCCCGCGGCCGCGAAGGCGCTGGGCGCTCGCGCCCGCGAGCACGTGCGGCAGAACTTCTTGATCACGCGCTACCTGCGCGATCACCTCAACGTCATGCAGGCCGTCGCCGCCTCGCCCGGCCGCAACGGCCACAGCGGGCCGGCGCCCGCCTTCAACAGGGCCGCTCGCGTCCGTCGCACCACCCGTCGCTAGTCCTCGGTCGTAGCCGGGCGCCGGCATGCCGAGGCTGAGGGCTGCCGCTCGCACGCTGCGGACGAACCCTCAGCCGGAGAAGATATCGGAGCTGCTACGAGGGAACGGACCTCGTCAGGTGTGTCGTCTGGAACAGCGAAGAGAACCGTACCCCGTCCTTCACGAACGGCGTGGCGTCCTGCTCAGCCCGCGCCGGCTCCCGTCTCGCTGAAACCATCACCGGCTCCAGCTCCTGGTCCGCGTCGGGCTCCGGCTCTCGGCCGAGCTCCTGGGCCAGCGTGTCCACCCTCACGCGACCTTGCCCGCCGTCATCGTTGACCAGCGCCACCACCGGCCGGTACGCCACCTGGATGTCCGTCTTGTCGCCCGTGTACAGCCGGATGCGCTCCTGCTCGAATCCCGCCTCCAGCAGCGTCTCTATCAGCAGCTCCGCCTTGCGCGGGTCCTCCAGCACGGTTATCTCACCGCGCTTCTCGTCTTCCTTGTCCGCTACCATCACTATGACCTTGGCTGGCATCTCAAAGTCCTCCTCTTCCCCGTGTTGCTCTCTGCGTCAATGTTGCCAGCCCCCTCTCGCCGAATTCTCGCCACGAATTTGACCGATTACGCCTATCTGCCCCCTATCCGTCAAGGAATGGTAAAATCCAGCCCACGAACCTTTAGGAGGCCACCCATGGACATCAAAGCCGCCGCCGAGCTCTTTCGCGCCAACAACATCGAGACCGTACGGATCGGCGGCGCCGATCTCGACGGCGTATATCGCGGCAAACGCGTAAGCGCGGAGCACTTCCTCCACGCCGCCGAAGGCGAGGGCTTCCCGCAGTGTGACGTGCTATTCGGGTGGGATATCCAGGACACCGTCATCGGTAACCTCCCCTATTCCAACTGGGAGACCGGATTCGGCGATATTGTCATGCGCCCCGACCTCGGTACCCTGGCCGTCGTCCCCTGGGAACCGGGCAGCGCCAGCGTCGTCTGCGACTTCTACACCGAGGAAGGCGAGCCGTTGCCCATTTCGCCCCGCTTCGTCCTCCAGCGCGCCGTCGCCAGGGCCGCCGAGATGGGCTTCCGGCCCCTCATGGCCGCCGAACTGGAGGTTCGCTTCTTCCAGGAAGACCAGCACTCCCTGCGCGAGAAGGGCTTCTCCAACCTGCGGCCCATCAACCCCGGATACAACTGCTACTCCATCCACCACGCCTCCATCGACGAGCCCATAATCGGCCGCGTTCGCCGCTGCCTGAACGAGTACGGCATCCCGGTAGACGGCTACAACCGTGAGCACGGCGCCGGCATGTACGAGATCAACCTGCGCCACACCGACGCCGTCGCCGCCGCCGACCAGACGATGCTGTACAAGAGCGCCTCCAAGGAGATCGCCGCACAGGTGGGGGCCTTGCCGACGTTCATGGCCAAGTACGCCGACGGCGTCGACGGTTGCGGCGGCCACCTCCACCAGAGCCTCTGGTCGACCCAGGGCGACGCCAGCACCTTCTGGGACGACGGCGGCGACCATCACCTCTCGGCGACGATGCGCTCCTACCTGGCGGGCGTCCTGGCCACCGCCCCCGAGTTCATGCTCATGTACGCGCCCAACGTCAACTCCTACAAGCGCTTCCGCGTGGGCGCCTGGACGCCGATCAACCTCACCTGGGGCATCGACAACCGCACCACGGCCCTGCGCGTCATCGCCTCCAGCCCCGGCGCCATCCGCATCGAAAACCGTATCCCCGGCGCCGACCTGAACCCCTACCTTGGCTTCGCCGCCACACTGGCCGGTGGCCTGCACGGCATCGAGAACAACCTCGAACCTCCGCCCGCTACGACGGCCAACGCCTACGACGTCGCCAGCGCCGAACCCCTCCCCCTCTCCCTCCCCGAGGCGCTCGACCGCTTCCGCGACAGCGCCCTCGCCCGCCGCTGGTTCGGGGACGCCTTCGTCGACCAGTACGTGGCGTTCCGGGAGTGGGAGGTGCAGTGCCACCGCCAGGCGGTGACGGACTGGGAGCGCCGCCGCTACTTCGAGATGGTGTGACGGCGGAGGGAGTGGGAAAGTGGAGGGTGGAAGTTGGAAGATGGAGGGGTGGACTGCGGGGGCCATGCCGCGTCTTTCGAGGCGCGGTGGGGGTCGTCCCCCCGCTGCTACTTCGAGATGGTATAGGAGGTCCCGATGCGTCTGGCCGAAAAGCAAGTGTTCATATCCGGCGCCGGCGGCGGCATGGGCCGCCTCGCCGCCCAGCTGTTCGCGAAAGAGGGCGCCAGCATCCTGGCGTTTGACATAACCGAAGACGGCCTCCGCGATACCGCCGCCGCCGTCGAGGGCGACGGCGGCAAGATCGTCACTGTCGCCGGCGACGTCTCCCGCGCCGCCGACGTCGAGCGCGCCATGTCCGAAGGCGTCGCCGCCTTCGGCGGGCTGGACGTCCTCTACAACAACGCCGGCATCTTCCCCAACGATGACCAGGCGATCGTGGACATGGACGAGGCCGTCTTCCAGCGGGTGCTGGACGTCAACCTGAAGGGCGTCGCGCTGTGCTGCAAGTACGGAATCCCCCACCTGGCGCGGTCCGGCGGCGGCTCCGTCGTCAACGTCGCGTCGTTCGTGGCGCTGATGGGCTGCACCGTGCCACAGGACGCCTACACGGCCAGCAAGGGCGCTGTGCTGTCGCTCACCCGCTCCCTGGCCGTCCAGTACGGGCCGCAGGGCGTCCGGGCCAACGCCATCTGCCCCGGCCCCATCCTCACGCCGATGCTGGAGACGCTGTTCCCCAGCGAGGAGGAGCGCCTCAAGCGACTGAACCGCATTCCCCTGGGCCGCTTCGGCCGGGCGGAGGACGTGGTCTACGCCGCGCTCTACCTCGCCTCCGACGAGTCGTCCTGGACCACGGGCGCGACCTTCGTCGTAGACGGAGGCATCACCGTGAACTACTTCTGAGCGGCGCGCACGAGCGGGCGACCTAAACGTCGCCCCTACGACCGTGGCGGTGGCTACTCCGGGTGCTTCTCCCGCTGGCGCTCCCGCTGCAGCCCCACCTCCTCCGCCGAGCGGTCGTAGATCTGCGGCACCTTCCACCCCTGTAGCCCCGCGTACGTGTCGATCTGGGAGCGGTGGTGCACCTCGTGCTCCACCATCATCAGCAGTACCCGCCAGCCGCTCAGCGAGGCGTCCGTGTCCAGCATCTCGATCTTGCGGGTCAGCCACTCGTTGGGGGTTCCCTGGATGCGGCGGTCGAACTCCTCGAACGACGCCTCCAGCGCCGGTATCCAGCTCGACTGCTCGTCCGTGACCGGCGGGTCCCAGTCGGCGATCCAGCCCTCGCCGCGGTAGGCGCGCGCGAAGTACATCCGCGTCCCGGCGACGTGCCGCACCAGCTCGCCGATGCTCCAGGCGTAGTCGCCCTCGCCACCCGGCGGCGACCAGGCCTCGGCCTCCGGCGGCAGCGCGCCCACGTCCCGCAGCGTGCGACGGTGCACGCCGCGGAAGTAGCGCAGGAACGTGTCGATGTCCGTGATCATCGCGAGCGGACGGCTCGGGCCCGTGCCGCCGCGGCGGCCGCCGATGCGAGCTCGTGGCTGGTTCGAACCTCCGGTCGCAGCGACCACACTTCGCGGATGCGGCCTTCGCTGATGTGGTACACGGCGACGCCCGCGGCTTCCATCTCCTTGCCGTCGAAGGCGCCGCGCAGCCGCGTAATGGCGACCGCGTGCTGTCCGTGCGCGGAGACGTCGCTAACCTTCGCCTCGAATGTGCCGTCTGTCTGTTCGATGAGGCCTCGGAGCATCGCCAGCACGGCCTCGCGGCCCTCGTGGTCGCCGGAGAAGGGTGTCCCCTCGGGCACGTGCCAGACGGCGTCCGCGTCGAAGATGGGGACGAGCGACTCCAGGTCGCCCCGAGAGAAGGCCTCGTAACCCCTCCTGATCAGCGCAGCGTTAGGGTGCTCCGGCATCGGACGTACCTCCTAACTGGTGGCCGGTTGGGGACGATAGACACATCTTATTCACACCATAGCGAAAGTCAAGTCAGGAGTCGGGGCGCTTGTCGGCGTCCGCGAGAGCTTGTTCGCCCAAGGCCTTCACCAGCGCCTGTGTCCCCTCCTCGCCGAGGCCGGCCGACTCCAGCGCCGCGAACAGCTCGTGCACCAAAGACGTGCCTCGCAGCGGCGCGCCCACCGGCTCGCCGGCCTCGATCGGCCACGGGCTCAGTTCAGGAGCGCCAGCACCTCCGCCGCCGCCCGCTCGCCCGACCGCACCGCGCCGTCCATGTACCCCGGGTTTACCGTAGCCGTCTCCGTGCCCGCCCAGTGGATGCGTCCCACCGGCTCGCGCAGCGCCTTCCCGAAGGAGTACAGCGTGCCCGGCGGGAACACCGCACCGTAGCAGCCGCGGCTGTACTCCTCCCGCAGCCAGTCCTGCTCGATGAACTCAACCGGCCTGGCCGCGCGCGGCCCGAAGTAGCGCGCGAAGCAGTCCAGCGCCGCCCTGCGACGCTCCTCCGGCGGCGCGGCCGAGTAGCGCCGCGCCGGCTCGCCGTCGAAGAAACCGACGAGGACGCCGGGGCTTCCGCCTTTGGGCGAGTTGTCGAACGTGAACTTGATCGGCCCCGTGTCGCCGACGGCCCGGCCGGAAAGCCCCTCCGAGCGCCAGAACGGCTCCTCGTACACGGCGTTGATCTTGATGACGGCGCCCATCGGCGTGCGCTGGGTCAGCTGGTCACGCAGCCCCGGCATCGCCGGCGAGTAGTCGATGCGGCCGGCCAGCGCCGGCGGGATCGTCACCACCGTCCGCTCGGCGTGGATGATGAAGCCGTCGCCTTCGACGCTGACGCCGCCGTTGTCCTGCGTTATCCGCCGCACCGGCGACGACAGCTGCACGCGGTCGCCGAGCTGTGCGGCGAGCTTCTGCGCGACCAGCTGCGCTCCCCCGTCGAAGCGGTCCTGCTGGGCGCCGCCCTCGGTTCCGGTGAGCGTCAGCAGTCCTCCGCCGGCGCGGTTGTAGAACAGCGTGTACAGCAGGGACACGTCGCGCGGCTCCACCGCGTACACGCCTTCGATCACGGTGTGCATCAGGTCCTTCGCCCCGTCCGAGGTCAGGTTGGCGTCCATCCAGCCCTGCATCGTCTGGGCGTCCCAGCCGGCGGCCTGCGGGGCGTCCCAGGGGGCCTCCGTGGGCACTTCGCTCGCCATCTCCTCCAGGCGCTGCACCGCGCTCATGAACTCGCCCAGCAGCGCCATGTCGGTGTCGGGTATCGCGCCCTCGTAGACGGTTCGCTCATCGCCGCGGTACTGCAGGTGCTTCGCCTCGGCGCCGTGGGTGGGGAAGCTCTCCACGCCCATCTCGTCGCCCAGGGCGCGGATGCGGTCCTGCCCGGGGCCCGTCCACTGCCCGCCGATGTCGACGATGGCGCCGTTGCCCAGCTCGTAGCCGAGGACGCGGCCGCCGACGCGGTCGCGCGCCTCCAGCACGATGACCTCGCGGCCTCTGGCGATAAGCTCTCGCGCCGTGGTCAGCCCGGCGAAGCCGGCGCCGACGACGATGACATCGGCCTCCGAGTTGCCCTGGGACATGTCGACGCCTCCTCTCACACTAGGGCTGCTGCTCGCTGCGCCCTGGGGCGGGGCAAGCGCTGCCCCTACGGTTCTACGGTCGCCGCGGCGTTGCTGATGACGACTTCGCCGCGCTGCGTCTTCGCCTGGAACAGCACGCGGCCACCGCCAGCCTGTCCTGAGCCTGTCGAAGGGTCCCACATCTCCGTGATGATGGTATCGCCGGGGAAGACGACGCCGGAGAAGCGCACCTCGATGCCCTTCAGGCGCGCCGGCTCGTTGCCGCAGTACTCGGCGAGCACCGCGCGACCGACGTGGCCCATCGTGCACAGGCCGTGCAGGATCGGCCGGTCGTAGCCGGCCATCTTGGCGAACGCCGGGTCGACGTGCAGCGGGTTACGGTCGCCGGAGAGGCGATAGATCATCGCCTGGATGGGGAGCGTTTGCATCTCGACAGTCTTGTCCGGCTTGCGATCCGGGGCCTGGTTGCCGGCCTCCGGCCCGCGCTCGCCGCCGAAGTCGCCGGCGCCGCGGACGAACACGCCGGACTCGTTGGTGAACAGCAGCTCGCCGGACTCGTCCCGCGTCTCCCCCTGGGCGACGAGCAGCGCGCCCTTGCCCTTGTCGAACACGTCCTTTATCTTGCCGGTCGTCGTCAGCTTGCCGCCGGTGGGGATCGGCTTGTTCAGGGTGATCCGCTGCTCGCCGTGGAGCAGCATCACGGGGTTGATCTCGACGGCGCCCATGAGTCCGGTCAGCCCGGCGAAGCCGGGGATGACCGCGAACGTGGGCAGCACCTTGAGGTTGCGCTCGAACACGAAGTCCAGCTCCGTCGCGCCGATGCCGACGGCGTACAGCATGACGTCGCGGTCCGTGTACTCGAAAGTCGCGCCGGGCAGCTCGATACCGGCGGCCTGGGGGATGCCTACTCTGGTTGTCATTGCGCCTGTCCTGAGCTCGTCGAAGGGGCGGGTGCTCCTTGCAGCTTGGAGAACACGCGCGACATCCCCTCGGCGTTGGCGTTGGGGAACTCGTCGGCGTCGCTCAGGTCGCGGATCTTGGCGATGTTGTCGCGGATGTCCTCCGGCGTGACCTTGGAGGCGTCGTCGAAGAACACGCCCTTGCTCTCCACCACCGCCGCGCGGCCGAAGTAGCCGCCGGCGGCCGTGAACACGCCGCCGCTCTCCTCGCACTCCTCCGAGCAGAGGTAGGCGACGACCGGCGACACGTACTGCGGTGACAGCTTCTCGTGCATGGCCGGCGGGAAGATGTCCTCCGTGAGCCGCGAGGCGGCCAGCGGGGCCAGCGTGTTTGCCCTGATGTTGTACTTCTGCCCCTCGATCTTCAGCGTGTTCATCAGACCGACCAGCGCCATCTTGGCCGTGCCGTAGTTGGACTGGCCGAAGTTGCCGTACAGCCCGGCCGCCGACGTAGTGAACACGATTCGTCCGTAGCCGTTCTGCCGCATCACGCGGAACGCCGGCTGGGTTACGCAGAAGGCCCCCTTCAGATGCACGGCCAGCACCTTCTCCCAGTCCTCCTCCGTCTGGTTGTGAAACGCCCGGTCGCGCAGGATGCCGGCGTTGTTGATGACGATGTCCACCTTGCCGAAGGCGTCCAGCGCCGACTGCACGATGGACTCGCCGCCCTTGAGCGTGTCCACACCGTCGTAGTTGGGCGCGGCCTCGCCGCCGGCGTCCTTGATCTCCTGTACCACCTGGTCGGCCATGGCGCTGCCGCCGCCGGTACCGTCGCGGGCACCGCCGAGATCGTTCACGACGACCTTCGCGCCCCGCGAGGCCAGCAGCAGCGCGTGCGAGCGCCCCAGCCCTCCTCCCGCGCCGGTGACGATCGCCACGCGGCCATCGAATCGAACCTCACTCATCTTGCGACCTCCGTATCTGTGGGGCTGCCCGCCCTTGCGCGGGCGAGTCCCGCTATTAATTTCACATTTCGCCGCCCCTGTCAAACCAATTTCGCCCGCGTAGACCCTGACCCGACTGCCCGATATGCTACTCACGACGCATGGAAGACCTCCTCCGCGCCGTCGCCCTGGGCATCGTCCAGGGCCTCACCGAGTTTCTCCCCATCTCCTCCTCCGGCCACCTCATCCTCACCCGCGAGTTCTTCGGCTGGAACTTCTCCGACGACCTCACTTTCGACGTCGCCCTCCACCTGGGCACGACGATCGCCGTCATTTCCTTCTTCGGGCGGGAGTGGGTGCTCATGCTGCGCGGTGGCCTGGCCTGGCTCAGCAACGGCGGTCGCGAGCCCGATCCCGACCCCGTCTACAACAGCCGCCTGCTCTTCCTCCTGGCGCTCGGCTCCATCCCCGCCGCCATCGTCGGCCTGATCTTCGACCTCGCGCTGGAGGACGAAGTGCGCTCCCCCTACGTCGTCGGCGGCATGCTCATCGCCTTCGGCCTGTTGCTCTACGTCGGAGACCGCTACGGCAGCCGCCGCCGCGCGATCCAGGACTCCACGTGGCGAGACGCCGTCTGGATCGGCGCCGCCCAGGCCCTCTCCCTCGTCCCCGGCGTCTCCCGCGCCGGCGTCACCATCACCGCCGCCATGTACGGCGGCTACCGGCGGCCGGACGCCGCCCGCTTCTCCTTCCTCCTCTCGACCCCGGTCATCGTCGGCGCCGGCCTCCTTAAGATCACCGAGGCCGTCGTCGACGGCATCCCCCGCGACGACGTCGTCACCATCCTGGCCGGCGCCGTTGTCGCCGCCGTCGTCGGCTGGCTGGCCATCCGTTACCTGCTGCAGCTCCTCCGCACCGGCACCTTTCTCCCCTTCGTCGTCTACCGTCTGACGTTGGGCGCGTTCGTTCTCGGCTACTTCGCGCTCTGAGCCAGCCAATCGGGACAACTTCGCGACGGGTTTGACAAAGCAATCTTGCCTAGCTATAACTGACGTATCGTTCTTGGACGAAGCGTGCTGACGCGGGGGTTCAGCGGACCACGGGGAGGCATCGACGTATGGCTGAATCCACATACTGGAACCGGTTCTGGCGCCGGCGCGTCTCTCGGCGCGGCCTGCTGGGGGGCAGCGCGGTGGCCGCGGCCGGCGTGGGCGCGGCAGCGCTGGTCGGCTGCAACTCCGGGGGTGGCGGCGGCAACGGCGGCAACGGCGGCGGCACTCCGCGGCCCGACGTCCCCGAAGGCTCGCCCATCCCCGGCGGCACGATAACCCAGGGCCGCACCATCGCCGCCCTGGGCATCGATCCCCACGTGGACCTCACCGGGCTGGACATCGTCTCCATGATGTACTCCTACATGTACTCCTGGGACGCGGCCAGCGAGTCGATCATCCTCAACAACCTGGCTACCGACTTCGAAAACCCGGACCCGCTCAACTTCATCTTCACTCTCCGCGACGACGTCCGGGTCTGGCCCGCGCCGTACGGTGGCGCCGCCGCCGATAAGGTGATCACCTCCGAGGATTGTGTCTCCAGCTTCAAGCGCCGCGGCGAGGCTCTTACCGCCCCCGACAAGCGGTTCCCCAAGCGCATCGAGCGCTTTGACGCACCTAACCCGACGACCTTCAGCTTCGTCATGAGCAGGCCCTTCGTCCCTGCCATCCGCGAGATGGCCAACGCCACGTGGGCCATCGTCCCCTCTGAGTTCGCGGACACAAACCTCAGCCAGGTCGCCTACGGCAGCGGGCCCATGATGATGGAAGAGTTCCGCGGCCAGGAGCGCATCGTCCTCACCCGCCACCCCAACTACTTCTGCGCACCTAAGCCCTGGGTCGACACCTGGCGCCTCATCGTGATCACGGAGGACTCCTCCCTGCTGGCCGCCTTCCGCAACGGCGACCACGACATCAACGGCGCCTTCCTCGATCGAGAGCGGGCCGAAGAGTTCGGCGAGGACGACGACTTCGAAGTGTTCAAGGCCCCCTCCCTCTTCTACCCCGTGGTCCACATCAAGATGAAGGACCCCTGGCGCGACATTCGCGTCCGCGAGGCGTTCAGCCTCGCCATCAATCGCGACGAGCTCATCGATACGATCCAGGACGGCGAGGGGAACTACAGCGGCCCCATCCAGTGGCCCCAGTTCAACTGGGCCCTCCCTCAGGAGGAGCTCCGCGCCTTCTACAAGTTCGACCAGGACCGCGCCCGTGAGCTTCTGGCGGAGGCCGGCGTCCCCAACCCCAGCGCCCGGTTGAAGCTCCCCGACCTGTCTGCCCCGTCCATCGTCGGCCAGATAGCCGAGCTTATCCAGAACCAGGTGAACCAGGTCGGTTTCCAGATAGAGCTGGACGCCATCGAGCTCGGCACCTTCATCAGCAGTGTCATCCTCCCCGGCAACTTCGACCTCGCCTTCTTCCCCAACCTCCCCTACGATGAGCCCGACCGGCCCCTCTCCTTCTACCACTCCCTGGGCGTGACCGGCACCGGCAACTGGACGAACTACACCAACCCCGACCTTGACGTGCTCATCGATGCGCAGTCCGAGGAGTTCGACCCTGTGAAGCGCAAGGAGATCATCCTGGAGGCGCAGCGCATGATCCTGCCGGAGTTCGGGCCCCAGATAACGACGACCGGGGGGTTCAACTACGCCGCCAACTGGAAGCACGTCCAGTACGGGCCGGAGGGCCGGTCCGCCTTTGGCGGTCTGGACACCGATTCCCCCGAGGAGGGCGTCGAGTTCTGTCCCTTCCCTTCCGAGGTGTGGACAGAAAAGGACTAGCGCGGGTAGTATCTAGTGGCGCCCCGCCCGAACGAGGTCAACTCACCGAGCTGACATGCGAGACTACGTCATCAGACGCCTGCTCCTTCTAGTCCCCATCATGCTGGGCGTCTCCTTCCTCACTTTCGCCACCTTCCGCGTCATCCCCGGCGACGCCGCTATTCTGACCTGTGGCTTCGGCTGCACGCCGGAAGTCGTCGAGAGCATCCGCGAGGAAACCGGACTTAACGATCCCTGGTACGAGCAGTACTGGAACTGGCTCTCCGGCGTCGTTCAGGGCGATCTGGGCCAGTCCATCACGGAGAGCGAGATCCCCGTCTCCACGGAGATGGAACGGCGGCTCCCCATCACCGCCGAGCTGCTGGTCATGACCACGACCCTCTCTATCCTCCTGGGCATCCCCCTGGGGATCATCTCCGCCATCCGGCCCAACAGCATCATGGACTGGCTCGCCCGGGTGGGCAGCGTTCTGTGGTTATCCATACCCTCTTTCTGGCTGGGGATCCTCCTCATCACCTTTGGCCTCATCTGGTTCGACTATACGCCGCCGCAGTTCTCCCGCGGCTATGTCCCATTCATGGAAGACCCCTGGATCAACTTCCAGCAGTTCTTCTTCCCCGCCCTCGTCCTGGCCCTGGCCAGCGCCGCCGCCATCATGCGCCTCACCCGCTCCTCGCTGCTGGAGGTGCTGCGCAACGACTACATCCGCACGGCCTGGTCCAAGGGGTTGCGGGAGCGCACCGTTGTCGTGCGCCACGCGCTCAAGAACGCGCTCATTCCTGTCGTCACCATCCTGGGCCTCCAGATCGGCGCTCTTATCGGCGGCGCCGTCATCATAGAATCGGTCTTCAACCTCAACGGCATTGGGAAATACACGCTGGAGGCCATCATTCGCCGGGACCTCTTCGTCGTCCAGAGCCTGGTCCTGCTGTTCGCCTTCGTCCACGTCATGGCCAATCTCGTCGTGGACATCCTCTACGGCTGGCTGGACCCCAGGATCAGGTACGCGTAAGGAGCTGACGTGGCCCAGGACGTAGCCGTACCGCTGCAGCTGCAAGAGGCGATACCCGAACGCCCGCCGGTGGCCCGCCGCGCCTGGGTGCTGGCGCGCCGGCACCCGCTCGGCGTCTTTGGCCTCCTCATGGTCGGCCTCCTCTTCTTCTGCGGCTTCTTCGCCGACATCATCGCGCCCTACAGCCCGACCGATATCAACCGCATCGTTGATACGCGCGGTGAGCTGGACGTCGCCATCGACGCCGAGCAGACGAGCGTTACCGTGGTCGATGCCGCCGATCTCAACTTCGGCCAGACGCTCACGATCGGCGATGAGGACGTCACCATCTTCAGCATCCAGAACAACACCCTGGACGTGGGCCGTGGCGCCAATGAGACCGAAGCCACCGCCCACGAAGCCGGCGCGCCCCTCCGGATCGTCGCGGTCGACAAGCTGGACGGCCCTTCGCTGGACCACCCCTTCGGTACTGACGGCATAGGCCGCGACGTCTTTAGCCGAACCATATTCGGCGCCCGTATCTCCCTCATGATCGGCATGGTAGCCATCATCTTTGGCGTGACCATCGGCACGCTGATGGGCGTCGTATCCGGCTACTTCGGCAAGTTCGCGGACAGCCTCATCCAGCGCACCGTGGATGTCCTCCTCTCATTCCCCGCCATCGTCCTCCTCCTTGCCATCATCACCGTCATCGGCGACGAGGAGTCCGCCGTCCGCCAGTTCCTCGCCAATAACACGCCCCTGCCCGAGGGCACATTCCTGGGCGTGCCCAACTTCCTGGACCTGTTCGTCATATCCCTGGGCATCGGCGTCGTCGTCATCGCCACGGTTGCCCGCATCGTCCGCGGGGCCGTGCTGTCCATCAAGGAGAACGTATACGTGGAGGCGGCCCGCGCCCTGGGGGCCAGCGACGCCCGCGTGATGTGGCGTCACATCTTCCCCAACGTCGCGGCGCTAGTCGTCATCCTGGCCAGCATCACACTGCCGCTGGCCATCCTGGCCGAGGCCGCGATCAGCTTCCTCGGCGTCGGCGTGCCTCAGCCCACGCCCTCCTGGGGCGCCGACCTCACCGGCGATAACCGGCTCGCCGCCCAGGCCGGCTACTGGTGGGTCGTCCTGTTCCCCGGCCTCGCCCTCAGCCTCGTCGTCCTCGGCTTCAACATGGTCGGCGACGCCTTCCGGGACATCTCCGACCCGCGGCTGCGCGGCACTATGGGCGCCGGCGGCGGTGCGGGCAGCGGCACCCCCGGCCTCTAGTCCAGCTCAACCCTCCTGCGCCAGGAACTCCTCGATGCGGCCTTTCAGGTCGTCCCGCGCGATCCGCAACGCACTTTCCAGCGAGTCACCACGAACCTGCGCCTCGATCGGATTCGCGACGTCCCAGTGGATGCGTTTGCCTTCACCCGGGAACACAGGGCAGCTCTCCCGCGCGCTGTTGCACACCGTTATCACGTAATCGAACTCTTGACCGGCGAACTCGTCCACGTGTTTCGACCACTGGCCGCTGATGTCGATGCCGATCTCGCCCATCACGGACACGGTCTCGGTCGCCAGCCCCTTGGGGACCGTCCCCGCGCTGTGCACCTCGAACCGGTCGCCGGCCAGGTGCCGTAGCAGACCTTCCGCCATCTGGCTTCGGGCCCTGTTTCCCGTGCAGACGAACAACGCGCGCTTCATCGAGACCTCATTCTTGACCGCCTTTCGAATCCCGTGCTAGACTCCGGTTTGGCCCCGTTGGCGGGGCTTTTCTATCACTGAGCGTTGTGGCGCTAAGCGTGGTGGGCGTCGCCTAGCGGTCTAAGGCGCCAGGTTGTGGCCCTGGAGATCGAGGGTTCGAATCCCTCCGTCCACCCCA
>JBBDNA010000021.1:0-2157 GCA_040877915.1 Dehalococcoidia bacterium
GTAATGCCTCATTACCCCTCAAATGGCATGAAATGGCGTCCGGTTTGCCCCATTGATGCCCCATGGACTGCCCCGCCGATCTGGCGCATCACGCTTCTATCGTCGTCGCTTGATTAAAAAGATCATCAACCTCGATCTCGGTCAGCCCAAGTGCCGCGGCGAGATTGAGCACTGTCGGGCTCATCCGGCGGAACTCCTGCGCATCGACCCAGGCGTCAACGACCAAGGGCTCAGTCTCAGGGTCATCAATGATCGCGTCGACCTGCTCACGCAGTCCGGCTTGCCTGAGCGCGGCGCGGGCCTGAAAGCGGGTGACCACAGCATTATCACGCCAGTCCTGCAGCTGCTCTTCGGTCATCGGGATCTCTGGGTAGCCGTCGAACTCGGACAGGGTGTTGCCCTCGGCGAGCCACGCCTCGACATCGGCGTAGAGCTCGTTTGATTCGGGTACGATGGCCCCGGTCTTCAGGCGACCGTAATCGGTAAGGCAGACAACGCGGCCGGTGGTTTGGTCTTTGCTGAACATGCGACCTCCTATGCAGTCACAGACCATGCTATAATGCCGAAAAGGAGGGCAATCGCATGGCAGAGCTTAAAGATGTAGTGGGATACGAAGGGCGCTATCAGGTAAGCCGCGAAGGCGTGGTATTCAGCATCCCGAAAGTGATTAAGGTGGGTAATCGTGGCGGCACCTGCATGCGCGGCGGGCATCCGCTCAAGCCGTCCATTGCCAAGCGTGCGGGGCACCTGCGCGTGTGGTTGGCTGATGGCAGCGGGAAGAAACAGCCCAAGCTCGTGCATCGCCTTGTTGCTGAGGCATGGATACCTAACCCCGATAACCTGCCGTTGGTGAACCACCTCGACGGCAACGGCAGTAACCCGCACGCGGATAATCTCGAATGGACGACGCATAGCGGTAACTGCTCGCATGCCGTCATAACCGGATTGACCAAGGTGCCTAGCCAAGTAGGCGCCAAGAACACTCACTCCCGGCTGACGGGTGCCGACATCATCGCCATGCGTTCTCGCTATGCCGAGGTCGGGAATGCGGCACAGGTCGCCCGAGAGTTCGGTATTGGCCCGCGTCACGCACTCGACATTTGCAAGGGTCGTAAGTGGGCGCACGTTATCGCTCAGCCTGAAGATTGACGTGCCCGCAGACGCCGCGAGCCCCAATATGGCTGCCGGAGCTGTCCGGCTGAGAGTTCCAGTGCGAGGCCCGAGAGCCAGCGTTGGAGCCGTTGGCCCAGAGCCCGCCGAACAGCGCCGAGCGGATGGAGTGCGTATAGATGTCGCCACGGCCGTCCGCCCAGTCGTTCCACGCGACGGTGCCCGTCGCCGTGGTGCCGTTGATGTCGGCGCCCCACTGCCACATCACGCCGGTGGCTTGCTCCACGCCGCACGCCGAGCGGTGGCCCGCTTCGTGCTGAGTGGTCACGGGATCGCTGCCCACAGCCTGGCGCTCCACGACGCCGTAGGCCAGCGCCGTGAACTCTTGATAGAACGGGTAGCGCTTGCCTGCGGCGGACAGGATGTCATTGAACGACCACCAGCTGGCCGTGGCATAGGTCGCCGTGCCGTCGCCGCCGTACTCTGTCGGGATCTTCGGCTGGCTGCCATCGTCGGCGATGGTCTGACCGTTGCGGCTGTAGCCGTTCAGCGCGTAGTCCACGTCCACCAGGTAGATGTCGGCCCAGAGGCCTGATTTCGGGTCGTGGACCATGCCGCGCGGGCTGTGTGCAGACGGTCGCCAGTTGAGATCCCATAGCGAGGTCTCGACGATCTCGGACGCCCCGGCGCTGGCGTGGAAACCGCCCACCGCGCGCTCGTCGGCAGGCGCGGCGCTGTCGGCGTCTACCGCCTGGAGTGAGCCATCCGTTGCGGCATAGATCGTGTAGTCGGTGCCGGCGGCGAGGGCGGGCAGCGTCACAGCGGTACCGGCGGCGATCTGGACGATGGTGGAGCCCACCACCAGGGCGAGGTCGGAGGCCGTTTCCAGAGTGGTGGTTGTCGGCGCGGCCCAGGCCGGCTGGCTGCCATCGGCCTTGACGAACAGCGTCGGTACCATGGCGACGTAGCGCGCCTCGTTGAGGTACTGCTCATGCGGATCGCTCGCCGCCTCGTGGGCGCCGACCTCGTTGACGCGCCACTCGCTGC